>NZ_JAUTAZ010000001.1:1212753-1819129 GCF_030818905.1 Microbacterium sp. SORGH_AS_0888
CCGACGAGCTTGCCGAACTCGGCCTTGCGCTCGTTCGGCACGTCCCGCAGGCTCGCGTTCAGACGTGCGAGCGGTGAGCCCTCGGCCTGGTGCGCGGCGCGTGCCGCTTTCAGCTCGGCGGAGTCGGATGCGGCCGCGATCGCGGCGAGCGCATCGTCGGTCGCCTGGGCGACCGCCTCCGGGGTGATCGGGTTCGAAGGGGTGTCGGACACGGAGATCGAGTCTACGCGGCGACGGGAAGCTCAGCCTGCGGCGCCTCCCGCCGTGCCGTCGAACTTGCCGAGTCCGCGCTGGGCGGCGATCGTCTCGGTCGCGGTGGCGGGTTCCGCATCCCCTTCCGGCTCGAGGGAGGGCGTGCGGGGCGAACGACGCGTCGCGCGCTCGGCGACGAAGGCCACGTACGACAGCGCGAGGCAGAGGACGACGTAGATCGCACCGCCGACGATCGCCGAGGGGATGAGCGGCGAGCCGTACGGGGCGTTGGAGCCGAGCTGTTTGACCAGGAACAGCAGCTCCGGGTAGGTGATGATGAAGCCGAGCGCGGTGTCCTTCAGGGTCACCACCAGCTGGGCGATGATGACGGGCAGCATCGCCCGCACCGCCTGCGGCAGCAGCACGAGCCGCAGGACGCCGGCCTTCCGCAGCCCGAGGGCGTAGCCGGCCTCGCTCTGCCCACGGGGAAGCGCCTGCACGCCGCCCCGGATGACCTCGGCCAGCACCGAGCCGTTGTAGGCGACGAGGGCGATGACGACGGCCCAGTAGGTCGGCATCTTGATCCCGACGACCGGGAGGCCGTAGTAGAGCAGCATCATGAAGACGAGCACCGGCACGGCACGCAGCAGCTCGACGACGGCGCCGACCGGCACGCGGATCCAGGCGTGGTCGGAGAGGCTTCCGATGGCGAGCACGAGGCCCAGGACGACCGCGCCGACCGCCGCCGCGGCGAACGCGGCGAGCGTACGGCCGGCGGCTTCGACGAACTGCAGCCAGATCGTGCCGTACGAGAAGATCTGCCACTTCTCGGCCGTGAACTGACCGCTGGCGGCGAACCGCCAGATCACCCAGCCGAGGATGGCGGCCACGACGATGATCGTGAGCACGCCGAGGATCCGGTTGCGCGCGATCGCGCGGGGACCCGGGGCGTCGTAGAGGACCGAGCCGCTCATCGTGCCACCTTCCATCGGCGCTCCGCATATCGCTGCACCCACCCGAGCAGGAGGGCGAGCACGATGAAGACGACCATGACCCACAGGAGGACCGCGAGCTGGTTCTCCCCGCGCTCGCTCAGCCAGGAGCGCACCGAGCCGAGGTTGAGCACGGAGAACCCCGCGGCCACCGTCGTGTTCTTCAGGAGGGCGATGAGCACGCTCATCCCCGCCGGGATCACCGAGCGCGCAGCCTGGGGCAGGACGACCTGGCTCATCACCTGCGTGAAGGTGAGACCGAGGGCGCGGGCCGCCTCCGCCTGACCGAGCGGCACCGTGTTGACCCCCGAGCGCAGCGTCTCGGCGACGTAGGTCGCGGTGTAGACCCCGAGCGCGCCGATCGCGAGCGGCATCGAGTCGATGCGCTGCTCCAGGAGCTGCGGCAGACAGAACGCGAAGAAGAACATGACCAGCGTCAGCGGGGTGTTGCGGATCCAGTTGACGTACACGGTGCCGACGGCCCGCGCCGCGGGGATCGGCGAGACGCGCATCGCCCCCACGACGAGACCGAGGACGATCGCGATGAGGCCGCCGCCCACCAGCAGCGCGATCGTCCCGACGATCGCCTCGCCCCACAGGTCGAGGTTGTCCGTGATGATCCCCATGCGCGTCCTCCCTTGCTTCTCCGGTTCACGTGTGCCGAGGGATCGGGCGGCGGAGCGCACCCCGCCGCCCGATCACGCGGTCAGCCGACGGCGTCGACCGCGGGCTGGGTCGCGCTCACACCGGATGCGCCGAGGTTGCGATCGAAGATCGCCTGCCACGTGGAGCCGCCGTTGGTGAGCGTCTCGTCCAGGAAGGACTGGAAGGCGGTGTCGCCCTTCGGGATGCCGATCCCGTACCGCTCCTCGCTGAAGACGTCGCCGACGACCTTCAGGTTCGAGGGGTCCTGGGCGGCGTAGCCGATGAGGATCGCCTCATCGGTGGTCACCGCATCCACCTGGCCGGACTTGAGGTCCTCCACGCACGTGGAGTACGTGTCGTACTCCTTCGTCTTGGCGGGGGTCTCCTCCTTGATCCGCTGGATCGAGGTCGATCCCGTCGCCGAGCAGACCGTGTCCGAGGCGGTCAGCGAGTCCTTGCCCGTGATGCTGGTGTTGTCGGCGGCGACGAGCAGACCCTGTCCGGTGACGAAGTAGGGGCCGGCGAACGAGATCTGCTGCTTGCGCTTGTCGGTGATCGAGTAGGTGCCGACGTACATGTCGATGTCGCCGTTCACGATCGCCTGCTCCCGGTTGGCCGAGGGGATCGCCTTGAAGGTGATCTTGCTCTCGTCGTAGCCGAGGGATGCCGCCATCCAGCGCGCGATGTCGATGTCGAAGCCGCTGCGCTGACCCGACACGGGGTCGAGGTATCCGAGTCCCGGCTGGTCCTCCTTGACCCCGATCGTGACGCCGCCCGCGGCGCTGATGCGGTCGAACGTGGGGCTGCCCTCGATCGTGACGCCGCTCGCGACCTCCCACGGGGTGCTCCCCGATGCCGCGTCGGAGCCCGACGCTCCCGGCGCCCCGCTGTTGCAGCCGGCCAGCGCGAGCGCCGCGACCGCGACGCCCGCGGCGGCCGTGATGGCCCGTGTGAATCCTCTGTGTCGCATGTGATGTCCTCCTGGTTCCGTATCCGTGTGTTCCGCCGCGCCGGTGCGGGCGCGGAGGCCTAGTGCGCCAACAGCTTCGACAGGAAGTCCTTGGCGCGGTCGCTCTGCGGTGAGGTGAAGAACTGCTCGGGCGCCGCCTCCTCGACGATCTGGCCGTCCGCCATGAACACGACCCGATCGGCGGCCTTGCGGGCGAAGCCCATCTCGTGCGTCACGACGATCATCGTCATGCCGCTTTCGGCGAGGGAGGTCATGACCTCCAGCACCTCCGTGATCATCTCGGGATCGAGCGCGCTCGTCGGCTCGTCGAAGAGCATGACCTTCGGCTGCATCGCCAGGGCACGGGCGATCGCGACGCGCTGCTGCTGGCCGCCCGACAGCTGCGCGGGCAGCTTGCTCGCCTGGGCGGCCACGCCGACGCGCTCGAGGAGCGTCCGCGCCTCGCGTTCGGCATCCGCCTTGCGCATCTTCTTGACCTTGACGGGTCCGAGCGTGACGTTCTCCAGGATCGTCAGGTGGGAGAACAGGTTGAACGACTGGAACACCATGCCGACGTCGGCGCGCAGCGCGGCGAGCGCACGGCCCTCGCGCGGCAGCTCCTGCCCGTCGATCGTGATGGTGCCGCTGGTGATGGTCTCGAGTCGGTTGATCGTGCGGCACAGCGTCGACTTGCCCGACCCGGACGGGCCGATCACGACCACGACCTCGCCGCGGTGCACTGTCAGGTCGATGTCTTTGAGGGCATGGAAGTCGCCGTAATGCTTCTGAACGCCTGAGAGCACGACGAGGGGATCGCCCCGTCGAACGGTGATGTTCGAGGTGCGTGGTGCCGCAGAGTCCGAGGCCGTCATCTCGACAGGCTAGGAAGCGATCAGGCCTCGCTCATGGTTATCCACAGGTATCTCATCGTGCTCTCATCTTCTTCTCATCAAGATGAGAGGTCTTCTCACGAGGATGCCGCGCGCTGCGCGAACGCCGACTCGTAGAGGCAGACGCTGGCGGCGGTCGCGAGGTTCAGCGATTCCGCCTTGCCATAGATGGGCAGTCGGAGCGCGGTCTCCGCGAGGGCGAGGGCCTCGTCGGCGAGGCCGCGCGCCTCATTGCCGAACAGCCACGCCGTCGGCGCCGCCAGCAGTCCGCTGCCGCGGGCTTCGAGCAGATCGTCGCCCTTCACGTCGGCGGCGATGACGCGCAGGCCGGCCGCGGTCACGGCGGACACGACGTCGGCGAGCTCGCCCGCGCGCGCCACCGGCACGTGGTAGAGCGAGCCTGTCGTGGCCCGCACGACCTTGGGGTTGTAGGGGTCGACCGTGCGTCCGGTGAGGACGACGGCGTCTGCGCCCGCCGCATCCGCCGCCCGGATGATCGTTCCGAGGTTTCCGGGGTCGCGCACCTCCTCGCAGATGGCGAGCAGCCGCGGCGCGTCCGCGAGGACATCGCGCAGCGCGACGGGGAACTGCCGTGCGACGGCGACGATCCCCTGCGGGGTGACGGTGTCGGCCATCGCGTCGAGCACGCTCTCGCTCGCGTACTGCACCTCGATGCCGGCCGCGCGGGCGTCGTCGCGGAGGGACGGATGCCGCTCCATCGCCGTCGGCGTGGCGAACAGGTCGACGAGCGACTCGGGGCGGAAGGCGATGGCCTCCCGCACGGCCTGCGGCCCTTCGAGCAGGAACAGCCCGGTGTCTTCGCGCGCACTGCGTTTGGCAAGCTTCGCGACGGCACGCACGCGCGGTGATCGCGGGTTCTCCAGCACGACACCAGCTTAGGGCGCGCCGACCGCCCGGGAATGCGGAAGGCGCCCGCCGAGAACGGCGGGCGCCTTCCGAACGATGATCAGGCCGAGGCCTTGGCGGCGTTCACATCGGCCGGCAGCGCACCCTTGGCGGTCGCGACGAGCGAGGCGAAGGTGGCCGGCTCGTTGACGGCGAGCTCCGCGAGGATGCGGCGGTCGACCTGCACACCCGCGAGGCCGAGGCCCTGGATGAAGCGGTTGTAGGTGAGGCCGTTCTGGCGGGCCGCAGCGTTGATGCGCTGGATCCACAGACGACGGAAGTCGCCCTTGCGCTTGCGACGGTCGCGGTAGGCGTAGACGAGGGAGTGGGTGACCTGCTCCTTCGCCTTGCGGTACAGGCGGGACCGCTGGCCGCGGTAACCGGAGGCGCGCTCGAGGATGACCCGACGCTTCTTGTGGGCGTTTACTGCCCGCTTGACTCTAGCCATGTCTATCTATTCCAATCGTGCGGGGCGCTCAGATGCCGAGGAGCTTCTTGGCGACCTTGGCGTCACCCGGGGCGAGGATCTTGTCCGCCGACAGACGGCGGGTGCGCTTGGTGGGCTTGCCCTCGAAGTTGTGGCGGAGGTTCGCCTGCTGCTTCTTGATCTTGCCGCTACCGGTGACCTTGAAGCGCTTCTTGGCACCGGAGAGTGCGTCTTCTGCTTCGGCATTTCTCTTCCTTCGTTGTGTTTCCCGCGGAGCGGGAGTCGTGGGGGCCTTACTCGGCCGTGGGCGCCGCTTCGGCCGGAGCCGGCGTCGCACCGGGGGTGCGCGACTGTCGCGCCGCTTCCTTGTTGGCGGCGCGCTGGGCGTTCTGCTCCGCCTTCGCCTCGGACTTGTTCTTGTGCGGGGCGATCACCATCACCATGTTGCGACCGTCGATCGTGGGGTTCGACTCGACCGTGCCGAACTCCTCGACGTCCTCCGCGAACTTGCGGAGCAGCTTCACGCCCAGCTCGGGACGCTGCTGCTCACGGCCGCGGAACAGGATCATGGCCTTGACCTTGTCGCCGGCCTGCAGGAAGCCCTCGGCGCGCTTGAGCTTGGTGGTGTAGTCGTGAGCTTCGATCTTCAGACGGAAACGGACCTCCTTGAGGACCGTGTTCGCCTGGTTGCGACGCGCTTCCTTGGCCTTCTGCGCAGCCTCGTACTTGAACTTGCCGTAGTCCATGATCTTGACCACGGGAGGCTTCGAGTTGGGGGCCACCTCGACGAGATCGAGGTCGGCCTCCTGAGCCAGGCGCAGCGCCACCTCGATGCGGACGACGCCGACCTGTTCACCCGCGGGGCCGACGAGGCGGACCTCAGGGACGCGGATGCGGTCGTTGGTGCGGGGATCGCTGATGCGGAACTCCTCTGACGTAGCGAACTCTGCCACCACGCCACGGGTGCGGCGCGGGCGAAAGAGAGCGCACGCCACCCGCCGACGCTCTCGCGCCGACTTCATGCACCCTCGTCTGCTCCCTGACGGGAGAACGGGGCACGATGACCCGGTAGCCTGGAACGGCCAACGCGGGTGGGATGTGATCCTCTTTCGAACGGAGCAGACGCTCCGGTGCCCGCATAGTCTAGCAGAAAGCACGCCGTGGACTCGACTCCCGCCTCCTCCCACTCCGACGACGCCCGCGAGGAGCGGTGGCGGGAGCAGGAGCGAGCCGCATCCGCCGCCACTCGCGACATCGCCGACGTCCCGGCGGTCGAGGTCATCACGACGACCGCGGTGCACCTCATGAGCGCGGCCGCGGTCAAGGTCGGCCTCGCCGACGACCCCGCGACACAGACCGATCTCGACGAGGCACGCAAGCTCATCAACGCGCTCGCGGGGCTGATCACGGCGGGCGCGCCCGAGATCAGCGACATGCACGCCCGCTCGCTCCGCGATGGCCTGCGGTCGCTGCAGCTCGCCTTCCGCGAGGCCTCCGTGATCCCCGACCCGATCGGCAAGGGCCCCGGCGAGAAGTACACCGGCCCCGTCACCTGAGCCCCTCCCCCTGCGCCCTCGCCCGGCCCAGTCCCCGCCCGGCCCTGCGCCCTCGCCCGGCCCAGTCCCCGCCCGGCCCTGCGCCCTCGCCCGGCCCAGTCCCCGCCCGGCCCTGCGCCCTCCCGCGCCCCGCGCCCCCGCCCCGCCCTGCGCCGGCCCGCACCGCGGGAGGGAGGCACCATGACCATGTCCCACTTTCGAACGGTCGGTGTCCCAGTTGTGACCGCTCGGCGGCACGCTCAGCGGTTCAAACTGGGACATGCTCGCCAGCGGAAGCGATGGCGCAGGCTCGCCGGCGGTTCACGCGGGGACATGCTCGTCAGCGGGAGCGATGGAGCTTCACCGTGAGCGAGTCCACCAGGGTCGCGATGCGGTCATCCGCCGCCCACCGGCGCGCGAGCCGCGCGAGGACGGCGTCGAGCTCCTGCTGCTCGAGCCCGTCCGTGAGCTCCAGGTGCACGATCAGCTCCGGCCCTGCGCCGCGCGCGCCGGCATCCCCCGGCTCGACGCCCAGATCGAGCACCGCGAGCTCCGCGCCGATGCTCTCCTGGAGGCCGCGGAACACCTCCGGACTGCGCCATGAGGGTTCCCACGGCTCTCCCCGCCCGATCGCCCACACGGCGGGGCGGCGGACGACGAACTCGGTGTCCGAGCCGGGATCGACCACGATCAGGTCGGTGTCGTCCACGACGGCCGCCAGCGCTGTCCTGATCCCCTCGACGGGCACCGGACGGGCGACCGAATCCCAGCGGCCGAGCGTGTCCACCGAGGTGAAGACGGGGAGCACCCGCCGCCCGTCGGGGGCGGCGACCGTGACGATCGAGAGCTCCTGCGTCTTGTCGACGACGAGGCCGGTGGGCCCGATGCCCTCGTCGCCCTTCTCGGCGACGAGGGGGATGAGCAGACGCGCGTCGCGGTACGCGTCGACGACGGCGACCTCGTCGCCCTCGCCCGCACGGAAGGCCCGTAACGCGGCGGCGAGGGCCGGATCGGCTGAGCCGTCATCGCCCGCGTGCGGGTTCGGCTCGAACCGGCGTCCCTCCCAGGGGACTCCGGCGGAGTCGGTGCCGCACGCGTGCCCGGCGTCGGGCGCGTGCTCAGCCTCCGGCGACATCCAACGCCTCGGCCAGCGTGAACGCCCCGGCGTACAGCGCCTTGCCGACGATGGCGCCCTCGACCCCGAGGGGCACGAGCTCGCGGAGGGCGGCGATGTCGTCGAGGCTGGAGATGCCACCGGACGCGACGACCGGCTTGGGGGTGCGCGTGGTCATCTCGCGCAGCAGCTCGATGTTCGGCCCCTTGAGGGTGCCGTCCTTCGTCACGTCGGTCACGACGTAGCGGCTGCAGCCCGCGTCCTCGAGCCGGTCGAGCACGGTCCACAGATCGCCGCCGTCGCGCGTCCAGCCGCGCGCGGCGAGCGTCGTGCCGCGCACGTCGAGCCCGACGGCGATCGCGTCACCGTAGCGGCCGATCACATCGGCGGCCCACTCGGGGTTCTCGAGAGCGGCCGTGCCGAGGTTGATGCGAGCGGCGCCGGACTCCAGCGCGGCCTCGAGCGAGGCGTCGTCACGGATCCCGCCGGACAGCTCGACCTGGACACCCTTGACCTGCCGGATGACCTTGCGCATGGTCGCGGCGTTGCTGCCGCGACCGAACGCGGCGTCGAGATCCACGAGGTGGATCCACTCGGCGCCCTGGCGCGCCCACTCGACGGCGGCGTCGACCGGATCGCCGTAGTGGGTCTCGCTGCCGGCCTCACCCTGGGTGAGGCGCACGGCCTTGCCGTCGGCGACGTCGACCGCGGGCAGCAGTGTCAATGCGGGCGTGGACGCGAAATCGTTCATAGCTCCTCGGGACTCGCGCGGACACCCGCCGCGCACGAGGTACGACACTAGTCGGCGCGGAGGGTGCCGAGCCAGTTGGCCAGGAGTCGGATGCCCGCGGCTCCGGACTTCTCGGGGTGGAACTGCGTCGCCGAGAGCGGTCCGTTCTCGACCGCGGCGAGGAACGGGGCGCCGTAATCGCACCAGGTCAGGCGCGGCTGCGGGAAGGGCGGTTGCGTCTGGAGGAGCCAGTCACGCGCGCCGAAGGAGTGGACGAAGTAGAAGCGCTCCTGCTCGATGCCCGAGAACAGCGCGGACCCGGCATCCGGCCTGACGGTGTTCCAGCCCATGTGGGGAAGCACCGGCGCGTCGAGCTCGGTCACCACGCCCGGCCACTGGCCGAGCCCGTCCGTGTCCACGCCGCGCTCCACGCCGCGGCCGAACAGCACCTGCATGCCGACGCAGATGCCGAGCACCGGCCGGCCGCCGGCGAGGCGGCGATCGATGAGCTCGTCGCCCCTGCTCGCGCGCAGGGCGTCCATGACGGCACGGTAGGCACCGACGCCGGGGACGACCAGCCCGTCGGCCTCCTCGATGAGCGCACGGTCAGCGGTGAGCCGCGCGTCGGCGCCGGCGGCGACGAGCGCCTTGACGGCGGAGTGGACGTTGCCCGAGCCGTAGTCGAGCACCGCGACGAGCGGGGCAGCGCTCACAGCGCGCCCTTGGTGCTGGGGATGCCGGACACGAGCGGATCGAACGCCTTGGCCTGTCGGAACGCTCGCGCGAACGCCTTGTATTCGGCTTCGGCGATGTGGTGCGGGTCGCGGCCCCCGAGGACCGTGAGGTGCACGGTCAGCCCCGCGTTGAAGGCGAGCGCCTCGAAGGTGTGACGCACGAGCGATCCCGTGAAGTGACCGCCGATCAGGTGGTGCTCGAAGCCTGCCGGCTCACCGGTGTGCACGAGGTAGGGACGACCGCTGATGTCGACCACGGCCTGAGCCAGGGCCTCGTCGAGGGGCACGAGCGCATCGCCGTATCGCGCGATCCCGGATTTGTCGCCGAGCGCCTGCCGGATCGCCTGCCCCAGCACGATCGCGACGTCCTCGACCGTGTGGTGGGCATCGATCTGGATGTCTCCGCTCGCGCGGACCGTGAGGTCCGTGAGCGAGTGCTTCGCGAACGCCGTCAGCATGTGGTCGTAGAACGGCACGCCGGTATCGATCGTGCTCGCACCCGTGCCGTCGAGATCCAGCTCGAGCTCGACGGCGGACTCGCTCGTGGCACGACGGATCGAGGCCGTGCGGGAGTAGAGGAGGGTCATGCGGCCGATCCTACCGAGGCCAGGGCGTCGAGGAACGCGGTCGTCTCGGCCTGCGTGCCGGCCGTCACGCGCAGGTGGTGCGGGATGCCGACGTCGCGGATGAGCACGCCCCGGTCGTACAGCCCCTGCCACGCGGCGGCCGTGTCGGAGACGCCGCCGAAGAGCACGAAGTTCGTCCAGGACTCGTGCGGCTGGTAGCCGAGCGCTTCGAGGGTCGCGGAGATGCGGTCGCGCTGGCCGACGATCTCGTCCACCATCGACAGCATGAGCGGGGCGTGGCGCAGCGCGGCGAGAGCGGCGGCTTGGGTGAGGGCGCTCAGGTGGTATGGAAGCCGGACGAGCCGGAGCGCGTCGATGACCGCCGGGTCGGCGGCGAGATAGCCGACACGGGCGCCGGCGAAGGCGAAGGCCTTGCTCATGGTGCGCGAGACGACCAGCCGCTCGCGGCCGGGCAGCAGCGTGACGGCCGATGCCGCCTCTCGCGGCGCGAACTCGTGGTACGCCTCGTCCACGATGACGATGCCCCGCGCGGCCTCGTACGCCGCAGCGATCACATCGATCGTGAGGGGGGTCCCGGTGGGATTGTTGGGCGCGCAGAGGAAGACGATGTCCGGGTCTGCCTCACGGATCTGGCTCGAGACCGACTCCGCGCTCAAGCCGTATCCCGCGTCCCGCGTTCCCGCGATCCACGCCGCGCCCGTGGCCCGTGTCAGCAGGGGATACATCGAGTAGGTGGGTGCGAATCCCATGGCCGTGCGCCCCGGGCCGGCGAAGGCCTGGAGCAGGTGCTGCAGCACCTCGTTGGAGCCGTTGGCTGCCCAGAGCTGGTCACGCGACAGGCCCTCGCCCAGGTAGTTGGCAAAGGCCTCCCGCAGCTGGGTGAACTCGCGGTCGGGGTAACGGTTGATGTCGCCGAGGGCGCGTGCCACCTGATCGAGGATGTCGTCGGCGACCTCCTGCGGCACCGGGTGCGTGTTCTCGTTGACGTTGAGCGCGACGGGCAGCGGCGCCTGCGGTGCGCCGTAGGGGACCATACCGCGAAGATCGTCGCGTATCGGGAGGTCTTCGAGTCGGGTGCTCATCCCTCAATCGTAGAGAATCGCGCACACGATCAGGTCGACGGCGGCGCCAGGAGAGCCCAGAACGCCTATCGCTGTGCGTACTCGGCCGGGATGGCGATGCGAGCGCCCGCCGACACATCGGAGTCGTCGAGGGCGTTCAGGCGCATGATGTCCGCCACCACATCGCGCGGGTCGGCGTTCGGAGCGACCTCTTCGGCGATCGACCAGAGCGACTCGCCCGCCAGCACGGTGACCGTCTGGAAGGAGCCGGTCGAGGCGCCCTGCTCGCCGGAGGCCAGCGCGGAGCCGCCGAACAGGACAGCCGCCCCGATCGCGATCACGATCGGGGTCGCGGCCAGCGCGGCGATGACGCGGCGACCGCGAGGCGTCAGGCGCAGACGCACGGTCGAGACCGCGGGTGCGGGGTACTGGATCGTGGACATCTCGGCTCCTTTCCGGGGAGAGATTCGCATCCGGCTTCCGGCCGGGGAGGTCGGATGCGAATCTCTCTTCCGAAGCTATATTCGATACTGGACGATGTCAAGACCGGATCGGATCCTTCGACCTTCGAAGGCGACACGCGGGAGTCCTCCCCTCGTGCCGCCGCCGGAGCGGATACGGTTTCGACACCAACACCGAATCACCGACCTCCGACATTCGAAGGGGCGAGCGGTACGGACCCAGGGAGACACGGACATGAGCGCACCGCAGAAGCCTCAGACCCGACGCCGGAAGAGCCTCAGCGACAAGCAGCTCGCGATCCTCGAGGTGATCCAGACCTCGATCGCCCGGCACGGGTATCCGCCGAGCATGCGCGAGATCGGCGACGCCGTCGGCCTCAAGTCGCTCTCGAGCGTCACCCACCAGCTGAACCAGCTCGAGCTCAGCGGCTACCTGCGGCGCGACCCGGGCAAGACCCGGGCGATGGAGGTCCTGATCGATCTGCCCGGCACCGCCGCGGAGAACCCGGCCGACACGGGACCGGCCGTCGGCGACGCCGCTCTCGTGCCGCTGGTCGGCCGCATCGCGGCCGGCGTCCCGATCACGGCGGATCAACAGGTCGAGGAGGTCTTCCCGCTTCCCCGCCAGCTGGTCGGGAAGGGCGACCTGTTCATGCTGAAGGTCGCGGGCGAGTCGATGATCGATGCCGCCATCTGCGACGGCGACTGGGTCGTCGTGCGGTCGCAGTCGACGGCCGAGAACGGCGACATCGTCGCCGCGATGCTCGACGGCGAGGCGACGGTCAAGACCTTCCGGCAGCGCGACGGCCACACCTGGCTGCTCCCCCGCAACTCGGCCTTCGAGCCGATCCTGGGCGACGAGGCCGTCGTGCTCGGCAAGGTCGTCGCCCTCATGCGCGCCGTCTGAGACGCCCCCTGCGGCCGGCGGGCCCGGTCTGCGACGATGAGCGGGTGGATGACTCACCCGCCGACCCGGCACTGGTGCCCGAGCTGCTGGTCAGCGATGCGGCACGAAGCATCGAGTTCTGGTGCGGGCTCTGCGGGTTCCGTGTCAGCTACCAGCGCCCCGAAGAGGGCTTCGCATACATCTCGCTGGGGTCCGCCCACGTCATGCTCGAGCAGCAGGGCGTCGGCCGGAACTGGATCACCGGACCGCTGGAACCGCCCCTGGGGCGAGGAGTCAACCTCCAGATCGGTGTCCCGAGCCTGGAGCCGATCCTCACCGCCCTGCAAGACGCGGGCCACCCGCTCTTCCTGGCATCCGAGACGAAGTGGTACCGCATCGACGACCGTACCGAGGCCGGCGTCGAACAGTTCCTCGTCACCGATCCCGACGGCTATCTCCTCCGGTTCCAGGCGTCGATCGGCCGCCGACGGATCGGCCACGAGCAGACAGGCCCTAGGGTGCCCCCGAGGGGGAAGCGGTCCCGTGGGGAGGCACGCGCGTGACGAGCACCGAGATCGAGCGCCTGCGTGAGCAGGTCGAGCGGCTCCGCGACGAGAACGCCGAGCTGCGTTCCGCGGCCCCGTCTCCCGGACGCGCCGTACGGTCCGCACCGGCCGGCCGGCGCTGGCGTGCGTGGGTCTCGGCGCTGTGCATCGTCCTGGCGACCCTGCTGGTGCCCGTGTCCGTCGTGGGCGGCTGGACGCGCGCGCAGCTGGTCGACGAGCAGCGCTTCGTCGACACCTTCGCACCCCTGGCGAAGGACCCGGCCGTGCAGGCGCTCGTGATCGATCGGACCAGCTCCGCGTTGGATGCGGCCATCGACATCGACGGCCTGACGAACGACCTGTTCGACGGCATCGCGACGCTCGATCTCCCCGCCGCGTCGCAGCGGGCGCTCGGTCTGCTGCGCGCGCCCGCGGCCGCCGGGGCGCGGAGTGCGGTGACCTCGGCGGTCACGCGCGTCGTCCAGTCCGACGCCTTCGCCACCGTCTGGAACAGATCCTTGGTCGCGGCGCACCGTGCCCTGGCGGCGGCCGCGACGGGGGGCGACGGCGACGTCCTCGCGATCTCCGGGTCCGGCGAGCTCCGCGTGCAGCTGGGGCCCGTCATCGACGAGGTCAGGTCGACCCTCGCGCAGCAGGGGTTCGCGCTCGCCGCCGCGATCCCCGCCATCGACGTCTCGATCGTCGTCGCCCGGTCGGATGCGTTGACGCTGGTCGGACCGCTCTACGTGCTCGCGGCGACCGTCGGCTTCGTGCTGCCGCTGGTCGCCGTGGCCCTCTTCCTGCTCGGTGTCCTCGTCGCCCGACGGCGTTCGACGGCCGCGCTCGGCACCGGCGTCGGCCTCGTCCTCGGCGCCGGCTCCGTGGCCGCGGGCGTCGGCATCGGCGGCGTGGCGCTCTCGCTGCAGGCGCCGGCGCTCGGGGTCCCCGCCGCCACGCTGCGCGCGGTCTACGACGCCGTCGTCGGCCGGATGCAGGACACGGCCGTCGTGCTCATGGTGCTGGGCATCGTGGTGGGGCTCGCCGCCTGGCTCGCGGGTCACTGGGCGCCGGCCCGCCGCATCCGGGCGGTGTCGTCGTCGCTGACGGCGAGTGCACGCCGCGGTCTCCGGGTCCGCGGCGTCGACACGGGCCGCATCGGACGATGGCTCTTCTCCCGGCGCCCGCTCGTGCGGATCGTGCTCCTGGTGCTCGCGATCCTCGTCCTCGCGCTCGCCACGCCGCTCACGACCGGCGTCGTGCTGGGGACGACCGCGGGGGTGCTCGTCGCCTGGCTCGTGCTCGAGCTCCTCGTCCAGGACCCGGGGGATGCCGCGACCACCGCCGCCGAAGCGGGCACGCTCGGGCGTCCCGAGGACGGCGAGGGCGAGAGCGTCGTCGTCGCGCGGAGCGCGGCTCCTCCGGTCGCGTCCGACGCCGACGCACCGTAGCGTGGCAGGGTGGACGCACTTCCGTATGGATCCTGGCCCTCGCCCCTGACGGCCGAGGCGGTCACCGCGGCCGCTCCCCGTCTCGACGGTGCTCGCTTCGCCGGCGAGGAGATCTGGTGGGGCGAATCCGTCCCGGACGAGGGCGGGCGGGTCGCGGTGCGACGGCGACGCGCGGACGGGACGATCGAGACCGTTCTTCCCGCGCCCTGGAACGCCCGCTCCTCGGTCCACGAGTACGGCGGCGGTGCTTGGACCGTCACGGACGACGGCGAGCTCGTGTTCGTCGAGCGCGCCGACGGCCGGCTGTGGGCTTGCCGTCCGGACGAGCGGCCGCGCCCCCTGACTCCGGAGGACCCGGCGCAGCGCTACGGCGGCCTGCGCTGGCAGTCCGCGCGACTGCTCGGCATCCGCGAGACGCAGGGCGAGGCGCGTAACCCGCGGCGGGAGATCGTGGCCGTGCCCCTGGACGGCTCGGCCGCCGCCGACCCGTCGCGGATCGACGTGCTGGCCGGTGGTGCCGACTTCCTCGCCCAGCCCGCGCTCTCGAGCGACGGGCGCCGGCTCGCGTGGATCGAGTGGGATCATCCGGCGATGCCGTGGGACCGCACGCGCCTGTGCGTGCGCGAGCTCGGCGCCGATGCGGTCACGCTCGTCGACCGCGGCACCGCCCCGCTGCAGCCCGAATGGGACGGGGAGAGCCTGCTGTTCGCGGACGACCCCGATGGACGCTGGAACCTGTTCCGGATGTCGGACGGCGCTCCGGCGCCCCTCTCGCCCGCCGACGCCGACACGGGCGGGGCGCTCTGGGTGCTCGGGGCCCGCTGGTACGGCGTCCTGGCGGACGGACGCGTGCTCGCGGTCCGCACCGACGGCGCGAGCCGGCTCGTCGTGATCGACGCGGACGGCGCGGCCACGGACCTCGGCCTCGACCTGACCGCCGGCGTCGCCGTGGAAGACGTGCGAGGCACCCGCGCGCTCGTCATCGGCGCGGGGGCGACGACGGAGTCCGCGGTGTGGCTGGTCGATGTGGATGCCGGCTCCGCGGAGCCGGTGACGGCATCCGCGGCGCCCTGGGACCGCTCGTGGCTGCCGACGCCGCGGGAGATCACGGTCGACGGTCCGCACGGCCCCGTCCATGCGATCGACTACGCGCCGAAGAACCCGCGAGTCGCCGCGCCCGCCGGCGAGCTGCCGCCCTATCTCGTCTGGGTGCACGGCGGCCCCACGAGCCAGGCGCAGCCGGCGGCCTCGGCGAAGGTGGCCTACTTCACGAGCCGCGGCATCGGCGTGCTCGACGTGAACTACGGCGGCTCCACGGGCTACGGACGGGCCTATCGCGAGCGGCTGCTGGGCCAGTGGGGCGTGGTGGACGTCGACGACGTCGCGGCCGCCGCGGAGGGGCTCGCTGCCTCGGGCGCCGCAGACCCGGACCGGCTCGCGATCGAGGGCGGCTCGGCGGGCGGCTGGACCGTTCTCGCCGCGCTCGTGAACACCGATGTCTTCGCGGCGGGCGTCTCCCGCTACGGCGTCGGCGATGCCCGGACGCTGGCGGAGGACACCCACGACTTCGAGTCCCGCTACCTCGATGCCCTCATCGGGCCGCTGCCGGAGGCGGAGGACATGTACATCGAACGGTCGCCGCTGTCGCACCCCGAACGGTTCCGGGTGCCGCTGCTGATCCTCCAGGGCGAGGAGGACGCGGTCGTGCCGCCCGCGCAGGCCGAGGCGATCCGCGCGGCGCTCTCCGCCCGCGGCGTGCCCTACGGCTATGTGCTCTACCCCGGCGAGGGGCACGGGTTCCGCCGCCGGGAGACCGTCGTCCATGCGCTCGAGTCCGAGCTCGCCTTCCTCGGCGAGGTGTTCGGATTCGCGACCCCCGACGTCCCGCCCTTCCCCCTCACGGTCGGCGCGATCACCTCGTCCGAGGGAGCGCACGGCCGCGAGCTCGTGATCGCCCCCGGCGCCGCCGCCTCCGATCACGGCGATCGGGACGTGGCGACCGCCGTGTCGCGGGAGCCGGTCCGTCCGCTCTACGTCCGCACCCCGGATGCGGCGTGGGCGGCCGTCTTCGCCGCCCACGGCTTCACCCCGGTCGACGAGAGCGGGCTCGCCGTCCTCCTGCCGGCGCTCGACGGAGCGTAGGCGCGCGGGCTCAGCGGACGTAGGGGGCGAGGCGTCCGGCGAGGGCGGCGGGCACGCGCGCGTGCAGCGCCGTTCCCCCGGCCTCGTGCTCCTGACCGAGGATCATGCCCTGCTCGTGAACCGCGGACACCAGGTCGCCCCGGTCGTAGGGCACGAGCGCACGCAGCTCGACCGCCGGCAGCGGCAGCGCCGCCTCGATCGCCGCCCGGAGCTCGTCGATGCCCTCGCCCGTGCGGGACGAGGCGAACAGGGCGGTCGGCTCGAGCCCCCGCAGCAGCAACCGTGCGTCCTCGTCGACGAGGTCCGACTTGTTGAACACCACGATCTCTCGCGTGTCCCGTGCGCCGACGTCGCCGATCACGTCGCGGACGGTGGCCAGCTGAGCCGCCGGGTCCGGATGCGACCCGTCGACGACGTGCACGATGACATCGGCGTCGCCGACCTCCTCGAGCGTCGAACGGAAGGCCTCCACGAGCTGGTGCGGCAGGTTGCGCACGAACCCGACCGTGTCGGTGAGCGTGTACACGCGGCCGTCCTCGGTCTCGGCGCGGCGCACGGTCGCATCCAGCGTGGCGAACAGCGCGTTCTCGACGAGCACGCCCGCGTGGGTGAGGCGGTTGAGCAGGCTGGACTTGCCGGCGTTCGTGTACCCGGCGATCGCGACGGCGGGGACGACGTTGCGCTTTCGCTCGGCGCGCTTGGCGTCGCGGGCGGGCGCGAAGTCGCGGATCTGGCGGCGCAGCTGCGCCATCCGCGTCCGGATGCGGCGGCGGTCGAGCTCGATCTTGGTCTCACCGGGGCCGCGCGAGCCCATTCCGGCGCCGCCCGCACCGACCTGTCCACCGGCCTGCCGGCTCATCGAGTCGCCCCAGCCTCGCAGCCGCGGCAGCAGGTACTCGAGCTGTGCCAGCTCGACCTGCGCCTTGCCCTCGCGACTCTTCGCGTGCTGGCTGAAGATGTCGAGGATGACGGTCGTGCGATCGATCACCTTGACCTTGACGACGTCCTCCAGCGCGCGCCGCTGGCTCGGGGCGAGCTCGGTGTCCGCGATGACCGTGTCGGCGCCGACGGCGGCGACGATCCCGCGGAGCTCCTCCGCCTTTCCCCGACCCACGTAGGTCGCGGGGTCCGGATGCGGACGCCGCTGGAGAACGCCGTCGAGCACGACCGCGCCCGCCGTCTCCGCGAGGGCGGCGAGCTCGCGGAGCGAGTTCTCGGCGTCCTCGGTCGCGCCCTGCGGATGCACTCCCACCAGGACGACGTTCTCCAGCCGCAGCTGTCGGTACTCGACCTCGGTGACGTCTTCGAGCTCGGTCGACAGGCCCGGAACGCGGCGAAGGGCCGCTCGCTCCTCACGGTCCCACTGCTCGCCGTCGGTGTCCGCTCCCGCAGCCGTCGCGGCATCCTGCAGCGCCTGCGCCTCGCCCGCCAGCCGCACGGTCGCGCGCGGCTGGGCACGGGAGAGCACCCGGTCGACGGGATCGGAGAAATCCTGGTCCGGCGCGTCTGTGCTGTCGGTCATATCGCCTTTCCGTGGGCTCGGGCCACGAGAGGACAACTCTAGCCTCCCGCGGCGGCCGTCGCTCCGCTACGCTCGCTCCATGCCGAGCGACCACTACTTCAGCGCGTCGCCAGCCAGTCCCGAGAACCTCCGCCCCCTGCGAGTGACGCTGGCCGATCGCGATGTCGAGGTCACGACCGCGAGCGGGGTGTTCAGTCCGGACCGACTCGACGCCGGCACGGCCGTGCTGCTCTCGCACACCCCGCCCCCGCCGCCGAGCGGCCACGTCCTGGATCTCGGATGCGGCTGGGGACCGATCTCGCTGAGCGTCGCGATGCTGTCACCGCACGCGGACGTCTGGGCGGTGGACGTGAATCAGCGCGCACTGGACCTCGTCCGACGCAACGCCGAGGCGCTGGAGCTCCCGAACATCAGGGCGGTCACGCCGGAGGAGGTCCCGGAGGACATCGCCTTCCGGTCGATCCGGTCTAATCCCCCCATCCGCGTCGGCAAGCACGTGCTGCACGACATGCTCGAGACATGGCTGCCACGCCTGGACGAGCGCTCCGACGCGTGGCTCGTGGTCGCGCGCAATCTGGGCGCGGACTCGCTGCAGCGGTGGCTCGCGGCATCCTTCCCCCGCCGATACAGCGTGCAACGCGCCGCGACGGCGCGCGGCTACCGCGTCCTGAAGGTGCGACGCCACGGCACACCCGCGACGGCACCGATCGCGCTGCCGTGACCGCCTGCTGCTAGCATCGCTACGACGCGGCGCGGAGCGCTGCGCGGGACGAGGGCGCGATCCGGGTGGGGGACGCGCCGGTGAGGAGTCCCGTGTCCACTCGTCCCGCCGGCATGTCCGGCTATGCCGCCCTCCCCCGCATCGCCGGGTGGGGCTATCTCGTCGCGACCGCGCTCGGCCGGCTGCCGATGTCCATGATCCCGCTGACGATCCTGACTCTCGCGACCTCCGCGACCGGGTCGATCGCGGTGGGCGGTTTCGCGGCCGCGGCCGCGGCGCTCGGTGAGGCCGTCGGCGCCCCGCTCTCGGGGGCGCTGACCGATCGTCTCGGCCAGCGCCCGGTGCTGCTGGTGGGCGTCGTCGTCAACCTCGCCGTGCTCTGCACCTTCACGCTCACCGCCGGGGTGTCCCCCGACGCGGTCACGATCGCACTGGCCGCGGCCGCGGGTCTCACCCTGCCGCAGGTCGGCGCGCTCTCCCGGGCCCGGTGGCTCGCGATGGCTCCGGACGACGTGCACACCGCGTTCGCGTTCGAGGGCGTCATGGACGAGCTCGTCTACATCTTCGGTCCGGCGCTGGTGGGCATCCTGGCCGTCGCCGCGGGACCGCACGCGGCCGTTCTGGTGGCCGCCGTGCTGGTCGGCGTGTTCGTCACGCAGTTCGCGGTGCACCGAACGCACCGCCTCGTGCCACGACGCCAGCCGCAGACCGGGGACGCGGATGTCGCGACCCCCCGGATCAGCGCGCGCCGCCGAGCAGTCGTCATGCTGATCGCCTTCACCGGCATGGTGGCGATGGGGACGTTCTTCGGCGCCACGCAGACGAGTCTCACCGCCTTCGCCGCAGAGGCGGGCGTCCCCGACGCCGGCGCTCTGCTGTACGCCGTCATGGCCGTCGGCTCGGCCGCCACCACCCTCTCGATGGTGCTCGTGCCGGAGCGGATCGGTCCGTGGACGCGCTGGTGGCTGTCGGCCGCCGGGATGCTGGCGGGCAGTGTGCTGATGATGGCCGCGAGCACGATACCGATGGTCATCATCGCCGGTGTGATCGCGGGGGCGTTCCAGGGTCCGCTGCTGCTGACGATCTTCGGCGCCTCGGGATCGGTCACCGAGCAGGGGCGCGGCGGCGTCATGATGACGCTGACGGCGAGCGGCGTCGTCGTGGGCATCGCGCTCGGGTCGGCGGTCGCCGGCGCACTCGCCCAGGTGGGCGGCTCCGCCGGCGGCTTCACGGTCGTGGTGTCCGCGGCATCCGTGCTCCTCCTGCTCGGACTGACCGCGGCGATCACGACGGCCACCCGCCGCCGGATGGTCCGCGAGGCCTGATCGGGTCAGGCCAGCGTCAGCTCGCCCGTGTAGACGAGGGTCGCGGGCCCGGCCAGGAGGACGCGGCCGTCGCGCATGCGCACGCGCAGCGTGCCTCCGGGCACCTCGACCTCCCAGTCGTCGGGGGCGGCGGCGCCCGCCCAGTGCCGCACGGCGAGAGCGGCCGCGGCGACCCCGGTGCCGCAGCTGAGCGTCTCCCCCACGCCGCGCTCGAACACGCGCATGCGGATCGCACCGACGCCGGCGCGCACGAGCGGATCGGCGGGCACGACGAACTCGACGTTCGCCCCGTGGGGCGGCGCGGGGTGCAGCACCGGCTGATAGGCGAGATCGAGTCCCGTCAGCTCCTCGTCCCCGGAGAGGGCGACGACCGCATGCGGGTTGCCGACATCGATGCCCAGACCGGGCCGGGCCACCGACAGGCCCCGGGCCTGGACGAGCAGGTCGCTCTCGTCGACCGTCCACGCGCCGAGGTCGACCTCGAACCCGTCCGGCGTGCGGGTGAGCGACTTGACGCCTGCTCGCGTGCCGATGCCGACCGGCGCCGTCCCGATCTCGGCGAGTCCGTACTCGGTCAGGTAGCGTGCGAAGACCCGGATGCCGTTGCCGCACATCTCAGCGGCCGATCCGTCGGCGTTCCGGTAGTCCATGAACCACTCCGCGCCGGCGGCTGCCGCGTCGGCGCCCTCGGGGATCGCCCGCGAACGGACGACCCGCAGGATGCCGTCGCCGCCCACGCCGAACCGCCGGTCGCAGAGGACCGCGACCTGGTCGTCGGTCAGCGCCAGCTCACCGTCGGGGTCGGCGACGATCACGAAGTCGTTTCCCGTCCCGTGGCCCTTGGTGAACGGGAGGGAATGCGCCATGGGACGAGTCTAGCGACGGGACGGCTCCCCTCGCCGGTTCAGCGGTCGTCCGTGAGGAGCTCCGCCGCCGTCGCGCCCGTCGGCAGCCACAGGGCATCTCGGTAGCGGCGGAACCAGGAGACCTGCCGTCGCGCGTAGCGACGTGTCAGCGCCTGCGTCTGGGCGATCGCCTCCTCCCGCGTGAGCTCGCCGCGCAGCTCCGCGAGCGCCTGGGCGTAGCCGATCGCACGCGCGGCCGTGACCCCGCTCTCGAGCCCCTGGTCGCGCAGCGCCGCCACCTCGTCGCGCAGGCCGTCGCGCCACATCCCTTCGACACGGGCGTCGAGCCGCGCAACGAGCACGTCCCGCGGCGTCTGAAGCCCCACGATCCGCGTGCGTGGATGCCAGAGCGCGGGCTCCTCGGGCAGCGCCGCACCGTGGGTGGCGGAGCCCTGCGCCAGCACCTCGAGGGCACGCACGATCCGGCGTCCGTTGCGGGGGTCCACCCGTGCCGCCGTGGCGGGGTCCTGCGCGCTGAGCCGCTCGTACAGGGCGCCGGGACCGTGGGCGTCGAGCTCGGCCTCCAGCGCGGCCCGGATGGCCCGATCGCGCGGCGGGAACCGGAAGTCGAAGAGCACCGCCGAGACGTACAGGCCCGATCCGCCCACGAGGATCGCATCCGCGCCGCGTGCGTGCGCGGCCGCGATGGCTGCGCGGGCGTCCTCCTGATAGCGTGCGACCGCCGCCTCCTCGGTGACGTCGAGCACGTCGAGCAGATGGTGAGGGATGCCCCGTCGCTCGGCCACCGGCAGCTTGGCGGTCCCGATGTCCATGCCGCGATAGAGCTGCATGGCATCCGCGTTCACGATCTCGGCGTGACGTCCCCGGGCCGCGAGCCCCTCGGCGAGATCGAGCGAGAGCGCAGACTTTCCCGTTCCGGTCGCCCCGACGAGCGCCCAGAGGCTGGGCGGCGGCGTCGCCGTGCCGGCGGAGGGCACGGCTCAGCGAGGGGCGCGGAGCGACGGGAGGCCGAGCGAGACGGGACGCGGGGCGCCGGGCTCGGTCGGGACGGCGCAGGACTCCGACTGCGCGCGATCCCAGGCATCGCCCGCGCGCGTCCGGCGGATGCGCAGCGGCGCGCCGTCCACGGAGTCCGCCAGCAGGTGGAACGGCGCCGCGTGCGTGACCGTGACGGAGACGACATCACCGGGACGCGGCAGCTCAGATCCGTCCGGCACCTCGAAGTGGACGAGCCGGTTGTCTTCGGCTCGGCCGGTCAGTCGGCGCGTCTCCGCGTCCTTCTTGCCCTCGCCGGTGGAGACGAGCACCTCGACCTCGCGGCCGACCTGCTTCTGGTTCTCATCGAGCGAGATGCGGTCCTGCAGGGCGACGAGACGCTCGTAGCGCTCCTGCACGACGTGCTTGGGCACCTGGTCGGGCATGGTCGCCGCAGGCGTTCCCTCGCGGATCGAGTACTGGAACGTGAAGGCGTTGGCGAACCGCGCCTGCTCGACGACCCGCAGCGTCTGCTCGAAGTCCTCATCGGTCTCGCCGGGGAAGCCCACGAGTGATGTCGGTGGAGATCGCGGCGTGAGGGATGCGCTCCCGCACGCGATCGAGGATCCCGAGGAAGCGCTCGCTGCGATACGAGCGGCGCATGGCGCGCAGGACGCGGTCGCTTCCCGACTGCAGCGGCATATGCAGCTGGGGCATCACGGCCGGCGTCTCTGCCATCGCGTCGATCACGTCGTCGGTGAAGGCGGCCGGATGCGGACTGGTGAAGCGGATGCGCTCGAGACCTTCGATCTCGCCCGCCGCCCGGAGCAGCTTGCCGAACGCCTGGCGGTCGCCGAACTCGACGCCGTAGGAGTTCACGTTCTGGCCGAGGAGCGTGACCTCGACCGCGCCGTCGTCGACCAGAAGCCGGATCTCGCTCAGGATGTCGCCGGGGCGCCGGTCCTTCTCCTTGCCCCTCAGACTCGGCACGATGCAGAACGTGCAGGTGTTGTTGCATCCGACCGAGATCGAGACCCAGCCGCTGTGGACGCTGTCGCGCTTGGTGGGAAGCGTCGAAGGGAACACCTCGAGCGACTCGAGGATCTCCAGCTCCGCCTCGCCGTTGTGGCGCGCCCGCTCGAGCAGACTCGGGAGAGAGCCCATGTTGTGGGTTCCGAACACGACGTCGACCCACGGCGCCTTCTGCTGGACGACGTCCTTGTCCATCTGCGCGAGGCAGCCGCCGACCGCGATCTGCATGCCGTCGTGCTTGTCCTTGCGGGACTTGAGATGCCCCAGGGTGCCGTACAGCTTGCCGGCCGCGTTGTCGCGGACGGCGCACGTGTTGATCACCACGACGTCGGCCTCCACGCCCTCCGCCGCGCGGACATAGCCGGCCGACTCGAGCGAGCCCGACAGCCTCTCCGAGTCATGCACGTTCATCTGACAGCCGAACGTGCGGACCTCATAGGTGCGCGCCCGGCCGTCAGCGGCGACGGCGGCGACGGACGCCTCGATGAGCGTGGGGGTGGCGGACGGCGAAGACATGATGCCCCATTCTACGTTCGGGCGACATCGGCCCGGTCGCTCTGCTCGTCGGCGTCGTCAGCGGAATCGGACGCCGGACCCGCCCCGCGCCGCTCCGGCCTCGTCGAGCGCGGCGCCGGCGGCCCGCATCGCAACCGAGCCGGGAAAACCGCGCCGCGCGAGCTGCCCGATCAGCCGGCGCAGCGCCGTGTCGCGATCGAGGCTCACGAGTGACGCGGCCTTGCTCCGCGCGTAGTCGAGCGCACGGTCGTCGTCATCGTCCGGCAACGCGTCGAGCGCCTCGTCTGCGATCTCACGCGGCACTCCGCGCTTGGCCAGCGTCTGCGCGATGGCCTGGCGTCCCTGTCTCTTGCGGTCGACGCCGGCGTATACCAGCTGCTCCGCCAGCCGGGCGTCGTCGAGATATCCGCGCTCGCAGAACCGCTCGACCAGCTCATCGGCCGCCTCGGCATCGAGCCCCTCCGCGGCGAGCACGGCCCGGGCCTCCCGGATCGACAGCGAGCGGAGCCGGAGCCGCTTGAGCAGCACGCGCTCGGCCTCGGCGGCCCCATCGGTCGCCTCGGCATCGGACGCGCGGCCGCCGACGTCCCGAGGCCGGGCGGGCTCGACACCGGGGGCCGTCACGGCCGGCCCCGACACCGGACGGTCGACGCCGTGCCCCGTTCCGAAGAGCGGGATGACGGGGGCGAGGGGCTCCTCTCCCCCGTCATCCTCGACGAATCGGACCATCGGCTCAGGCCGGGCGCCGCGCCGCGAGCTCGTCGGCCACAGCCGCCTCGTCGGTCGCGCCACGCGCGCCGATGCCGAGCTTCTGCTTGATCTTCGTCTCGATCTCGGCGGCCACATCGGCGTTCTTCAGCAGGAAGTTGCGGGCGTTCTCCTTGCCCTGCCCCAGCTGCTCGCCGTCGTAGGTGTACCACGCGCCCGACTTCTTGACGATGCCGTGCTCGACGCCGAAGTCGATCAGTGAGCCCTCGCGCGAGATGCCCGTGCCGTAGAGGATGTCGAACTCCGCCTGCTTGAACGGCGGCGCCATCTTGTTCTTGACGACCTTCACACGCGTGCGGTTTCCCACCGCCTCGGTGCCGTCCTTCAGGGTCTCGATGCGACGGATGTCCAGGCGGACCGATGCGTAGAACTTGAGCGCCTTGCCGCCGGCCGTGGTCTCGGGCGAGCCGAAGAACACCCCGATCTTCTCGCGCAGCTGGTTGATGAAGATCATGGTCGTGTTGGTCTGGTTCAGGCCACCCGTGAGCTTGCGCAGCGCCTGCGACATGAGCCGTGCCTGCAGGCCGACGTGCGAGTCTCCCATCTCGCCTTCGATCTCGGCCTTCGGCACGAGCGCCGCGACGGAGTCGATGACGGCCAGGTCGATGGCCCCGGAGCGGACGAGCATGTCGGCGATCTCGAGCGCCTGCTCACCCGTGTCGGGCTGGGAGACCAGAAGCGAGTCGATGTCGACGCCGAGCTTCTTGGCGTAGTCGGGGTCGAGCGCGTGCTCGGCGTCGATGAACGCCGCGATGCCACCGGCACGCTGGACGTTGGCGATCGCGTGCAGGGTGAGAGTGGTCTTACCCGACGACTCCGGCCCGTAGATCTCGATGATGCGACCCCGCGGCAGGCCGCCGACGCCGAGGGCGACGTCGAGGGCGATGGAGCCGGTGGGGATGACCTCGACGGGGGCTCGGTCATCGCTGCCCAGCCGCATGACCGAGCCCTTCCCGAACTGCCGGTCGATCTGGGCGAGGGCCGATTCCAGGGCCTTCTCGCGGTCGGCGGGTGATGGCATGACGTGCTCCTTCTGCTCGCGTTCCGTCGCCTGTAGGCTGTCGCGCCCCGGACCGGGTGGCCCGTGTGCTGCGACAAGGCGGAGGGGTCGTCTTGTCTCACACGGTACGAGGGGCCTCCGACATCGGCCGGCGGATCCTCCGCATCCGTGGAGAGACGTCCTATCGACGACTCCTGTGCAGGAGCCTACGCAGTGATCGAACAGATCTTCGACGACACGCCGCGCGCTCAGTGTCGACGAGGCTCGAGTCGTCCCACGCCGTAGCGGCGTTCGCTCGGCACGCCCATCTCCTCGCACAGTGCGAGCCAGACGTCTTTCACAGGGGCTCCCGCGTCGAGCGCTGCTCCCGCGCTCAGACCCCCGCAGGCGGTCAGGGAGAGGTCGGCGAGCAGGTGCCCCGCCTGCGCTCCGAACTCCTCGGCGACGGCACGGTCGAACTCGCTGCGACGCACGACGGCGTCAGCGCAGCGACAGCTCGGGCTCGACCTCGGCGACCAGATCGTCGGGGACGACATCCGGGAACACCTGCAGCCCCTCCAGCACGGAAAGGCGATCGGCCACCTCGCGCATGATCATCGCGATCGGCACGTCGAGGGCCTCGGCGACCGCGGCGAGGATCTCGCTCGAGGCCTCCTTCTGCCCGCGCTCGACCTCGCTCAGATAGCCGAGCGCGACGCTGGCGCGGCTCGCGACCTGACGAAGGGTGCGACCCTTCTGCTGCCGGAAATCCCGCAGGACGTCACCGATCTCGTGGCGTACCAGGATCATGTCGGGTCCCCTCCTCGTCTCTCTCGCGTCGTCCGGGTGGCCTACGGTACCGCACCCGGTGCTGACAAATCTAAACCCGCTCGCTGAGGACGGGGTCAGAATCACCGAATGTAACCGAGGCGACACACGGCGTATTCCGTCAGAGCGCCTCCAGCAGCAGCCACAGCGCGCGGCGCACGGTCTGCTCGCGGATCTCCGCGCGGCCGCCCTCGAACAGCGCCGACTCCACCCGGGTGCCCAGCGCGGTCGAGACGGCGATGTGCACGGTGCCCACGGGCTGGCCGTCGGGCGAGGCGGGACCGGCGATCCCCGTCGTGGACACTCCGACGTCGGCCCGGCCGCCGCCGATCGCGAGCGCGTCGCGGACGCCGTCGGCCATCTGCCGGGCCACCTTGGGCTGCACGGCGCCATGCTCGGCGAGGAAATCGGCGTCCACCCCGAGCAGGCTGTGCTTGATCGCGCTGTCGTAGGCGATGACCCCGCCCCGCACGCACGCGGACGCGCCCGGCACCTCCACCAGAGCCGCGGTCAACAGCCCTCCGGTGAGCGACTCCGCGACGCCGACGCTCCACCCGAGCTCGCCGAGCCGCTCGATCACGCGCTCGGCATCCGTGCGCCGGCCGCGGCGCACGATCGTGGTCGCGCCGTCGAGGGGCTCCTCGTCGAACACCGTGTCAGCCCCGTCCGTCCGCGGCGCGCGCACGACGCGCGCCCCGTACCTCGGAGACGACGTAGTCGATTCCGCTCGCGATCGTCAGGATCACCGCGATCCACATCGTCACGACGTTCACCCAGACCACCCACTCCCCCGCCACGGCGGCGAGCGGCAGGAGCGCGAACGAGAGCGCCACGGCCTGGGCGACGGTCTTGAGCTTGCCCATCCAGGCCGCTGCGAGCACGTGATCGCTCACCACGGCCAGCCGGTACACCGTGATGCCGATCTCGCGCACGAGGACGATGATCGTGACCCACCACGGCAGCTCCGCCAGGATCGAGAGTCCGACGAACGCGCATCCGGTGAGGGCCTTGTCCGCGATCGGGTCGAGCAGCTTTCCGAGGTCGGTGACGATCTCGTAGCGCCGTGCGAGGTGGCCGTCGATCCCGTCCGTCGCGATCGCGACGATGAAGAGGACGGCGGCACCCCACCGCAGTCCCCCGTCCGCGCCGGCATCGGCCAGCAGCATCCACAGGAAGACCGGCGCGCACAGGATGCGCACGATCGTGATCGTGTTGGGCAACTGCCTCGGGACTCCCACCCTGCGAGCCTAGCGACTCGGCACCCGCCGCCGCGGCGTCAGTCGCGCCCGGTCAGCTGCCAGGCGTCCTCGGAGCCCTCGTCGCCATCGATCGTCTCGTAGCCGTCGTACTGCGCCTGGACCGCGTCCGGGCCGTAGGGATCGCCCGCGGGCACCGATGCCGCCGTCGTCGGCGGCTCGTCGCCGCGCAGCCGCGCCAGCACCTCGGGCAGCTGGTCGGGCGTCACGAGCACATCGCGCGCCTTCGACCCTTCGGAGGGGCCCACGATCTCGCGCGACTCGAGCAGGTCCATGAGCCTGCCGGCCTTCGCGAATCCGACGCGGAGCTTGCGCTGCAGCATCGAGGTCGACCCGAACTGGGTCGAGATGATCTGCTCGGCCGCCGCCAGGAGCAGCTCGAGGTCGTCACCGATGTCGGCGTCGATCTCCTTCTTCTCGGCCGCCGCCGCCACATCCGCGCGATACTCCGGCCGGGCCTGACCGGTGACGTGCGCGACGACCTTCTCGATCTCGGGCTCGCTGACCCAGGCGCCCTGCACGCGGATCGGCTTGGACGTGCCCATCGGCAGGAACAGGCCGTCGCCCTGGCCGATCAGCCGGTCCGCGCCCGGCTGATCGAGGATGACGCGGGAATCGGTCACACTCGTCACCGCGAAGGCGAGACGGGAGGGCACGTTCGCCTTGATGAGACCGGTCACGACGTCGACGGAGGGTCGCTGCGTGGCGAGCACGAGATGGATGCCGCTGGCGCGGGCGAGCTGGGTGATGCGGACGATCGAGTCCTCGACGTCGCGCGGAGCGACCATCATGAGGTCGGCGAGCTCATCGACGACGACCAGCAGATACGGGTAGGGCTTGAGCACCCGCTCGCTGCCCGGGGGCAGCTGGATCGAGCCCGCGACCACGGCCTTGTTGAAGTCGTCGATGTGACGGAACCCGAACGACGCCAGGTCGTCGTAGCGCATGTCCATCTCCTTCACGACCCACTGCAGCGCCTCGGCGGCCTTCTTCGGGTTCGTGATGATGGGCGTGATGAGGTGCGGCACGCCGGCGTAGCTCGTGAGCTCGACCCGCTTGGGGTCGATCAGCACCATGCGCACCTCGCTCGGCTTGGCGCGCATCAGCAGGCTCGTGATCATCGAGTTCACGAAGCTCGACTTGCCCGAGCCGGTGGAGCCGGCGACCAGCAGGTGGGGCATCTTGGCGAGGTTCGCCACGACGAACCCGCCGCCGACGTCCTTTCCGACGCCGATCGTCATGGGGTGCGTCGCCTGCTGCGCGGCCGGCGATCGGAGGATGTCGCCCAGCGTCACGATCTCGCGATCCGCGTTGGGGATCTCGACGCCGATCGCGCTCTTGCCCGGGATCGGGGCGAGGATGCGGACCTCGTTCGAGGCGACGGCGTAGGCGATGTTGTTGGTCAGCGCCGTGATGCGCTCGACCTTGACGCCGGGGCCGACCTCGACCTCGTACTGCGTGACGGTCGGACCGCGCGAGAAGCCCGTGACACGGGCGTCGATGCCGAACTGCTCGAAGACGCCCGTGATCGCCGCGACGACCCGGTCGTTGGCCTCGGACCGCGCCTTGGGCGCGCTTCCGGCGGCGAGGGCCGCGACCGAGGGCAGCACATAGGGGGCAGAGGGCGGCAGGCGGTCACCGTCGGCGCCGTAGCCGGCGGCATCCGGCAGCGTGAGCGGCTCGATCTCGCCGCTGTCGGCGTCGTCTCGCAGCGAGGTCGCACCGTGCTCCGCGGCGGCGCGCTCGGCGGCGGCGAGCACCGCGGGGTCGATGACCTCGGTGAGCGCGTCGGGAGCGGCGGGCGCCGGCTCGAGTGCCTGGTCGAAGCCGCCCGCGACGGGACCGGTCGTGTCGAGCAGGCCGAGCAGGTCGTCTCCCGACGCGCTGTCGGGGTCCTCCTCGCGGCCGCTCTTGGTGCGGCGCCACCACGGGATCGACTCCGTGGGGACGTCGTCGGCGGGGGCGAGGGACTTCGTGACCGCGCCCGTCCCGGCGGCGGGCTCGGCCGCTGCCGGGCGCTCGGCGCCGAACATCCAGGCGTAGAGGTCGCCGAGTCGGCTGCCGATGCGGTTCGGCGGCGTCTTGGTGAGGATGAGCACGCTGAGCACGGTGAACAGCCCGAGCACGATCGCGGCGCCGATGGGCGTCAACAGTGTCGCGAGCGGCTCGCCGACCATCCAGCCGAACAGACCGCCGGCGGCGCTCAGGGCGGGCAGGCCCGCGCTCGGCGCGGGCCTCGCCCCGAAGACGTGGCAGAACCCGGCGATCGTGACGATGAACAGCGCGAAGCCGATGCCGATGCGCCCGTTGTCGTGCACCGACGGCGGGTGTCGGAACAGCCAGCCGGCGAGGAGGACGAGCAGGACGGGCAGCAGGAACGCCACGCGCCCCACGAGGAGACCCACGGTGTAGGCGCTGACGAGCGTCGCCCCCTCGGCGCCGATGAAGAACCACTCGACCACCGCGCCGGCGATGGCGAGGAGCACGAGGAAGAACGGGAAGCCGTCTCGCCGCTGCTCCTTCTCGAGGTTCTCCGGGCCGAAGGCCCGGAACAGGGCGCCGACGCCGTGTGCGAGACCCATCCACGCCCGCGCGGCGAGCGGCGGCTTCTCTTCTTCGCCGACGTAGCGCTTGGGCGCCGGCGCAGGCTTCGCCGCCCGCGACGACGCCTGTGACTTCGTGCGGCCGCGCGTGGTCGTCCCCGTGCTCTTGGCCATGGATCCCACGGTAGGCCGCCCCGCCGACATCCGCGGGCAGCGACGCGGCTATCCCGCTCAGTGCAGCCGCTTGACCATCGTGTCTCGGCCGTTTCCGGCCTCCGTCACGACGAAGCCCTCGCTGCGATAGAGCGTGACCGCGTAGTTGCCGCGCTGGACGCTGAGGCTCAGACGGGAGTGCCCCTGCGCCTTGGCGCGCTCCACGAGCGCCTGGAGCAGTGCCCGCCCGACGCCGTGCGCGCGCCAGATCGGACGCACGCCGATGATGAGCTCCGGAACCCCGGTTCCCACGTAGCCGAACCCCGGCTCGGTACGCGGCAGCATCCGGTACCAGCTCGCGCCGATCGGGTCGTCCTGCGCGTCGAGCGCGACGACCCCCGCATCACCGGGCCGCATCCAGCCGGCCAGGTACCGGCCGTGGCGCGGGTCGGCGAGCACCTCGTGACGCGGGGCGGCCGCGCCCGCGTGCCAGTTGGCCGCCTCGACCACCATGTCGGCGAGGAACGCGCCGTCGCCCTGCACGGCAGGACGGATGCGGAACGTCGGCATGCCCGCATCCTACCGACCGGGCTCCGACCGTGACGTCGCCGAACGGCACGGATGTCGCAGCCCCTCGGCCCCTGGCTGCGACATCCGCGCGATTCTGCGACATCCGCACAGCGGCGGTCGCCGCGCGCGGCGAGGCTTAGGCCTCGATGACGAGCGGCACGATCATGGGACGCCGGCGGAGCCGCTGGTTGACCCAGCGCCCGATCGTGCGCCGCATCACCTGGGACAGCGCGTGCGTGTCTCGCACACCGGACGCCGACGCCTCCGCCAGTGCCGCCGCGATCTTGGGCTTCACGTCCTCGAACACGGCGTCGTCCTCCGCGAAGCCGCGAGCGTGGATCTCGGGCCCCGTGATGACGCGGCCGGTCGCGGCGTCGACCACGGCGATGACGGAGATGAACCCCTCCTCGCTGAGGATGCGGCGGTCCTTGAGGTCGGCGTCCGTGATCTCGCCCACCGTCGATCCGTCGACGTACACGAATCCGAGGTCGAGCTGTCCGACCACCTGTGCGACACCGTCGCGCAGATCGACGACCGTGCCGTTCTCGCCGAGGATCGTGCGGTCGGCGGGGACACCGGTCTCACGGGCGAGCTTGGCGTTGGCCATGAGGTGGCGGAACTCGCCGTGCACCGGGAGGACGTTGCGCGGACCGAGGATGTTGTAGCAGTACAGCAGCTCCCCCGCGGCGGCGTGTCCGGACACGTGCACCTTCGCGTTGGCCTTGTGCACGACGTTCGCGCCGAGCTTCGTGAGCCCGTCGATCACGCGGTACACGGCGTTCTCGTTGCCCGGGATGAGGCTCGAGGCGAGGATCACGGTGTCGCCGGGTCCCGGCTCGATCTCGTGGTCGAGGTTCGCCATGCGGCTGAGGACCGCCATCGGCTCGCCCTGCGAGCCCGTCGACATGTAGACGATCCGGTCGTCCGGCAGGTCCCGCGCCTTCTTGTAGTCGATGAGCACGCCGTCGGGAACCGTCAGGTAGCCGAGGTTCTCGGCGATCGTCATGTTGCGCACCATGCTGCGCCCGAGGAATGCGACGCGGCGTCCGTTCGCGTGGGCGGCGTCGATGACCTGCTGCACACGGTGCACGTGGCTCGAGAAGCTCGCGACGATGACGCGGCGCGGCGCGCGCGCGATCACCTGATCGAGCACCGGACCGATCGATCGCTCCGTGGGCGTGAAGCCGGGCACGTCGGCGTTGGTCGAGTCGACGAGGAACAGGTCGACGCCCTCCTCCCCGAGTCGCGCGAAGGAGCGCAGGTCGGTGAGGCGGCCGTCGAGGGGCAGCTGGTCCATCTTGAAGTCGCCGGTTGCCAGCGCCAGCCCGGCGGGCGTGCGGATCGCGACCGCCAGCGCATCCGGGATGGAGTGGTTGACGGCCACGAACTCCAGATCGAACGGGCCGACCTTCTCCCGCTGTCCCTCGGCGACCGTGAGCGTGTACGCCTTGATCCGGTGCTCCTTGAGCTTGGCCTCGGTGAGGGCGAGGGTCAGCTGCGAGCCGATGAGGGGGATGTCGTTCTTGAGCTTGAGGAGGTAGGGAACCGCCCCGATGTGGTCCTCGTGTCCGTGGGTGAGCACGACGCCCACGATGTCGTCGAGGCGCCCGCGGAGCGGAGCGAAGTCCGGGAGGATGAGGTCGACGCCCGGCTGGTGCTCCTCGGGGAACAGCACGCCGCAGTCGACGATGAGGATCTTCCCGTCGTACTCGAACGTCGTCATGTTGCGTCCGACCTCGCCGAGCCCCCCGAGCGGTGTCACGCGCAGGGTTCCGGAGTCGAGGGCGGGCGGATCGTAAACAGTGGTGGCCATGCCTGCCTTTCCGGAGGCGGTCTGTCACCGCATCCGTTCTTCGCGTCTGGCGACGCATGTGGTGCCGGCTCCTGCCGGCGTGTGTCAGCGCGTGGTCCCGTGCACCTTCGGCAGCGCGCCGCCGGCGGCGGCGTTGCGATCGGGACGGAAGTTGGAGAAGTCGACGCCCGGGACATCGTGCACGAGGGCGAGCTCGTCCTCGATCAGAGCAGCCTCCCACTCCTCCGGGCCCACGAGCGGGAGCCGCACGCGGGGGCTGCCGATGCGACCGAGGCCGTGGAGGATGTACTTGGCGCTCACGGTGCCGGGGATGTGGGTCATGACCGCGCGCACGAGGGGCTCGAGCTTGCGGTGGGCGGCGGTCGCCGCCGTCAGGTCGCCCGCGTTCACGGCGTCGACGATCGTGCGGTACGGGCGGGCGGTGATGTTCGCCGTGACGCCGATCATGCCGGTCGCGCCGATCGACAGGTGCGGGAGCACGTTCGCATCGTCGCCCGAGAAGTATATGAGGTCGGTCTGGTTCAGCACCCGGCTGACCTCGCTGAAATCGCCCTTGGCGTCCTTGATCGCGAGGATGTTGGGGTGCTTGGCGAGCCGCAGGATCGTCTCGTACCTGATCGGCACGCCCGTCCTGCCGGGGATGTCGTAGAGGATCACGGGCAGGTCGGTCGCGTCGGCGACCAGCCGGAAATGGGTGAGGATGCCGGCCTGCGTCGGCTTGTTGTAGTACGGCGTGACGATCATGATCCCGTCCGCACCGGCCTTCTCGCTGGCCTTGTAGAGCTCGATCGCATGCGCGGTCTCGTTCGAGCCGCCGCCCGTGATGATCTTCGCGCGGCCGGCCGCGACGTCCTTGCCGACCTCGACGAGGCGCAGCTTCTCGGCGTCCGTCAGGGTGCTGGTCTCGCCGGTGGTGCCGGTCACGACGATGCCGTCCGCACCGGAGACGATGACGTCGTCGATGTGCTTCTCGACGGCCGGCCAATCGACCTCGCCGTCGGCCGTCATGGGGGTGACGAGCGCGACGAGCACCTGACCGAAGGGGTTGCTCGTGTGCGACATGCCTCCAGGCTATCGGTTCACGGGACCCCCTACGCTGAGCCGTATGGCCTGGCGAACGCGCGCGACGCGCACCGTCTACGAGAACCGTTGGATCCACGTGCGGGAGGACGAGGTGACGGGGCCGCACGGCGACGGCATCTACGGCGTCGTGCGGATGCAGCATCCTGCCGTCTTCGTGGTGGCGCTCGACGACGAGGAGCGCGTCTGCCTCGTCCGCGTCGACCGGTACACCGTGGGGCCCTCGTGGGAGGTCCCCGCCGGGGGCAGCGACGGCGAGGAGCCGCTCGTCGCCGCGCGGCGGGAGCTGGCGGAGGAGACCGGCCTCGCCGCTGACGAGTGGACGCCGCTCGGCTCGATGACCGCGCTCAACGGCATCGCGGACGCGCCCGAGCACGTGTTCCTCGCCCGGGGGCTGCGCGAGGCGACGGATGCCGCGGCCACCCAGCACGAGGAGGGCATCGACGAGCTCGCCTGGGTGCCCTTCGCCGAGGTCGTCGGGATGATCGCCGACGACCGGCTCACCGACGGGGAGACGATCGCCGCGGTCGCGATGGCCGGCATCCGCCTGGGCCGCTTCGCGTAGCGGTCAGCGCCCCCGACGGCCCTGCCGCGCCGCGATCCGATCGGGCAGCAGCCGTACGAGCACGGTGAGCACGCGATACCGCAGGGAGGGGATCGAGACGGCGCGACCACGGGCGAGGTCACGAAGCGACTGCTCGACCACGGTGCCGGCGTCGAGCCACATCCATCCGGGGACGCCCTCACGACCGGGCGCCAGGCCCATCCGCTCGTGGAAGCTCGTGTGCGTGTAGCCCGGGCACACGGCCGTGACGCGGACGCCGCGCGGCGCGTACTCGGCGTCGGCCCACCGGCTGAACGAGACGAGCCAGCGCTTGCAGGCGCCGTACGTCGAACGCGGCATGAACGCGGCGGCGGAGGCGACGTTGAGGATGCGACCGCGGCCGCGCGCGAGCATCGGCCCCAGAGCCGCGTGCATGAGCCGCATCGGCACCTCGACGTGAAGCGCGAGATGCCGCGCCTCGGCCTCGATGTCGTTCGTCTCGAAGGAGAGCGGAAGCCCGAAGCCGGCGTTGTTGATCAGCACGTCCACCGGCGTGTCGCGCAGCCGTCGCTCGACCAGCGCGCGCTCCTCGGGCACGAGCAGGTCGGCGGCGAGCACCTCGACCGAGGCACCCCATCGCACTCTCGCCTCGGTCGCCACCTCCTCGAGCGCCCGGACGTCGCGCGCGACGAGCACGAGGTCGGCTCCGCGAGCCGCCAATCGACGGGCGTACTCCGCACCGAGACCGGAGCTGGCGCCGGTGATGAGGGCCGTGGGCATCTACGCGGACCTCCGGTACGTGAGGAAGCGGTACCGGATGCCGCTCGTTGAGCGGTGCCACCCGCTCTCCGGGTCGACCGCGACCGGGACCCATCCCGTCGTCGACGGCGCGTGCGTGTCGCCGTCGATCTCGACGTCGAGCTCGGTGACCTCGAGCACATCGGCACGGCCGATCGCCTCGGCGTAGAGCTGCCCCCCGCCGATGACCCACGCCCGCTCCCCCGCCGCGGACAGGGCGTCGTCGAGCGATGCGGCCCGGATGGCGCCGGCATCCGCCCAGTCGGCCTGTCGCGTGACGACCACGTTGCGACGTCCCGGAAGCGGCCGGAAGCGCTCCGGCAGCGACTCCCACGTGCGGCGCCCCATGACGACCGGGTCGGAGCCCGTGAGGCGCCGGAAGTGGGCGAGGTCCTCGGGCACGTGCCAGGGCATGGTGCCGTCGCGGCCGATCACGCCGCCACGGGCCTGCGCCCACACGAGCCCCGTGCCGGTCATACGGCGACGGGCGCCTGGATGGTCGGGTGGTGCTGGTACCCCTCGACCACGATGTCGTCGTACTCGTAGTCGAACACCGACGCGGGGCGGCGTGCGAAGCGCAGCGTGGGGTAGGGGTAGGGCTCGCGCGTGAGCTGCTCGCGCACCTGCTCGAGATGGTTGTCGTACACGTGGCAGTCGCCGCCGGTCCAGACGAAGTCGCCCGGCTCCAGGTCGGTCTGCTGCGCGATCATGAGCGTGAGCAGCGCGTAGGAGGCGATGTTGAAGGGCACGCCGAGGAACATGTCGGCGCTGCGCTGATAGAGCTGGCACGACAGCTTGCCGTCGGCGACGTAGAACTGGAACAAGGCATGGCAGGGCGCGAGCGCCATCTGCGGGATGTCGGCCGGGTTCCACGCCGAGACGATGAGACGACGGGAGTCGGGGTTCGTGCGGATCTGCTCGATCACCTGGGAGATCTGGTCGATCGTCTCGCCGTTGCGCGCAGGCCACGAACGCCACTGCACACCGTAGATCGGCCCGAGCTCGCCCTCCGCGTCGGCCCATTCGTCCCAGATCGTGACCCCGCGCTCCTGCAGCCAGCGCGCGTTCGAGGTGCCGCGGAGGAACCACAGCAGCTCGTAGACGATCGACTTGAGGTGGAGGCGCTTGGTCGTCACGAGCGGGAAGCCCTGCGAGAGGTCGAACCGGATCTGACGCCCGAACACGCTCGTGGTCCCCGTGCCCGTGCGGTCGGACTTGTGGGTTCCCTCGGCGAGCACGTCGCGCATGAGGTCTTCGTACGGAGTGGGGATCGCGGCGGTCACGGCCCTCACGATACCTGCGCCTCCGGACATCCGGACGGATGCCGCACACCGCGCGCCGACGATTGTTACGTCGCGTGCGTCATTCTCGCCGGATCCGGCCGCGGGCGTCCGGGGAGCGCTTAGCCTGTACTGCTGTGGACCCGTTCCTCGCGCTCATCATCGTCGTCGCCCTCCTCGTCGTGACCGTCGTCATCGGCCTGGCGCTGCGGCGCGATCGCACGCACCGCCGCGCGGTCAGCTCGGATGAGGTCGTGGATCCGACTCGGCTCGGCGCCGACGCGCTGGGCGAGACCGCGACGCTCCTGCAGTTCAGCACCGAGATGTGCAGCCGGTGCCCCGGGATGCATCGCGTCCTCTCCTCGATCGCCGACGCGCGTGCCGGCGTGCGCCACCTCGACGTCGATCTCACGCATCGCCCCGACATCGCGCGCCACTTCCACGTGCTGCAGACCCCGACGACCCTCGTGCTCGACCGCGACGGCCACGTGCGCACCCGCTTCGGCGGCACGCCGGGACGCGACGTGATCGAGCTGGAGCTGACCCGCATCACCGAGGAGGCCGCACATGCCTGAGCCCACACGGATCGACGTCCGCGGACCGCGGTTCGCGGCATCCATCACCGCCGTCCTCCTGCTCGTCGACGTGTTCCTCGGCCTCACAGGTCTGTCGACCGCGCGCGGGTTCGGATGGTTCGCCTACCAGCCGCTGGCGGCGACGCTCGACTCCACGAGGGGATGGGCCATTCAGGACGCCTCGCTCCTCGCACGCGTGCTCGATCCCGCCTTCCTGCTGCTCCTCGTGATCGCCGCGCTGTTCGCGTGGAGCGTGCTCGCGCCGCGGACGGCGCCGTGGGGGCTCCTGTACCGGCGCGTCGTGCAGCCGCGGCTGCGACCGGCGACCGAGTTCGAGGATCCCCGGCCGCCTCGCTTCGCGCAGGGCGTCGGACTGTTCGTGTCGGTGGTCGGGCTCGTGCTGCAGCTGGCGGGAGTCCCGTGGGGACTTCCGATCGCGGCGGCCGCGGCGTTCGTCGCCGCATTCCTCAACGCGGCCTTCGGCCTGTGCCTGGGGTGCCAGCTGTACCTGCTGCTGCAGCGGGCCGGCATCGTCGGGCGGGCGCGTCCGGCAGCGTGAGCTGTCAACCCGTGGATCGTGTCATCGGCACGGGATAACCTGTCCCCGACGGCGCGCAGACGGCCTGCGCCCGCGTGAAAGGGAGCACCCGATGAGCGTTACCAGCGAAGCGACCACCACCTGGTCCGGCAGCCTCACCGACGGTTCGGGCGAGATCGCCCTCGAGAGCTCGAACCAGGGGCCGTTCGCGGTCAACTGGAAGGCACGCAGCGAGGGGTCGGATGCGGTCACCACGCCCGAGGAGCTGATCGCCGCCGCGCACTCGTCCTGCTTCAGCATGGCCTTCTCGCACGCGCTCACCGAGAACGGGACGCCGCCGCAGAGCATCGAGACGACCGCGTCCGTCACCTTCGTCCCCGGCACCGGCATCACCGGCAGCCACCTCAACGTCAACGCCGTCGTGCCCGGGCTCTCGGCCGAGGACTTCGACCGTCTTGCCGCCGAGGCGAAGGCCGGCTGCCCGGTCTCGCAGGCGCTGAGCGGCATCGAGATCACGCTCGAGGCGACGCTTGCCTGATCGTCGTGTTGTTCTGGCCGGCGCGTCCGGCCTGATCGGCACCGCTCTGGCGGCCTCGCTGCGCTCCGACGGGTTCACCGTCACCCGCCTCGTCCGGCGGCCGGTGTCCGCGCCGGACGAGGCGCGGTGGGCGCCGGGCGAGGAAGCGCTCGACCCGGAGATCCTCCGCGGCGCGACGGCGGTCGTGGGGCTCTCCGGGGCGAGCGTGGGGCACTTCCCGTGGACTCCCCGCTACAAGAGCACGCTGCTGTGGTCACGCCTGTCGCCCACTCGCACGCTGGCGAGCGCGATCCGGGTGCTCGGCGCCGACGCACCGGCCTTCGTCAACGCCTCCGCGGTCGGCTACTACGGCTCTCGTGGCCGGGGCCTCCGAGAGGACGCGCCGGCGGGGAGCAGCTTCCTGGCGGAGGTCTGTGCCGCCTGGGAGCGCGAGGCCCTGCGCGCGGGCGAGCACGCGCGCGTCGCGATGCTGCGCACCGCACCCGTCGTGCACGCGGAGGGCGTTCTCAAGCCGCTCCTGCTGCTGACCCGCCTCGGGCTCGCCGGCCCGATCGGCCGCGGCACGCAGGTCTGGCCGTGGATCTCGCTCGAGGACGAGGTCCGCGCCATCCGACATGTGATCGACGCGGACATCGCGGGTCCGGTGAACCTGACCGGCCCGGCACGGGCCACGGCCAACGACCTGGGCTTCGCCCTCGCCGTGCGCATGAACCGCCCCTTCCTGGTGCGCGCGCCCGCCTGGGGGATGAAGCTCGTGCTCGGCGCCGACGCGACCGAGGCGCTGCTGACGTGCGACCTCGAGGTCGAACCGGCCGTGCTCACCGCATCCGGATTCGCCTTCCGCCAGCCCACCGTGGAGGATGCGGTGGCCGCCGCGCTCCCGCGTCCCTAGCCCGCTCCGCCGCCGGCGCGTCCCGCTCGCCCGCCGCGCGATGCGCGCTCCAAGCGGATCGCGCGACGCACGGCTGCGCGGGCGCGGCGGCGGTCCCCGGAGCCGTCGTACGCCAGGCCGAGCCGGTACCAGGCACGCCAGCTCTCGGGCGCGGCCTCCGCCTCTGCCCGGTAGCGGGGGAACACCGCGTCCGCCTCCTCGCGCAGGACGCGACCGCTCGGCCGCGCCGCAAGCTCCTCGTCGGGAAGCGAGCGCTCGGACGCGAGCAGCCTGCCCAGCCGCGCGGCCTGGAACCCGAACAGCAGCTCGCGTCCGAGCGCCCACGCCGCGATGAGCGGCAGCACGATGAGCGCGACGCCCATCGCGATGCCCACGGGCTCTCCCGTCGTCACCAACAGCCAGGCCCGCTGCGCGACGAGCACGATGTAGAGGGCGAGGCAGGCCGCGATGACCGCGACCCCGACGCGCGCGCTCATGCCCCGGTGGCGCGGGCGACCTGGCCGGGCACGGCGTCGTCGCGGACCGGCGCGGTCTCGCTCCCGGTGCCCGCAGCGCCGATCCCGATGTCGAGGAACGCGTCGAGACCGACGACCACGCCGCGTGCCTCGCGCGCACCGGCGAGGGCGAGGCGGATGCCGGGCGCATAGGCGAGCGACGGCTCGACGGTGTCGTGGGTGATCGTCAGCGACTCCCCCGGGCCCGAGAGGATGACGTCCTGTCGGGCGATGACCCCCGGTCGGCGCAGCGAGTGCACGGGCACGGCGGCGACCTGCTGCCCCCGTGCACGCTGATCGACGTGCGGGGACTCGACGGGGCCGACCTCGGCGCGGGCCGCGGCGATGAGCTCGGCGGTGCGCACCGCCGTGCCGCTGGGCGAGTCCACCTTGGTCTCGCGATGGGCTTCGACGATCTCGATCGAGGCGAAGTAGGGCGCGGCGGCCGCCGCGAGCGCCGTGCCGAGCACCGAGCCGAGCGAGAAGTTGGGGATGAACACGGCGCCCGTGCCGGTGGCATCCACCAGCGGACGCACGAGGGCGATGCGCTCGGCCGACCAGCCGCTCGTGCCGACGAGGACGGGGAGCCCGCGCTCCACGGCTGCACGCACGACGTCGATCGACACCGCGGGGATCGAGGCGTCGACGACGAGGTCGGCGCCGTCGATCGCGCTCAGCTCGTCACGGGAGCCGAGGACGGCGTGCACCTCGTAGTCGTCCTCGGCCTCGACCACGGCACGGATGATGCCGCCGAGCTTGCCGGTGCCGCCCACGATGGCCACGCGCGTTGTCATACCCCCAGCCTAGGCGGCGTAGGGTCGGGAGCATGGTCCGCACGCGCCTCGCCTCGGTCGAAGATCCCGACGCGCACGCCCTGCTGGCGGAGTACTTCGCCATCCGCGCCGCCACCTTCCCCGGCGGCGACTACCGGACGGTCTTCCCCGATCCCGCGGCGTTCGCCCCCGGATCGGGCGTCTTCCTGCTGCTCGACGGCGATCACGACGAGGCGGCGGGATGCGGCGGCATCCGCCGGCTCTCCGACCGGCGCTACGAGGTGAAGCACCTGTACGTGCGGCCGGCCGGGCGCGGTCGCGGCTGGGGCCGGCTGATCCTCGAGGAGCTGGAGCAGCACGCGCGGGATGCCGGGGCGGCCGAGCTCGTGCTCGACACCCACCACACGCTCGAGGCCGCGGCGTCCCTCTACACGCGTTCGGGGTTCGAGTCGATCGAGCCCTACAACGAGAACCCGAACGCGACACGCTGGTACCGCAAGGCCCTGTGAGCGCGGACGCCAGCCGAGCGCCGTAGCCGACACGAGATCGGGAACCGCAGCGCCGGCTGCGGCCTTGGCGCCGACCGACATCCGGTCGACGAGGAGCTCTTGACGCCCCGCATGCACGGCCGACGCGCTCGTCACGAACGGGGGCCGGATCTCGACCGGTTGCGGATCATGGCTCTGTTCGAGGCGGGGACGTCGGCCATCCTGGCCGGCGCCGTGGCCGACGCGCGCTCGGTGCGGGCGGGCTTCCGCCTCAGACCGGCGGGAGCTCGGGGAGGCCGGTGCGCAGCTCGAACGGCAGGTGCGCGAGGTCGTTGTGCGAGACCATCGTCCAGGGACGTCCCGGCTTCTGCGCCAGGACGGTGAGGCCGCAGTGCGCCTGGTTGAGCGTCATCCATCGCCACTCGGGCGCCTCGAGGACCTCGCGGACGAACCACGAGATCACGAAGTTGTGGGTGATGAGCAGGTCGTGGACGTCGCCCTGCTTGCGCACGAGGAACGCCGCGAGCGCATCGGCCATCTGCGCTCGGCCGGCCTCGATCTCGGCCTCGGTGACGGCGCCGAAGAAGGGCTCGAAGACGGCGGGCGTCTCCGGGGTCATCCCGGTGGGGATGCAGTCGAACAGCAGCGACGACGGCTCCGGGCACAGGGAAGGAAGACGTTCGGCGACGGCCCGCGCGGTCTCGGCCGCCCGGACGAGCGGAGAGTGCCAGACGGCGTCGATCGGGACTCCGGACAGGCGATCGGCGATCGCCTCGGCCTGACGGCGACCCCGGGCGGACAGGGGGCCGTCGGTGAGGCCGTGCTCGGCATCCTGATGCTCGCCGTGACGCACCAGATACAGATAATGCGTCACTCGATCTCACTTCGTCGGGGGGAGACATCCGTCACGGCGGACACCTCTCAGCCTACCCGGCTACTCCGACGCGCGGGCGATCTCGGCCAGCTGCGAGCGGGTGAGCCGCACGCCGACGCCCTGCGCGAGCTCGGCGACGTGCTCGGGGGCGTAGGCGTTGACGATGGGCGCCGCCACGATCCGCTGCGAGAGCAGCCAGGCCACCGCGACCGCGGCGGTGGGCACGCCGAGCTCGTCGCCCACCGTGTCCATCGCGCGCAGCGTACGGCTTCCGCGCTTGGTGAGACCGGCCGCCAGCTGCGCTCCGCGGACGGAGCGGACGGGGCCTCGCCGGCGCACCGCTCCGGCGAGGAACCCGTGCTCGAGCGCGTGCGAGGGAGTGACGACCATGCCCTGCGCACCCGCGACGAGCCGGAGGTCGCCGTCGAAGTCGCTGCGCCGCAACACGTTGTAGGGGACGTCCAGGATCGTGAAGTGCGGGTAGCCGGCGGCCGCGAGGATGCGGGCCTCGACCAGCTGTTCGGCGCGGAAGCCGAACGCGCCGAGGTGGCGCACCTTGCCGGTCTCCACGAGCCAGGCGGCCGTCGCCAGCGCGTGCTCGAGCGAGGGCAGATCGGCGGTCGCGTCGAGGTAGAGCACGTCGATGCGATCGGTGCGCAGCCTCGTCAGCGACGCCTCGACGGCGCGCACGAGGTTCACGGGACCGAGCCCGGGGTGATCGGGGTGGTGCCCCACGCGCACCGCCAGCACGACGTCGTCGCGCAGACCGCGGGTGTGCACCCAGCTGCCGATGACGTGCTCGCTGCGCCCGCCGGCGAAGCTGTCGGCCGTGTGCAGCGCGTTGCCGCCGAGCTCGACGTAGGCGTCGAGGATGCCGTGGGCCGACTCGACGTCGACGTTCCAGCCGAAGTCCGCCCCGCCCAGGACGAGTGGGAAGATCGAGGGCCCGCCCTCTCCGAGCGCGACCCGGACGCCCGTGCCGACGCCGGGGCCCTGCACGGGGATGGGAGCCGAGGGATGGACGGCCGCGGGCGCCGCAGGCCCGATCCCGAAGATCTTCATGCGCACCCCCTCGACGGTCATGGCCGGAGGTGCGATCTCTCGCGTCGCCGACGCGTTAGTACGAGCGTAGGTGACGGCATCCGGTTCGGGCCGAAATCATGGGAACACGCCGAGAACATCGCATAACTGTTTGATCACGATCAACGAACGGGAACGGCCCCGCCCCAGGGGGCGAGGCCGTTCGCACGATGCCGATCAGCCTTCGGCAGGAGCCTCCGGGCCCTCGCTGGCCGCCGCGCGACCCTCCTGGTCCGCGGCCTCCTCGAGCACCGGCTCGAGGGACAGCTTGCCGCGGTCGTCGATCTTCGTGATGCGCACGAGGAGCTTCTGGCCGACGCCGAGCACGTCCTCGACGTTCTCGACACGCTTGCCGCCGGCGAGCTTGCGGACCTCGCTGACGTGCAGCAGGCCGTCCTTGCCCGGCAGGAGCGAGACGAACGCGCCGAAAGTCGCGATCTTGACGACCGTGCCGAGGAACTGCTCGCCGACCTCGGGGTTGGTCGGGTTGGCGATCGCGTTCACCTGCGCACGGGCCGCCTCGGCCGAGGGGCCGTCGGTCGCGCCGATGTAGACGGTGCCGTCCTCCTCGATGGAGATCTGCGCGCCGGTCTCGTCCTGGATGGCGTTGATCGTCTTGCCCTTGGGGCCGATCAGCTCGCCGATCTTGTCGACCGGGATCTGGACGCTGATCACGCGGGGCGCGGTCGGAGCCATCTCGTCCGGGCCGTCGATGGCGGCGTTGAGGACGCCCAGGATCGTGAGACGTGCCTCCTTCGCCTGCGTGAGAGCGCCCGCCAGGACCGACGACGGGATGCCGTCGAGCTTCGTGTCGAGCTGGATCGCCGTGACGAACTCGCTCGTGCCCGCGACCTTGAAGTCCATGTCGCCGAGGGCGTCCTCGGCACCCAGGATGTCGGTCAGCGCCGCGTAGCGCGTCTGCCCGTCGACCTGGTCGGACACGAGGCCCATCGCGATGCCGGCGACGGGGGCGCGCAGCGGCACACCCGCGTTCAGCAGCGACAGGGTCGAGGCGCAGACGGAGCCCATCGACGTCGAGCCGTTGGAGCCGAGGGCCTCGGAGACCTGACGGATCGCGTAGGGGAACTCCTCGCGGCTGGGCAGCACCGGCACGAGCGCGCGCTCGGCGAGGAAGCCGTGCCCGATCTCGCGACGCTTCGGCGATCCCACGCGACCGGTCTCACCGGTCGAGTAGGGCGGGAAGTTGTAGTGGTGCATGTAGCGCTTGCTGGTCGTGGGCGACAGCGAGTCGATCTGCTGCTCCATCTTCAGCATGTTCAGCGTCGTGACGCCCAGGATCTGGGTCTCGCCGCGCTGGAAGATCGCCGAGCCGTGCACGCGCGGGATGACCTGGACCTCGGCATCCAGCGGACGGATGTCGGCGAGGCCACGACCGTCGATGCGCACGCCCTCGGTCAGGATGCGACCGCGCACGATGAGCTTGGTCACCGACTTGTAGGCCGCACCGAACTCGCCCAGCGCGCTCTCGGGCAGCTCGCCCGCCTCGACGGCCGCGACCAGCTGTGCCTTGACATCGTCCTTGACGGCATCGTCGGCGTTCTGACGCTCGATCTTGTCGGCGATCTGGTACACCGGCACCAGGCGGTCGTAGGCGCGACCCGCGACGAAGTCGTAGGTCTCCTTCGCGTAGGCCGGGAAGGACCGGGTAGGGCTGGATCTCCTTCGCGGCGGTGTTCGCGACGACGTTCTGCGCGGCGACGAGCTCCTTGATGAAGGGCTTCGCGGCCTCCAGGCCCTGTGCGACGACCTCCTCGCTGGGCTTGGTGGCGCCGGCCTTGATGAGGTTCCAGCTGTTCTCGGTGGCCTCGGCCTCGACCATCATGATCGCGACGTCGCCGTCCTCGAGCACGCGGCCCGCGACCATGAGGTCGAAGACGGCCTCCTCGACCTGGGCGGCGTTGGGGAAGGCGACCCACTGGTCGGCGTGCTCGCCGTGGCCGGGGATGAGCGCGAGGCGGACGCCCGCGATCGGCCCGGAGAAGGGCAGGCCCGAGATCTGGGTCGACAGCGACGCGGCGTTGATCGCGAGCGCGTCGTAGTACTCGCCGGGGGCGATCGAGAGCACGGTGACGACGATCTGCACCTCGTTGCGGAGACCGTCGACGAACGACGGACGCAGCGGGCGGTCGATCAGGCGGCAGACCAGGATCGCCTCGGTGGAGGGACGGCCCTCACGCCGGAAGAACGAGCCGGGGATCTTGCCGGCAGCGTAGGAACGCTCCTCCACGTCGACCGTGAGCGGGAAGAAGTCGAAGCCCTCACGCGGGTGCTTGCCCGCGGAGGTGGCGGACAGGAGCATCGTCTCCTCGTCCAGGTAGGCCGCGACCGAGCCCTGCGCCTGCTGCGCGAGCCGGCCCGTCTCGAAGCGAACCGTGCGGGTGCCGAACCGGCCGTTGTCGAGAACGGCTTCGGCGGCGGTGATTTCCGGACCTTCCAAGAGGTCCCTCCTTCTTTGTTTAGGCTCGCCGCCCCGTGTGGGCGACGAGCGACATGCGAAGGAGCAGGAACAGGCAGATATGGGCGCACAGCACCGCTGCGCGGAACGCCCGCGCTGGCCACCAGTAGAAGACCACCCGGCGGGATGAGGCGGCGCGCCGGGCGCGGCATCCATCGACGGGGAACCCACCACAGGGGACCAGCTTCCTGCCGGCCTGCTCCGTGAGCTCGTATGTATTTGAGCGACTGCCAGAACGGCAGCCTTCGCCAGCCTAGCAGTGCGCCCCTGATCGGGGAATCTGCGAGGACCCGCGAGGCGATGCGCGCAAGCCGTGGCGTCGTCGACGCATCCGACCTAGGGTGGCTCCACGACGAACGGGAGGAGCGACACCATGAGCGACCCGGACATCCCCACCACGAACGACGACGAACGCGAGGTCCCGATCGACGACGAGGAGGAGCTGGAGCTCCCACCCGCCACGATCGATCCGGAGGAGCGCATCGAGCGCGAGCAGCTCGAGCGCGAGATCGAGTTCGACGCCTTCGAGCAGGGCTTCCAGGGCTGACCGCGCGGGAGGGGCGGGGAGGTGTTCCCCGCCCCTCCCGTCACGCGCACGGCTAGGCGGCGTTCCGTGCCGCGGGTGCCGCCTCGCCCGCTCCCGTCACCGGTCGCGGGGACTCGCCGTGATGGTCATCGACGCCGTCGAGCGAGCTCTCGTCGAACGGCAGCCGGCCGGCCAGCACCTCGCGCGCCCGTTCCCGATCGAACTGGCGGGTCCACGTGCCGATCAGCACGGTCGCGACCGCGTTGCCGGTGAAGTTCGTGACCGCACGCCCCTCCGACATGAAACGGTCGATGCCGACGATGACGCCCACGCCGCCCACGAGGTCGGGGCGGGCGGTCTGGAGGCCCGCCGCGAGGGTCGCGAGCCCCGCGCCGGTCACGCCCGCCGCGCCCTTGGACGCGATGATCATGAACACGAGCAGCCCGATCTGCTCCGGGATCGACATCGGCTGCCCCATCCCGCTCGCGATGAACAGCGACGCCATCGTGAGGTAGATCGCCGTGCCGTCGAGGTTGAACGAGTACCCCGTGGGCACCGTGATCCCCACGACGGGCTTCGAGACGCCGAGGTGCTCGAGCTTGGCGATGAGCCGCGGCAGCGCGGACTCGCTCGAGGACGTCCCCACGATCAGCAGGTACTCGCGGGCCAGGTAGCCGATGAGACGGAAGATGTTGACCCGTGTGACGGCGTAGAGCAGGGTTCCCAGAACGCCGAAGACGAACACCGCGCACGTGATGTAGAACGCGACCATGAGGATGCCCAGGCTGAGGATCGCCTTCGCGCCGGTCGAGCCGACGACCGCCGCGATCGCGCCGAAGGCTCCGATCGGGGCGAGCCACAGGATCATCCCGAGGATGCGGAACACCAGCATCTGCAGGCTCTTGATCGCGCTCATGATCGGCGCGCCCTTGGCACCGAGCCCCTGCAGCGCGAAGCCGACCAGCAGCGCGATGAAGAGCACCTGCAGCACGCTCTCGCCGGTGAAGGCGGAGAACAGCGTCGTGGGGATGATGCCGAGCACGAACTCGACCGTGTCCGTGGCCTCGCCCGTCGCCTCGTAGGTCGCGCCCGTCATGTTCAGACCCTCGCCCGGGTGGATGAGGTTGCCGACCACGAGTCCGATGGCGAGCGCGAAGGTCGACATCGCGAGGAAGTACACGAGCGCGAGGCCGCCGATCTTGCCGACCGTCGCGGCCTTGGCGATCGAGCCGACGCCCACCACGATCGTGCAGAAGATGATGGGCGCGATCATCATCTTGATGAGCTCGACGAAGCCCGTGCCGAGCGGTTTCAGCGCGACGCCCGCCTGCGGGGCGACGAGCCCGACGATGGCGCCGACGACGACCGCGATGATGACCGCGACGTACAGCCAGGTGTGCTTGTCCCAGGAGCCGGGGCCGTGGCGTCCGGGAGCTCGGAGATTCGTGGTCCGGGGGTGGGGAAGAGCCATCATCGCCTCCAGGGGTGTGAACGTCGGTGTCACTGCGACGCAGCCGGTGCGCCGTTCTCGTGTCACAGAGGATGCGCCGCTCGGACGCCGCGCACGACTTGTGGTCGTATTGATCGCGCCTGCTCCCGTGCGCGGGGCGGACGGGACGGCGAAGATGGAGACCGACACGAGGGAGTGCACGTGCGAGGTTCCAGACGTCGGACGAGCGCGGCGACCCGGCTCTTCGCCGGCATCGCCGTCGCCGTCGTGGTGATCGCCGCCGCGCTCGCGGTCGCCCTCGTCGTCGACGCGCAGCAGGGCGAGCGCTCCGAGGCGGAGCGGGTGACCGCGGCGGTGAGCCGCACGATCGCGGACGACCCGTTCGTGGCCCGCACGATCGGCGAGCCCGACGCATCCGCCGTCCTCCAGCCGTACGCGGCGGCGGTGATGACGGATGCCGACATCGACTTCGTGACGATCATGACCCCGGACGGTCGTCGCCTCACCCACCGCGACCCCGCGCAGATCGGCGCGACCTACCTCGGCACGATCCCCGCGCACGACGAGGCGCTGACGGAGCAGTACACGGGCACGCTCGGCCCCTCCGTGCGCACGATCGTGCCCGTGCACGAGGACGGGCGCCTGGTCGGGTGGGTCTCGACCGGCGTGACGCTCGGCAGCATCACGGCGGGGATCCTCCCCCGCCTGCCGTTCGCGGCCCTCGTGGTGCTGGCGCTCGTCGCGGCCGGCCTGGTCGGGGCCGCGATCGCCCGCCGGCAGGCGCGACGGGTCACGGGCGACCTCGCCGCCGCGGAGGTGCGCGACACGCTCTCCTCCGCCGAGTCGATGCGCACGCTCGGCGAGGCGCTGCGCGCCCAGACCCACGAGCACGGCAACCGCGTGCACACGGCCGTCGCGCTCATCGAGCTCGGGCGGGCGAACGAGGCCGTCACCCTCCTCACGGACACGAGCCGGAGCTCGCAGGAGCTCGTCGACCAGCTGACCGCGCGTGCGCAGGGCGACCCCACGGTCGGCGCCCTGCTGCTGGGCAAGACGTCGCAGGCCGCGGAGGTCGGGGTCGCCCTGCACGTGGACATGTCGCCGTCCGCCCCGCGCTCGGTGCTCACACCCACGGACTCGGTGACGGTCGTGGGGAACCTCATCGACAACGCGATCGACGCCGCCGCCGCGGGTCCGCAGCCGCGCCGGGTCGATGTCCGTTTCGCCGCCGCGGCGCAGGGCGGGCTCGAGCTGAGCGTGACGGACAGCGGAGCGGGCGTGCCCGAGCATCTGCGGGAGCGGATCTTCGAGCGCGGCTTCTCGACCAAGCCGGCCCCCGCGGAGGGGCGCGGCGTCGGGCTCGGCCTCGTGGCCGACATCGTCGCGGCGGCGGGGGGCAGCATCCGGCTCCGGCCCGGGCTCCCCACCCGGTTCACGGTCACGCTCCCCGCGCGGGGGCTCGAATGACCGCGACGCCGGTCCGCGTCGCGCTCGTCGACGACGACGCTCTGACCCTCGAGCTGCACCGGTCCTATGTCGAGCGTCTCGACGGGTTCGCCGTCGTCGCCGAGTGCGGCGGCGCGCGGGCGGCCCTCACCGCTCTCGCCGACCCCGCGATCGCCGCCGACCTGGTGCTGCTCGACATGTCGATGCCGGACGGAACGGGTCTGGACGTGCTGCGGCACCTGCGGGCCGCGGGCAGCACGATCGACGTGATCGCGGTCACGAGCATGCGCGACGCGGCCACCGTGCGCGCCACCGCGAGCCTCGGGGTCGTGCAGTACCTCGTGAAGCCGTTCACGTTCGCGACCTTCCGCGAGCGGATGACGGAGTACCGCGCACTGCACGAGCGCGCCGCGCACGCGGTCGGCAGCGCGACGCAGGAGGAGATCGACCGCCTGCTGTCCACGGGCCGCTCCCCCGCCCCTGCCCCGCTCCCCAAAGGCCTCTCGGGCGACACGCTCGACCTCGTCGGCACGGCGCTGCGGGCACGTCCCCTCACGGCGAGCGAGGCGGCGGCGTCCACCGGCCTGTCGCGCGTCGTGGCGCGCCGCTATCTCTAGCACCTGTGCGACACCGGCACGGCCACGCGGCATCCCCGCCACGGTCGCCCCGGGCGCCCCGAGATCGAGTACCGGTGGGACACCCCAGGCAAGGCCGGGTAACGTGACGGGATGACCGCCCGCACGCCGCTGCGCCACCGCCGCACGGGACGCGGTCTCGCGGCTCTCGTGGGCGTCGCGCTCGCACTCGCGCTGCTCGCACCGGCGAGCCCCGCCGCCGCGGACGACTACCCCTCGTGGACCGACGTGCAGAACGCCCGGTCGAACCAGGCCGCGACGCAGGCGCTCGTCACCCGGATCGAGAGCGCGCTGGACCAGGCGCAGGCGCAGTCGGCGACGCTGTCGGCCACGGCGCTGCAGAAGGCCGCGGTCGCCGAGCAGGCCCGGGCCGCCGCGGACGACGCGACCGCCCGCGCGACCGCGCTCGACACGCAGAGCGCGGCGGCGGATGCGGAGCTCGCTCGCACGCACGCGCAGCTGGGCGCGATCGCCGCGGGCCTCTACCGCACCCGCGCGGACAGCGCGCTCATCGCGCGGCTGCTCACCAGCGCGGAGCCGGCGACCCTCCTCACCCGACTGGGCCTGATGGACCGGCTGAGCACGACGTGGGCGGCTCAGGTCGCCGAGGCGCAGCGCACGGCCGCGACCGCCGCATCGCTGCGGGAGCAGGCGGTCGTCGCCGAGACGGCGCGCCGGGACGCGGCGCAGACGGCCGCCCGGACCGCGTCCGAGGCCCAGGCCGCGGCGGACGGCGAGGCCACCACGGTCGCGGCGCTCAGCGGCCAGGTCTCGACGATGTACGCGCAGCTGGCCGCCCTGAAGAACACGACCGCCGACACCGAGCGGCAGTACCGGCTCGGACAGCAGGTCGCGCAGGCGGCCGCGGCACAGGCGGCGGCGCAGGCGGCGGCCGCCGCGTCCGGCGGCGCAGGCTCGGGCGGCTCCGGCGCGGGGAGCTCGGGTTCGGGCGGCTCCGGCTCGGGCGGCTCGGGCGGCTCGGGCGGAGGCGACTCCGGGGGCAGCGCGCCGACCGGCGTCACGGTGGACCCGGCGGGCGCGCAGGCCTACGCCCGCAGTGCGATGGCGTCGCGCTACGGCTGGGGCGGCGACCAGTTCTCCTGCCTCCTCCTGCTGTGGAACCGCGAGTCGGGATGGCGGGCGGACGCCTACAACCCCGACAGCGGCGCCTACGGCATCCCGCAGTCGCTGCCCGGCGACAAGATGGCCTCCGCGGGTGCCGACTGGCGGACCAACGGCAACACCCAGGTCGACTGGGGTCTGGCCTACATCTCGGACGTCTACGGCTCGCCCTGCGGCGCCTGGGGCCACTCGCAGGCGACCGGCTGGTACTGACCGCTACGCGCGGGTCCGGTGCGCCGTGCCGGGACGGGGCAGCTCGACGTAGCCGTCGTGCTTCGCCGCGAGCCCGTCGCCCGCCGTGCGTCCCCGCAGCCGTCGCCACACCCACGGCAGCGCGTCACGCCGCAGCCAGCCGGCCGGGTGGGGCTCGTCGTCGTGCAGCGCCGCGTCCAGGTCTCCCAGCGCCTCGGCGTCCGGCACTCCGAGGACCTCGGCCGCCCGGTAGGCGATCAGGCGGTGCCCGCGCGAGCGCAGATGCACCCTGTCGTCGGCCCACATGTCGGGATCGCGGATGGCGGCGAGCGCCTCCACGTCGAGCATGCGGCATCCGTGGGCGCGTGCGATGCGGCGCAGCTGCGAGTTGTACACCGCGATGCGGCGCGCGAAGAGCGCGGAGGCCCGGCGGCGCGGGAGGAACAGCGTGAGCAGCAGGACCTCGCAGCCGGCCCGCCGCAGCAGTGCGACGTTGCGCTCCAGCTCGGCGGCCAGCGCGATCGGGTCCGCGCGGTGTCCGACGAGGTCGTTGTGGCCCATGAGGATCGACACGAGCTGCGGACGCAGCTCCAGCGCCCGCGGCACCTGGGTGAGCGTGAGGTCGCGGACGCGCCGCGAGCGGACCGCGAGGTTGGCGTAGCGGAACGGCCCGGCCCCGCGCGAGGTCTGCGCGAGCAGCCCCGCGAGCCGGTCGGCCCATCCGCGGTACGCGCCGTGCGGCATGCGTGAGGCGTCGCACAGGCCCTCCGTCAGCGAGTCGCCGAGGGCGACGTAGCTGGTGAGACCCACCGCCGGGGCGGGCGGGTTCGGCTCCGGCCGCGTGCCGCCGCGCACGAGGAGCGCGTCATCCAGCGGACGCAGCGCGCACGCCTCGCGGTAGCGGTCGACCAGCTCGGCGCACAGGGCCCGCCAGGTGCGCCCCGCGACGGCCGCGCGGGAGGCCGCCGCGAACGCCGCGCGCTTGGCGTCGTCGCCCAGCAGGTCGCTCACCCGATCGCGGAGGTCGCCGAGGTCGCCCGGGCGGTAGAGCCATCCGTCCACGCTGGAGCGCACGAGGTCGACCGGGCCGCCACGACCCGTCGCCACGACCGGGACGCCGCTCGCGTGCGCCTCCTGGATGGTCTGCCCGAACGTCTCGCTCTCGCCCGGGTGCACGAAGACGTCGAAGGAGGCCAGCGCCCCGGCGAGCGCCGCGCCCGACAGGTGGCCGAGGAACAGCGCACGCGGCATCGCCTGCTCGAGTGCCGGCCGCGAGGGCCCGTCCCCGACGATCACGAGCCGGGTGCCGGGGAGCTCCTGCAGCACGGCGAGGTCCTCCACCTGCTTCTCCGGTGCGAGCCGGCCCACGTACCCGACGATGCGCTCCCCGGGGGCGACCGCGCGACGCCAGGCCTCGTCGCGGCGGTCGGGGTGGAACAGGTCGCCGTCCACGCCGCGGCCCCAGCGGCGGACGCGGTCCACGCCGAGCCGCTCGAGCTGCGCGACCGAGGCGGCGGAGGGCGCGAGCGTGAGGGTCGCGCGACGGTGCAGCCGGCCGACGTGGGCGGCGGCGAGCGAGGTCGCCCGCGGGAGGCCGTAGCGCTCGGTGTAGGCGACGACATCCGTCTGGTAGATCGCGACGGAGGGGATGCGCAGGACGTCCGCCGCGAGAACGCCCTGCCAGCCGAGCACGAACGGCGAGGCGAGGTGGACGACGTCGGGCCCGAACTCGCGGAGGATCCCCGCGATGCGCGCGACCCGCGCGAACACGACCCGCACCTGCGGATACGAGGGGAAGGGCAGCGAGGTCAGAAGCGCCGTCCGCGCGCCGACATCGGGCTCGGCGCCGGCACTCCGCGGAGCGATGACGAGCGCCTCGTGCCCGTTCTCGGCGAGGTGGCGCAGGACGTGCAGGACGGAGTTGGTGACCCCGTTCATGTGGGGCAGGTAGGACTCGGCGATCAGCGCGACTCTCACTCTCCCAGCGTGACGCTCGCGCGCTCCCGCCGTGGGGGCGGCGGCGTCGGATCGCGGAGAGTTAACCGAACGCTCCGCGATGCGTCACCGACCGTGCGCCCGCGCGTTGCCGCGGCCGTCGCGGCCGCTCGTTCCGCTGCCGTTCACCCGGGAATGCGAGGCTCGCCGCGTGTCCGATGAGATCGCCGCCGCGCTCGCCACGGGGCCGTGGGCACTGATCGGCGTCGCGGTCCTGGTGTTCGCCGACTCGTTCCTGGTCATCGTGCCCGGCGAGGTCGCGGTCACCGCCGCCGGCGCGCTCGCGGTCTCGACCGGCGCGCCGGCGCTGCCGGCCGTCATCGTGGTCGCGGGCACCGCCGCCTTCTGCGGCGATGCGCTGTGCTACCTGGTCGGCCGCCGCGTCGGGATCCGCAGATGGCGGTGGATGCGGCATCCCCGTGTCGCCGCCGCGTTCGCGTGGGCCGGTGCCCGCCTGGACGCCCGCATCGCCTCGACCGTGTTCGTGGCGAGGTTCATCCCGTTCGCACGGCTCGCCGTGAACCTGACGGCCGGAGCCACGAGGGTCTCGGCACCCCGCTTCCTCGGCGTCGCCGCGGGCGCCGCCCTCGCGTGGAGCGCGTACCAGGCCGTCATCGGCGCCGTCGTCGCCGCCGTGCTGCCGGGCGGACCCGTCGTCGCGATCGTGGTGTCCGTCGCGGTCGCTCTGCTCATCGGGCTCGGTCTCGACCGGGTGCTCGCGCGACGAGCGCGGCGCCGCGCCTGAGCGCGCCGTCGCGAAACGCCGCGGGCGTCGCACGATCCTTCGCGGATGCGGCGACATCCGTGTGGATCTGCGACGCCCGCGGCGTCGTGGCCTACTCCCCCGCGAGGCCGCCGAGCAGGTGCCCGAACGAGCGCCCCTCACCGAGGTAGTTCGCCGGGTCGAAGGGGTCGGAGGACGTGGCGGGGTCGCGACGGGCGATCGCCTCGGCGAGCTCGCGCGCCCCCTTGTCGATACGGGCCGACAGCGGCGCCACCTCGTCGCCCGTGCCGCCCCAGTCCGAGGAGGCCGCGAACACGCCCGTCGACATCGCGTCGGCGTGGAGGTAGGCGAACAGCGGACGGATGGCGTAGTCGATCGCGAGCGAGTGGCGCGGCGTTCCCGCGTTCGCCCCGATCAGGACGGGCTTGCCGCGCAGTGCGTCGGGGTCGAGCACGTCGATGAACGACTTGAACAGCCCCGAGTAGCTCGTCGAGAAGATCGGCGTGACGGCGATCAGCGCATCCGCCGACACGACCGTGTTGATCATCGACTCGAGCGGGGTGGGCGCGAAGCCGGTGAGCAGGTTGTTCGTGATGTCGTGCGCGTAGTCGCGCAGCTCGAACGTGTCGGCGGCGACCTGGATGTCGCGCTCGCCCAGCTCGCGCGCGGTCGCGGCCAGCAGCCGGTCGGCCAGCATCCGCGTCGACGACGGGTTGGACAGCCCCGCCGCGACGACGGCGATCCGACGCGCGCTCACCGGACACCGCCCAGGCCGAACGCCGCACCCGCGGGGGTGGGGGTGTCCTGGTAGGGCGAGCCGGCGGTGAGGTTGTCGCCGCGGTTGGCGCGGGGACGGGCCTCGCGAGCCGGGCCGTCGCCGTAGACCTCGCGCACGCGGGCGGCGTGGGTGGGGCCGTCGGGAACGTTCGCGGGGCGGTTCGTCGCGAACTCGCGACGCAGCACCGGCACGACCTCCTCGCCGAGCAGATCGATCTGCTCCAGGACCGTCTTCAGCGGCAGACCCGCATGGTCCATGAGGAACAGCTGACGCTGGTAGTCGCCGAAGAGCTCGCGCATGCCGGCGTAGCGGTCGATGACCTGCTGCGGCGAGCCCACCGTCAGCGGCGTCATCTGCGTGAAGTCCTCCATGGCCGGGCCGTGGCCGTAGACGGGGGCGTTGTCGAAGTAGGGGCGGAACTCGTTCACGGCGTCCTGCGAGTTCTTGCGCATGAACGCCTGGCCGCCCAGCCCCACGATCGCCGTCTCGGGCGCACCATGGCCGTAGTGCTCCCAGCGCTGACGGTAGAGGCCGATGAGGCGCTGGTAGTGCTCGGCGGGCCAGAAGATGTTGTTCGCGAAGAAGCCGTCGCCGTAGTACGCGGCCTGCTCCGCGATCTCCGGCGTGCGGATCGAGCCGTGCCAGACGAAGGGCGCGACGCCGTCGAGGGGACGGGGGGTCGAGGTGAAGCCCTGCAGCGGAGTGCGGAACTTGCCCTCCCAGTCCACGACGTCCTCGGTCCACAGGCGACGCAGCAGCGCGTAGTTCTCGATCGCGAGCGGGAGCCCCTGGCGGATGTCCTTGCCGAACCAGGGATACACGGGCCCGGTGTTGCCGCGGCCCATCATGAGGTCCATGCGGCCTCCGGACAGGTGCTGCAGCATCGCGTAGTCCTCGGCGATCTTCACCGGGTCGTTCGTGGTGATGAGCGTCGTCGAGGTCGAGAGGATGAGGCGCTCGGTCTGGGCCGCGATGTAGGCGAGCGTCGTGGTGGGCGAGCTCGACCAGAACGGCGGGTTGTGGTGCTCGCCGAGGGCGAAGACATCCAGCCCCGCGTCCTCGGCGTGCTTCGCGATCGTCACGGTCGCCTGGATCCGCTCGGCCTCGCTCGGTGTGACGCCGGTCGTCGGGTCCTGCGTGATGTCGCTGACCGACATCAGGCCGAACTGGACCTGGGGCGCCGTAGTGGTCGTGTCACTCACGATGTCTTCCCGATTCCCGGATGCGGCTCGCATCCGTTTGTATGCGTATGAATGTATCTGGTGTAACGCGCGAGCGCCAGTTCTATTCCCGCCCGTCGCCGGCGCGCGAGAAGAGCGCCAGCATGTCGCGCACGAGCTGATGCGGCGCCGTCTCGCACGGACTGTGCCCCGTGTCGTAGACCGCGACCGCCGCGCCGATCCGCGCCGCGTACTCGCGGTACTGCGCCTCCGGCCACAGGTCGTGCGCGGACGCGGCGACGAGCTTGGGCACGGGCGCGACAGCGACCGCATCCACGATGTCGGGCATCGTCATCATGAGCCCCACGATGTCCACGACGCTGGATCTCCGGGTGAGCGCGAACCGCTCGCGCACGAACGCGAGCCGCTGCCGCGGCACCCGGTTGAGGTTGTTGCGGATTCCCCAGAGCATGAGCGTCGCGCCCGTCCGGGGACCCGCGGCATCCGAGAGCCGCCCGATCCTCTTGACGCCGCGGAACACCTGCCCCGTCGCGGGAGGCGCGGTGAGCAGGGTGAGGCTCGCGAAGAGCTCGGGCCGCTCCACGAGCGCCTGCTGCGCGATGAGGCCAGCGAAGCTGTAGCCCAGGACGTGGGCGGGAGTGCGCCCCGACTCGAGGACGGCGACCATGTCGTCGACGAAGAGCCGATGGTCGTAGTGCGGGCGCGGCGGGACGAGGTTCTCGGGACCGGCGCCCGCCGACTCGTACTGGCCGGCGAGGTCGTAGGACTCCACCCGGTAGCCGGCCGCGACCAGCAGCGGGATCATGAGGAGGAAGTCCTCCTTCGATCCCGTGGCGCCGGGAACGAGCAGGACCCGCGGCGCCTCCTCCGGCCCGGCGACCACCCGTGCGAGCCCGCCGCTGGGGGCCGGGAACACGTCGCGCCGCGTTCCCGGCGGGAACACGCGCCAGTCCAGGTCGGGGATGTGCTCGTCGCGCTCGCGCGCGTCATCCATCACGACCATCGGCCTCCCCTCGGGACGCCAGGATATCCCCGCCCCGCCGACGTGCGCCGCATCCGCACCCGCGGGGATCGTGGGCGACACACCGACCACGCCCGGACGGTCGCGGCGTGTCGGCCGGAATCCCCGCAGCACGGTTACGGATGCGGCCGCACACCCGACCGGGATCGGATCGGTGAATAGGTTATCCTTACCTAGCTTTCATCCGTCGCCCGACAGGACCCCCGTGCTCGCAACCTTTGTCATCGGTCTGCGCGAAGGCCTCGAAGCAGCGCTCATCGTCGGCATCATCGCCGCGTTCCTGCGCCGCAACGGCCGTCGTCTCACGGCGATGTGGGTGGGCGTCGCCCTCGCCGTCGCCCTGAGCCTCGCCGTCGGCGTCGGCCTCGCGCTCGTCGAGCAGGCACTCCCCCAGGCGGCCCAGGAGGGCATGGAGGCGATCATCGGCGCGGTCGCCGTGTTCTTCGTGACCGGGATGATCGTGTGGATGAACGGCCACGCGCGTCGCATGCGTGCGGAGCTCGAGGAGCAGGCCGGCGACGCGCTGCGCGACGGGCATGCGCTCGCCCTGGCGATCATGGCCTTCCTCGCCGTCCTCAAAGAGGGCTTCGAGACGAGCGTCTTCCTCCTCGCGACCTTCACCGCCTCCTCCGACACCGCGCTCGCAGCCCTCGGCGCGGTGCTCGGCGTGCTCGCCTCCGTCGCGATCGGCATCGGCATCTACTACGGAGGCGTGAAGCTCGACCTCTCGCGGTTCTTCCGCATCACCGGCGCGTTCCTCATCCTCGTCGCGGCGGGCCTCGTCGTCTCCACGCTTCGCACGGCCCACGAGGCGGGATGGATCCTCGGCGGCCAGCAGCAGGTCGCCGATCTCTCCTGGCTCGTGCGGCCGGGAACCGTGCCGGCCGCGCTGCTCACGGGCGTGCTCGGCATCCCGGCCGATCCACGGCTCATCGAGGTGATCGGCTGGGTCGCCTTCCTCGTCCCGGTCGCGCTGTACGTCTACGCGCCGCGACGCCTGCGCCCGCGCGGTCGTGCGGTTCCGGTGTTCCAGGCCGCACTCGGCGGCGTGCTGGCGCTCGCGGCCGTCGCGCTCGCCGTCGGCTTCGCCGTGCCCGCGTCCGACGACCTCCGCCACGCGACTCTCGTGAACGCCGCCGGGTCGACGGTGGGCGCGGCGACGCTGTCCGGCGATGAGCTGACGGTCGCCCTGGACGGCGCGGCGCCCGAGACCCGCACCCTCGACCCGGCGGCCGCGACGCCCGGCCAGCAGGCCGGCGTCGACGCACTCGGGTGGCAGTGGAGCGAGGACACGGATGCGGCGGCCGCCCCCGCGAGCCTCACGCTGGCCGAGCTCACCGCCCTCAACGGCGGCTCCCTGCCGATCGGGCTGAACCGCGCCCAGCAGCCGGGCCCCTTCACCGCCTCCTGGCACGTGACGCTCACGCGCGGCGCGTGGGTCGCGGGCGGCGCACTGCTGCAGGTCACCGAGACGGAGAAGGCGGTCGTGACCCTGAGCGGCGGCGGGCTCACGACCCCGCGCACCGTCACCGTCGGCGGCACGGACCCCCGCTCCGGCGAGCCCGCCGGATGGACGGTTGCCGACGTCGAGTCGCGCGCGATGCACCTCGACGCCGCGGAGGCGTTCCTCGACGAGCGCACGCTCTGGGGAGTCCAGGTGCCGCTCGCGCTCGCCCTGGCCGCCGGCATCCTGTTCGCCGCCGCCATCGTCTCCGGCCGCCGCCTGCGCAGCGTCGCGCTCGGCGTGCCCACGACCCCACCCGAAGAATCCCGCCTCACCGAACCGAGAAGAGACAGCAATGCCATCGATTGACAGATCCGTCGCCCGAACCGGTCTCCTGGCCGTCCTCGCCGCAGGAGCCATCACCCTCGCCGGCTGCAGCGGCAGCGCGACCCCCGCCCCGACCAGCTCCGGCGGCGCCTCGAAGGTGAACATCACCGTCACCGGCGGCGACAAGGACGCCTGCGCCCTCGACTTCGACAGCGTGCCGGCGGGGCCCGTGACCTTCACCGTCACCAACAAGAGCTCCACCGCGATCACCGAGGTCGAGCTCATGAGCAGCAACCGCATCCTCGGCGAGAAGGAGAACCTCGCCCCCGGTCTCGACCCCGTGAGCTTCACCCTGACGCTGGACGGCGGAAGCTACGAGGTCTACTGCCCCGGAGCGGAGACCGAGAAGATCCCGTTCACGGTCACCGGCACGGCCGCCTCCGCGACCGGCGGCACCGTGCAGAGCCTCCTCGAACAGGGAGCCGCGGACTACGCGACCTACGCGAACAACGTCGCCAACGACATGGTCACGGCCGTGGGCAACCTGAAGAGCGCGATCGACTCCGGCGACCTCGCCGCCGCGCAGGACGCGTACGCGAAGGCCCGCCCCTTCTACGAGAAGATCGAGACGGACGTCGACGGCTTCGTGCTGCCGGGGTTCGACGCGACCGACAACGCCGGCAACCTCGACTACCTGATCGACATGCGCGAGTCGACCCCCGTCGACCCGGCGGTGGGCTGGTCCGGCTTCCACGCGATCGAACGCGACCTGTTCCAGAACCAGGCCATCACCGACCAGACGAAGACCTATGCGGCGGATCTGGTGACCCACACCGGCCAGCTCGTGACGGTGCTCGGCGGTCTCACCTATGCCCCCGAGGACCTCGCGAACGGCGCCGCAGGCCTGCTCGAGGAGGTGCAGGCGACCAAGATCAGCGGCGAGGAGGAGGCGTACAGCCACATCGACCTCGTCGACTTCGCCGCGAACGTCGAGGGCGCGCAGCAGGCCTTCGCCGCCCTCGAGCCGGGGCTGAAGGAGATCGACGCGAACCTCGCCTCCCAGGTGCAGACCCAGTTCGACACCGTCACGGCGCTCCTGGACACCTACCGCGACCCGTCGCAGCTCGGCGGCTACAAGCTGTGGACGGAGCAGCTGAAGGCCTCGGACGCGGCCTCACTGAGCAAGGCCGTGCAGGCCCTGCAGGAGCCGCTGTCGAGCATCGCCGAGAAGGTGGCGACGGCCTGAGATGAGCACCCCCGACCAGACTCCGGACGCCCAGGCCCCCGCCCCGGGGGTGTCCCGCCGCGGACTCATGCTCTCGGCCGCCGCCGCGGGCGGGCTGCTGGTCGGGGGCATCGGCGGCGGCGCCGCGGGCTATGCCGTGCGGGCCGCCGCCGACACCGAGGGGGATGTGATCGACCTCTCGCGCACGCATCCGTTCTACGGATCGGCCGAGCAGGCCGGCATCCGCACCCCGGTGCAGCGGCACAGCGTCTTCATGACGTTCGACTTCACGGGCTCGACCGCGAAGGATCTTCAGGTGCTCCTGGCCCGGTGGTCGGCGAACATCGCTCAGCTCATGGCGGGCAAGACCGTCGGCCAGGTCGAGCCGTCGCGCGGCGACGCGATCGGCGGCGACACGGGTGAGGCGCTCGACCTCGACCCCGCCTCGCTGACGGTGACCGTCGGCCTCGGGCCGCGCCTGTTCGGGGACAGCCTGGGCCTTGCGTCGCAGAAGCCCCCGCTGCTGCGCGAGCTCACCCTCCCCACCGGGGGGCTCGACCCGGCGCTCACCGGCGGCGACCTGTCGGTGCAGGCGTGCGCCGACGACCCGCAGGTGGCGTATCACGCGGTGCGGGCGCTCGCCCGCGCCGGCAAGGATGCGGGAACCGCCGCCACGCGGTGGACCGTGGTCGGCTTCGGCCGGGCCGCGGCCGGCGCCGGGCAGGCGACGCCGCGCAACCTCATGGGGTTCAAGGACGGCACCCGCAACATCTTCACGGACGACGACTACGAGACCTTCGTACGTGTCAGCGGCGGACCCGCGTGGACGCAGCACGGGACCTACCAGGTCGTGCGCAAGATCCAGATGCGGATCGAGAACTGGGACACCGACCGCATCAGCGATCAGAACAACGTCTTCGGGCGGCACAAGACCTCCGGCGCCCCCCTCGGCGGCACCGACGAGTTCGACACCCCCGATTTCGCGGCCACCGACGACACCGGTGCGCCCGTCATCCCCGCCCGTGCGCACGTGCGGCTCGCCGCCCACGAGAACAACGGCGGGGTGAAGATCCTCCGCCGCGGCTACAACTACACGGACGGCATCAACCAGTACGGGATGCTCGACGGGGGTCTGCTGTTCATCAGCTATCAGAACGACCCCGCGAGCTTCGAGGCGCTGCAGTCCCGGCTCGGCGCCTCCGACCTGCTCAACGAGTACATCAGCCACGTCGGATCCGGGATCTTCTTCGTCCCCGGTGCCCCCGCAGAGGGGTCCTATCTCGCCGCGGGGCTGTTCGACTGACGGGGCACGGCGGCCGTCGCGATTCGTCACAAACGGGCGACGGCCGCCGCATCCGGCCTACCGTCGGAGCATGAGCCTGACCTCTCTGCCCGTCCTCGACCTCTCCCTGCTCGACCAGGGCCCGGATGCCGCCGCACGCTTCCGCGAGCAGCTGCGCGAGGCGACGCACGAGGTCGGGTTCTTCTACCTGGTGGGCACGGGGATCACCCCTGAGCTGGAGGAGCGCCTGCTCCGGGCGGCCCGGGACTTCTTCGCCCTGCCCGAGGCCGACAAGCTCGCGATCGAGAACGTCCGGAGCCCGCAGTTCCGCGGCTACACGCGCGTGGGAGGTGAGCTCACCGGCGGCCGGGTCGACTGGCGGGAGCAGATCGACATCGGCCCGGAGCGCGAGGCCGTCACCGACCGCGTGCACGACTACGACATCCTCACCGGCCCGAACCTCTGGCCCGAGGCCCTCCCGGGGCTCCGCACGGTCGTCGCCGAGTGGCACGCGACGCTGACGGCCGTCGCCTCCCGTCTCCTGCACGCCTGGGCCGATTCTCTGGGCGCACCGGCCGAGCTGTTCGACGCCTCCTTCGCCGACCCGCAGACGCTGATCAAGATCGTGCGCTACCCCGGCACGGACGCCCCCGAACCGCAGCAGGGCGTCGGGGCGCACAAGGACTCCGGGGTCCTGACGCTGCTGTGGGTCGAGCCGGGCAAGGGCGGCCTGCAGGTCGAGCACGAGGGTGCGTGGATCGACGCGCCGCCGGTGCCCGGCGCGTTCGTCGTGAACATCGGCGAACTGCTCGAATACGCCACGCAGGGCTACCTGATAGCGACGAACCACCGCGTGATCTCGCCGCGCTTCCCCGACGACCGCATCTCGGTGCCGTTCTTCTTCAATCCCGGGCTCGACGCCCGGCTGCCGCTCGTGGAGCTGCCCGCCGAGCTCGCGGCCGAGGCGAAGGGCATCACGGCCGACCCGCACAACCCGATCCACGGCCGCTACGGCGAGAACGCGCTGAAGTCGCGGCTGCGCGCTCACCCGGACGTCGCGGCGATCCACCACCCCGACCTGGTCGCCGCCCGCGCCGCGACCGCCTGACCCGCCCCGCTCGACCGCGAGACTCGAGGCGGGGAACACCGAGGGCCGCCCCACACCGTGGGACGGCCCTCCAAGAATGTTTTGCGCGATATACGCGGGTGCGGCTTATCGGCGCAGACCCAGACGCTCGATGAGCGAGCGGTAGCGGTTGATGTCGATGTCCTGCAGGTAGCCCAGCAGGCGACGGCGCTGACCGACCATCAGGAACAGGCCACGACGCGAGTGGTGGTCGTGCTTGTGCTCCTTCAGGTGCTCGGTGAGGTCCTTGATGCGCTGAGTAAGCATCGCGACCTGCACCTCGGGGGATCCGGTGTCACCGGGGTGCGTCGCGTACTCTTCGATGATCGCCTTCTTGACGTCGTTCTCGAGTGCCATAGATGGGATCCCCTTTCTCGTCATTGCGCGGCGCCCGACGCCTTCTGCGTGAGCTCTCTTTATCCGCGGCCGATCTAACGGCAACCTCGATAGCCTACCAGCGAACGGCATCCGTGGCGAGCGCAGAGGACTACTCTCGGATGCGTGCTCCTCACCATCCGCGTCAAGCCCGGCAGCCGGCGAGGGCCGGTCGTCGAAGAGGATGCCGAAGGACTCGTCGTGCACGTGCGCGAACGCGCGGCGGAGGGAGCCGCCAACGAGGGCGTCATCGCCGCCCTCGCCGCACACTTCGGCGTCCCGCGACGCGACGTCGTGATCCGGCGCGGCCATGCCTCGCGCGTCAAACGCGTCGAGGTCATCCGCTGATGGCCCTGCTCGGCGCGCGCCATCTCATCGATCTGCGTCCGTTCCGCGCGAGCCCCGCGTTCGCACGGATGTGGATCGGCTCGACCCTGTCGGGCATGGGCGGACAGCTGACCATCGTCGCCGTCATGCTCCAGGTGTACGCGCTGACCGCCTCCGACTTCGCGGTCGCGATGGTCGCCGTCGCCGGCCTCGTGCCCATGGTCATCGCCGGGCTCTACGGCGGCATGCTGGCGGATGCGTTCGACCGCCGCACCGTCGCGCTCACCGCGGCGCTCGTCACCTTCGCCTCGACCGCGCTGCTCGCCGCTCTCACCTGGACGGGCGCGGAGACGGTGTGGTGGCTCTACGCCCTGAGCATCGTCAACTCGTGCGCCAACTCGATCGTCAGCGCGACCAAGGGGGCGATCACGCCGCGGCTGCTCCCCCGCGAGCTGCTACCGGCGGCCGCCGCGCTGCAGGGGATCACGATCGGGATCATGGTGATGGCCGGGCCCGCTCTCGCTGGTGTCCTCGTCGCGACAGCGGGTTACGCCTGGACGTACTCGATCGACGTCGTCCTCATGACATCGCTGTTCCTCGGGCTCTGGACGCTGCCCTCGATCCGCCCCGAGGGCGAGATCGTGAAGCCCGGATGGGAGTCCCTCCGCGACGGCATGCGCTTCCTCCGCCGCGCCGCCAACATCCGGCTCCAGTACGTCATCGACATCATCGCGATGACGTTCGGCCAGCCGCTCGCCCTGTTCCCCGGCATCGGAGCGGTCCTCCTCGGCGGCGGCGCGATCACGACCGGCGTGCTGACGGCCGCCGTCGCCCTCGGCGCGTTCCTCTGCAGCGCCTTCTCCGGACCGCTCGGGCGCATCCGCCACCACGGCGTCGGGATCCAGCGATCGGTGCAGGTCTACGGCGCGGCGATCGCGATCTTCGGGCTCGTCCTGGTCGCGGCGCAGCTCGGCTGGTTCGCCCCGGCCGTCGTCGACGAGAACAGCCCCGAACCTGGTGCTGATCGCGCTCGCCTGCGTCGCACTCGCGGTGTCGGGTGCGGCCGACAACGTGAGCGCGATCTTCCGTTCCACCATGATGCAGTCTGCCGTCCCGGACGCCATCCGCGGCAGGCTGCAGGGGGTGTTCATGGTGGTCGTCGCGGGCGGCCCGCGGATCGGTGCGCTCTATGCGGGCGCGCTCGCCACCTTCACGACGCTGTGGTTCCCGCCACTCCTGGGCGGACTGCTGATCATCGCGATCGTGGGCGTGCTCGTGAGGTTCTCCCCCGGGTTCCGCGCCTACGACGCGGACCACCCGGTTCCCTGACGTGCAGATGCGCTCCGAGACGGGCGGGGACGCCGCACCGCAACGACGAACGGGACGGATGCCGCAGCATCCGCCCCGTTCGGGAGACCGGCCGGTCAGGCCTGGATCGAGCCCTGCAGGTCGAGCTCGATCGTGACGTCCTTGCCGACGAGCACACCGCCGGTCTCGAGCGCCGCGTTCCAGGTGAGGCCGAACTGCTCACGGTCGATGACGGCCTTGGCCGTCGCGCCCGCCTTGTAGTTGCCCCACGGGTCGGTGCCGAAGCCGCCGAACTCGACCTCGAACGTCACCGGCTTGGTGATGCCCTTGATGGTCAGGTCGCCGTCGACGAAGAAGTCGCCACCCTCGTAGCGCACACCCGTGGACACGAAGTCGAGCGTCGGGTAGTTCTCGGCGTCGAAGAACTCGGCGGAACGCAGGTGGTTGTCGCGCCCCTCGTCGTTCGTGTTGACCGAAGCCGTCTCGACGGACGCCGTGACGGTGGCCTCGAGGGGGTTCTCGGGAGCCGTGATCGTGGCACTGAAGGAGCCGAAGGAGCCGCGCACCTTCGAGATCATCATGTGGCGCACGGAGAAGCGGACCTCGCTGTGCGCGGGGTCGAGCACCCAGGTGCCGGACTTGTAACCAGGGACGTCGATCGTGGTGGTCATGTTTTCTCCAGGTCGTTGGTCGCGCACGTCGCGACTGTCGATGTCGACAACCGGCGGCGCGAGAAGTCTATTCCTTCGAATGGAGGTTTGTCAGCCGACGGAGATGAGATCGATCACGAAGATCAGCGTCTTGCCGCCGAGGAAGTGGCCGCCGGCCGGGCCGTAGGCGAGGTGGGGAGGGATGACGAGCTCACGACGTCCGCCGACCTTCATGCCGGGGATGCCGTCCTGCCAGCCCTGGATGAGCCCGCGCAGCGGGAACTGGATGCTCTCGCCACGGTTCCACGACGAGTCGAACTCCTCGCCGGTCTCGAACTCGACGCCGAGATAGTGCACGGTCACGGTGTCGCCGGGCTTCGCCTCGGCGCCGTCGCCCACGATGAGGTCGCGGATGACGAGGTCTGCGGGCGCGTCTCCGGTGGGCGCGTCGATCTCGGGCTTGGTGCGGTTGTCAGTCATGCGACCCATCCAAGCATGCCGCCCGGACACGCGCCTGCCCCGGGGCGTGTCCGCGACGGGTCTTGACACCGGCAGCGGTTCGACGCATCCTGATCCCAGGCCAACTCAGCGCCCGGTAGACACGCAGGCATCGCCGCTGCACCGGGCGCTGAGTCTGTCCGTAGGCTGTCACGCATGTCCGCCGAACACACCCCGGAGGCGCAGCGACTGCTCGACGCGGCCGTCGACGTCATCCTCGAGCGCGGCCTGTGGGGCCTGTCGTTGTCGGCGCTCGCCCGCGCGATCGGCTCGAACAACCGCATGCTGCTCTACTACTTCGGCTCGAAGGACGGGCTGTTGACGGCCGCCGTGCAGCGGGCATACGAGCGATTCCCCGAGCTCGCCGGTCTCATCCCCTCCCTGCAGGGCGACACGCCCCTCGGCCCCCTGCTGTGCGCGGGGTGGCGCCGGCTGCGCGCGCCGGAGAACGTGCCCTATCTGCGACTCTTCTTCGACATGCTGACCCTCACGATCCGGGAGCCGGCTCAGCACCCGGCGCAGCTCGACGTGCTGCACCGGCACTGGCCTGCGGGGATCCAGGCCGCGTTCGTCGCACACGGCTGGGGCGAGCCCGAGGCACGGCTCGCGACCCTGCAGGTCCTCGCGCTGTGGCGGGGCCTGCAGGCGGAGCTGCTCACGGGCGGCGATCCCGCAGAGCTGGATGCGGCACACGACGCCGCCGTGGGGACGCTCTTCCCGCCGAGCCGTCAGTAAACGCGCTTCCGCGGCGCCGTTTCGTGCGTTTAGTGACGGCTCGACGCCGGACGTGGAAGGCGTGCACCGCCGGCGACGCCCGACATCCGCTCACGGAGCGTGGGGCCCGCCGGCTCCGGGACGAGCCCGCGCTCACGGAGGCGCGGCAGCACGAGCTCGCCGAACGCCGCGACGTCACGCGTGCCGAAGACGGGCTCGAGCAGGAAGCCGTCCAGTCCCGTGCGCTCGGCGAGGTCCGCGACGCCCTCGGCCACGGCGTCCGGGTCGCCCACCAGCCGGAACCCGCGAGTGCCCCTCCCCCGCAGCTCCTCCAGGATCTCGCGCACGGTGGGCGCCGGACGGTCGGGCGTCCCGAGGAAGCGCTCGATGTTGCTGGTCCCCATCTGGCCGACGACGCCGGTGCCGAGCACCTGCTCGAGCGTGCCGTCCGGGTCCAGCTGCAGCAGGTCTATGCCGGTGTTGCCCGCGTAGAGCGCCGCGACCACCTCATCGGACTGCATGGCCCAGAACTCGCCCCACAGCCGCTCCGCCTCCGCCGCCGTCTCGCCGACGATCGCAGTGAGACCGGCCATGATACGGATGCTCGACGGGTCGCGCCCCGCCTCGGCGGCGAGGCGGCGGATGTCGGCGACGTTGCGAGCCGTGAGCTCCGGTGTCGTCCCCTGGATGAACACGGCCTCCGCGTGCGCCGCGGCGAGCGCCTTGCCCTGGGCCGAGGTGCCCGCCTGGAAGATGACGGGCGTGCGCTGCGGCGACGGCGGCGCCCCGAAGTAGCCGCGCGACCGGTAGTGGTCGCCGCGGTAGTCCACCCGATGGATGCGGTCCGGCTCGATGTAGACGCCGCGCTCCGCGTCGGCGACCAGCGCGTCGTCGTCCCACACCTGCTCCCAGTACGTGCGAGCGAGCTCGACGTACTCGTTCGCCATCGCGTAGCGGTCGTCGTGTGCACGCATGCCGTCGTGCCCGAACAGCTCGGCCACCGCGTTCTGCGAGGCGCCGGTCACCACGTTCCAGCCGATGCGGCCGGCCGTCAGGTGGTCGAGCGTCGCGAAGCGGCGCGCGAGCGGCAGCGGGTGGTCCATTCCGGTCGTCGCCGTCACGACGAACCCGAGCCGCTCGGTCTCGCGCGCGAGCACGGGGATGACGGTGGACGGGTCCAGCCCCGAGAAGTTGATCGCGGCGGTGAGGCAGGCGCGGCTGATGTCGCCGTCCTGCATCGGGTAGCCGAAGCCGTCCGCGAAGAACAGGAAGTCGTAGCCGGTGCGGTCCATGATGCGGGCCATGCGGACCCACCGCTCGGGATCGAGGTAGTCCACGGCGTCGCACTCGGGATGAGCCCAGCTGTACGTGCCGCCCACCTGCGGCGCGTAGACCTCGAAGACGCCGAAGCGCAGCCCGCCGCTCACGAGGCGATCCACGCGTCGATGCCGGCGCGCGCACGCGCCTTGGTCTGCGCCGAAGCCCGCGTCGTCTCGATCGAGCTCCACGCGCATGCGGCGAGCTGCTCGTCCGAGAGGCCGATCACCTCGCGGGCGGCGGTGTACTCCTCGAGGATGCCGGGACCGAACAGGATCGGGTCATCGGCGTTGATCGAACAGCGCACCCCGGCATCCAGCAGCCGCGGCAGCGGATGGCCGGCCAGCTCGCCGACCACGTCGAGCAGCACGTTCGAGGTGGGGCACACATCCAGGCAGACGCCCCGCTCCGCCACGAGCGCGACGAGCTCCGGGTCCTCGATCACACGGACACCGTGCAGCACGCGATCGGCGCGCAGCACCTCGACGGCCTGACGCACCGACTCCGCGCCGACGAGCTCGCCGGCGTGCGGCGCCGACTGGAGCCCTGCGGCACGGGCGATCGCGAAGGCCTCCTCGAAGAGCTCCGCCGGGTAGCCGCGCTCCTCGTTCGCGAGCCCCAGCGATACGACGCCGGCGTCGGCACGGGATGCCGCCAGTCGCGCCAGGGCGATCGCCTCCTCAGGGCTCTGCGTGCGGTCGACGGTCACCATGAGCGCCACCTCGACGCCGTGCCGCGCGCCGGCCGCCCCTGCCGCCGAGAGATGCGCGTCGAGGGCCGCGGCCGCCGAGCCGAACGACGCGTCGTACAGCTGCGGGCTCACCCCGAACTCGATGTAGACGACCCCGTCGCGAGCGGCATCCGCGACCGCCTCGTCGATCAGCCGCTCCAGGTTCGCGGGAGAGGCGAGGACCGCCAGCAGCCCCTGATACATCCCGGCGAACGCCGCGAAGCCCGCGAAGCCGGTCGTGGGGGGCACGACGACACCGGCGACGTCCGCGAGCTCGGCGAGCGTCTCCGGTCGCATCGCGGCCTCGAGATGGATGTGGAGGTGGCCCTTCGGCAGGGCCACCAGGTCACGGACGGTCATCGCGTTGCCTCCTGAGTGAACTGATCGATTCACACAGTAGGGGCACGGTGTTTCCGGCAGATGTCCCCGCCGCGTTCCCGGCAGACGTCCCCGCCGCGGACGGACGGGCGCACAGCGGATGTCGAACGGGTCAGGCCGCGAACAGTGCGCGCCGAGCCGCCTGCGTGCGGGCGAGCAACGCCTGCTGCTCGGCCGCCGCTCCGGGGTCGCGTCCGGTCAGCACCCGCTGCCGGCTCGCGGCGAGCGCCGTCGCCTCGCGGATGAAGGCCCGCATCTGCGGGCGCCTGTCCGGGCGCAGGCGCCCGGCCCAGGCCAGAGCCGCGCGGCGGCCAGAGCCCGTCGCGAGCAATCGCACCTCCTCGGCCGTGAACCATCCTGCGGCCGCGAACTCCCCCAGCCGCTCCCGGGTGAGCCGCGCCTCCTCTGCCCGCAAGGCGATGACGCCGACGACGAACAGGATGAACAGCGGCACCTGCAGCACGAGGTAGAGCGCGAAGAAGTCGCCGAGCACCGAGGAGCCGTTCCACAGCGCGTGCAGCGCCATCGCCCCCACGACCCCGGCGAACCAGGGACCCGCGACGGCACGCCCCCGTCGCACCGCCAGCCCGACCGCGAAGCCGGTGACGGCGGTGAACATGACGTGCGCGAAGGGCGAGAGGATGCCGCGGAGGAAGAACGTGACGGTCGTCTGGGTCGCGCCGCCCTCGATGAGCGCGATCCCGAAGTACTGGATGTTCTCGGTGAACGCGAACCCCGCGCCGATGAGTCCCCCGTACACGATGCCGTCGACCGGGCCGTCGAAGGCGCGCCGCCCCGCGAGGAGGATGAGCAGCACGCCCAGCCCCTTCGCGAGCTCCTCGACGACGGGCGCCTGCACGACGGCGCCGAGCGCATCCGCCGCCGCGGAGTCGCCGGGTCCGAACGCCAGCCGCAGGACGAGATCGACCCCCAGCGCGATGGCGACCGCACCGATCGCGCCCCACGCCACCGCGAGGACCACCAGCAGCCGCGGCTCCGGCTCCCAGCGGTCGACCGCGCGCAGCGCGAGCAGCACGACCGTGAGCGGAACGAGCGCCAGCACCATCCCCGCGATCGAGGCGCCCACCCCGAGGGCGGCGAGGAAGTAGGCGACGAGGACGGCGAGCAGCACGGCCAGCACGGCGAGGCCCCAGATCGCCGCCGCACCGATGCGACGCACCCGGACCGTGGGGATGCCTGCGGTCGCCCCCGGCGCAGGCGCCACGCCGGGGGCGTCGGGCCGCAGCGGCTGCGCGAGCGGCGAGGGGTACGCCCCCTGCGCAGGGGGATATCGGTCGTATCGATCGCGCCCGTGATCGCTCATATCGACAGCCTACGAGGAGCACGCCGGTAGCCTGGTCAGATGCGCTTCGCCCACATCCGCTCGGAGGGAGCACCACGACTGGTGCTGGTCACGGAACCCGGGAAGGCGGTGTATGTCGACGAGCTCTTCCCCGGCGCCCCCGCGGCGCTCGAGGAGCTGATCGCCGGCGGGGACGAGCTGCGCGAGCGCGTCCGCGACGCGGCCGCCGGCGTGTCCGGCGGGATCGACCTCGCGACGGCGGAGTTCGCCTCCGCCAGCCGGACGCCGCCGGTCGTGCTCGCCGTCGGGCTGAACTACGCGGCGCACTCGGGCGAGCTGGGGCTGAAGACCGACAAGACCCCGACCGTGTTCGTGCTGTGGCCGAACTCGCTGACCGGCCACGACGGGACGACCTCCTGGCCGCGCTCGCTCAGCGAGTCCGTCGACTACGAGGCCGAGCTGGGCGTCATCATCGGCCGGCCCGCCAAGGACGTGTCCGTCGACGAGGCGCTCGACCACGTGTGGGGCTACACCGTCGTCAACGACATCACGGCCCGCGACATCCAGTTCTCCGAGGCGCAGTGGTGCCGTTGCAAGTCCTTCGACGGGTTCACCCCCACCGGCCCCTACGTCGTCACGGCCGACGAGATCCCCGACCCGCAGGACCTCCACATCTGGACGGTCGTGGACGGACATCGCGTGCAGGATGCGTCGACCGGCCAGATGATCCGCGGCGTCGCCGCCCTCGTCTCGCACCTGTCGCAGTCGGTGACCCTGCTGCCGGGGACCCTCATCTCCACCGGCAGCCCCGGGGGCGCGGGCTATTCCCGCGACCCGCAGATCTTCCTCCGCGACCGCTCGACGGTCACGGTCGGCATCGACGGCATCGGCGAGCTCACGACGCACTGCCGCATCCTGGACTGACGCCTGCGTGCGCATGATGCGCAGAAGCGCGATGCGCCGGGTCCTCGATGATCCGGCGCATCGCGCTTCACACGATCTGCCGGACTCAGCCCGCCATCGACGACGTGCACTGCACGACGACGCCGTTGACCGTGACGGATCCCGTGAAGTCGACCTGGCGGCAGGCGTCGATCGCGGCGGCGGCAAAGCTTGCCGTCGCCACCCCGATGAGGATGCCGATGACCACAGAGAGCACGAGGAGCACGGCGCTGATGATGATCGCGGCAAGGGCCCAGCCGTTCTTCGCGCCGGCCTTGCGGCTCTGCACGAGGGCGACGATGCCGAGGATCAGGGCGACGATCTGGATGAAGAACGACAGGATGAACGCCACGATCCCGAGCGTCTTGCCCGGGACGGGCCCGTCCGCGCTCGTGACGGGCTGGTTGGCGGGTGGCGGCGGGTAGGCGGCGGGCTCGGTCATCGGTTTCCCCTCTCGTGGACGCGGCGGCTGCCGCTCGTGCAGACACGACCGTAGCGGGTCCGGCTCCCCAGGTGTGGGATATCGCTCAGATCTGGTCGCGCGCTGATCGCGCGCCGACCACCGGGATCGCGGCCGTGACGGCCTCGAGGCCCGACAGCCGCGCGGGCGAGAGCTGCTTGGTGACCTCCTCCCGCGACATGAGCCCCGCCTCCACGACGAGGTCGGCGACGTTGTGCCCCGTCAGCAGCGCGGTCTTCGCGAGAGCCGCGGCCGCCGCGTAGCCGATGAAGGGCGTGAGCGCCGTGATGACGCCCACCGAGGAGCCGACCATCGCCCCCAGGCGGTCGCGGTTCGCGGTGATGCCCTCGACGCAGTTGACCCGCAGCGTCCACATGGCCTGCCGCATCCAGGTGATCGACTGGAAGATCGAGTGCGCGATGACGGGCTCGAAGGCGTTGAGCTGCAGCTGGCCGCCCTCGACCGCCATCGTCACGGTCAGATCGGCGCCGGCGACCGAGAAGGCGACCTGGTTGACGACCTCCGGGATCACGGGATTGACCTTCCCGGGCATGATGCTCGACCCCGCCTGGCGGGCCGGCAGGTTGATCTCGCCCAGGCCCGCCTGCGGGCCGGAGGAGAGCAGACGCAGATCGTTGCAGATCTTCGACAGCTTGATCGCGTTGCGCTTGAGGGATGCCGAGAACGACATGAACGAGCCCGTGTCGCTCGTGGACTCGACGAGGTCGGCGGCCGTCTCGAGGTCGAGCCCCGAGATCGCCCGGAGGTGCCCGGCGACGGATGCGGCGTAGTCGGGGTGGGTCGTGATCCCGGTTCCGATCGCGGTCGCCCCCAGGTTGATCTCGTGGAGCAGCTGTGCGTTCTCCCGCAGCCGCTGCTCGTCGGCGCCGAGCGTCGTGGCGAACCCGTGGAACTCCTGCCCCAGTGTCATCGGCACGGCGTCCTGGAGCTGGGTGCGCCCGACCTTGAGCACATCGTGGAACTCGACCGCCTTGGCGCTGAATGCCTGCCGCAGCTGAGCGAGCTCGCTCAGCAGGCTCCCGAGCGCCAGCGAGAGCCCGACCTTGATGGAGGTCGGATAGACGTCGTTGGTCGACTGGCTGCGGTTCGTGTGGTCGATCGGCGAGAGGAAGGCGTAGTCGCCCTTGGGACGCCCGGCCAGCTCCAGCGCGACGTTGGTGATGACCTCGTTCGCGTTCATGTTGGTCGAGGTGCCCGCCCCGCCCTGGATGACGCCCACGACGAACTGGTCGTGGAAGCGGCCGTCGATGACCTCCTGCGCGGCGCGATCGATGAGCTCGGCCTTGTCGGCGGGGATCACCCCGATGTCGCGGTTGGCACGGGCCGCCGCCTGCTTCACCATGGCGAGCGCCGTGATGAGCTCGGGATAGACGGAGATCGGCCGTTTCGCGATCGGGAAGTTCTCGAGCGCTCGTGCCGTGTGGATGCCCCAGTAGGCTCCGGCGGGGATCTCGAGCGATCCCAGCGAGTCGGTCTCAGTACGGGTGCGCGTCGTTGCGTGGGTGTCCATGCGTCATCCTTGTCGGTGCGAGGGATGCCTCGAGCCTACGTCGGGCCCCGCCCGCCGGCGGCTGGCCGCGCCGTACACCGCACGCCCAGCCACCGGCCGCGTCGGCGAGCGGCGTGCGGGCCGCCGGCGTGCGACGCGGCGTCAATGCGGCGGCGTCAGCGCGGTCGCTTGCGGGAGAACGCCTCGAGGCGCTCCTGCGGGGAGAGCGCCGACATCCGCTCGACCCACGCCGCGCTGAAGAAGTCGGCGGTCTCCGCCCCGGTCACCGGCACGACGGCGTGCGTGATGGTGTCGTCGTACACGTGGACCAGGTGGAACGACTGTCCGGCATCCATCCCGTTGACCTCCTCGGGTGGGAGGGCGAGGTCCATCGTGTAGCAGGTGGCCGCCGCGACGTTCACGGGGACGCCGGCGAACAGACCGCTGGTCGAGTAGTGCAGGTGGCCCGCGAGGATGCCCCGCACGTCGCTGCCGGCGATCGCGGCCGCGAGCCGTGGCTGATCGCGCAGCTCGAGGATGTCGAACAGCGGCACGTGGCTCGGCACCGGCGGGTGGTGCATCGCGAGCAGCGTTCCGAGCTCGACCGGTGTGCGCAGGACATCCACGAGCCAGCGCAGCTGCGCGTCGTCGAGCTCGCCGTGATGCCAGCCGGGGACCGTCGTGTCGAGGGCGATGAGGCGCAGCCCGCCGAGGTCCCAGACCCCGGTCACCGGCTCCTGCGTCGGCTCGCCGTCCAGGAGTCCTGCACGCAGCGCGGGCCGCTCGTCGTGGTTGCCGGCGACCCAGACCACAGGTGCGCCCAGCCGCTCGGCGACCGGCTCGACCGCGGCGCGCAATGCGGCGTAGGCGGCGGGCTCGCCGAGATCGGTGAGATCACCGGTGAACACGATCGCGTCGGGGCGCAGCCGCATCCGCTCCACCCGCTCGAGCGTGCGACGGAGGTTCTCGGCGGTGTCGTATCGACCGCCGAGAAGCGGGTTGCCGGCGAGCAGGTGGGTGTCACTCAGGTGCAGCAGCACCCGCCGGGGCGCTGGGTACTGGCCGAACCGCGCGGACGTGACGCTCATGCCGCCAGCCTAGGCGCCCCCTCCCCCACCCCTGTCCTCTCTCCCCTCATGTCCTCCTCCCCCCACCCATGTCCCAGCTCTCCCACCCATGTCCCAGCTCTCCCGCCCATGTCCCAGCTCTCCCACCCATGTCCCACTTCCGACCGCCTGACGCGCCGGCAACCCGACCCATGTCCCACTTCAGACCGCTCGGCGCGCGGGCAACCCGACCCATGTCCCACTTCAGACCGCTCGGCGCGCGGGTGAGCGGTCTGAACTGGGACATGCACCGGTCGGAAGTGGGACATGATCGGGATGCCGCCGCCCGGGGCACGTGGCGGGGATGCCACCAGGCGGGGAAGGGGCCGGGGTCAGGGCCGGGCCGGGAAGGGGCCGGGGTCAGGGCCGGGAAGGGACCGGGGTCAGGCCCGGGAAGGGACCGGGGTCAGGCCCGGGAAGGGCGGAGAAGGGCCGGGGTCAGCGACCGAGGACGATGAGCGCGAGCCCGCCGAGCACGGCGAGCCCGCAGAGCGCGAACGACGCGTACGCGGCCACGAGGGCGAGCCGGCGCTGAGCGGGCGTCAGGGGGCTCTTCTTCGCCGCCTTCGCCGCCGCCTTCACAGCCCGCGCCCGCGCCTTCTCCGACATGACCGTGATGGCGTCCGTGAACTCCGCCGGCGCGACGACCGGGGCGCGCCCGGCACGCACCAGCATCCGCAGGCCGAGCGCATAGGAGCCGACCACGACGACCGCACCCGCCAACGCCGCGACGAACACGTGCACGAACGCGAGCCAGTCGATCTGGATGTTCATCGCCGCTCCTGGTCGTTCTTGCGGGATGCCGCGGCATCCCTGTCGTGCTCACGTCGATCGGCCTTGCGCGCAGCCCGCGCCTGGGCACGGAGGGCCTGCCGCTGACGACGCGTGGGCGGCGGGTCGCTCGTGAGGTCCACGGCACGCGCCGACTCGGCGACCTCGCTCATGGCGTTCGCCGCCGTGACCTCGTTGCGGCGCGAGCGCACGAAGATGGCCAGCACGACCGCGATCGCGAGCACGGCGTCGATCACGGTGCCCCAGATGCCCAGCCAGGCCACCAGCAGCGCCGCGACCGCGCCCACCGCGCCGGCGGCCGGAAGGGTCAGGAGCCAGCCCACCGCGATGCGCCCCACCGTGCGCCAGTGCACCTTCGAGCCGCGGCGGCCCAGGCCCGAGCCGATGACCGACCCCGAGGCCACCTGGGTCGTCGACAGCGCGAAGCCGAGGGCCGAGGACGCGAGGATGGTCGCCGCGGTCGACGTCTCCGCCGAGAACCCCTGGGCGGGCTTGACCTCGGTGAGGCCCTTGCCGATCGTGCGGATGATCCGCCAGCCGCCCATGTAGGTGCCGAGGGCGATCGTGAACGCGCAGGCGAAGATCACCCACAGCTGCGGATCGGCGTGCGCGGGATCCTGCCATCCCGCCATGATGAGCGCGAGGGTGATGACGCCCATGGTCTTCTGCGCGTCATTGGTGCCGTGTGCGAGCGCGACGAGCGAGGAGGAGAAGATCTGGCCCCAGCGGAAGCCGTCGCGCCCGTCGGGCTTGCCGTCGTAGCGGCGCGTGACTGCGTAGGCGACCTTGGTCGTGACGAACGCGATGACGCCGGCCGTGAACGGCGCGATCACCGCCGGCAGCACGACCTTGCTCAGCACGACGCCGAAGTCGATCGCCAGAACGCCCACGCCCACGATCGTCGCGCCGATGAGGCCGCCGAACAGGGCGTGCGACGAGCTGGAGGGCAGTCCCAGGAGCCAGGTCAGCATGTTCCACGTGATCGCGCCGATGAGCCCGGCGAAGATCAGGGGCAGGAACGCGGCCGGGGTGATCTGGTCCTCACGGATGATCCCGTGCGAGATCGTCTTCGACACCTCCGTCGACAGGAAGGCGCCCACCAGGTTCAACGCGGCCGCCAGCATCACCGCGACCTTGGGCTTGAGCGCGCCGGTCGCGATGGGCGTCGCCATCGCATTGGCGGTGTCGTGGAAGCCGTTGGTGAAGTCGAAGAAGAGGGCGAGGCCGATGACCAGGACGACGATCAGGGCTGCGGTGTCCACCGTTCGCTTTCGGATCAGAAGGGCAAGAAGGATGCCGACGGGATCGGCGGTGCGAACGAACAGTTCACCGTGATTTCAGCATCCGGTAACCGGGCCGGGGAAATCCTCGCACCGGTGTCCGCGAGGGTCAACTCGGCGCGGCCACGACCGGCGCGCTCCATTAGCGTGGGAGGGTGACCGGCAGCATCCCCGTCCCCCCTCCCGCCGCCCGTGAGCCCCGCGTGCGCTCGCACCACGGCGACGACTTCACCGACCCGTACGAATGGCTCCGCGCGAAGGACGATCCGCGCGTGCGCGAGCACCTCGAGACGGAGAACGCCTACACCGAGGCGCGCACGGCGCACCTCGCAGGCCTGCGCGAGCGCATCTTCGACGAGATCAAGGGACGCACGCTCGAGACGGACCTGTCCGTCCCCACGCGTCGCGGTGACTGGTGGTACTACGGCCGCACCGTCGAGGGGCGGCAGTACGGCATCCAGTGCCGCGCTCCCCTCGCCTCCCCCGACGACTGGACGCCGCCGCAGCTGTCGCCCGACGCCCCCGTGCCCGGCGAGCAGGTGCTGCTCGACGGCAACGAGGAGGCGGACGGCGAGGAGTTCTTCTCGCTCGGATCCTTCGAGGTCTCCACCTCCGGCGACCTCCTGCTGTACGGCGTCGACCTCGACGGCGACGAGCGGTACACCCTGCGGCTGCGGGACCTCCGCACGGGCGAGAGCCTGCCCGACGTCATCGAGGGCACCTTCGCGGGCGCCACGCTCTCCCCCGACGGGCGATTCGTCGTCTACACGACCGTGGATGACGCCTGGCGACCGGACACCGTGTGGCTGCATGAGATCGGCACGCCGGTCGACCAGGACACGAAGCTGTTCCACGAACCCGACGAGCGGTACTGGGTCGGCGCCGGGTTCACCCGCAGCGACCGGTACCTCGTGATCGGGCTCGGCTCGTCGATCACGAGCGAGGAGTGGCTGCTGGATGCCGACGACCTGCGTGGCGAGCCCCGCGTCGTCTGGCCGCGGCAGGAGGGGGTCGAATACGACTCCTCGCATGCCGTGATCGACGGTCGGGACGTGCTGTTCGTCCTGCACAACGACGGCGCGCTCGACTTCGAGCTCGTGCGGGTGTCCGCCGAGGACCCGGAGGGAGACCGGGAGGTCGTGCTCCCGCACGAGCCCGGACGTCGGCTGCTCGGGGTCTCGACCTTCCGCGACTGGGCCGTGGTGGGATACCGCCGCGAAGGACTCGCCCGGCTGGGCATGCTCGACTACGCCGACGGCGCGGTCTCCGAGATCGCCTTCGACGAGCCGCTGTACTCGGTGGGCACAGCGGGCAACCCCGAATGGGCGCCCCCGCTCCTGCGTCTCGGCTACGGCTCGTTCACGACGCCGTCGACCGTGTACGACTACGACGTCGCCTCCGGCGAGCTGCTGCTGCGCAAGCGCCAGCCGGTGCTCGGCGGCTACGACCCCGCCGACTACGGTCAGGCGCGCGCGTGGGCCACCGCGCAGGACGGCACCCAGGTGCCGATCTCGCTCGTGTGGAAGCGCTCGTTCGGCGACCCCGCGGCATCCCCCCGCCCCGTCCACCTCTACGGCTACGGCTCCTATGAGCACTCGATCGAGCCGGGCTTCTCGGTCGCCCGCCTCTCGGCGCTCGATCGCGGCGTGATCTTCGCCGTCGCCCACGTGCGCGGCGGCGGCGAGATGGGGCGGCAGTGGTACGAGGACGGCAAGACGCTGACCAAGCGCAACACGTTCACGGACTTCGTCGACTGCGCGCTGCACCTGATCGACAACGGCTTCACGACCGCCTCGCAGCTCGTCGCCGAAGGCGGGTCCGCCGGAGGGCTCCTGATGGGCGCGGTCGCCAACCTCGCGCCCGAGCTGTTCGCCGGCATCCTCGCCGACGTGCCGTTCGTGGACGCCCTGACGACGATCCTCGACCCCTCGCTGCCCCTGACCGTCATCGAGTGGGACGAGTGGGGCGACCCGCTCCACGACCCCGAGGTGTACGCGTACATGAGGTCGTACTCGCCGTACGAGAACGTCCGCGAAGGGGTGCGCTACCCCCGGATCCTCGCGGTCACCTCGTTCAACGACACCCGCGTGCTCTACGTCGAGCCCGCGAAGTGGGTCGCGCGGCTGCGTGAGGTGGGCGCGGACGCCCTGCTGAAGTGCGAGATGGTCGCCGGTCACGGCGGCGTCAGCGGACGCTACGACTCGTGGCGCGAGCGCGCCTTCGAGCTGGCGTGGCTGTTCGACGTGCTGGGCGTCGCGGAGGTCGCCCCGGCGGGTGCCGAGGCCGCCTCGGCGGGTGGCCAGGGCGCCTCGGCCTGAGTCGCGAGACCGCCTCGGCCTGAGTCGCGACATCCCGCCTCTCCCTCTTCCGCCTCTCCCCCGCGCGCTGTCCCCCGTCGGCATGTCCCACTTCCGACCGGGGCATGTCCCAGTTCGTGCCGCACAGAGCGCCCGCAACCGGTCGAAACTGGGACATGGGTACAGAGGGGCCGGCGCAGAGCGACGCCGGACTGGCGCAAAGACCAGCACGAGACAGCGCGAGACAGCGCGAGACAGCGCGAGACAGCGCGAGACAGCGCAGCACGGCGCGCGGCATCAGAGGCGGCCGGGCCGCCAGCCCTGCGCGCGCAGCGCACGTGCGACCTTCTCGACGGCGGCCGCGCCTGAGCCGCGGAGGTGGTGGTTGAGGATCCGGACGTGTTCCCACCCCGCCGCACGGATGCGGTCCCAGCGATCGGCATCGCGCGCGAACTGCGCCGGATCCTCCGCGTGGACCCGTCCGTCGTACTCGGGGCACACCCGGTAACGCGGATACGCGAGATCGAGCTCCGCGACGAAGCGCCCGTCGGGATCGTGGAGATTCCAGTTGATCTCCGGATGCGGCAGGCCCGCCCGCACGAGCAGCAGCCGCAACCGCGTCTCTCGCGGCGAGCGCGCGCCGACGCGCATCTCGGCGAGCGCACGGCGGAGCAGGCCACGTGTCGTGTCGCCCATGGCCTGCACCTCGTCGCGCAGCTCCTCGACCGTCGCGAGCGGGCGCGGGCCAGAGACCAGGAACTCGCCGGCGGCGATCAGGTCATCCCGTCCCCACAGGGTTCCGCACTGCCGCCACGCCCGTACGGCGTGCTCGATCGGCAAGCCCGCGGCATCCCTCGCCGTCAACGGCTCGCGAAGCTGGAGGCGATGTCCGACGACGCCCGCGATGCGGGGCTCCCGCGCCGGTCGATGCGCCGACACGTGCAGAGCCGGGCGATACGGCCAGTCCGGCGTCGGAGCACCATAGAGCGAGAGCGCGGTCTCGTGGCTGAAGAACTGCCACGGACGCAGGCGCGGCGCATAACGCAGGCACTGGTCGCGGAGGTCCCCGGAGGCGGTGTCGGAGCCGCGACCGCGAACACCCCGGTAGGGCGCATGCAGGTCGCGACGCCCCAGACGCTGAGCGGGTACGCCCAGCGTTCGCGCCTGCGCGACGGCGAAGTAGTCGGGGAGCTCGCTCGGAAGCGGTGACGGATGCGGCATCCCGCCAGGATCTTCGACTCACCGCGCGCGACGACGACTCCGATCCGATCTGTGGAGGCGCCGCATCCATCACCGCCCTGTGGAGGAGCCCCGCCGCCGAGGCATGTCCCAGTTGTGACCGCTAGCGATGCCCCTCACCGGTCGAAAGTGGGACACCGAGCGGTCCGAAGTGGGACATGCAGAGGGGGGGTCAGCCGAAGAGGGCGGCGGCCTCTTCGTAGCGGTACAGCGGGACGGTGTTGAGCTCGCCCAGCGCCTCCTCGAACGGGACGCGCACGATGTCGGTGCCGCGCATCGCGACCATCTGCCCCCAGGCGCCGTCCACGATGGCGTCGGCGGCATGCAGGCCCAGGCGCGTCGCGAGCACGCGGTCGAATCCGGAGGGCGAGCCCCCGCGCTGGATGTGGCCGAGCACGGTCGCGCGCGTCTCGATCCCCGTGATGCGCTCGATCTCCGGGGCGAGCACCTCGCCGATGCCGCCGAGCCTGGGGCGGTTGAACGCATCCAGTCCCTTGTCGCTGTAGGCCTCGTCCATCCCGGTGAGCGTGAAGCCCTCCGAGACCACCACGAGCGGCGCGCGACCACGGTCGTGGGCGCGGCTGACCTGCTCGACGATCTCGTCGATCGACATCGGCACCTCGGGGATGCAGATCACGTGCGCGCCCGCGGCGATGCCCGCGTGGAGCGCGATCCAGCCGACGTGACGCCCCATGACCTCCGCGACCATGCAGCGCTGGTGCGAGTCGCCGGTCGTGCGCAGGCGGTCCATGGCATCGGTCGCGATGTTCACGGCCGTGTCGAAGCCGAAGGAGTAGTCGGTGGCACGCAGGTCGTTGTCGATCGTCTTGGGCACGCCCAGCACGTTGACGCCGTCGTGGAAGAGCCGGTTGGCGGCGGCCAGGGTGCCCTCGCCGCCGATCGCGACGATCCCGTCGATGTGGTGGCCGTAGAGCGTCTTCGAGATGTTCTCGGCGCCCCCGCGCGGCCCCTCATAGGGGTTCGTGCGACTCGTGCCGAGGATCGTGCCCCCGACCTTGGACAGGCCCTTCACCTCGTGCCTGGTCAGCGGGAAGAAGTCGCCGTCGACGACGCCGCGCCACCCGTCGCGGATGCCGACGAACTCGATGTCGTGCACGGTCGTGCCCTTGAGCACGACGCCGCGGATCACCGCGTTCAGTCCGGGGCAGTCTCCGCCACTGGTCAGGATGCCGATCTTCATGGGTGGGTCCTCAAAGCTGTGCAAAAGATTCCGGCGACGCTGCCAGACCGAGACTATCGCCGCGCGCACCTCGCCGCCACACGGGCACCGTGCGGCGGCGAGCTGCGCGGCCGTGCCTAGGCCGCGCCGAGCGCGCTGCGGGTGAGGTGCATGAGCGCCGACAGCTGCACGGAGTCGCTCGAACCGGGCTCGACGGCGTGACCGTCGAGGGCGCGGAGCGCGAGGCCCTGCTTCGAGTCGATGAGCTCGGCGATCTTGGTGTCGATCGTGTGCGCCGCGATGATGCGCCACGCCGTCACGGGCTCGTCCTGCCCGATGCGGTGCACCCGGTCGATCGCCTGTGTCTGCTCGGCCGCGGTCCAGCTGAGCTCGGCCAGCACGACGTTGGAGGCGGCCTGCATGTTCACCCCGACACCGGCTGCCGTCAGCGAGCAGACGGCGATGGAGACGCCCGGATCGTTGTTGAACGCGTCGATCGCCGCCTGGCGGGATGTCGCGCTCTGGTCGCCGCGCAGCGACACGGTGCGCAGCCCGGCCGCGGCGAAGTGCGCCTCCGCGGCGTCCATCACGTCGATGTGCTTGGCGAAGAAGACCACCTTGCCGACCGAGCGCTGCAGCTGCACCGCGTAGTCCGCGGCGAGCAGCGCCTTTGCCTGGCCGATGCGGCGCACCATCGAGAACACGTTGTCCTCGCCGGAGCCCGCCGCCTTCGACTCGTCGAGCTCATGCTGCGCGACGAGTCGCACGACATCCTCGTCGATCTCCCCGATCGCGAGCCCCCGGTCGCCGCGGGCCTCCACGATGCGACGGTAGCGCGCGGCCAGACGCTGCGCGAGCTCGCGCTCCGCCTGCCGGATGGAGCGGCCGTATTCGTCGTCGAGCTCGACGGGAAGATCGGCGACGAGCTTGTCGGGCAGGTCTTTCGCGACATCCGTCTTCAGTCGGCGGACGATGCCCATCGAGATCACCGCGGACCGCGCCGCCGGGTAGAACGCCTTGTCGGCCGGGGTCAGACCGGTCTCGTCGAGACGCTCCATCAGCTCGGGCTCGGGCTTCGTGCCGTTGGTCCAGCCGAGGAAGCGCCAGATCGCGTCGAAGTCCTCGACGTCGTTGATGAGCGGGGTGCCGGTCAGCGCGAGCATGAGCGGGTGGCTCATGCGCTCACGGATGCCGGCGGCGAGCGCCAGCACGTTCCGGGAACGCTGCGAGGTGAGGTTCTTGATGAAGTGCGCCTCATCGACGACCATGCCCGCGAGACCGATCTCGCCGAGCCAGGCGAGGTGCCGATCCAGCACCTCGTAGTTGACGATGAACACGTCGGCGAAGGCGTCGATGTCCTCCCCGTCGCCCTGGATGACCGTCGCGCGGCGCTGCGGCGTCCAGCGTTCCACCTCGCGCGCCCAGTTCATCTTCACGACGTTGGGCACGACCACCAGCAGCGGATACGCGTCGGCGACGGATGCTGCCAGCACCGACTCGGCGGTCTTGCCCAGGCCCGGCTCGTCCGCGAGGAGGAACGAGCGGTGCCCCTCGCGAACCGCCTCCAGGAACCGCGACTGGTGCGGCATGATCTCGAGGCCCTTGGGCGAGAGCCGGTCGAACTCGGGCACGGGCGGAAGCTCCATGCACGCGGAGCCGCCGCCGGCGCCCGTCTCGAACGCCTTGTACAGCGGGCCCATGAGCTCCCAGCCGTCCAGACGGCGGCGGGGGGTCTCGCGGGGCGCGCGGAGCGCGAGGTCGGGCGCGAGGAAGGGATGCGCCATCTGCCGCGCCTCGACCTGCGGCGGGATCACCTGGCGCTCGGCGAGCTGCGGCGGCACGAGCGCCGCGGTCGCCTTGGCCGGGGCCGCATCCGTGATGATCAGCTCGTCGGCGGGGAGCTCCGCACCCGACTCGAGCAGCCAGTCGCGGCGCATGCGCTTCGCGACCGGAGAGGTCGCCTGGTCGACCTCGAGCAGCTGGATGAGGGACGTGTCGCGCGCGGCGGTCTTCGCGAGGATCGTCGCGACGCCGTCGAGGCGCTTCAGCAGCTCGCTGCGCGCGCCATCGGTGAGCTCGGCGTCGGCCTTGACGCGGGCACGCTCCTCGCGCACGAGGAAGGCGATGACCTGGAACTTGACCCGATTGGTCGGGCCCAGCTTGCCACGCTGCGCCTTGGCTTCGACCTCGCGGACCTTTCGGGCGAGGATCGGGATGAGGGGGGCCTCGTCATCGCGTCGGGCGGACGAGGTACGGGTGCGCCGCGCGGTGCTGGTGCGGGCGGCGGGTGCCGTGGTCGGCATGCTCCTCCTGAGCGTCGGTTCCGGATTCCTCCGTCACCGGCTGATCCCTCGCGGGGGCCGGCGATGCCCGCGGGCGGCTCGGTGCCGGGACGAACGCGGGCGGGTCGTCGGGCGCGTCAGCACGTGGGATGCCTCCGTGCAACTGCGACGACCGCGAACAGTGTAGCGCAGCTACGTGTCCGTCCGCCCGCGAGGAGGCGACGCCGGCCGCGGTGCGCCTCAGCGCCAGAGCGTGGCGACGATGTCCTCGGTGTAGCCGTCGGGTTGATCGTCGACCCAGGATGTCGTGATCCAGCCGTTGCCGCGGAGGAAGTGCGTCTCGCCGCGGGTGACGACCTTGTCATCCATGTCGACTGTGCGGCTCTGGGTGCGGCAGACCGTTCCGCCCGACAGCGCCTCGCAGGAGAAGCCGCTCGAGGTCAGAGCGTCCTGGACCTGGGCGGCCTGCGCGGCGTCGACGATGGAGACCTGCGTCGCGAGCCCCGGTCCACCGGGGGTCCCCCCAGGTGCAACGCAGCGTCGGGATCCCGGACTCGAGGATCTCCAGGGCGGGCACGACCTGCGTCGCGTAGAGCGTGATCCCCGGATCGTTGAGGGTCCGCGTCGCCTCCAGGGACTGCAGCATCGCGGGCGAATAGAGCTGTTCGCACGAGGCAGGAAGGGCGATGCCGGGCACGGGGGTCGCCGAGGCGGTGGGGGTCGTCGTGGGCGCCGCGGACGCGGTAGCGGTGCTCGAGGGCGTTCCGGAGCTCGTCGGGGTTGCGGGCTCCGGAACGCAGCCGGCGGTCCCGACGGAGAGGGCTCCGAGCGCGAGAAGAAGGACGGCGGCTCGTCCCGGACGCAGGTTCACGATCTCTCCCTCGGCTCGGCGGCGGTCCTCCGACCCTAACCGGCCCGGTCCGCCGCGCCCGTACCCACGCGGCGCAGTCGCAGACTGTTGAGCACGACGAACACGCTGGAGAACGCCATCGCCGCCCCGGCGATCATGGGGTTCAGCAGGCCGAACGCCGCCAGCGGCAGCGCGGCGACGTTGTACGCGAAGGCCCAGAAGAGGTTGCCGCGGATGACGCGCATCGTGCGGCGGCCCAGCCGCAGCGCCGTGACGACCCCGCCGAGGTCGGTGCCGGTGAGGGCGATGTCGCCCGCCGCGGCCGCGGCATCCGTGCCCCCGCCGACCGCGATCCCCAGGTCGGCGGCTGCGAGCGCCGCGGCGTCGTTGACGCCGTCACCGACCATCGCGACGCGTCGGCCCTCGGCGCGCAGCTGCTCGACGAGCGCGACCTTGCCCTCCGGGCTCACCCGTGCCTGCACGCGTTCGATGCCGACGGCCGCCGCGACGGCACGCGCCGTCGGCTCGGCGTCACCGGTCACCATCACGACCTCGAGTCCGTCGTCCCGCAGCCGGGCCACGGTGCGCGCGGCCTCGGGCCGCAGCGTGTCGGCCACGGCGAGGACGATCCGAGCCTCGGGCTCCTCACCCGTCCCGGCCCACCCGCCGACGACGACCGTGGCGGTCCGCTCGTGGGCCTCGATCGCCGCGCGGAGCGCCGCCGGCAGCGGCGCTCCGGTGTGACGCTGCGCGAACTCCGGCGACCCGGCGAACACGGAACGGCCGTCGACGACGCCCGTGAGTCCGTGGCCGGCGAGCGCATCGACGTCGGCGACCGGCAGCAGCGAGTCCGTCGCCGCTGCGATCGCACGACCGATCGGGTGCTCGCTCGCGTGTTCGAGCGAGGCGACGAGCAGCCGCGCCTCGGCCTCGTCGACGCCCGGCGCGGGCACCGCGGCGATCAGCGACATCCGGCCGGTCGTGAGCGTCCCGGTCTTGTCGAGCGCGACGAGATCGATGCGGTCCGCGTTCTCGATCGCCTCGGGCCCGGTCAGCAGGATGCCGAGCTGCGCACCGCGTCCGGAGCCGACCAGGATCGCGATCGGGGTGGCAAGACCCAGAGCACAGGGGCACGCGACGATCAACACCGCCACGGCGGCCGTGAACCCCGCGGTGATCGGCTGTCCGGCCAGGAGCCAGGCGCCCAGGGTGAGCACCGAGAGGGCGATGACGACCGGCACGAACACCGCCGAGATGCGGTCGGCGAGGCGCTGCGCCCGGCTCTTGCCGAGCTGCGCGTTCTCGACGAGCGCGGCGATGCGCGCGAGGCGCGTGTCGGCGCCGACACCGGTCGCCCGCACCCGCAGCACGCCGCCCTGCGCGACCGTGCCGCCGGTGACCTCGGTGCCGACGACCGCATCGACCGGCAGCGACTCGCCGGTCAGCATGCTCTCGTCGAGCGCGGCGCGTCCCTCGACGACGACGCCGTCGGCTGCGACCGTCTGCCCGGGGCGCACGAGGAACTCGTCGCCGACGGCGAGGCGGTCCGTGGGGATGCGCGCACCGGACGCGAGCTCCACCTCGGGCGCGCCGAGCTCGAGCAGCGCCCGCAGCGCCCGCCCGGCCCGCCGTCGTGCGCGGTCCTCGATGTACCGGCCGAGGAGCAGGAACACCGTGACGACCGAGGCGACCTCGAAGTAGATCGCCGAGGCGGGGTCGGCCCCGAGCTCGAAGCCGTGCGTCATGCCGATCATGCCGGCGGTGCCGAACACGAGCGCCCAGACGCTCCAGAGATAGGCCGCCAGCGTGCCGAGGGTGACGAGGGTGTCCATCGTCACGGCGCCGTGGCGGAGGTTGGCGAGCGTGGCGCGGTGGAACGGCCAGCCGCCCCAGAGCACGATGGGGGTGGCGAGCACGAGGCTCATCCACTGCCAGCCGGGGAACTGCCAGGCCGGCACCATGGCGACGGCGACCACCGGCAGGGCCAGCAGCGCCGTGACCACGACCCGCACAGGGGATGCGACCGCCGCGTGGTGGCCCTCGTGCTTCTCGTGCGCACCGTCGTGCAGGTGGGCCTCGGGGGCCATCGCCGCCCCGTGCCCGTCCCGCGGGCCGCGGCCCGGTGTCGGACGCACGCGCGCGTCGTAGCCCGCCGAGCCGACGGCCCGCGTCAGCAACGCGGGGTCGAGATCCGCCGGATGCGTCACGCGCGCGGTCTCGGTCGCGAGGTTCACCTGCGCGTGGACCCCGTCGATCGCCTGCAGGCGGCGCTCGACGCGGGCGACGCAGCTGGCGCACGTCATGCCTGTGATGTCGAGCACAGAGGTTCGGGTGTCAACGGCCATGCGGTCATAATACCCCCCTGGGGTATAACGCGGGTCGGTTCCGCCGATCATCGCCGGCATCGACGCCGTAGGCTGGGAGGATGCCGCAGATCACCGAAGCCGAGCTCGCCGCCATGATCGACCACGCGATCCTCAAGCCCGAGCTGACCCGCACAGAGGTCGACGCCGAGCTCGACATCGCCCGGGAGTGGGGGGTGTTCAGCGTATGCGTGCGCCCCTCCGACATCGCGCACGCCGTCGCACACCTCGCGGGCAGCGACGTGGCCGTCGGCACCGTCATCGGCTTCCCCCACGGCACGACCTCCACACAGGCGAAGGTCGCCGAGGTCCGCCAGGCGATCGCCGACGGCGCGAGCGAGCTCGACATGGTCGTCAACATCGCAGCACTGCGCTCGGGCTTCGACGACACGGTGGCCGACGACATCCGTGCCGTGAAGGATGCCGCGGACGGGCGGATCGTCAAGGTGATCCTGGAGACCAGCTACCTCGACGACGAGCAGATCGCCCGCGGAAGCCGGCTCGTGGAGACCGCGGGTGCGGACTTCGTCAAGACCTCGACGGGCTTCGGCGGCGGCGGGGCGACCGTGGCCGACGTGCGCCTCATGCGCGAGAGCGTCGGGCCGGCGGTGCAGGTCAAGGCGTCGGGTGGCGTGCGCGGGCTCGCGACGGCGCTCGAGATGCGGGATGCCGGCGCCACCCGTCTCGGCACGAGCGCGAGCGCGACGATCCTCGGCGAGCTGCGCGCGATCCTCGCGGGCGGTGAGGCCGCCGGCGCCGTCGACACGTCCTCGTACTGACTCACCGCGCACCCCGTACCCCTCCTCGCCGGCCGGGGCGCGACGCCGTCGCGCCCCGCGTCCGGCTAACCGCTCGCGCTCGCGCTCAGGTGAGGGCTTCGCGCACGCGGCGCACATCGTCCGCCATCTGCGTCGTCAGCTGATCGATCGAGTCGAAGGCCGCCATCCCGCGCACGCGCTCGACGAACTGCACGTCGACCCGGTGTCCGTAGAGGTCGAGATCGGTCTCGTCGAGCACATAGGCCTCTACCTGACGCACCGGCACATCGCCGAAGGTGGGATTGGTGCCGACGCTGATCGCGGCGGGGTAGCGCACCCCGGGCCGGAGCCCCGACTCCTCGTCGACGAGCCAGCCCGCGTAGACGCCGTCGGCCGGCACGAACCCCTCGAGATCCGCGGACAGGTTCGCGGTCGGGAAGCCGAGCTCGCGCCCGCGCTTGAGCCCGTGCACGACCTCGCCCCACACCGAGGGCGCGCGGCCGAGCAGTCGCGCCGCCCGCTCCACGTCGCCCGCGGCCAGGAGCTCGCGGATCCAGGTCGACGAGACCCGGCGGCCCTCGTCGACCGCTCGCACGTCGTCGATCACGTCGACGCGGAAGCCGAACTCCTCGCCCAGCTCGCGGAGGGTCTCGGGGGTGCCGACCCCGCCCACGCCGAAGCGGAAGTCGCCCCCGACGAGCACGGCGCGCGTGCCGAGCGGCTGCAGCACGCGGGCGACGAACGCCCGCGGCGACAGCTGCGCGAGGGCCTCGTCGAAGGTGAGGATCAGCACCGCGTCCACGCCGGTCTCGGCCAGGAGGCGGATCTGCTGGGTGACCCCGATCAGGCTCGGGGGGCAGATCTCCGGGCGCAGCAGCGCGAGCGGATTGCGGTCGAACGTGACCGCGACCACGCGCGCGCCGCGGTCGGCGGCATCGACCTGCGCGCGCTCGATGATCGCTCGATGTCCGGCGTGCACGCCGTCGAACTTGCCGATCGCGACGACCGAGGGGCCGAAGCCCTCCGGCACGTCCTCCGGGCTGCGGAACACCGTCACCATGACGACCTCGATCCGAGGGGTTCGGGCTCGTCGGCCGCGACCGGCCGCCCCGGGCGCGTGACCCAGAGCCAGCGCAGTCCGACGACGGGCAGCACGAGCGGGATGAACAGATAGCCGTCGCCGTACAGCGACCAGACGGTCGGATGCTGGAACAGGTCGGGCAGCACGATGCTCAGGGTGCCCACGACCAGCACGCCGGCCAGCTCGAAGACGATGGCGACCCAGGCGATGCCGTACCAGACGCGAGAGTCCGCGAAGACCAGGGCGAGCGTCGCCACGATGTACACGACCGCCGACACGGCGGAGAGCGAGTAGGCCAGCGGCGCATCGGCGTACTCGCTCACGATCTGCACGAACGAGCGTCCGGTCGCGGCGAGGGCCATGATCGCGTACACCACGACGAGGACGCGGCCGACACCGGTCATGCGGCGGCGAGGTGCAGGGGTGGACATGACGACCCCATCCTAGTTCGGGACGCGGCCCCGACGGAGGCGGCCTCAGGCTCCCTGCAGCGTCCAGATGACCTCCATGCGCCACACCATGATCGCGACCGCGAGGGCAGCGACTCCCATGATGACGGTGCTCCACCGGCTTCGCTCGATGAGCGCCCAGGCCACGCCCGCGGGCGGCAGGAGGACCGCGGAGACGAGGTAGACCCAGAACTCCAGCGGGTTGCCGGCGGGCGCGTTGCCCGCCCACGGGGCGACGACCGCGACGACGACCTGGGCGATGAGCAGCAGCTCGACGAGGGCGAGGACTCCGACCGACAGGTCGCTCGGCCGACGGCCAGCGAGCCCGAGCACGAGGCACAGGAGGCCGCCGGCCGCGGCGATGGCGACCTGGGCGAGCGTGAACCAGAGGATCATGCCGACCCCGGCATGTTCATGACGCTGCGCACGTCGTCGCCGCGTGCGGCGACGACCCCGACCAGCGCCCCGGCCTCGTCGATCGCGGCGCACTGCGGCGCCGGGAGCGCGGCGGCCAGGCCGGTGAGCCGCTTGCCGTGGCGCAGGTCGCGGGCTCGGTCCGCGTCGACGGCGAACACGGGCAGAGCGGCGGCTGCGGCATCCGCAGGGCTGCGCAGCGCAGACGCGTCGATCTCATCGATCGCCACCGCATCCGCCACGTCGAAGGCACCGATGCGGGTGCGGCGCAGCGCCGTCAGGTGGCCGCCGACACCGAGGTCGCGCCCGAGGTCGCGGGCAAGGGCACGGATGTAGGTGCCGCTCGAGCATTCGACCTCGACATCGAGCTCGATCGAGCCCTCCGCCCGGCGGCGGGCGACGACCTCGAACCGCGACACCGTGACCCGGCGCGAGGCGAGCTGCACCTCCTCGCCCGCCCGCACGCGCTCGTACGCCCGGCGGCCGTCGACCTTGATCGCCGACACGGCGCTCGGGACCTGCGCGATCTCGCCCGTCAGCCGGCTGATCCCGGCGTCGATCGCGGCGTCGTCGACGAGGGCGAGGGATGCCGCATCCGCCGTCTCGACCGGCTCGCCCTCGGCATCGTCGGTCGTGGTCGAGGCGCCCAGCCGGATCGTGGCGCCATAGGTCTTGCCCAGGCCCGTGATGAAGGTGAGCAGGCGCGTGGCGCCGCCGACGCCCAGCACGAGAAGCCCGGTGGCCATGGGGTCCAGCGTGCCGGCATGGCCGACCTTGCGGGTCCCGAGCGCGCGACGGGCACGTGCGACGACGTCGTGGCTGGTCATGCCGCCGGGCTTGTCGACGAGCAGCACGCCGATCGGGTCTGGAGCGGGCATGCGATCCAGCCTACGCGGACGGCTCGCCTACGCTGGATCGGTGCCCGACCTGACCGCCCCGCTGCTGGACTGGTACCGTCGCGAGGCACGAGCACTGCCCTGGCGCGCACCCGGGTTCGGGGCATGGGGTGTGCTGGTGAGCGAGTTCATGCTGCAGCAGACGCCCGTGGCGAGAGTGATCCCCCGGCTGGAGGAGTGGCTCGCCGCGTGGCCGGAGCCCGCGGCGCTGGCCGCGGCATCCCCTGCCGAGGCCGTGCGCCGATGGGCCAACCTCGGCTACCCACGGCGGGCCATCTGGCTGCACCGGGCGGCGGTCGAGATCCGCGACCGCCACGCGGGGGTCGTGCCGAACGATGTCGACGCACTGCTGGCGCTGACCGGGATCGGCGACTACACGGCGCGCGCCGTGGCCGTGTTCGCGTACGGCGGGCGGCATCCCGTCGTGGACACCAACACGCGGCGGGTGATCGCGCGCGCCGTCGAGGGCCGGTCCCAGCCCGGGCCGCCGAGCCGCGCGGACCTGGCGGCGATGGCGGCGCTCCTGCCCGAGGACGACCGGGATGCAGCCGTGTTCAACGCGGCCGCGATGGAGCTCGGCGCCCTGGTCTGCACGGCGCGCAGCCCTCGCTGCGATGCATGCCCCATCGCGCATATCTGCGCATGGCGGGCGGCGGGCTTCCCCGACACGGGCGATACGCGCCGTCGGCAGGCGCGGTACGAGGGCAGCGACCGGCAGGCGCGGGGCGCCGTGCTGCGCTCGCTGCGCGACGCGCCCCGGCACGCGCTGCCGCAGGCCGAGGTGGCCGCCGACTGGCCGGACGCGCGCCAGCGGGACCGCGCGATCGACTCGCTCATCGCCGACGGGCTGGTCGAGGCGATCGACGGCGAGCTGCGACTCCCCCGCTGACCGCCGCATCCCCCCGCCGAGCGCGCTCTCGCTATCGATGTCCCACTTTCCCCCTATCGATGTCCCACTTTCGCCCGCTGACAAAGCCGTCGAACGGTCGAAAGTGGGACATGCAGGCTCCCCGGGCGTCAGTCCTCGAAGCTCCCGTACACGGCGAGCGTGTTGGCGGCGAGCTGCGCGCACAGCTCGTCGAGCTCCACCCCGAGCTCCGCGGCCATGAACCGCACGGTGACCGGCACGAGATAGGGCGCGTTCGGGCGCCCGCGATAGGGCACGGGCGTGAGGAAGGGCGCATCCGTCTCGACGAGGATGCGGTCACGCGGCGTCACGCGCAGCGCATCGCGCAGGTTCTGCGCGTTCTTGAAGGTGATGTTGCCGGCGAACGACAGGAAGCAGCCGCGCTCGGTCGCGGCGCGCGCCATCGCGTCGTCGCCGGAGAAGCAGTGGAACACGGTGCGGTCGGGCGGCCCGACGCGCGCGAGCGTCTCGAGCACGGCATCGTGGGCGTCGCGGTCGTGGATCTGCATCGCGATCGCATGCTTCTTGGCGAGCGCGATGTGCGCTTCGAAGCTCTCGAACTGCGCGGCGTGGCCCTCCTCGCCCGTGCGGAAGAAGTCGAGCCCGGTCTCCCCGATGGCCCGCACGCGCGGCTGTTCGGCCAGCTCGTCGATCACCGCGATCGCCGCGTCGAGCCGGCCGGCCGCGGCGTACAGCGGCGCCTCGTTCGGGTGGATCGCGACGGCCGCCAGGAGGCGGGGATGCTGCGTGGCCGCCCAGGCCGACCACCGGCTCGACTCGACGTCGCCGCCGGCCTGCACGGCACCGGCGATGCCGACGGCGAGCGCGCGGTCGAGCTGCTCGTCCAGCGGCAGGCCCTCGCCATCCTCGATCTCGAGATGACAGTGGTTGTCGTAGACCGGGATGTCGAGCCGCTCCGGTGGCGGCGGGTACGACGTGTCGCGCGAGCCCTTCTCCCGCTGCCGGACGTACTGCGACGGGTCGGTCATACGCCCTCCCGCTCGCCGTGTCCCACTTCGGACCGCTCGGCAGGCGCCGAAGCGGTCAGAAGTGGGACATCACCCGGCGCGAAGTGGGACATGGTGGGACCTCAAGCCTCGACGCGCGGGAACAGAGGCGCGAGACCGTTGACGGAGCTGCCGGGGCGCAGCTGACCCCACTCCCCCGCCGCACGCAGGGGCTGGTCGGCGAGCCGCCCGATCGACTCGGCCGCCCCGAGCGCCACCCACAGCTTCTCGGTCGCGACCGGCGTGATGGGCGAGAGCAGCGTCGCGAGCGCGCGCAGCCCCTCCGCCGCCGTGTACAGCACGGTTCCCAGCCGCTCGCGCTGCGCGTCGTCCTTCGCGAGCGCCCACGGCTCGTTCTCCGTGATGTACCCGTTCAGCGCGTCGACGATCTCCCAGATCACCGCGATCGCCTCGTCGATGCGGAAGCGCTCGATGGCCGCATCCGCCGTCGTCACGGCCTGCGCGACCGTCCGCTGGATCGCCATGTCCCCCTCGGCGTACGCCGCGGGGGGCGGCACGATGCCCTCGAAGTAGCGCTCGATCATGGCGATCGTGCGCGAGGCGAGGTTGCCGAAGCCGTTGGCGAGCTCCGCCTGGTACCGCGCCGCCAGGTCTTCCCACGAGAACGAGCCGTCCTGCCCGAACGCGATCGCCGACAGGAAGTAGAAGCGGTACGCGTCCGATCCGAACACGTCGGTGATCTCGGTGGGCGCGATGCCGGTGAGCTTCGACTTCGACATCTTCTCGCCGCCGACGAGCAGCCAGCCGTGGGCGAACACGCCGCGCGGCACCTCGAGGCCCGCGGCCATCAGCATGGCCGGCCAGATGACGGCGTGGAAGCGCAGGATGTCTTTTCCCACCACGTGGTACGCCGGCCAGCGGCGGTCCCACTGCTCCTGGTCGACGCCGTAGCCGACGGCCGTCGCGTAGTTCAGCAGGGCGTCGATCCACACGTAGATGACGTGCGTGTCGTCCCACGGCACCTTGATGCCCCAGTCGAACGCGCTGCGAGAGATCGAGAGGTCCTTGAGCCCGGAGCGCACGAAGGACACGACCTCGTTGCGCGCGGACTCCGGGCGGATGAAGTCGGGCCGCTCGCGGTAGAGCTTCAGGAGCGGCTCGGCGAACTCGCTGAGCTTGAAGAAGTAGTTCTTCTCCTGCAGCAGCTCGAGCGGCTTGGAGTGGATCGCGCAGACCTTGAGCCCCTCGAACTCGCCCGTGCCGTCGACGATCTCCGACTCGGGCTTGAACTCCTCGCAGCCCACGCAGTACAGCGCCTCGTACTCGCCCGCGTAGATGTAGCCGCGGTCGTAGATCGCCTGCACGAAGCGCTTCACGCCCTCCTCGTGGCGTTCCTGCGTCGTGCGGATGAAGTCGTCGTTGGCGACGTCGAGCGAGCGCAGCAACGGGAACCACGCCTCGCCGACGAGCTTGTCGACCCACTCCTGCGGGGTCACGCCGTTCGCGGCGGCGGCGCGCAGCATCTTCTGCCCGTGCTCGTCGGTGCCCGTCAGCATCCAGGTGTCGTCCCCGGACTGCCGGTGCCAGCGCGCGAGCGCGTCGACGGCGACCGTCGTGTACCCGTGTCCGATGTGCGGCACATCCGAGGGGTAGTAGATCGGCGTCGTGATGTAGAAGGAACGGCCGTTGCTCACCCGACGATTCTAGGCGGGGCGGATGCCGCCGCCTCGGCCTGTGACGACGGGCGCCGGAGCGGGGGCGGCGGCGGGCTCAGCCGCGCACTGCGAGCGCCGCCTGGTACAGCTCGCGCGAGGAGTGGCCGGTGTGCGCCGAGACCTCCGCGGCCGCCTCCTTCAGCCGTACCCCGTCGCGGACGAGCTCGAGCACCTGCGTGACCGCGTCGGGGAACTCCACCGTGCGTGCGGGGGCCCCCGCGACGACGACCACGATCTCGCCGCGCACCCCGGCGGCCGCCCACTCCGCGAGCTCGGCGAGGGTGCCGCGGCGCACCTCCTCGTGGAGCTTCGTGAGCTCGCGGCAGACGGCGGCGGGTCGCGTCGGGCCGAAGCCCGCGGCGAGATCGGCGAGGGAGGCGGCGAGCCGGGCCGGGCTCTCGAAGAACACGAGCGTGCGGGCCTCGCCCGACAATGCGGTCGCGGTCGCGCGGCGCTCGGCGGCCTTGCGCGGCAGGAAGCCCTCGAACGCGAACCTGTCCGTGGGCAGCCCCGAGACGGCGAGCGCGGTGAGCACGGCGGAGGGGCCGGGCAGCGCCGTCACGGTGACGCCGCGGGCGGCCGCCTCGGCGACGAGCCCGTAGCCCGGATCGCTCACGGTCGGCATGCCGGCGTCGCTGATGACGAGCACGTCCTGTTCGGCGGCGAGGGCGACGAGCTCGGCCGCACGGGTCTTCTCGTTGTGGTCGTGGAGGGCCACGAGCCGCGGGCGGTTGGCGACGCCGAGCGCCGCGAGCAGCCGCTGGGCGGTGCGGGTGTCCTCGGCGGCGACGACGGTCGCGGTCTCGAGCGCCTCGACCAGCCGGCGGGAGGCGTCGCCGAGATTGCCGATCGGCGTGGCGGCGAGGATGATCACCGGGCCAGCATAGGCGCGGCCCTTAGGCTTACCGGGTGTCCGCGAGCACCCCACCGCTGCTCCCCCCGCTGCCCGTCACCTGGTACGACCGCGGGATGAGCCGCTTCCGCTCGTCCGCGCTCGCGACGCGGCGGCTCGATCTGTGGGCGCCGATCGCGGTGACCGTCCTCGCGGCGCTGCTGCGATTCCTCGACCTCGGACACCCGCGGGCGATCGTCTTCGACGAGACGTACTACGTCAAGGACGCATGGTCGCAGTGGGTCCTGGGCTACCCCTCGGCGTGGCCGGCGGACGCCGACAAGGCCTTCGCCTCGGGCGCCGTCGACGTGAGCGAGACGGGTGCGAGCTTCGTGGTGCATCCGCCGCTCGGCAAGTGGCTCATCGGCGCCGGCATGTGGCTGTTCGGCCCGGGCGACTCGTTCGGATGGCGCTTCTCGACGGCGCTGTTCGGCACGGCCCTCGTGCTGCTGGTGTACCTCGTCACCCGGACGCTGACCCGGTCGACCCCGGTCGCGACGCTCGCGGGCGGCCTGATGGCGATCGACGGGCTCGCGATCGTGATGAGCCGCGTGGCACTGCTCGACGTGTTCCTCGCCTTCTTCGTGCTGCTCGCCTTCTGGTTCGTGCTGTGGGACCAGCGGCAGCACACCGCACGCCTCGATCGCGCGCTGGCGGGCACGCAGGATCCGCCGTGGTGGGGTCCGCTGAGCTGGAACCGGCCCTGGCTGATCGCCGCCGGGGTGGCGCTCGGAGCCGCGACGGGCGTCAAGTGGTCGGGCGTGTACGTCATCGCCGCCCTCGGCGTCTACGTCGTCGTCACGGACGCCCTCGCCCGGCGTCGCCTCCAGGTGGGCATGTGGCCCATGGATGCCGTCCGCCAGGGGATCGTGGCGTTCCTCTACCTCGTGCCGACGGCGTTCGTGGTGTACCTGTCCAGCTGGACCGGCTGGCTGCTCAGCAGCGACGGCTACATGCGCCAGAGCGCCGTGAGCGATCCCGCCACGGGGTTCTGGTCGTGGGTCCCGCTGCCCCTGCAGAGCCTCTGGAACTACCACGAGGCGATGTACCGGTTCCACGTGGGGCTGTCGACCCCGCACAGCTACGAGAGCCCCGCCTGGCAGTGGCCGTTGCTCGTGCGCCCGACATCCATGTACTGGCAGCAGGACGGCGACACCGTCCAGGCGATCTCGAGCATCCCGAACCCGTTGATCTGGTGGGGCGGCGTCGCCGCGGCCGTCTTCCTGATCTACCTCTTCGTGCGCACGCGCCGGGTCGCCTACGCCTTCGTGCTGACGGGGATCGCCGCGACCTACGTGCCGTGGCTGCTCTACCCGAGCCGCACGATCTTCCAGTTCTACACGATCGCGATCCTGCCCTTCCTCGTGATCGCGATCGCGCTCGCCGCGCGCGAGATCGTCGGCGGCGGCTCCCCGGAGCGCCGGGTCGCCGGCATCCGGGTCGTGACGGTCTTCGTGGTCGTCGCGGTCGTGCTGGCCGCCTTCTGGTATCCCGTGCAGACCGCCCTCCCGGTGCCCTACGAGTTCTGGCGTCTGCACAACTGGCTCCCGACCTGGATCTGAGTGCCCCGCGAGCCGATTGCCTAAGCTGTGCTCATGTTCAGCTACACCAGCCCGAGCACGGGCGAGGTCGAGTCCTGGGGACTCGTGACCGACCGGTTCGTGCTGGTCATCGAGGGGCCGGCCGAGCTCGTCCTGCGCATCTGGGAGACCGTGGTGCGCGAGGACGCGACGATGGAGGAGGTCCTCGAGCTGCTGGCGGCCCGAGGCGTGCGGACGCTGCCGGACTTCGCCCTCGTGGAGCTGATCGACGCACCGACCGGCTCGATCTCGGTCGCCCTGCGCGGTCGCGGCCGGGCGGAGCTCGGCGGCACCCCCGGCCGGTACCTCTCCGGCAAGGGCGCGGGCACCTGGGTCGAGGCCTCGGCGCAGAGCATCGCGGAGATGACGGTCGGGCTGCGCGGTGAGGAGCCCGGGCCCGTGCGGCTGCCGCTGACGCGCGGGGTCGTGCGCACCGAGCAGATCCACTGGGGCGTCCCCCTGCCTCGGCTCGCGCCTCCCGTCCCGGCCGAGCGGCCGCCGGCGTGGGCCGCGGGGGTCGACGCGGAGGACGAGCTCGACGATGCGACCGTGCTCGGTTCCGCACGCCGGGGACGCCGTGCGCCCGCCGCGCCCGCGACCTCCGAGCTGGAGGACGACCTCGACGCGACCGTGCTCGGGAGCCGGATGACCCCCGCCGCCCCACCTCCTGCGACCCCCGCGGCCCCCGCCGCGCCTCCCGCTCCCCCTGCCCCGCGGCTGCGGTTCGACGACGGCAGCGTGCTGGATGTCGACGGGGTCGTCGTGGTCGGACGCGCGCCCTTCGCGCGCCCCGGGACGCGCCCGCACGCGTTGGTCTCCCCCCGCAAGGAGGTCTCCGGCACCCATGCCGAGCTGCGGGCGGAAGGGGTCACGATCGTGGTCCGCGACGTGGGCTCCACCAACGGCACGACGGTGCGCCCCGTGGGCGCACCGGACGAGCTGCTACGCGACCGTGAGCGCGCGCTGCAGCCCGGCGACAGGGTCGATTTCGGCGACGGCAACACGGCCGTCGTGGTGCCCGGAGGTTAACCCGGAGCGATTCATTCGGGGACACCGGCGTGTGATAAGAAGAACTCTCTGCCCCATGGGCAGCTATCAGGGATCTATGCACCGGCTGAAGTGTCGTCAGGGGGGAGGGCAATCGTGGCTGGACGCCTGCCTGCCGCGCCCCCGGTCCTGGGCGGCTTCAGCTACGTGCGTCCGCTCGGCACGGGCGGGTTCGCGGACGTGTTCCTCTTCGAACAGGACATGCCCCGTCGCCCCGTGGCCGTCAAGGTCCTCCTCCAGGACATCGTCGACGACGGCCTGCTGCGCATGTTCAACGCCGAGGCCGACGTCATGGCGCGGCTCAGCTCGCATCCCTCGATCCTCACGATCTACCAGGCGAGCATCTCGGCCGACGGGCGCCCGTACCTGGTCATGGAGTACTGCCCGAGCTCGCTGACCAACAGGTACCGTCGCGAGATGATCCCGGTGTCCGAGATCCTCGCGCTGGGCATCAAGATCGGCTCGGCCCTCGAGACCGCGCACCGGTCGGGGCTGCTGCACCGCGACATCAAGCCCTCCAACATCCTGCTGACCGCCTTCGGCGCCCCCGTGCTCAGCGACTTCGGCATCGCCGCCAGCGTCTCGACCCGTTCCGACGACGAGGTGTTCGCGATGTCGGTGCCCTGGAGCGCGCCGGAGGTCGTCGAGGAGCGCATCTCCGGGTCGGTCACGAGCGAGGTGTGGAGCCTCGGTGCGACGCTGTACTCCCTCCTGGCGGGCCGCAGCCCGTTCGAGCGTCCCGGGCAGGGCCAGAACTCGCGCGAGCAGCTGAAGGGGCGCATCCGCCGCGCCCAGTACACCCCGATCGGACGCGAGGACGTGCCCGCGTCGCTCGAGAACGTGCTGCGGCGCTCGATGAGCAAGGACCCGGCCGCCCGGCAGCAGTCCGCCGGTCAGCTGGCGTACGAGCTGCAGCTCGTGCAGCACGAGCTGGGCCTGCCGCACACGCCGATGGAGGTCGCGGTCGACGAGTGGGCCGCCGCCGGCTCCGCGATCGACTTCAGCGACGACCGGCTGCGCGGCCCCGTGCGTCCCACGGTCGAACACGCCTCGCGCCGTCCGCAGCGCGCCCCCAGGAAGGCCGCGCGGGACGCGAGCCTGGACGGCACGATCCTCGCGGGCGCCGAGCGCCCCGCCGGCATCCGCACGCGCACGATCGTGTGGATCTGCGCGGCGGCGGCGGTCGCCGCGGCCGCACTGACCACCGGCGTCGTCCTTCTCCTCCAGGCACTGTGACACATGGCGAACATCCAGACCCCTCCCAACCGTCCCCGCCATCTCGGCCGCTGGATCACGGCGGGAGCGACCGTGGCCGTCGTCGGCGTCGTCGTCGCCCTCGCCGCCGTCTGGCCCGGCTTCGACGCGCAGCAGACCCCGCTCGACGACGGCTCCGTCTGGGCGCTGCAGACGGGCGAGGGCCGGCGCTACGCGAAGGTCAACACGGAGCTGCACGAGCTCGAGACCGTCAAGCAGGTCGAGAACCCGAGCGGGATCGCGCAGAGCGCGAGCGGACTGTTCGTCTACGCCGACGGCGACACCAAGGTCGCCCCGGTGAACCTCGCGACCCCCGTCGACCTCGACGCCGACACGGCGGATGCGTTCCAGCCGACGCCGTCGGGCACGAACGAGGTCGCGAGCACGGGCGATGACATCGCCTACCTCACCGACACGGGCGACGTGTACGCGGGGACCATGAGCTCGGGCGGGGCGACCGTCCCGATCGACCCCTTCGCCGACGTGAAGGTCGACGAGGGGCAGGAACGCCCCCGCATCCACGCCGATGCGATCGCGGTCTCGGGCACGGGCGTCGTCTACGCCGTCTCGCTCTCGAACAAGCGCGTCTACTCGGCGGATGTGCGCACCGGCAAGATCCTCTCGGACAAGACGTTCGATCCGGGCGACTCCGAGAAGGCCCAGATCACGGCGGTGGGCGACACCTGGGTCGTGCTCGACGTCGACAAGGGCCGGATGTGGGACGGTCGCCGCGACGGCGCCGTCACGGTGCAGATGGACGCCGGCGCCCTGCTGCAGCGCCCGGGCTCGGCGCGCGACGTCGTGTACGTCGCCGACAGCACCGGGCTCGTCTCGATCGCGCTGGACGGCTCGGGGCAGCAGCGCCCGGTGCAGGCCGCCGGGACGCCCGCCGCCCCCACCGAGGTGTCCGGGACTCTGTACGCAGGCTGGCTCGGCGGCGACTCGGGCGTGCTCTGGTCCTCGGCGACCGGCACGTCCGACCTCTCCTACGGCGGGGCGTCGCTGGGCGACCAGGTCACGCCCTCGTTCGCCGTCAACGGGTCGCGGGCCATCCTGAACGAGACGTCCGCCGGCTGGGTGTGGACGGTGCCGGACGGGCAGCTCGTGGCCTCCTCGCAGCAGTGGACCTCGGACGAGAAGAGCCAGCAGCGCAAGGACCAGCAGCAGGAGGTGCAGCGGGTCATCGACCCCAAGCCCCCGGTGGCGGTGCCCGACGCCTTCGGCGTGCGCGCGGGTCGCAACGTCGTGCTGCCCGTTCTGCTCAACGACCACGACCCGAACGAGGACGTGCTCACGATCGTCCCGAGCTCCGTCACGGGTCTGGATCCCGGCTTCGGGACCGTGCGCACCACGAACGAGGACCAGGAGCTGGTCGTGACGGTGACCCCCGGGGCCACCGGGTCGGCGACGTTCGCCTACCGCGTCACGGACGGCACCACCTCCGACGGCCTGCTCTCGGAGCCCGCGACCGTGACGCTCACGGTGGTCCCCGAGAACGTGAACAACGCACCCGTCTGGTGCGGCGTGCAGGACTGCCTCGCGACCTGGCCGAGTCCGCAGGTGCTCCCCGGCGGCACGACGAGCGTCGACGTGCTCGCGGGCTGGGTGGACCCCGACGGCGATCCGATCTATCTCGCCTCGGCCGTCAACCAGACCGGTGTCGGCACGGTCTCCGCCGACCCCGGCGGCACGATCACCTATCAGCATCCCGATGCGAACGCGGCCGATGCGCTCAGCGTGCAGATCGCCGTGACGGTGTCGGACTCCCGCGGCGCGACGACCGAGCGCACGCTCACGATCGCGGTCACACCGTCTCCGCAGCTGACGGCCGACTCCTTCGCGATCTCGGGCAATGCAGGCACCCCGCTGACGGTGTCGCTCGGCTCACGCGTGCACAACGCGAACGGCGCCCTGACGCTCAGCTCCGCGAAGGCGCTCAACGAGAGCACGAGCTCCGTCGTCCCGAACCCCGCGGCGATGTCGTTCGTGTTCACCGCAGCCCAGCCCGGCTCCTACATCGTGCAGTACAGCGTGCGCGACAAGGGCGGCGAGGCGTCCGGCACGGCACGGCTGACGATGCTCGATCCGGCGACCGCGCAGATCTCGACCCCGCCGCTGACGGCGTTCGTGCGGCCCAACGAGGACGCCTCGGTCAACGTCGTGGCCGCCGTGAACAACCCCGCGGGCGCCGTGCTGCTGGTCAGCGACCTCCGGCCGGAGCCGCTGCCCGACGCATCGCTCAGCGTCGACTCCGTGGGGCAGAACCTCATCCGGGTCTCGGGCAGCACCGACAGCGGGCAGCCGGGGACGATCGGGACCGTCGGGTACACCGTCTCCGACGGCAGCGGGAACCCGCTCGCGACCACGACGGGCGAGCTCACGGTCGTGCTGCTGCCCGCACCGGCGGCCGAGCCGCCGATCGCGGTCGACGACACGGTGACCGTACGGGCCGGCGCGCAGGTCGACATCCCGGTGCTCGACAACGACACGGCACCCGCGGGCGCGCTGATCGCGATCGACCCGTCGAAGCTCGTCAACGAGTCCGATGCGGGCCTCGCCTTCGCCACCCCGAACGTCGTGCGCTACCTCGCGCCCGCCGCGGCCGGCACCTACTCGCTCAGCTACACGGTCTACCGGCTCGGCTTCCCCGAGCTGACCGACACGGCGCGGGTGTTCATCACCGTCATCTCGGCCGACAGCAACAGCGCACCCGTGCCCCGGGACCTCACCGGCCGGGTGCTGAGCGGCGCGAGCGTCACCGTCCCCTTCGACGACTACGCGATCGACCCCGACGGGGATGCGGTGACCCTCGACCGCGTCGTGAGCCAGCCCGCCAAGGGCTCGGCCCTCGATCTCGGCGGACGGCACCTCGCTGCTGTACACGAGCGCCCCGGGTTCGAGCGGGCAGGACTCCTTCACCTACCGGGTCCGCGACCCGTTCGGGGCGACCGGCACGGCCACCGTGCGGATCGGCATCCTGAACGCGCAGTCCGACCCGAGCCCGGTGACGTACAGCGACTACGCGCAGGCGCAGGCGGGCGAGGCGAGCGAGGTCGTCGTCCATCCGGCCGACAACGACGTGGACCCCACCGGCAGCGCGCTGAGCCTGGTCGAGGTCAAGCCGAACGCCCAGTCGGGCACGGCCGAGTACACGACGCTCGAGTCGATGCTCACGAAGGTCGACACCGAGGACGGCTCGGTGCGGCTGCGCGCGGGGACGCAGCTGGGCACCTTCTCGTTCGTCTACACGGTGCGCAACCGCACGGGTGACACCGCGCAGGGGCTGATCGTGCTCAAGGTCGTGCGTGGCGCCGTCCCCGACTTCCCGGTGGTGACCGACACGACCCTCACGGCCGAGACGCGCGAGAACCTCGCCGGCGGGGTCGACGTGGTCGCGGGCAAGGTCTCCTGGACCGGCGGCGACGTCTCGTCGCTGAAGCTCTCGCTGTGGGGCGACGCGAACGGCATGAGCGTGAGCGGATCGAGGATCTCGGGTCCGCTGCCGAAGAAGTCCCTCATCGTGCCGTTCCAGCTGACGGGGACCTCGTTCAGCGGCACCGAGGTGACCTCCTACGGCTTCCTGCGCATCCCCGGCGACGACGACATCCAGCTCACGCTGCGCACGTCCTTCCCCGAGGTGCAGGTCAACGAGAAGGCCTCGGTCGAGGTCGACATGTCGCAGGCGGTGGCCTTCCCCACGGGGCAGACGCTGCAGGTGGGCACGACGGGGCTCGCCGCCAGCGGCGCCCGTGCCCAGGCGACCTGTTCTCTCGTGTCGGGCACGACCATCCGTTACGACGCGGGGGCGGGCGCGCCCTACACGGACGTGTGCACGGTACCGGTCAAGCTCGCCTCGCAGGAGGACTACACCTTCCTGGCACTGCGCATCACGGTCATCGCCGAGGCGCCGCAGCCGCAGCTGCGCGCCGCCTCGCTGAGCGTGAGCCCCGGCTCGCAGACGACCTACGACCTCACCGGGATGACGACCTGGCAGGGCACGAGCGACTTCAGCTCGCTGCAGTACGCCGCGGCGTACTCCGGCGATCAGTTCACGGTCGTCCAGCAGGGTCAGCAGCTGACCGTGACGGCGAAGGACGCATCGCGTCCGGGTCGCGAGGAACCGGTCATCGTCAAGATCACCAACTACCCGGATGCCGCCGCCGCCACGCTCGTGCTCACGGTCGGCCCGGCGCCCTCGACCCTCCCCAAGGGCGGCACCGCGACCCAGCAGTGCTCGCAGTCGGGCGGGAACGCCTCGTGCACGATCCAGGTGATCGGCGCCGGCGGCGAGGTCAACCCGCTGCCGGGCACGCCCCTCACGCTCGTGTCGGTGACCGGCCCCAGCAACTGCCGCGGCGTGACGTTCACGCAGTCGGGCAGCAGCGCCGTCACCGCGTCCTGGTCCGCGGACGCACCCGGCGCCGGCGACTGCACCGGCTCCTTCGTCGTGCAGGACGCGCAGGGACGCCAGTCCAGCGGCGACCGCAACGGCACGATCATCCTCGACCTGCACGGCCTTCCCGCCGACCCGACCCGCCTGAACTGGACCGCCTACGACGGCAAGAGCGTGACGCTCGCCGTCGTGTCGGAGGGAAGCTCCTACCCCGCCGTCACCGGCTACCGCGTCAGCGGAGGCGGGCAGCAGGTCACCTGCTCGGCGGCGGGCGTGTGTCCCCCGATCCCGGCTGCCACCACGACCGGGGGCGGGACGCAGTTCCAGGCCTGGGCGGTCAACTCCGTCGGCGAGTCGCGCAACGCCGTGTCCCGCTCCGCGTGGGCCTACCAGGCGCCCGACGCGCCCACCAGCGTGACATCCGAGCCCACGGGCGACGGGATCGCGCGGGTGACGGTCGCGATCGCGGACTCGTCGACGGGTTCCGTGAAGCTGCGCTACAACGGCACGGAGTCCGGCGCGCAGCCGGTCTCCGGCGGAGTCGCGGTCTTCGACAACGTCAACGTCGGGTCGAACGCGACCCCCGTCGATGTGACCGCCGTGCCGCTCACGCAGAACGTCGTCCCGCCGGCGGACGTGGCCGCGGGCAGCAGCGAGGGCAAGACGACCACGGGCCAGGCCTGGGGCATCGGCAAGCCGGCCGTCGCCCTGTCCTTCATCGATGGCGCGACCTCCGGTTTCCGCGGATCGGTGACGGTCACCGCGACGGTCGCGCAGTCCAACGCCGGCTCGGGCTCGCTGTACATCGGATTCGGCAGCAGCCCGGATGCGAACGACTGCACGCCCTCCGTGGCGATCGACGGCCGCACCGGTCAGGCGTCGAAGACCTACAGCAACGTCGGGATCATCTGGCCGAAGACGTACTACGGCTGCGCCGAGTACCGCTACCAGGGCAACTCCTTCGGTGTGACCGTCACGAGCACCGCGCACGCGATCACGGGCAGCAGCATCCCCAAGCCCACCGGTGACGCGACGTACACGATCGAGCTCGGCGGCAAGGACGGCAACGCGACCCGCACGGCGTCGCTCACGCACAAGCCCTCGCTGTCCGCGGGCGACGACGGCTTCGAGGTCGTGTACTACGCGGACGGCGGCCAGGGCACGACCGACTTCACCCAGCTGATCAGCGGGCTGACCTCGGCGGCCGACATCACGGCCAAGACGTGCACGACCGACGGCGGATCCTGCTCGGACAGCGTCGCGGTGACCTCGACCACGGCGGCCCGCTACCTGGTCCAGCTCACGTTCGCCGCCACCTGCGGGGAGCAGCCCTCCATGCGAAACCCCAACACCGGCGCCGCCACGACCCACGACGACTGGAGCTTCACGGCCCCGACCGCCGCCGCTCCGACCGGCACGGTGACGTTCAAGAACGACTTGGCAGCCTTCGGCACCGCCACCCGCGAGTACAGCAACTGCGTTCCCGCCGGCGGCGGCACGGGCGGCGGCGGAACCGGTGGCGGCGGTGGCGGCACGGGCGGCGGCGGAACCGGTGGCGGAACCGGGGGCGGCGGCTCCGGCACCGGCGGCTGACCCGACACGAACGGCTGAGAAGACACTTCCCGAAAGGACCCCGATGACCATCACCCCCGAGCAGACCGCCTGGTTCCAGGAGACGTTCGACAACCTCGTCGCCAACGTGGAGCAGGTCGTGCTGGGCAAGCGCCACGTGATCGAGCTGGCGTTCACGGCGATGATCTCCGAAGGCCACCTGCTGCTCGAGGACTTCCCCGGAACGGGCAAGACCTCGCTCGCGCGTGCCATGGGCCAGTCCGTGCAGGGCACCTCCAGCCGCATCCAGTTCACCCCGGACCTCCTCCCCGGCGACGTCACCGGCATCACGGTCTACGACCAGAAGAAGGGCGAGTTCGAGTTCCACACCGGCCCGATCTTCGCCAACATCGTGCTGGCGGACGAGATCAACCGGGCGAGCCCGAAGACCCAGTCGGCGCTGCTGGAGGTGATGGAGGAGGGCCAGGTCACCGTCGACGGCGTGACGCGCCCGGTCGGGCTGCCCTTCCTCGTGGTCGCCACGCAGAACCCGGTCGAGCAGGCGGGCACCTACCGGCTGCCGGAGGCCCAGCTCGACCGCTTCATGCTGAAGACCTCGCTCGGCTACCCGGATCACGCCGCGACCGTGCGCATCCTCGAGGGGACCGCCACCACGAAGCGCGAGCTCGCGCCCGTCGTGACCCCGCAGGGGGTCGTGACGCTCGCCGACATCGCCCGCGACGTCTACCTCAACCCGCTCGTGCTCGACTACATCGCCCGGATCGTGGAGGGCACGCGCAACGCCACGCAGGTGCGGCTCGGGGTCAGCGTCCGCGGCGCGCTCGCGCTCACGAAGGCGTCCAAGACCTGGGCCGCGGCCCACGGTCGCAACTACGTGACCCCCGACGACGTGAAGGCGCTCGCCGAGCCCGTGCTCGCGCACCGTCTCATCCTCGATCCCGAGGCGGAGTTCGACGGGGTCACCGCGAACGCCGTCATCGGCCAGGTCCTCCTCGACACCACGCCGCCGACCCAGCGAGAGTCCGTGTGAGCTTCCAGACCGAGTCCCGCATCAGCCGCACATCGGCGGCCACCGGAACCTCGACGTCCCGGACCAGGTACACGACCTCGCGCACCACGACGGTCGTGGTCGTCGGCAGCATCAAGTTCTGGCGTCGCGTGCGCAACGCCGTCGCCGAGGGCTGGACCTGGGTCTCCGAGACGGTCGGGGTGGCCGGATGGCTGCTGGTGGCGACCGTGGTCATCGGGCTCGTGGCGGGACTCATGTTCGGCTGGATCGAGTTCGTCGTGGCGGGCATCATCGCTGCGGCGCTGCTGGTCATGTCGGTGCCGTTCCTGTTCGGCGCCCGCTCCTACTCCGTCGATCTCTCGCTCGGGCACGATCGGGTGGTCGCGGGGACCGAGGTGTCCGGGGCCCTCTCGGTGCGCAACGTCGGGCGGCGCATCGCGCTGCCGGGAAGCGTCGACGTCCCGATCGGCGACGGCATCGTCGAGATCAACGTGCCGCTGCTGCGGGCCGGCGCGACCTTCGACACCGACGTCTCCGTGCCCGCGCACCGGCGCGGGATCATCTCGGTCGGCCCTGCGCGCACCGTCCGGGGCGATCCACTCGGCATCCTCCGCCGCGAGAACACGTGGAAAGACGTGCACACCCTCTACGTGCATCCCGTGACGACGGCGATCCCCTCCACCAGCACCGGGTTCATCCGCGACCTCGAGGGCAACCCCTCGAGCCTCATCGTCGACGCCGACATCTCCTTCCACGCGATCCGCGAGTACGTCCCGGGCGACTCGCAACGGCAGATCCACTGGAAGTCGACCGCGAAGACCGGCACCCTGATGGTCCGCCAGTACGAGGAGTCCCGGCGCTCCCGGATGCTCATCGCCCTCGCGACCGCGGAGAGCGAGTTCGCCACCGACGACGAGTTCGAGCTCGCCGTCAGCGCCGTCGGCTCGCTCGGGGTCCGCGGCATCCGCGACGGCAGGGATGTCAACGTGATCGTCGGGGGCGAGATCCCCGAGTTCGCCCGTCGGGTCACGCGCACGATCCGCGAGCTCCCCACCGTCACGACCCGCGTGCTGCTCGACCAGCTCTCGGGGATCGATCGCGTCGAGTCCGTCAACCCGCTGGTGGATGTCGCCTCCCTCGCGGTCGAGACCCACCGCGACGTCTCGGTCGGCTTCCTCGTGTTCGGCTCGACCGTGACCGCCCACCAGATCCAGTCGGCGGCTCTCGCGTTCCCCTCCGACGTCGGCGTCGCCGCCATCGTCTGCAATCCGGAGGCGGAGCCCGGCTATCGCCGCCTCGGCGAGATCGCGGTCGTCTCGATCGGACTGCTCGACGACCTCCGCCACATCCTCGGACGGGGGGCGGGCGCATGAGCTCCGCGCTCGGCTCGCGTCGCGCCCGCCGGAACCGGCGCACCCAGAGCGAGGCCGCGCGGCGCGGGAGGGTCGCGCTCGGCATCGACGCGATCTTCCTGCTCGCCGTCGCGGCGCTCGGAGTCGTGGCCTGGTGGCCGGTCTACCAGGATGCCTGGCTGCTGCTCGTCGCCGCGGTCGCCTTCGCGATCGCCGCCGCGATCTCGGTCGTCGCCGTGCGACGGCGCTGGCGCTGGTGGTGGGTCGCGGTCACCGCGCTCGGCGCCTACCTCGTTGTCGGCGTGCCGCTGGCGGCCCCGTCGGCGCTCGGCGACCTCTCGCGACTGCCGAACGCGTTCGTCTCCGTCGCGACCGCCCCGGTGACCGGGTGGAAGAACCTCCTCACGCTCGATCTGCCGCTCGGCACCTACCAGGCGACCCTCGCCCCGGCGCTCATCGTCTTCCTCGTCGCGCCCCTCGTGGCCTTCGCCTTCGCCTGGCGCGGACGGCGGACATGGACCCTCGCCATGCCCGCGGCGCTCACGATCCCGGTCACGGGTCTCCTGTTCGGCTCGAGCGCCGTGCGCGGCGTGCTCCGGCTCGGCCCGGTCACGGTCTCCGGCGCCACCGAGCTGCTGACCGGCGTCGGCGCGCTGCTGGCAGCGCTCGCCTGGTACGTCTGGCGCACCGCGTCCTCGCGTGCGCAGGCGCTGCGCGTCGCGCAGTCCGGCTCGGGAGTGACCGTGCGCCGCCAGGGGCGCCCCGCGCTGGGCCGCTGGCTCATCGCGGCGGGGATGACCCTCGTCGCGGTGCTCGTCGCGGTCCTCACCGCGCCCCTGGCACTGGCCGGCACGCCCCGGGACGTGCTGCGGACCGGGGTCGACCCCGACCTGCGCGTCCGCGCCGCGCTGAGCCCTCTGACGACCTACCGGGAGTACTTCAGCGACGACGAGTACGACAAGGTCCTGTTCGACGTCAGCACGGACGGCGCCGACGATCGCGTGCGCGTCGCGACGCTGAGCTTCTACGACGGCGTCGTGGCGCGCGTCATGGATCCCTCCGGCGCTGTCGACGCCCAGCGCACCTCCTTCGTGCGGGTGCCGGCGGGCGCTCCGGGCGCGACGACCCGGTCGACCGTCCGGATCGACGGCTACACCGGAATCTGGGTGCCGGTCGTGGGCCAGCTGAACGGCATCTCCTTCGACGGGGCGAACCGCAGCGCGCTCTCCGACGGCTTCTTCTACAACGACGCCTCCGGGACCGGTGTGCAGCTCGCCGACCCGGGACTCGTGTCGGGCGTCTCGTACACGCAGACCGGGACCGACGCCCGCGCCGGCGACCTCGCGCAGCTCAGCCCGTCCGCCTCGGCGGGGACGCTCATCCCGGAGGATCGCGTGCCCGCGACGGTGACGGACTGGATCAAGGCGCAGGACGCCCCGGCCGACGGCTCGGGTCTCACGCTGCTCATCGACCGGCTCCGCGCGCGCGGGTACCTCAGCCACGCCCTCGACTACGATCCGGCGAATCCCCCGGCATGGGCCGCGGACCTCGGCGGGTACTCCTTCGAGCCGAGTCGGGCGGGACACTCGCTCGACCGCATCGGCGCGCTCTTCGGCTCGCTGCTCCAGCGCCAGCAGGATGTCGGCGGCACCGACGATGCGGCTCTCGTGGCCGCGGCGGGAGACGACGAGCAGTTCGCGGTCGCCGGCGCGCTCATCGCCGACGAGCTCGGCTACGACACGCGGATCGTGCTCGGCGCACGTCTCAGCTCGACGGATGAGACGCTGCCCGCCTGCGAGAACGGTCAGTGCCGCGGCAAGGACATGGCCGCCTGGATCGAGGTGCGCGACACCACGGGAGCGTGGGTCGCGATCGACACGAGCCCGCAGCACCGGAATCCGATCGCCCCCGAGATCGACCAGCGCAGCGATCCGCAGAATCCCACGAAGGTGGAGCCGGAGAAGGCCCAGCTCGTGCCCCCGCCGGATGCGGCGCCCGCCGACGGCGGCTCCTCGAACCAGCAGGACCCGTCCACAGGCCCCGACCTCGGCGCCCTCTGGGCGGGGCTGCGGATCGGCGGGATCGTGCTGCTGATCGCGCTCGTGGTCCTCGGCCCCTTCCTCGCGGTGCTGCTCGCCAAGCTCCTCCGACGTCGGTCACGGCGTCGGGCGGACGATCCGGTGGCTCGCGTCGTCGGAGGCTGGGACGAGTACGTCGACACCGCGGTGGATCACGGGATGCCGCTCCCCCGGACTCAGACCCGCGTCGAGCTCGCGGAGCTGTACGACGCGGAGCGGACGGGCGGCGCGGTCGCGATCGCGACCTGGGCGGACCGCTCGGTGTTCGCCTACGACGCGCCGAGCGATGCCGAGAGCGAGGCGTTCTGGGAGCTCGTGGAAGGCGAACGTCGGCGCATGGCGTCGGAGCTGGGCTGGTGGCGGCGACTGCGCACGCGCCTCTCGCTGCGGTCGCTCCGCCGGTCCGCAGGACGAGCGCTCGTCGCATCGGAGAGGCAGCGCAAACGCCGCTAGGGTGATCCCCACGGAGGGGCCTTCCCCCGCGGGATGATGAGTCGGTGCCCCGTGGCCGACGGAGAAGGGACGCAGAGTGCACGTGATCTTCATGAGCGAGCCGAACGTGGGCGCCGCCATCGGCGCGGGCCTGTTCGCGCTTCTCATCCCGCTCGCCCTCTACGTGTGGGTCGCGCTCGCGCTCGGCGCGGTCTTCCGCAAGACGGGCGAGCCGTCCTGGAAGGCCTGGGTCCCGATCCTCAACTCCTGGACCCTGCTCGAGCTGGGCGGCCAGGCGGGCTGGTGGGCGCTGCTCGCTCTGCTGCCCGTGGTCAACATCGTCGCCGTCGTCTTCACGATCATCGCCCTCCATGCCGTGAACACCCGCTTCGGTCTCGGCGTGGGCTACACGGTTCTCGGCGTGCTCGTCTTCCCCGTCTGGGCGAGCATCGTGGGCTGGGGCTCCGCGCGCCCGCTCGTCGGCGGAGGGGTGGAGACGACCGGCTACGAGCCCCGCCCCACGCCGCCGCCCCCGGGCCCGTTCACGCCGAACGCGTCCACGGGCCCGGCCACACCCCCGGCACCGGCCTCGTTCGCCCCCGCTCCCCCGCCTCCGCCCTCGTTCGCGCCCGCCCCCGCGGCACCGGGCTTCGCGGCGGCACCGCCGCCTCCCGCGCCTCCGGCGTTCGCACCCGCTCCTCCGCCGCCGCCCTCGTTCGCCCCCGCTCCCCCGCCGCCACCCGCCTTCACCCCCGCGCCGCCGTCGGCGGCCCCGGCGCCCCCGTCGTTCGCTCCGGCACCCCCGCCGACGCCTCCGGCACCGCCCGCACCCCCGGCACCGCGCGCCTTCGCCGCGGCGCCTCCGGCGCCGGCGGTCGCCCCCGCGCCGGCCGGAGCGCCCTCCTTCGCGCCGCCGCCACCGCCGCCCACCACGGCCGTCCCGGCGCCCGCGGTCGCCGAGCCCGCACCCGCCCCGACCGCAGACTCCTGGGCACCGCCCACCGCGGCCGTGCCCGCCGCGGCGACGACGGCCATCCCGGTCGTCGCCGCGCCCGCGCCGGAGCCGGCCACGGTCGCCCCGGAGCCGGCCGCATCCGCCGGCGTCGACGAGGACGACGAGCGCACGGTCATCGCCCCGCGTCGCCGTCGTGAGCACCGGCTGGTGCTGCCGACCGGCTCGGAGGTCGCACTCACCTCCGACATCGTGCTGCTCGGCCGTGCGCCCGTCGCCACGGCGGCGACGGGCGGAGCGCAGCTGGTGTCGGTCGACGACGAGACCAAGACGATCTCCAAGACCCACTCGATCCTCCGCCGCACGGCGGAGGGCTGGTCGATCGAGGACCTCGGCTCCACCAACGGCACCGCTCTCGTCCTGGACGACGCGGAGGTCGAGCTCGTCGGCGTCCAGCCGCTCACGCCGCGGTTCTTCCTCGGCGACGCCGAACTGCGTATCGTCGAGGGGTGAAGGCAGGGCAGATGACCGTGATGACGCCGCTCTCGCTCAGCGTAGGAGCTCAGACCGATGCCGGTCGGCGACGCACGGTGAACGAGGACTCCTACCTCGCGGAGTACCCGGTCTTCGTCGTGGCCGACGGCATGGGCGGCCACGACGCGGGCGACCTCGCGAGCGCAGCCGTCGTCGAGGCCTTCCGTCCGCTCGTCGGTCAGGAGGACGTGCCGCCCGAGGCCGTGACGGCCGCGGTCGCGCGTGCCCACGCGGCCGTCGGGCAGATCGGCGGCGCCACCCACCGCGGGGCGGGATCGACCCTGACCGGTATCGTCGCGGTGCGGCAGAACGAGAATCGGCTCTGGCTCGTCGTGAACATCGGAGACTCCCGCGTGTACCGGCTCATCGGCAACTCGCTGCAGCAGGTGACGGTCGACCACTCCGTGGCGCAGGAGATGGTCGACGCCGGCACGCTCGCGCGCGACCAGATGTCCAATTACAAGGGACGCAACGTCATCACGCGCGCCGTCGGCGACCCTGCGAGCGAGGCGGACTACTGGCTCGTGCCGATGGTGACGGGCGAACGGCTGCTCGTGTGCTCGGACGGGCTGTCGGGCGAGCTCGCCGACGAGGCGCTGCGTGCGGGGCTCGCCCTCGGCGGCGGCACCGCGCAGACGGCGCACTCGCTCGTCGCCCAGGCCGTGGAGCGCGGGGGTCGCGACAACATCACCGCGATCGTGGTCGACGTCCTCGCGGGCGGCGCGAATCCCGACTCCGACGACGTGACGGGAGGGCTCGCGCACACCGGGGCCGCGGCGACCTCCTCGATCGCGCTGGACGAGGACACACGCCCGTCCGTCCGGAGAGGACGTCGGCGATGAGCGGCTGGTCCTACGTTCCCGGACCGCATCCGGCCATCCTCCGCGAGAACACGCTGATCGCGATCTCGGGCGAGGGCGCCGAGGCGAGCGCCCGCACGCTGCTGGCGACCGTCACCGCCGCCACCCCGCTCGAGGACGTCATCGACGTCCTCATCGCGGACGGCCTCGGAAAGGCTCCGGACTTCTTCGTCGGCACCCTCGTCGACGGATCCCTCACGGCGTTCGTGCGCGGCAGCGCCGTCGTGACGGTCGAGGACGACCGTTGGCATCGCTTCTACGTCAACGGCCAGCACGCCCGCACCTGGCAGGAGCTCGCGCTCGACGGCGTCGCCCGCATCGCCGTCGGCTTCAGCGCACCGACCCGGATCGATCTGCTGTCGGTCCCGGATGAGGAGCGCGAGGCGCAGCCGGGTCCGCTCGGCGTCGCCGAGGTCGTGTTCCGATCGCCGCAGCCGCTCGCGCCGCTGTTCACCGTCGTGGGGCCGCCGGTCGCCGCGCCGCGGACCGCGGAGTTCGCGGACGCGTTCCCGGACGACCTGTTCGTCCCCGTCGATCCGGAGCTGGACGGCGAGACGAGAGTCACCTCCCTCGACCCGGTCGCGACGCTGCCCTCGACGGCGGACGAGCCTGCCCTGGCGCCCCCCCTCCCGGCTGCGGCGCTGCCGCCGGCGCCGCCCGTCGCGCGGTCGAGCCGGCTCTGATCGCGGCGCCGCTGCCGCCCGCGGCCGTCGACGAGGGGCCACGGCCCCCGGCCACCGTCATCCTGCCCGACGGGCGCCGGGTGCCGATCACCGGGACCATGATCATCGGCCGGGGCCCTCGGTCCGACCGCGTCACGGGCGGTCGGCTGCCGACGCTCGTCCCGCTCCAGGGCGCCCCCGGCGACGTGTCGCGCAATCATGTGCGCGTCTCGATCGCCGGGGAGGGCGTCGTGGTCGAGGACCTCGGATCCGCGAACGGCACGACCGTGATCAGCGGCGCGGGCGGCGCGCGGCGGCTCCAGTCCGGCGAGGCCGCCCTGCTCGACACCGGCGCGGTCCTCGACCTCGGCGGGGTGCGGCTGCGCGTGGAAGACCTGACGTGATCCAGCCCCCGGCACTCCCCGGGCTGAGCGTCGAAGGGCTGATCCACTCGGGCGCGTCCGCCGACGTGTATCTGTGCCGACGGCTGAGCGACGGCCGGTCCGTGGCGGTCAAGGTGTTCCGAGCGGCTCCGGCGGACGCGGAGGCCGCCCGCGCCTTCCTCACCGAGGCCGCCGCCCTCGTCGCGCTGTCGTCCCATCCGGCCGTCGTGACGATCCACCACGCCGACGTCGCCCCCGACGGCCGGGCGCTCCTGGTCATGGAGCACTGCTCACGCCCGGGCGTGGCCGAACGGCTGCGCGCCGGCGGGCTGTCGGTGGCCGAGACGCTGCAGACGATGATCCGCATCTCGGGCGCGGTCGAGTCCGCGCACCGGGCCGGGATCCTGCATCGCGCGCTCGCACCGGCTCATGTGCTCACGACCGACTACGGGTGGCCGGCGCTGGGCGGCTTCGACGTCTCGACGATCGCGTCGGGCGCCGCCGCGCACGCACGCGCCTGGAGCGCCCCGGAGGTGCTCGCGGGAGCGCCGGCGGAACCCCGTTCGGATGTCTACGGCCTCGCGGCGACCACGTTCACGCTGCTCGCCGGCACGCGACCGTTCGACCCCGACGGACGTGCCGACGACGCCGAGCGGACGGCACGGATCCTGTCGGCGCCGGTGCCCGTGCTGCCGAGGTCGGACGCCCCCGAGGCGCTTCATCGGATCCTCCGGCTCGGGATGGCGAAGGACCCCTCCCATCGGCCGGCCTCGGCCGCGGAGTTCGCACTCGCTCTGCAACGGGTCGAGCAGGAGCTGAACCTTCCCACCACTCATCTGGACGTCGCCGGGAGCGTCGCCGCTGAGCCGGAGGATCGGACGACGCTCGTCCGGCGACCTGCCGCGGAACCCGACGACCGCACCAGCATCGTCTCCCGCCCCGAGCCCGACGACCGCACGACGCGGGTCGCGCGGGACACGGCCTCGCCGGTCCCCGCACCGCGCCTCGAGGACCGGACGATGCTCGTCCGACGTCCGCCCGCGGAGCCTGAGGACAGGACCACCGTCGTTCCTCGGCGGCAGCCGTCGAACGACGCCGGCCCCGAGCCGGAGGACAGGACGATGCTCGTGCGGAGGCCGGCCGCCGAGCCGGAGGACCGGACCTCCCTCGTGCAGCGCCCCGAGCCGGAGGACAGGACGATGCTCCGTGGGGCGCGCCCGCCCCGCGCCGACGCTCCGACCGGACGCGCGGCGCCCGCCGCATCCCGCACGGCCTACGACCCGGGAGCGGAGGGCGCCCAACGGCTCGCCTACGGAGTTCGGGACGCCCTGCCGACGCCCCCGGTGCAGCGTGCCGCCCCCTCGCCCGTCGCGCCCCCGATCCCGACGTCGGGGGCCGCGTCCCACGGGCGCGCGCGGGCACGACTGCGGCGACGGCTGATCCTTCTCGCCGCCGGCACCGCGCTCGTCCTGGCCGCGACGATCTGCGCGATCGTGCTCCTGGCCACGGCCGGCTGACCGAGGTTTCCCTCGGGCCTTCACGGCGCGCGACCGGCGGCTCTGCGGGGGGTCAGCGGGACGTCCGTCACTCCCGCGTACGGCCGCGGAACCGCTAGGGTGAGGAGCTAGCCGGCGCAGCGCACACGGACATCGCGCACGCGCGCGGCACGGGGGGATGTGAGATGCCGCACGCGTCGTCGACGGATGTCGCCGGTTTCGAGACCGCGCTGACGGCGGAGCGCGTCGCCGCGTGCGCCTACCTCGCGGCCCAGCGCTCGGCCACGCGGCAGGCGTCCTACGTCCCGGCGGCGGCGACGCCGGGCCAGCCGCGGTTCACGGTCCTGGATGCCGGCCGTTCCCCGCTCGCGGAGCTCACGGTGACCATGCGGCTCTCCGGCGGTCGTACGCAGGTCACGGTCTCGGCGAGCGCCGACCCGGGTCCGGCCGCCAACGCGGCCGTCCTGGGTTTCGTGGCGGCGCTGCATCGCGCACTCGGCGACCTCGACCCCACGGTCGGCGAGACCGCCATGGCCGCCACCGCCCCCACGCCCTTCCCCGCGACATCCGCGTCGGCCCCGCCGACGAGCCCCGCCTTCGGCTCTCCGCCCTTCGCCACCGCGCCGCCGCCTCCGCCGCCGTCCTCGTTCGGCGCGCCACCGCCGCCCCCACCGCCGTCGTTCCCCGCGCCACCGACACCGCCGCCCCCACCGCCGTCCTTCGCCGCACCGCCGGCGTCCTCGTTCGGCGCGCCACCGCCACCCCCACCGGCGTCCTCGTTCGGCGCGCCACCGCCGTCCTTCGCCGCACCGCCGCCACCCCCACCGCCGCCCTTCGCCGCACCGCCGCCGCCGTCTTCGACCGCGACACCGCCGTCGTTCGCCGCACCGCCCCCACCGCCTCCCGCCGCAGCCCCGGCTGCCTCCACGGTGCCGCCCCCGCCCGCACCGGCGATTCCGGCTTTCGAGCCCCCTCCCACCACCTCGTTCGCGCCCCCGCCCCCCGTGTCGGCGTTCGCCCCGACGCCCGCCGCTCCCGCCCCGACGGGTGGCACCACGGAGGCCGACGAGGACGCGGACGCCACGATCCTCACACCGCGGAACCGGCCGGCGACGTGGCGCCTCCGGCTGCCGGACGACTCGCTCGTCGCGCTGCCCGCGGTCGCCGTCATCGGGCGGCGACCGGCTCCGCCCTCATCCCATCCGACGGCGCAGGCGGTCATTCTGCTCGACCCCGTGCGGATGCTCTCGAAGTCGCACGCGGTGCTGGAATCGGACGCCGAAGGGGTCTGGGTCACCGACCTCGGCTCGACCAACGGCACCATGCTCCTGCCCGCCGACGGAGCAGCGCGCGAGTGCGCCGCGGGGGAACGCCTCCGCGTCGCACCGGGCGATGCGCTCCTGCTCGCCGAGCTGCGCGTCGACCTGGTGCCCTGACACCGCACCGCCACGATCCATCTGCCCCGCACCACAAGGACACACACCATGACGGACCCGTACTCCGAGCTCCAAGACCCGTCGACCTCCCCGCAGCGTCTCTCCGAGCTCGCCGCCGCCCACCCGGAGCTCGGCCCCTGGATCGCCGCGCACCCGAACGCCTACCCCGAGCTGCAGCAGTGGATCGCGACCTACGCGCAACCGGCGCCGCCCGAGCCCGCGGCGGCCCCCGCCGCGGAGTCCGTGCAGCCCGCCGCGACGACCCCGGCCGCGCCGCCCGCCGATCCCTTCGCCCAACCCGCGCCGCCGGTGGATCCCTTCGGCGGCCCCGCGGCGGCCGGGCCCGCAGCATACGCTCAGGAGCCCGCGTCGCCCTTCCCCGGCGCGGCGCCGTACACCGCCTCCTCCCCCGCATCGCAGGACGGTGCACCGGCACCCACGACGCCGCGCAAGAGCCGCAAGGGCCTCGTGATCGGGCTCTCGATCGGCGTGGTCGTCGCGCTCGTGCTCGCCGGCGGTGGCGTGTGGTGGTTCTTCGCCTCGCGTCTGGGCGGTGCATCGAGCCCGGAGGCGGCCTTCTCGAAGCTGGTCTCGGGAGTCGAGGGCATGGACCCGCTCACCCTGTACGGCTCTTTCGCCCCGAGCGAGGTCGGGCTGCTGAAGGACCCCATCGAGAAGATCGTGAACGCCCGGCCGAAGGATGCCGACAAGGGCGTCGACGTGCAGAAGCTGCTCGATCAGATCAGGTCCAACGTCCACGTCGGCGCGAAGGACATGACCTACACGACCGCCCCGATCGCCGACACGGTCGCGCGCGTCACCTGGACCGGCGGCCAGATCACGATCGACGGCGACGCCGCGAAGATCGCCGACGCCGTCGTCCGCGCCTATGAGCCCGCGCTGCGCTCGCAGTACGAGCAGATGGGCTACGGCTCGTCCGAGATCGACGACGCGATCGCCGACCAGAAGCGCTCCCTCACCGACGAGATCGACCTGCCGCAGACCATCACGCCGGAGAAGGTCTCGGGCGACAGCGGCATCCCGGCCTCCCTCGTGATGGTCGACGAAGGGAGCGGCTGGTACGTGAGCCCCCTGCTGAGCTACGCCGACATCGCCTACCAGCAGAGCAGAGACTCCGCGAGGCTCGGCACCCTCGGCACCGAGATCGTCCCCGCCACGAGCTACTCGACACCGGAGGACGCCGCATCCGGGCTCGCTCAGGCGGCCCTCTCCGGCGACATCGACCAGCTGGCGGGCTCGCTGCCCCTGGCAGAGCGGCGCCTCCTGTCGATCTACGGCTCGGCTCTGCCCCAAGGGGTGCGCGACTCGTACCGGAGCGCGGTCAGGAACGTCTCGCTGACGGACTCGTCCTTCGCCTCGACCATCGACGGGGACCACGCCCGGCTGTCCATCACGAAGCTGGGCGTCAGCGTCCGCACCCCGAACCAGGATGTCGGCAAAGACCTCGTGTCCACCTGGAGCATCGCGGGAACCTGCGCGGACTGGTCCTATGAGTACCCGTCCTACAACGGCTACTCCTTCTCTCGGCGAGGATCGAGCTGGAGCGTCGAGACGGCTCAGGGCTCGGGCTGTCTCGCGGACATCCCGGGGGCGACCAAGCTCGGCGCCGACGACCTCGCGCTCATCGCGGTCAAGGAGGACGGCGGCTGGCTCGTGAGCCCGACCGCCACGATCGGCGACGCGATCGGCGTCGTCACGACCCACATCCTGCCCTACTACGAGAGCGGCACGCTGGACGAGCTGTTCCAGTGACACGCGCCGCCCGCATCGACGAAGGACCCACACCGTGACGTACGACCCCTCCGCCTACCCGCCCGCGCAGCCCACCGGCGCCTATCCCCCGCCGCAGCCCACCGGCGCGTACCCGGCCGGCGGGTATCCGCAGCCCACCGGGGCCTACCCGGCCGGCGGCGGCTACCCGCAGCCCACGACCTGGGAGGCGCCGGCGGCGTCCGCGCCGGCGCCTGCCCAGCCGCGGCCGAACCCGCTCGCCACGATGCCGGTCTCGGACTGGGTCCGCGACGGCGCGGCCCTCGTCCTGCTGCTCGTCTCGCTCGCGATGCCGTGGTCGTTGCGCTTCACCATCGGCTCGTACGACGGAGGGTACGTCGCGGTCGGCGCGACACGCATCGAGGTCGTGCTGATCACGGTCCTGTCGGTGCTCTCGCTCGCCGTCACCTACCTCGCACGGTTCGGCGCGCTCGGCGCCGGCATGACCACGGGCAGGACGGCAGCCCTCCGAGCCGCCCTCAACGCCCCTTACGCCCTCCTGATCCTCGTGTACGTCGTGCTGGACGCGGCGAAGGTCGGCGACCTCGGCACGGGCGTCGGGCTCGGCGCGGGCGCGACGCTCGGGCTCGCCGGCGCCCTGTTCGCCGCGTCGCCGCGTGCGCACGAGGTGGGCGCCGCAGACCGGCGCTGGCCGATCGTGCGCGCGGCCTACACGGGCACCGCCGTGTTCTTGGGCGTCGTGGCCCTCACCGTGCTCATCGGGCTCATCCTGCTCTCCGTGGCCCTGTCGGGACTCATGCTCTCGTACGGGCAGTACACCTCCCTCGCCGATGGCCTCGGCGCCCCCTCCGCTCCGACGGGCGTGCTCATCGCGGTCGGCTTCGCGGGCGTCGTGGCCTTCGACGCCGCCGTCCTGGTGCCGGCGGTGTTCGTGCTCCGACGTTCCCCGAGCGCGCCGCGCATCGCCGCCGCCGTCGGGATCGCCGTGCTCGTCGCGACCGTGATCGCCTCCTTCACGGGCTTCTCACTCGGGATGGGCATCGTCTCGCTCTCCCAGGGCGGATACGTCTTCCTGTGGCTGGGCGCGTTCGCGGCCGTCATGACCTCGCCCGCGCTGCTGGCCGGCATGCGCCCGCAGGCGCCGCTGACGACCTGGTTCGTCGCGGCTCGCCAGACGCTCGTCGTCACGGTCGTGGTCTCCGGCGTCCTGGCGGTGTTCGCCGTCGCGGCGCTCGTCGTCGGAGGCAGCGTCGGCTTCTTCATCGGCATCCTGCTGTGCCAGGTGGTCTCGGCCGTGGGCGCGCTGATCGGACGCGTCCAGCTGGTCTCGGCACCCGAGCGCTCCCGCACCGTCGTCCTGTCGATCGTGGGCGGCATCGCCGCGGTGCAGCTCGTCGCGCTCATCCTGGCCGGGGTCTCGCAGGGCGGGAGCAGCATGATCGGATTCCTCTCGATCGTTCCCGTTACCTACCTGGTGGCGGTCGGCCTGCCCGCGTTCGTCGCCTACGCGCTCACGGTCCCCCGCGACGTCCGGGCCTACTACGCGGCCCACGCCCCGAAGCGACCGACCGCGTACGCGGCACCGCAGGGCTACGCGCCGCAGACCTACCCGCCGGCCGGGGCGCCGCAGACGGCGGGGTATCCGGAGCCGCAGCAGGCGTATGCTCAGCAGCCCACGCCGGCCGCTCCGCAGCAGTACGCGCCGCCCGCTGCCGAGCCCCCGGCCTACGCGCCCGCGGCACCGACCTACGCGCCCGCCGCGCCGGAGGTCCCGGCCTACGCGCCCGCCGCGCCGGAGGTCCCGGCCTACGCGCCCGCCGCACCGCCGGTGCGCGAGGAGGCCCGCCGCGCCGCCGATCCGTCGACCCCCGCAGAGGAGCTTTACGGCTACACCTCCGACCCGGCCCTGTGGCCCGCCCTCGCGGCGAACCCGGCGCTGTATCCCGAGCTCGTCTCGTGGCTCGCCGCAACGGGAGACCCGCAGGTGCTCGCCGCCCTCCGCGCGCGCGGCGCGTAGAGCCCGGCGTCCGCGGGCGGGATACCATCGGAGGCTGTGTCCTCGCCCGTCCCCGTGATCTCCTACCCGCCGGAGCTGCCCGTCAGCGCCGCGCGGGACGAGATCGCGCGCGCGATCGCCGACCACCAGGTCGTGATCGTGGCGGGAGCCACCGGGTCGGGCAAGACGACGCAGCTGCCGAAGATCTGCCTGGAGCTCGGCCGCACCCGCATCGCGCACACGCAGCCGCGGCGCATCGCCGCCCGGACGGTCGCCGAACGCATCGCGGAAGAGCTGCAGGTCCCGCTCGGCACGGCCGTCGGGTACAAGGTGCGCTTCACCGACAAGGTGTCCGCGGACACGCAGGTCGCCCTCGTGACCGACGGGATCCTCCTCAACGAGATCCATCGCGACCGGCTGCTCACCCGCTACGACACGATCATCATCGACGAGGCGCACGAGCGATCGCTCAACATCGACTTCCTCCTCGGCTACCTTCGGCGCATCCTGCCGCGTCGGCCCGACCTGCGGGTCATCGTCACGAGCGCCACGATCGACCCGGAGAGCTTCGCCGCGCACTTCGCGGACGCGGCGGGGACACCGGCTCCCATCATCGAGGTGTCCGGCCGCACGTACCCCGTCGAGGTCCGCTACCGCCCGCTCGTGTCCACAACTCAGGCAGAAGACCCCGGGAAACCGGTTTCTGCCACCCCGGAGCCCCCGAACAGCCTGAGTTATGAGCAGGGCGAGGAGGACGAGGTCTCGGCGATCGTCGCGGCCCTGCGCGAGCTCGACCGGGAACCCGCGGGCGACGTGCTCGTGTTCCTCCCCGGCGAGGCCGAGATCCGCGACGCGGCCGATGCCGTTCGCGGCGCCTACGCGAAGGATGCCGCCCCCACCGAGGTGCTTCCTCTCTACGGCCGGCTCTCCGCCGCCGAGCAGCATCGCGTCTTCGAGCCCTCGCGCGTCGCCGGCGTGCGCCGCCGTGTCGTGCTCGCGACCAACGTCGCCGAGACGAGCCTCACGGTCCCCGGCATCCGCTACGTCATCGACACCGGCACGGCCCGCGTCTCCCGCTACAGCAGCCGTTCGAAGATCCAGCGACTGCCGATCGAGGCGATCTCGCAGGCATCCGCGTCCCAGCGCGCCGGTCGCGCGGGACGCACCGCGCCGGGCGTCGCGATCCGCCTCTACGCCGAGGACGACTTCGACCGCCGCCCCGAGTTCACGGAGCCGGAGATCCTCCGCACCTCGCTCGCGAGCGTCGTGCTGCAGATGCTCGCGCTCGGGTTCGGCGACATCTCGTCCTTCCCCTTCCTCACGCCGCCCGACTCGCGGGGGGTCGCCGCGGCCTTCGATCTGCTGGTCGAGCTCGGAGCCGTGCGCCGCGACCGTGAGGGCACCCACCTCACCCGGGTCGGGCGCGAGATCGCGAGGCTCCCGATCGATCCGCGCTTCGCGCGCATGCTCGTCGAGGCCGAGCGCACGGACGTCCTCCCCGGCGTCCTCGCGATCGTCGCGGGGCTCTCGATCCAGGATGTCCGCGAGCGGCCGGACGAGCAGCGCGAGCAGGCGGCCGCATCCCATGCCCGCTTCACGGATCCGACGAGCGACTTCCTCACCCTGCTGAACCTGTGGAACCACCTGCGCGAGCAGCAGGCCGAGCTCGGCTCCAGCGCCTTCCGGCGGCTGTGCCGGGCGGAGTTCCTCAACTACGTGCGCGTGCGCGAGTGGTTCGACGTGCACCGGCAGCTGTCCCAGCTGCTGCGGGCGCCGAAGGATGCGGCGGCGACGGAGCCCGCGCCCGACGCGATCCACCGCGCGCTGCTGTCCGGACTCCTCTCGCACATCGGCGTGCTCGACGAACGCGATGCCAAGGCCGCGAAGGGCAAGCCGACCCGTCCCGACTACCGCGGCGCCCGCGGGGCGCGGTTCGCGATCTTCCCCGGCTCGGGGCTCCGGAAGCGCGCACCGCAGGCGGTCATGGCCGCCGAGCTCGTCGAGACGAGCCGGCTCTATGCCCGAACGGTCGCGGCGATCGACCCGGCGTGGGCGGAGCCGCTGGCCGGCGATCTCGCCAAGCGGCAGCTGAGCGACCCGCACTGGTCCAAGGACGCGGGTGCGGCCGTCGCCGCCGAGAAGGTCACCCTCTTCGGCGTCGAGATCATCCCGCGCCGCCGCGTTCAGCTCGCGCGGGTGGACCGACCCCTCGCCCGCGAGATGTTCCTGCGCCACGCGCTCGTCGACGGCGACTGGAACGAGGCCGCGCTGCCGAAGCCGCTCACGGCTTTCGCGAGGCGCAACCTCGAGCTGCGCCGCCGGCTCGAGAAGGTCGAGGAGCGCGAACGCCGGCGCGACATCCTCGCGGGAGACGAGGCCGTCTACGGCTTCTACGACGCGCGCGTTCCCGCTGACGTCTTCGACGTGCGGTCGTTCGAGGCGTGGTGGCGGGAGACGTCCGCCCGCACGCCTCGACTGCTCGACCTGTCCGAGGCCGACCTGGTCGAGGAGAGCAGCCGTGCCGACGAGCGCGACTTCCCGACGCGCTGGCGACAGGGGGATCAGGTGCTCTCCCTCGCCTACCGGTTCGAGCCGGGAGCGCCCGACGACGGCGTGACCGTCGTCGTCCCCGTCGCCCTCCTCGCACAGCTGCGCCCCGACGGCTTCGACTGGCAGGTCCCGGGCATGCGGGACGAGCTCATCGCCGGCCTCATCCGTGTCCTCCCCAAGGCCATCCGCCGGCACGTCGTTCCCGCCGCGGACTGGGCGGCGCGTTTCGCCGAGGATCTCGCCGCCGCGGGCCCCGAGCATCACGACGGCCTCCCGCCGACGACGCTGCGCGAAGCGCTCGCCGCCCGCATCCAACGCGTGGCGTCGCAGCCGGTCAGCGCCGCGGACTTCGATCTGGAGCGCCTGCCGACGCACCTGGGCGTCTCGTTCCGTGTCGTCGACACCCGCGGACGTGCGATCGGCTCGGGCCGCGATCTCGCCGAGCTCCAGGGTCGGCTGGCCGGGCGCGCGCAGGATGCGGTCGCCCGGACGCTCCGCGCCGCCCCGACCGGGGCACGGCGCGGACCGTCGCCGGGCCCGTCCCCGGCAGGAGCTGCGGCCGCCCCCTCCGCGCTCGAGCGCACGGGGCTCACCGATTGGACGTTCGGCGAGCTTCCCGAGCTCGTGGACACGACCGTGCCCGGCGGTGTCGTGCGCGGCTATCCCGCCCTGGTCGACACCGGCGCAGCGGTCGATCTGCGCATGGAGGCGACTCCGGATGCCGCGGCACGGGCGACCCGCGCCGGCGTCCGGCGCCTCGTGCTCCTGGCCTCGCCGTCTCCCGCCGCGTACGTGCTCGACCATCTGACCGCGACCGAGAAGCTGGCCCTCGCCGCCTCGCCCTATCCGAACGCGAAGGCGCTCGTCGAGGACGCCCGGATCGCCGTCGCCCGACGCGGTCATCGCCCGCGTGGAGCCGAGCGGGATCGTGCGCGACCGCATCGGGTTCGAGCGGCTGCGCGACGCCTTCTCGGCCGCCGTGACGGAGGACCTGTTCCAGGCCGTCTCCCTGAGCGCCCGCATCCTGATCGCGCATCGCGAGGTCGAGCGCGAGCTCGCCCGCCAGAACTCGCTCACCCTGCTCGGCGCTTTGAACGACGTCCGCGGCCAGCTCTCCGGTCTCGTCTTCGCGGGATTCGTCTCCCGGACCGGGCTCGCGCGGCTCGCGCACTACCCGCGGTACCTGCGCGGCGCGCTCGATCGCGTGAAGGGGCTCGCGGACAATCCGGGACGCGACCGGCAGCGGCTCACCGAGTACGAGCGGACCGCCGCCGCCTTCGCGGAGGCGGGGGGCGCGATTCCGCCGGCCGCAGACGCCCCGCCGCACCTGGTGCGTGCCCGGTGGCTGTTGGAGGAGCTCCGGGTGAGCCTGTTCGCGCAGCCGCTCGGGACCGCCGAACCCGTCTCCCCGCAGCGCATCGCGAAGGCGCTGCGGCCCTGACGCGGAATACGTCGCGCACCGCAGCGTTCCGATCGATATGAGCACCGCAATCGTCTACACCGCCTTCGGCGGGCCCGAGGTCCTCACCCTCGTCGACGTCGAGACACCGCAGCCGACCCCCGGGCACGTCCTCGTGCGCGTCGAGGCCGCGGGGGTCAACCCGATCGACGCGAAGCTCCGCGGCGGACGGCGCGCCTCGGCCGCCATCACGCATCCGCGACGCGTCGGCAATGACGGCGCCGGTGTGGTCACGGCCGTGGGAGAGGACGTCGACGGCTTCCGGCCGGGCGACGAGGTCGTCTTCTTCGGCACCTCCGGCACCTATGCGAGCGACGTCCTGGTGGATGCGGCCAAGCTCCACCATCGGGCACCGCAGGTCTCCGCCGCGGTCGGCGCAGCGATCGGCATCCCCGCCGGCACCGCCTACCAGTCGCTGCGCTCGCTGGACGTGCGCGCGGGCGACACCCTGCTCGTCCACGGCGGATCGGGCTCTGTCGGGCAGGCGGCGATCCAGTTCGCGGTGCTGTGGGGCGCGAAGGTCGTGGCCACCGCCTCGCCGAAGCGCTTCGACCGCGTCCGCGAGCTCGGCGCGACGCCCGTCGCCTACGGCGAGGGCCTCGCCGATCGCGTGCGCGAGGCCGCTCCCGACGGGGTCACGGTCGCGTTCGACGCCGCGGGCACCGACGAGGCGCTGGACGTCTCGCTCGAGCTCGTGGCCGACCGGTCCCGCATCGCGACGATCGTGCGGGGCGCGGATGCGGCGGGCCTCGGCATCCGCGCCTTCTCCGGCGGCAGCCCCGAGCCGCTCACGGCGCAGCAGAACGCCTGGCGGGCGGAGGCCGTGCCCGTGACCCTCGCGCTGCTGGCCGCGGACGCCTTCTCGGTCGAGCTCGGCCCGCAGCTGCCGCTCGCCGAGGCCGCCGAGGCGCACCGTCTGGTCGAGTCGCACGCCCCGGGCAAGATCACGCTGATCCCCTGATCCCCTGATCCCCTGATGCCTTGCCCCGGCACCCTGTGCCCTGTGTCCCTCCTCCCCGCACTCTCCGCTCCCCTCTCCTCCCCTGCATGTCCCACTTTGGACCGCTCGAGCGTTCGCTGAGCGGTCCAAAGTGGGACATGCAGGGTGGCGAAGTGGGACATGCAGGAGCCGCAGACCTCAGGAGGCGCAGACCGCAGGAGGCACGGGCCGCAGGAGGCGCAGGCCGCGGCGGGGTGAGGGTCAGGCCGGCTGAGCCGCGAAGTGATCGGCGATCTTCGAGGGAAGCGTGCCGTCGTCCGAGCTGGCGCCGTTCGTGAACGCCCCGCGGTACTGAGCGGCGGGATGCGTCGGCTCGACGCGCTTCTGCCCCTCGCCGTACAGCGACTCCCGCAGGGTCGTCCCCGCGTACTCGGTCTGAGCGCGACCCCGGCGCTGCAGCTCGGGCACGACGTAGTCCACCAGGTCCTCGAACGTGCCCGGCGTGATGGCGTACGCGAAGTTGAAGCCGTCGATGTCGCCCTCGTCGACCCAGCGCTCCAGCTCGTCGGCGACGGTCTCGGGGCCGCCGACGATGACGGGGCCCATGCCGCCGATCGAGCGCTGCTCGACGATGTCGGCGGGGGTCCATTGACGCTCCGGGTCGATCTTGGCGAGCGAGGCGAGCACCGAGCGCAGGGAGTCGTTCTCGACCTCCTCGAGCGGCTGGTCCGGGTCCCACTGCCCGAAGTCGATGCCGGTCCAGCCGCCGTAGAGCGCGAGCACGCCCTCGCCCGAGGCGTACGACAGGTACTCCTGGTACTTCGCCTGCGCCTCGGCATCCGTGGCGGCCGTGATGACCGTGACCAGCACGAAGATCTTCACGGAGTCGCGCGAGCGCCCCTCGGCCTCGGCGAGATCGCGGATGTCGGTCGCGATGGCGCGCGCCTGCTCCGGGTTCGCGGGGCTGATGAACACCCCCTCACCGTGCTTGGCGGCGAAGGTGCGACCGCGCGAGGAGGCGCCGGCCTGGAAGATGACGGGCGTGCGCTGCGGCGACGGCTCCGAGAGGTGGATGCCGGGAACCGTGTAGTACTTCCCCTGGTGTCCGATCGGGTGCACCTTGGTGGGGTCGGTGTAGACGCCGCGCTCACGATCGGCGACGACGGCGTCCTCCTCCCACGACCCCTCCCACAGCTTGTAGGTGACGTCGATGAACTCGTCGGCGAGGTCGTAGCGCTCGTCGTGGCCGATCTGCTGCGTGAGACCGAGGTTGACCGCCGCGGAGTTGAGGTAGCTCGTCACGACGTTCCACGCGACGCGGCCCTTCGTGAGGTGATCGAGGGTCGAGAACTTGCGGGCGAGCGCGTACGGCTGCTCATAGGTGAGCGCGGCGGTGACGCCGAAGCCGAGGTGCTCGGTCACGAGCGCCATCGCCGGCACCTGCAGGAACGGGTCGTTGACCGGCACCTGGTCGGCGTCGCGCAGCGCGGTCGCCGCCGAGCCGCGGTAGACGTCGTAGGTGCCGAGGACGTCGGCGATGAACAGCGAGTCGAACCGTCCGCGTTCGAGGAGCTTGGCGAGCTCGGTCCAGTACTCGAGGTCCTTGTACGTGACGGCCTTGCTCTCGGGATGCCGCCAGGTTCCCGCCGACTGGTGACTGATGCACGTCATGTCGAAGGCGTTGAGGATGATGCGCTTGACCATGCGGAGAGTGTCACACCCGGGCGGGCGCGACACCACTCCTGCGACTCACTCCGTCATACACGGCGCGCGGCGTCGCCGGCCGGGCGTCAGGACGGCTGGCCGTACACCGTCTGATAGCGCGTGAACAGCGCGTCGATCGCCTCCTGCGGGATCGGGACGAGCGGACCGCCCTGCTTCGCGATGTGCACCGTGCGGGCGACGTCCTCGAGCATCACGGCCGCCTTGACCGCATCCTTCGCGTCCGTGCCGATCGTGAAGGGGCCGTGGTTCTGCATGAGCACGGCGCGCGAGCGGTGGCCGCGCAGGGTCGCCACGATGCCGCGGCCGATCGAGTCGTCGCCGATGATCGCGAAGGGGCCGACGGGGATCGGGCCGCCGAACTCGTCGGCCATCGCCGTGATGACGCACGGGATCTCCTCGCCGCGGGCGGCCCAGGCGACGGCGTAGGTCGAGTGGGTGTGCACGACCCCGCCGACCTCGGGCATGTTGCGGTACACGTAGGCGTGCGCGGCCGTGTCGCTCGAGGGCGAGCGCTCACTCCCCGGCGTGCCGGGCACGACCGTGCCGTCGAGGTCGCACAGGATCATGTTCTCCGGCGTCAGCTCGTCGTAGGAGACCCCGCTCGGCTTGATGACGAAGAGGTCCGCGCCCGGCACGCGGCCCGACACGTTGCCGCCGGTCCACACGACCAGCCCGTACCGCACGAGCTCCGCGTGCAGCCGGGCGACGTCCGCGCGCACGCGCGCGATGGCCGCATCGATCTCGGACGCCGTCGACTCTTTGTGACCGTTCACATGGTGATACTAGCGGGGCGCCGTCGTCGACGCACGCACGATCAGCTCCGGCATGACGGCGCGCTCGGCGGCCGCCGCTCCCTCGGGGCCGAGCAGCACCTCCACGCACCGGCGACCGAGCTCAGCGAAGTCCTGGCGCACCGTCGTCAGCGGCGGCCAGAAGTGCGCGGCCTCCGGGATGTCGTCGAAGCCGACGACGCTGAGCTCGCCCGGCACGTCGCGTCCCGCCTCGTGGGCGGCGTGCAGCACGCCGAGCGCCATCTGATCGTTCGAGGAGAAGACGGCCGTCGCCTCGCCCGCGCGCAGGAGCTCCCGGCCGGCACGGTAGCCCGACTCGGCCGTCCAGTCGCCGACGACGGACGCCGCCGCGGTCAGGCCGTGCGCATCCAGCTCCGCCCCGAACCCGCGGATCCGGGCCTCGGCCTCGAACCAGCCGCCGGGACCGGCCAGGTGGGCGATGCGCCGATGGCCGAGCTCGATCAGGTGCGCGGTCGCGCGCCGCGCACCTGCCACCTGGTCGACGAACAGCGCCTGGCGCGCGTCCACCGCGGTGTTCTGCAGCGTCACGACGGGGATGTCGAGGCGCTGGGCCGCGAGGAGACGGGCGACCTGCTCCTGCGGCGCGACCACGACCAGCCCCTCGACCGACTGCGCCAGCAGGTGCGCGATCGCGCGCGTGATCGAGTCCGGGTCTCCCGGCTCGACGTTGACGGTGCCGACCCAGTAGCCGCGCTCCCGCGCCGCTGCCTCGATCGCCGCGATCGCGGATGCGGGGCCGTACTCCGTGCTCGACGCGGAGAGGATGCCGAGCGTCTGCGACCTGCTCGTCACGAGCGCACGTGCCGCCCGACTCGGCCGGTACCGCAGCTCGGCCATGACGCCGAGCACTCGCTCGCGGGTCTCGGGCCGGATGCTCGGGTGGTCGTTGATGACGCGCGAGACCGTCTGATGCGACACTCCCGCCAGGCGGGCGACATCCCGGATGCTCGGGCGCCTGCCCGTCGCCGCGTCGCTCATCCACCACTCTCCCGCGCGACGGCCGATCGGCGGGTCGCTGTCGTCATTATGCCCCGCGCCCCCGGGCCGCTCCGACGGCTACGGTGGAGACGTGACCCAAAAGCCCGCCGGACTGCGCTGGGGCGTGCTCGCCACCGGCGGCATCGCGCACGCCTTCACCTCCGACCTCCGGACGGCGGGTCTCGACGTCCGCGCCGTCGGCTCCCGCTCCGCCCGATCCGCCGAGGCCTTCGCCGCCGAGTTCGGCATCGCCAACGCCCACGGCTCCTACGAGGCGCTCGTCGCCGACCCCGAGGTCGACATCGTCTACGTCGCGACGCCGCATCCGGCGCATGCCGAGAACGCGCTCGCCGCGATCGCGGCGGGAAAGCACGTCCTCGTCGAGAAGCCGTTCACCCTCACCGGCGAGGAGGCGGCTCGCGTCGCGGACGCGGCCGCCGGGGCCGGCGTGCTCGCGATGGAGGCCATGTGGACGCGCTACCTGCCGCACATGGCACGCATCCGCGAGCTGCTCGCGGACGGAGCGCTCGGCGAGGTGCGCACGGTCTTCGCCGATCACACGCAGCGGATCTCGACGGACCCCGCGCACCGGCTGAACGCGCTCGAGCTCGGCGGCGGCGCGCTGCTGGACCTCGGCATCTATCCGGTCTCGTTCGCCTGGGACGTGCTGGGCGCGCCCGAGACCGTCACGGCGCGGGCAAGGCTCGCCGAGACGGGCGCCGACGCCGAGGTCGCCACGATCATGACGCACACCGGCGGCGCGCTCTCGACCTCGATCTCGTCGTCCCGCGCCGCGGGACCCAACACGGCCCACGTCGTGGGGACCGAGGCCCGCATCGACATCGACCGGGTCTGGTACTGCCCCACCTCGTTCCGGCTGCTCGGCCCCGACGGAACGGTGCTCGAGGATCACGTCTCGCGCGTGGACGGCCGCGGGATGCAGTTCCAGGCGCTCGCCGCCGAACGCCTGATCGCAGCGGGCGCGATCGACTCCGACGTCCTTCCGCTCGCCGAGTCGGTGGCCATCATGCGCACGCTCGACACGGTGCGCGAGCAGATCGGGCTGCGCTACCCGCAGGAATGAGCGCTCAGGCGTCCTCGTCGCGCTGCGCACGCCGGCGCGCGAGCTCGGCGCGCAGCCGCTCCTCCTCGATCTCGCGTTCGAGGTCGGCCAGCTGCTGCTCCGTCGTCCGGGTGTCACGGGTCGGCGGCGGGGCGGGCTCCGACGCCCACGGCGCGAACGGCGGCGGCGAGGGGCGGGTCACGGATCGCGCCGGCCACTCCCGCCCGAGCACGAACCAGAGCACGCTGCCGATGAACGGCAGCAGGACCACCAGCAGGATCCAGACGACCTTGGGCATGTAGCGCACCATGCCCTCGTCGCGCGTGATGATGTCGATGATCGCGACGACCATGAGCACGAGCACGATGAGCGAGAGGACGACCGGCATGCCGAGATCCTAGGGGATCGCTATGCCCGACGAGCCGCGTATCTGCAGGAGGTGGACAACCCCACCTGCGACACTGGTCTCATGGCTGGCACCTCGGATCCGCGCGTCGCGGTCTACCTCGACTTCGACAACATCGTGATGAGCTGGTACGACCGCGTGCACGGCCGCAACGGCTACTCACGGGACCGCCAGCGCATCGCCGAGAATCCGGCCGATCCCGAGATCGCCGCCAAGCTCGCGGCGGCGACGGTCGATGTCGGTGCGATCATCGACTACGCCACGTCGTTCGGCACGCTCGTGCTCACGCGTGCGTACGCCGACTGGTCGTCGCCCGTGAACGCCGAGTACCGCACGCAGCTCGTGTCCCGCGCGGTCGACCTCGTCCAGCTGTTCCCGGCGGCCGCCTATGCGAAGAACGGCGCCGACATCCGGCTCGCCGTCGACGCGGTCGAGGACATGTTCCGCCTGCCCGACCTGACGCACGTCGTCATCGTGGCGGGGGACTCCGACTACGTGCCGCTCGCGCAGCGCTGCCGGCGGCTGGGGCGCTTCGTCGTCGGGGTGGGCGTGGCCGGATCCACGGCGAAGTCGCTCGCGGCGGCCTGCGACCGCTTCGACGCCTACGACTCGCTGCCGGGCGTCTCCTCGCCCGAGAAGGCGAAGAAGGATGCGGCGGAGCAGCGGCCCCGCGCCCGCAAACGCTCCGTCGACCCGGCGGCCGACCTCCTCGAGCGGGCGCTGCGGCTGGAGAACGACAAGGACCCGTCGCAGTGGCAGCACGCCTCGGCCGTCAAGAGCCTCATCACGCGGCTCGATCCCTCGTTCAGCGAGAAGGCGCTCGGGCACCGCAGCTTCAGCGACTTCGTGGCCGCGCATCCCGACATCGCGGAGATGGACGACACCGACAACATCGTGCGCATCCGGCTGGTCGAGTCGAAGCGCTGAGTCCGCTCCGGTCCCCGCGACCGATCGCGGGGGCCGGAGCGAGCTCACACCGCCAGCGGGACGGCGCCGAACAGCACTCCGACGGCCAGCATCACGAGCGAGACGATCGCGGCACGCCACAGCACCTTCTTGTGGTGGTCGCCGAGGTTCACCCCGGCGAGCGAGACGAGCAGCAGGATGGCCGGGACGAGCGGGCTCTGCAGATGGACCGGCTGACCCGTGATCGAGGCGCGCGCCATCTCGACGGGCTGGATGCCGTAGGCGGTCGCGCTCTCGGCGAGGATCGGCAGGATGCCGAAGTAGAACGCGTCGTTGGACATGAAGAACGTGAACGGGATCGACAGCACGCCCGTGATGACCGCCATGAACGGGCCGAGGGAGTCGGGGATCACCTGCGTGACCCAGTTCGCCATCGCCGCCACCATCCCGGTGCCGTTCAGGACGCCCACGAGCACACCCGCCGCGAGCACCATCGAGACCACGCCGACGATGCTGGGCGCATGGGCGACGATCTCATCGGCCTGCGACTTGAGCTTCGGGAAGTTGATCACGAGCGCGAGCGCGGCCCCCACCATGAACACGAAGGCGAGGGGGAACAGGTCGAGCACGAGCAGCACCATGACCGCGAGCGTCAGCACCAGGTTGACCCAGATGAGACGCGGTCGCAGCGTCGGCCGGTTCGGGTCGAGCATCGTGTCGGCCATGGCCGTGTCGGCCGTGTCGACGAGATCCGCCGCCGCGATCGCCGAGCGACCGCCGCGGACCGTGACGAGGTTGCCCGTCGCGAGCGTGGCCATCGCGCCCGGCTTGCGCTCGGCGCCGCGGAAGAGCCTGGGCCCGCGCAGCGGCCCCTCCCCCTCGCTCAGCCGGGCGGTGTCGACCCGGCCGGCGAGCCGCCGGCGCTCGGCGAGTCCCAGCATCCATGCGAACAGGAGCGAGACGACGATGCCCGCAGCGAGCGAGGGCAGCATCGGCACGAACACGTCCGTGGGCTGGAGGCCCAGCGCGGTCGCCGCGCGCACGGTCGGGCCGCCCCACGGCACGATGTTCATCGTGCCGTTCATGAGACCGGCGACGCAGGTGAGGACGACCGGGCTCATGCCCAGGCGCAGGTAGATCGGCAGCAGGGCGGATGTCGTGATGATGAAGGTCGTCGAGCCGTCGCCGTCGAGCGAGACCGCGCCGGCGAGGATCGCGGTGCCGACGACGACCTTGGCCGGATCGTCGCCCAGCAGCCGCGTGATGAGGCGGATCAGCGGGTCGAACAGGCCGACGTCGATCATGATCCCGAAGTACATGATCGCGAACATCAGCAGCGCCGCCGTGGGGGCCATGCTGCCGATCGCGTCGAGCACCATGTCGCCGAGGCCGAGCCCGGCGCCGGCGAACAGACCGAACACGGCCGGCACCGTGATGAGGGCGACCATCGGCGTCAGGCGGCGCGTCATGATCAGCGCCATGAACACGAGGATCATGGCGAACCCGAGCACGACCAGCACGCCTTCCGGCGGCACGAAGGCGACCGTGTCCTCGGTCGCCGTGGCGGGGATGAGCAACGGCTGCATCTCGACTCCTTCGTCGCGGCGTCGTCGGGACGCCCGCAGGTGGTTGCCGCGACACTAGGCGGCGATCGGGCCGGCACGCGCGGTATCCCGCATTGCGATGCGTTGTGCGCGTAGCGTGGGTTTCGCGCATTCTGCGCAGATGGGAGCGCGCATGCGGTTCTCGACACGGACCCTCCTCGTGCAGGTCGCCGTCCAGATCGGGGCGGTCGCGGTCTGCGCCGCCGTGTTCGCCTGGCTCGGCGTCCAGCAGCTGCGCGCCGAGGCCGACTCGGCGGCGCTGAGCATCGCCCGCACGGTCGCGGAGTCGCCGCAGGTGCGCGAGCTGGTCGCCGACTTCTCGGCCGATCCGGGCACTCCCGATGCCGCACAGCTGCGGGCCGGGGCGCTGCAGGCCTACGCGAGCCAGGTGACGGCGCGCACCTCTGGCCTGTTCGTCGTCATCACGGACGACCACGGCATCCGATTGGCGCACCCGGATCCCGTACGGCTGGGCGAGGTGGTCAGCACGAGCTTCGAGGAGGCGCTGAGCGGGCGCGAGGTCGTGACGTGGGAGACGGGCACGCTCGGCGAGTCGGCTCGCGCGAAGGTGCCGGTGTACCCGCCCGGCGGCGGCGCCCCGGTGGGTGAGGTGAGCGTGGGCTTCGAGCGGGCCAGCGTTTTCGACGACCTGCCGGCGCTGCTCGGGGGGATCGGCGTCGCGGTCGTGGCGTCGGTCGCGATCGGGCTGCTCGCCGCCCAGCTCTCCCGGCGACGCCTGGAGCGCGTGACCCTCGGCCTGCAGCCGGAGGACCTCGTGGCGCTCGTGCAGACCCAGGCCGCGGTCCTGGAGGGGTCGGGGGACGGCGTGGTCGCGGTCGACGACGACGGCGTCGTGCGGGTGTGCACCGCCGCCGCGGCGGCGATGCTCGGCGTCACGGATGCGGTCGGCCGCCCCCTCGCCCGGCTCGCCCTCGCGCCAGCCGCCCTCGACGCGCTCCGCGGCGGCGCCGCAGGAGGCGTCGTTCTCGGCGACCGCCTGGTCTACGTCGACGTGCGACCGGTCCATCGCGGAGGGCGTTCGCTCGGCACGGTCGCGGTGCTCCGCGACCGCACGGACCTCCTCGCGCTCGCGGAGCGGCTCGAGAGCGTCCGGACCATGAGCGACGCGCTGCGCGCACAGCGGCACGAGTACGCCAACCGCCTGCACGCCGCCGCCGGGCTCATCGACGCGGGACGAAGCGCCGAGGCGCGTGAGTTCATCGGCGAGCTCGCCGACCGCGGCTCGATCGACTACGCCGTCCCGGGCATCTCGCTCGTCTCGGATGCGTTCCTCCAGTCGTTCCTCGGCGCCAAGGCCGTGACGGCGTCCGAACGCGGCGTGTCGCTGCGCGTCGGGGAGGAGACCTTCCTCGGCGGCCGCGTCGAGGACGTCGAGGATGCCGTCGCGGTGCTCGGCAACCTGGTCGACAACGCGATCGTCGCGGCCGCGGGCGGGTCCGCCCCGCGCTGGGTCGAGGTGACGCTCCTCGACGACGGGCGACGCGCTCGTGGTCACGGTCGCCGACTCCGGGCCCGGGGTGTCGGCGCCCGACCGGGTCTTCGCGCGGCGGTCGCCCGGCGAGGCTCCCCCGTCAGCCGTGCACGGGCTCGGCATCGGCCTGCCGCTGTCGCGCGAGCTGGCCCGCCGCCGTGGCGGCGAGGTCTGGCTCATCGACGCCGCCGGAGCGGGCGCGGGCGCCGTCTTCGGCGCCCGGCTGCCGGGCTGCATCCGCCCCGCTCACCGACAGGAGGACACATGACCGAGATCCGCGTCCTGATCGTGGACGACGACTTCCGCGTCGGCGGCATCCACCGGGATGTCGTCGCCTCGCGTCCCGGCTTCGCCCCGCTGCCCCCGGTGCGCACCGCGGCGGAGGCGCTGGCGGCGCTGCGGGACGAGCGCCCCGACCTGCTCCTCGCGGACGTCTACCTGCCGGACGGGGACGGGATCGAGCTGGTCCGCGCGGCCGACGCGGACGCGTTCGTGCTGTCGGCGGCGACCGATGCCGCCACGGTCCGCCGCGCCTTCCGCGCCGGAGCCCTCGCCTACCTCGTCAAGCCCTTCGCGACCGAGGGTCTGATCGCACGCCTCGACCGCTACGCGCGCTACCGCAACCTGCTCGCCACGTCGCGGCCGCTCGGCCAGGAGGAGATCGACCGGGCGCTCGCGGTGCTCCGCGACGCCGACGACACCGCGAGCCTCTCGCGCTCGGTCACCGCTCGGACCGTGCTGCGAGCGCTCGGCGACGCCGAGGCGTCGGCATCCGAGGTCGCAGAGCGGGCGGGCGTGTCACGCGCGACGGCGCAGCGGCACCTCACGGCGCTCGCGGGGCGAGGCCTCGTGCAGGTCACGCTCCGGTACGGCTCGACCGGCCGCCCTGAGCACCGTTTCCGCGCGCTCCGGCACTGAGCACCGGCCTCAGCGACGCGTGCTCCACACCGCCCACGCCACGAGCACCGGCTGCAGGAACAGGCGGACGAGCCGCTTCACGTCGGTGTCGAGGCCGAAGCCGTCGCGACGGTGTGTGAACTGCGCCCAGTTGCCGGGGAGGACCGCGACGAAGAAGGCGGCGAGCACGGCTCCGGCGAGTCGTCGCCGCCGACGGCACGCCACGAGCGAGACCCCCAGCGCCACCTCGACGACGCCCGAGGCCAGCACGACCCCGTCCTCGTCGAGCGGCGCGATCCGCGTCGTCCACTCCGGCACCTGGGCGCGGAACTCTCGGCGCGCCCAGGTGAGATGACCGATCCCCGCGAACACCATGGCGGCGGCCAGCAGCCACCGTGCGAACGTCCTCATCCCCCGATTCCACCGCGGCGCCGCGCTTTTGTCGAGGGCTGGACGCCGCATCCGCCTTCCGTTCTCCGAACACGATGTCCGCCGGGCGCCGTCGCTCGTGGTGGGATGGCGGGATGGGCACACGCATCGACGGAGTGGGACTGCGATCGGCGCGGGGCCCGGTGCTGCTGTCGATCATGCTGTCGACGTTCCTCATCGCGATCGACTCGACGATCCTGTCGACCGCCGTGCCCACGATCGTGCGCGAGCTCGGCGGGTTCGATCAGTTCCCATGGCTTTTCTCGGTGTACCTGCTCGCTCAGGCGGCCACGGTCCCCGTGTACGGGAAGCTCGCCGACACCTTCGGGCGCAAGCCCGTCATGGTCGTCGGGATCGGCGTCTTCCTCCTCGGCTCTGTGCTGTGCGCGCTCGCGGGCAGCATGGTCTGGCTCATCGCGTTCCGGGCGCTGCAGGGCGTCGGGGCGGGGGCCATCATGCCCACCGCGCTCACGATCGCCGGCGACATCTACACGGTCCGGGAGCGGGCGAGGGCACAGGGCTACCTCGCGACGGTCTGGGCGGTGGCGTCCGTGGCCGGGCCCACCCTCGGCGGGCTGTTCGCGCAGTTCGTGAGCTGGCGCTGGATCTTCTGGGTCAACGTGCCGATCGGCGTGCTCGCCCTCTGGCTGCTCTGGCGCGCGTACCGCGAGGACTTCGCCCGGCGCCCGCGCCGCATCGACTACGCCGGCGCGGTGCTGCTGACCGGAACGCTCGTGCTGCTCGTGCTGGGCGTGCTCGAGGGCGGGGATGCCTGGGGATGGATGTCGTGGCCGTCGCTCGCGGTGTTCGGCTCCGGTCTCGTGCTGCTCCTCGCGTTCCTGTGGGCGGAGCGGCGTGCGGAGGATCCGATCCTCGCCCCGTGGCTGCTTCGGCGACGCATCGTCTCCACGAGCACGCTGGCGGCGCTCCTGATCGGCGTGGTCATGATGGGCCTCGTGTCCTTCGTGCCGCCCTTCCTCGAGGATGCGGCAGGAGCCGCTCCCATCGTGTCCGGGCTGGCACTGGCGACGCTGACGCTCGGCTGGCCCGTGACCGCGTCGCTCGCGGGGCTCTTCTACCTGCGGATCGGGTTCCGGCGCACCGCGCTCATCGGCGCCGTCGTCACGATCGCCGGCACCGCGCTCGTGGCCGGGCTCGCCTTCGCGGCCTCGGTGCCGCTCACGGCCCTCGGGTGCTTCGTCGTGGGGCTCGGACTGGGGCTGGTCGCGAACCCGACCCTCATCGCCGCCCAGTCCAGCGTGGTCCAGCACGAACGCGGCGTCGTCTCGGGGGCGAACGCGCTCGCCCGCTCCGTCGGCGGCGCGGGCGGGGTCGCGGTGTTCGGTGCGATCGCCAACGCCGTCATCGCCGCGTCGGGCGACGGGGCGGCCCTCCACGCGGGGGCGAGCGCCGTGTTCGCGGGCATCGTGATCGCGGCCGTGGCGTTGTTCGGCGCCTGCCTGCTGCTGCCCACGGTGCCGATCCAGGACGAGCCGGCCTGACGATCGCCGTCCTCATCCCGCCGGCGCAGCACCAGGCCGGCGGGGAGGGCTCGCGCGCCGGCGCCGCCCTCCATCCGATCCCGGACCGCCCACCGCCTCGCGCCGGACTCCCGCCGCGGCAGGCTCAGGACGTGCGCCGGCCTGTGCAGGTCAGCGCCCAGGCGACCAGCAGCGGCTGCAGGAAGAGCCGGATGAGGCGAGCCCGATCGGTGCGCAGGCCCGGCGCCGACCGACCCGTGCGCCACTGGTGCACGTTACCGGGGAAGACCACGACGAAGAACGCTGCGATCGCCGCGCCCACCCGACGGCGCTCGCGCGGCAGGGCGACGACGGCGGCGCCCAGGCCGATCTCGACGACGCCCGAGACGACCACGATCGTGTCCGCGTCCGTGCGCAGGAGGCGCGTCGCCCAGTCGGGCACGACGATGCGATAGCCGCGACGGCCCCACGTCAGGTGCGAGACGCCCGCCGCGACCAGCAGGAGCGCGAGCAGCCAGCGGCCGACCACGGCGGCGGCGCTCATGCGAGGGCCTGCGCGGCTCGGTCGATGAACTCGCGATAGGCCGGGAGCGTCTCCTCCGCGACGATCGCGCGCAGCACGACCTCGTCCACGGCCTCACGATAGGCCGCGAGACCCGCCGCCACGTCGCCGTCGTCGGCGGTGAGCACGGTGTCGCCGGGGGCGATGCCGAGCCGGGCGAAGTTGGCCGCGTACTGCGGGTAGGATCCGTACCGAGCGGCCTCCTCGCGGAGGCGAGCGCCGCCGTCGGGGTCGAACGCCGTGCGCACGTAGAGCGCGGCGACGGCTCCGGCCCGCGCCTCGCGCGCCTCGGCCGCCTGGGCCGCGGCGACGCCGGGGGTCAGCCAGCTGAGCAGGACGCCGTCGGCGTCCTCGGCGCCGAGCCGCCGCATCCGGGGGCCCAGCGCGCCGACCAGGATGCGGAACCCGCCCGCCGCGCGCAGCGTCCGGATGCCGTCGGCGACGCACGCGAGCGCACCTCGGCGAAGCGCCCCGGAGCCGATGCCGAGGGTCAGGCGGCTCGCGGGGACCGCCGGACCGATCTCGCCCGGGAGCGACGCCGCCGGGCGACGGTCCAGCGGAAGCACGCCCGTGGACAGCCCGAGGCGGGAGGTGACGGCCGCAGCCGCCGCGAGGCGCACGAGGGCGTCACCGTCCGGCGTGTCGTTGACCCAGAGGGCGTGCAGGCCCGCGTCCTCGGCGGCGCGGGCGATGCCCGCCACGAGGTCGGGTGCGAGGGTGCCGGCGATGCCGAGCGAGACGGATGCGGTCATGGTCCCAGCCTGCACCCTCGCGACGCGAGGGTGCGCATAACTCAGGCGATCCGGCCGGATCCGGCGCATCCGCGCCGACCGAGCCTGAATCTGCCTGAGTTATGCGCACTGGCCGGGTTACGCCGCGGACGCGAACGCCGCGACCGGGGTCACCGCGAGCTCCCCGCCGGCGACGTCGACGCTCACCGCGCCGCCGTCGGCCAGCTCACCGCGCACGAGCAGATCGGCGATGCGGTCGTCGACCCGGCGCTGGATGAGCCGACGGAGCGGCCGTGCACCGTACTCCGGCTCGTAACCGTGCTCCGCGAGCCACGCCTCGGCGGCGGGCGTCACCTCGAGCCGGATCTCCCGGTTCGCGAGACGGGCGCGCGTCCCATCCAGCAGCAGACCGACGATCCGGCCGAGCTGGGCCGCGTCCAGCTTGCGGAACAGCACGATCTCATCGATCCGGTTGAGGAACTCGGGTCGCATCGCCTCCCGCAGCCGTCCGAAGACGCGGTCGCGCAGGTCCTTCTCCGAGCCGAAGCCGGTCGCTCCGCCGCCGTCGGCGATGAAGCCGATGGCACCCGAGCGCGAGGCCAGCAGATCCCCGCCGATGTTGCTCGTCATGATGATGACGGTGTTGCGGAAATCGACCGTTCGCCCCTGGCCGTCCGTGAGACGGCCGTCGTCGAGCACTTGCAGCAGGAGGGTGAACACGTCCGGGTGTGCCTTCTCGATCTCGTCGAAGAGCACGACCGAGTAGGGGTTGCGGCGCACGCGCTCGGTCAGCTGGCCCGCCTCGTCGTAGCCGACGTATCCGGGAGGGGCGCCGACGAGCCGCGAGACCGTGTGGCGCTCGCCGAACTCGCTCATGTCGAAGCGCACGATGGCGTTCTCATCGTCGAACAGCGACTGTGCGAGAGCCTTCGCGAGCTCGGTCTTGCCCACGCCCGTCGGGCCGAGGAAGAGGAACGAGCCGACGGGTCGACGGGGGTCTCCCATCCCGGTCCGGTTGCGGCGCACGGCCGTCGCGACGGCTTCGACCGCCTCGTCCTGACCGATGACACGCGCGTGGAGCTCGCCTTCCAGGCCGGCCAGCCGCATCCGCTCGGACTCCGTGAGCCGGGTCGCGGGGATGCCCGTGGCGCGGCTGACGACCTCGGCGATCTGGCTCTCGTCCACGATCGCCTCGCCCCGAGCCGCCGTACCCCGCGCGCTCGCCTCCTCCAGGCGCGCCTGGACCTCGGTGATCGCGTCACGGATGCGGGACGCGTCCTCGTAGCGCTCCGCGGCCACGGCCGCGTTCTTCTCGCTCTCGAGGGTGGCGAGCCGCGTGAGGAGCGCATCGGTGTCGACGGCGACGCCGAGGCGCAGCCGCAGCCGGGCCCCCGCCTGGTCGATCAGGTCGATGGCCTTGTCCGGCAGCACGCGCTCGGTGAGGTACCGGTCGCTGAGCTCGACGGCCGCACGCAGCGCCTCGTCCGTGTAGGTGACGCGGTGGTGCTCCTCGTAGGCGCCGCGCAGGCCCTGCAGGATCGCGACGGCGTCCTCGATCGAGGGCTCGCCGACGCGCACCGGCTGGAACCGCCGCTCGAGGGCGGCGTCCTTCTCGATCGTGCGGTACTCGGCGAGGGTCGTGGCCCCCACGAGGTGCAGGTCTCCGCGCGCGAGGCGCGGCTTCAGGATGTTGCCGGCATCCATCGCGCCCTCGCCGCCGGCTCCCGCCCCGACGACCGTGTGGACCTCGTCGATGAAGACGACGAGCTCGCCCTTCTGCGCCGCGATCTCGTCCATGGTCTTCGTCAGCCGCTCCTCGAAGTCGCCGCGGTAGCGCGCCCCGGCGAGCATGGCGGGCAGGTCGAGCGAGACGACCCTCGTGTCGCGCAGCTGCTCCGGCACGGCCTCCGCCACGATCGCGCGGGCCAGGCCCTCGACGATCGCGGTCTTGCCGACGCCGGCCTCGCCGATCAGCACCGGGTTGTTCTTGGTGCGACGGCTGAGGATCTCGATCGTCTGCTCGATCTCGGCGTCACGGCCGATGACGGGGTCGAGCTCACCGGCTCGGGCACGCGCCGTGAGGTCGGTGCCGTAGCGGTCGAGCATCGGCGTCGTCGACTCGGGCTCGGCGGCGGCGGGCTCTCCGTCGGGGGTCACGGTCTCCCGGACGCCCTGGGTGAGCGCCTCCGCCGTGACGCCCGCCTGGTTGAGGATCTGCCCCGCCGGGGCGTCCTGCGCCAGCACGAGCGCGAAGAAGAGGTGTTCCGGGTCGACGTAGGTCGATCCGGACGAGCGCGCCACCTGGAACGCGTGGAACAGGGCGCGCTGCACGGACGGCGTGACGACCGCGCCGTCCACCTCCGCGCGGGCGGATGCGGCGGGAAGCCGCTCCTCGACGGCGCGGACGATCCGTGCCGGGTCGGCCCCGATGCGGGTCACGGCCTCGCGGACGGGAGCCGCGCCGACGAGCTCGTGGAGCACGTGGAGCGCGTCGAGCTCGTGCTGGCCGCGCTCGAGCGCGTAGCGCCCGGCCGCCTGCAGGATCTCCTGCGTGCGGGCACCGAGGAAACGCCCGATGTCCACGGAACGGGACGCGCGGGCGCGCTCGCCCTCGAGGTAACGGGCGAGGAACTCGTCGAACGCGCGCTGACCGTCGGTGCCGTCGGCGGGCGTGAAGTCTTCGGGCATGGAATCTCCTGAGTGAATCTGAGTCGATGCGTGTCAAGTTTACGAACTTGATGCCACACGTATCAAGTTCAACGCCGATGCCCACGGGGTATTCCCGGCTACGCTCGGTGCGAGCCGAGCAGCCGAGGACGCCCATGACCGAGAACGCCCATCCGAACGACGGCCCCCTTCGCGAGCTCCTCCGCGGAGCCGCGTTGCTGCTGCGCGGCTTCGGCGGGTTGGGGCGTGCGCCCCGGTCTCATGGCACTGGGCCTCCTCCCCGCGGCGATCGTGAGCCTCGTCCTCGGCGCCGGGCTGATCGCCTTGGGCGCGAGCCTGCCCGCACTGACGGATGCGGTCACGCCGTTCGCCGACGGCTGGCCCGGCGTCTGGGCGGTGCTCCTGCGGGTGACGCTGGGGGCTGCGATCTTCGGAGCGGCGCTCGCCCTGGTGGCCGTCACCTTCACGGCGCTCACCCTCATGGTCGGCGAGCCCTTCTACGACCGCATCTGGCGGGCCACGGAGGAGCGCCTCACCGGCGCCGTCCCCGCCGAGGGCACCGGCTTCTGGCGTGGCGTCGCCGACGCGCTCTCGCTCGTCGCGCGGGGCGCGGGGGTCGGCGTCGTGTGCTTCCTCATCGGACTCGTCCCCCTCGTGGGAGGCGTGGCGGCGGCCGTCGTGGGCGTGGCCTGGACGGGCTGGCTCCTCGCGGACGAGCTGACCTCCCGCGCACTGACCGCTCGCGGCATCGACCGCCGCGGACGACGACGGCTGCTGCGCAGCGCCCGTCCGCGCACGCTCGGGTTCGGCATCGCGACCCAGCTGTTCTTCCTCGTGCCGCTGGGCGCCGTGGTGACCATGCCGGCGGCCGTCGTCGGCGCAACGGCGCTCGCGGTCCGTCTCGCGGAAAAACGGAGTACGCTCATAAATAAGTGAGCTTTCAGGAGGCGCAGGATGACCCCGTCAGGACGACGCGAGCGCACGACGCGCGAGCGGCGCGAACGGATCCTCGCCGCCGCGGGCGAGCTCTTCGACGAACGGGGCTACGACGCCGTCACGACCGCGGAGATCGCGGAGCGCGCCGACATCTCGCACGCCACGCTGTTCCGCTACGCGGCGACCAAGAGCGAGCTGCTGCTCCTGGCCGGCAACGCGTGGTTCCGCGACGCCCTCGACGAGGGTGCGCGTCGCGCGCGCGACCGGAGCAGCGTGCGCGACCGCCTGTGGGCGCTCCTCTCCCCCCTGGTCGACGACCCGACCGGGCTCACCCGGGTGGCGACCTACCAGCGCCACGCGGTCGCCGGCAGCGCCGCGAGCCCGCACGCGAGCACCGCACGCGAGCTCGTGGCGGAGCTGGTCGCGCGCATCGCCGACATCCTCCGCGAGGACACCCCCGCACCCCCCGCCGCGGAGCCCGACCCGGCTCTCGCCGCGGCGCACGCCGTGTACGCGACGGTCCATCTCGCGATCCTCGAGGCGGACCTCGAGGGCACGGACCTCCTCCCGCTGCTGACCCCGCAGCTGGACATCGTCATCCGCGGCCACCACGCCGCGGCCACAGAGGAAAGAAGAGAAGAATGAACACCTTCACGACCGTCACGGTGCTCGGCACCGGCGTGCTCGGATCGCAGATCGCGTTCCAGACCGCATACGCCGGCTTCGACGTCGTCGCATGGGATGTCGACGACGCCGCGATCGCGTCCGCCCGCGCGCGCTTCGCCGAGCTCGCGAAGACCTACGCCGCCGAGGTGGCGGGTGCGGCCGACGGGCGCGCGGACGCCGCGCTCGAGCGCATCCGCACCACCACCGATCTCGCCGACGCGACCGCGGACGCGGACCTCGTGATCGAGGCCGTCCCGGAGAACCCCGAGATCAAGAAGGACGTCTGGGCCAGAGTGGGCGCCGCGGCACCCGCCAAGACGATCTTCGCCACGAACTCCTCGACGCTGCTGCCGAGCGCGTTCATGGACGCCTCGGGCCGGCCGGACCGATTCCTCGCCCTGCACTACGCCAACCACATCTGGGCGCAGAACACGGCGGAGATCATGGGCACCCCGAAGACCTCGCCGGAGGTGTACGCCCGTGTGGTCGCGTTCGCGAAGGAGCAGGGCATGGTGCCGATCGAGCTCAAGAAGGAACAGCCCGGCTACGTGCTGAACTCGCTCCTCGTGCCCCTGCTGAACGCCGCCTCCGCCCTGTGGGTCGACGATGTCGCCGACATCGAGACGATCGACAAGACCTGGCGGATCGGCACGGGCGCCCCGCTCGGCCCGTTCCAGATCTTCGACATCGTGGGCCTCGTGACCGCCTACAACATCTCCCTCATGGGCGATGAGACGAGCAGGCGCTTCGCCGCGCGCCTCAAGAGCGAGTACCTCGATCAGGGCAAGCTCGGCACCTCGAGCGGAGCCGGCTTCTACACCTATCCCCAGAAGTGACGCCTCGGCCGGCGCCCGATGTCACCGACGGGCGCCGGCACCGACTATCCTGGTGGAAGTCTTCGCCGAAGGAGCCCCATGCTGTACGTCGTCTCCCTGCTGCTGTTCCTGCTCGGGATCTTCTCGTTCGGCATCGCGTTCGCCGTCCCAGGCTTCCAGGCGATCATCTTCGTCGGCGGCATCCTGCTCATCTCGCTCGCGATGGCGCTGCCGATCCACCTCAAGGCCAAGTAGCCGATCCTCCGGCCGGATCGCTGACCACAGAAAAGCTTCAGTCTAACTGAAGGTTTTCTCCGAACGGCTCCTCGTGCAGACCCCTCAGGGCATCCGACAGCTGCGGGAGACCGGCGGCGAAGATCCCGTCCAGCCGCGCCAGCTGCGCATCCGCCTCGTCGAGGGTGCGCGCTCCCTTGTCGGTCACGCGCAGATCGGATGCCGCCCCGGCATGCGCCGTGCCGTCGTGCACGAGGCCGTCGGCCACGAGCGACTTCACCGCCGTGTGGGCCGTCTGCACCGTGATCTGCGAGCGGCGCGCCAGCTCGGAGAACGAGATCCCCGGGGTGGCACGCACGTGCGCGAGCAGCCCGTACTTGCGCGTCGTGAGCCCGAGGCCGCGCAACGCCGCGTTCAGCTGACCGTCCCACACCGAGGCGATCGTCAGCAGTGACACCACCGGGCTGAACGGCGGTCTCCGGCTCACCGCGGTCGGCGGGGCCTGCGTCTCGTGCTGCTGCATCCCTTCATCGTAGCCAGGGCACGGCTCAGCGGCCGAGAACCCCCGCGACGACCTCCGCGATCCGCGGGGGGACCGTCTCGTCCTGCAGCGACGTCGTGTCCCCGAGCGGCCGCCCGTCGACGAGGTCGACGAGCAGCCGGCGCATGATCTTGCCGCTGCGGGTCTTGGGAAGATCCGGCACGACGAACACCTGGCGCGGCTGCGCGACCGGCCCGATCACCGCGCGCACGTGCGCGCGGAGCTCCGCCGGATCGCAGGCGCCCGTCACGAACGCGGCGATCGCCTGGCCGGTCAGCTGATCGGCCACGCCGACGACCGCCGCCTCGCCCACGGAGGGATGCGAGACCAGCGCGGACTCGATCTCGATCGTGGAGAGCCGGTGGCCCGAGACGTTGATGACGTCGTCGACCCGTCCGAGCACCCAGAGATCCCCGTCGGCGTCGAGCTTCGCGCCGTCGCCGGCGAGGAAGTAGCCCTGCTCGGCGAAGCGCTTCCAGTACGAGTCGCGATAGCGCTCCGGATTGCCCCACACCGTGCGGGACATCCCCGGCCACGTCCCCTCGACCACGAGCAGGCCGCCGCCGCCGGGGCCGACGTCCCGCCCCTCGGCATCGACGACCTTGACGCTCAGCCCCGGCAGGGCCGTCAGCGCGGAGCCCGGCTTGAGCGTCGAGACCCCGGGAAGCGGTGCCGCGATCGCCGCTCCGGTCTCGGACTGCCACCAGGTGTCGACGATCGGGGTCTCGCCCCGCCCGAGGTGGGTGTGGAACCACACCCACGCCTCGGGGTTGATCGCCTCCCCCACCGTGCCGAGCAGCCGCAGGGCAGACAGGTCGAAACGCTCCGGCGGCCCGTCGGGGAACCGGCTCATGAGCGAGCGGATCAGGGTCGGGGCCGTGTAGTAGGTCGTGACGCCGTAGCGTTCGAGGATCTCGAAGTGACGCTCCCACGTGGGTGTGTCGGGCGTGCCCTCGTAGAGCACGCTCGTCATGCCGTTCAGCAACGGGCCGTAGGTCTCGTAGCTGTGAGCGGTGACCCAGGCGAGATCGGCCGTGCACCAGTAGACGTCGGTCTCGGGCTTCGCGTCGAACACGGCCCAGTAGGTCCACGCGACGTGGGTGAGCCAGCCGCCGGTCGTGTGCACGAGGCCCTTGGGCTTTCCGGTCGTGCCGCTCGTGTAGATGATGAACAGCGGCGTCTCGGCGTCGAACGCCTCCGCCTCGTGGACGTCGGACGCGGTGTCCACGACGTCGTGCCACCAGATGTCCCGCCCCGGCGTCCAGGCGATGTCGGAGCCGGTGCGACGGATGACGAGCACGTGCTCGACGCTGTCCACCCCCTCGACGGCGGCATCCGCCTGCGCCTTGACCGGAACGGCCTGGCCGCGGCGGAACTGCCCGTCGGTCGTGACGAGGAGCTTCGCACCGGTGTCCTCGACGCGGAAACGCACGGCCTCGGCCGAGAACCCGCCGAACACGAGCGAGTGGATCGCCCCGATGCGAGCGGCCGCGAGCTGGATGACGACGGTCTCGATCAGCACCGGCAGATAGACGACGATGCGGTCGCCCTTCTCGATGCCGAGCGCGGTGAGGGCGTTGGCGGCGCGCGCGACCTCCCGCTGCAGCTCGGCGTAGGTGATCGAGCGACGGTCGCCCGGCTCGCCCTCGAAGTGGAAGGCGACGCGGTCTCCGTGCCCGGCCGCGACGTGCCGATCGACCGCGTTCACGGAGGCGTTGAGCCGCCCGCCGTCGAACCAGCGGGCCTCGGGCACGCTTTCGCCGTCGGTGGGGGTCCAGCTGTGCGCCGTGTGCCAGGGCGAGGCCCAGTCGAGCACGTCGGCGCGGTGCGTCCAGAAGGTCTCCGGGTCGCCGCCCGCGCGCTCGATCCATTCGCGCCGCAGCCACTCCTCGGTGACGTTGGCTCGCGCCGCGAAGCCGGCGGGAGGCGGGAAGGTGCGCCGTTCGTCGAGGAGGCTGTGGATGGTGTCGTCGTGGCTGGGCATGCGCGTGCTGCTTCCGAGAAGGGCGGTGGGATCAAGCATCCGCCCCGTGCCCTCGTCCCGCAAAAACGAATGACCGTCTGTGACGGCTATCGTCGTCGCGTCCGCGACGGCGCGGCTGGCCTGGCCGGGTCGCGCCTGCGCGCTCAGGCCCGGCGGAGCTCGGCGGGCGCAGGGAAGGGCAGGCGGATGCGCTGGAGCGTCGCGCCGACGGCGGCGGCCGCCCCGAAGTCGTCCGTGACGATGTCGACGTGGTCGGCGGTGACCTCGGAGATCCGCACGGGACGCGGCGTCCCGTCGGTGTGCGGGTAGAGCCAGCGCTCCGCGAGGAAGCCGATGCCGAGAGCGTCGAGGGTCTCCTCCGCCGTGAGCCAGTCGACCGGCTCGCCGACCGTGCGCCCGAGGCGGTCGTGCACCACGAAGGCGTCGTCGACGGGCTCGATCCAGCCGACCGTCTCGCCGTCGGGTCGCGTGTGCGGGATCCAGGTGTCGGGCAGCATGTCTCCACGGTATCCGCCCGCAGCGGCTAGCGTGGCGGGGTGGAGTTCGCGTTCGAGACGTTGCGACGCGCACCCGATGTCGAGGGGCCGGGGCTCGCCGCCTTCGACACGGCCGACCGCCTGCTGCTCGACGAGTCGGCGAGCGCTCGCGGCACGCTGGACGCGGGTGCGCTGGCGGTCATCGGCGACACGCACGGCGCGCTGACGCTGGCATCCGCGGATGCCGGGGCCCGCGGCATCCGCGTGCATCAGGACGCGCTGACCGGTGAGCGGGCGCTCGCCCGGAACGCGGCGGCGCTCGGGCTCGAGGACGCGTTCACCTCCCTGCCGCTCGGGGTCGAGCTGCTGCGGGGCGCGAAGGTCGTCCTGCTGCGGCTGCCGCGGTCGCTCGATGCGCTCGACGACATGGCGACGATGATCGCGGCGCACGCCGACCCGGAGGTGATCGTCTTCGCGGGCGGACGGCTCAAGCACATGGCGGTCTCGATGAACGAGGTCCTGCGGCGCCGGTTCGCCCGCCTCGACGTGACGCACGCGCGGCAGAAGTCGCGCGTGCTCGTCGCCCGCGTCCCGCTTCCGACTCCCCGGGCGCCCCTCGCACCGCGCTCTGCGCGCATCGCGCTGCCGGAGCGTGGCGAACACCTCCCGGCGGAGCAGATCGTGCTCTGCGCCCACGGCGGAGTGTTCGCCGGCGCGACGCTCGACATCGGCACGCGGATGCTGCTGGCCCATCTGCCGGCCGACCTTCCGGCCGGCGGCCCGCTCGTCGACTTCGCGTGCGGCACCGGGGTCGTGGGGACGACGCTGGCCCTGCGGAACCCCGACCGCCGGGTGCACGCGTCCGATGTGTCGGCCGCCGCCTGCGCGTCGGCCCGGGCCACGGCCGCGGCCAACGGCGTCGCGGACCGTGTCACGGTCGCGCAGGACGACCTGCTGCACGTCCTCCCGGACGGCTCGACCGGCTTCGTCGCGCTCAACCCGCCGTTCCACTCCGGGGCGGCCGTGACCGACGCGATCGCGGCGCGCATGTTCGCCGACGCCGCCCGCGCTCTGCGACCGGGCGGCGAGCTGTGGACCGTGTGGAACTCTCCGTTGCGTTACCGCGCCGCGCTCGAACGCCTCGTGGGGCCGACGCGACAGGTCGCACGCGATCCGAAGTTCACCCTCACGGTCTCCACCCGCCACTGAGCCCGGCCCGCCGGTGGTCCGCTCGGCCGCGGCAGGCATCGGATCAGGCGCCGGGACGCCGATCAGCCCGTCAGCCCGCGTGGCGGAGCCTCCGGGAGGGCGAGGAGCTTCTTCTGCTGAGCACGTATCGCCACGACGAGGCCCCCGAGCCCCGCGCAGCACAGGCCTCCGATCACCCCGAGCCAGCCCACGCCGCGGATCGCCCCGTCGTCGGAGCCGTGCCCGAGGAACACGAGCACGGCGCCGACGACGATCGCCGCGGCGCCCAGGGCGAACACCGAGACCCCGAGCACCCGGAACACCCGGAGCACGGACGGGGCATGGAAGGTCGGGCGCAGGCCCGCCCGCGAATCGGTGTAGTTCGCCCACCGCGCGCCGGTCCACCACCGCGAGACGGAGGACGAGAGGCGGTACCAGCCGGCTCCGTCCGCCTCCGCCTCACCCGGCAGAGGACGCACGACATCGGGCGCAACGGGCGCCGTCGACGGCGCGGGGATCCGTCGAACGCGCGTGGACGGAACGGCGGTGGCGAACCACATCGCGGGGAGCACGAGAAGAGGGAGCTGGAAGCCGCCGAGCACGAGGAAGACGATCCCCGCCGCCCAGGCCAGGGCGGGGGGCTCCGTCATCCACCAGTCGACACCCGGAACGCCGTCCTTCACGCGCAGGCCGGTCCAGTGCCGGCCGTCCCACCAGCGCACGGGCCCGCCCGCGTTCTCGTACCAGCCCGGTGATGCCATCAGCGGACCCAGCTCTCGTACATCGGCGTCACGCCTCCGACGTTAGCGCGACACAACCGACCGGGACCGCGACTCACGGGTCATCGGTTGAGGTTCTTGCGCGCCTTCTCGATCATCTTGCGCGCCTGCTTGGCGCGGCGACGACGGGCCTTCTTGGCCTCGGGGCTCGTCCACAGCCGCTCCAGCTGGTGCCGGAGGTCCTCGTAGTCCTTGCCGCGCGACTTCGCCGACTCGACCCCCACCAGGTAGGCGGCGACGGCGACCACCAGGAGGATCAGAATGTTCTTGCGCATGGGAGTTCCCTTCCTCTGTGTCGACTCATGACCGACGGACGCGGAGAGCGTCCACAGGTGAGACGTGTCGACTCCGGGAAATGTCACACATCGCGTCGCGCGCGTCATCCGGTTGACGGCGACGGACGAGCCGGATACGCGCCCCACGACCGAAACACGATCGTTTCGACCGGAAACACGACCGCTATCTGGTCGTCGTCATATCGAAACACAGCGGGGCTCTACTGGGACACATGACCCCCCACGCCGGCATCGCACCCGCTGATCAGCACCGTGTGTCCACCAGGGTGAGCATCGCCCTGCTCGGCGTCCGCAGCGACGCGCCCGTGCGGCGCACCGGCGGCGCCGGCCCCAGCGACGACGGGCACTTCGTCATCGAGGGCGAGGGAGCCGCGATCCCCCTCAACCCCGACAGTCCCTATGTGGTCTCGCCGTCGGGACGGCTGACCCTCGACGGCGCGGATCTGGGCTTCGACGTGTCCCCCGTCGCCCGGCCCCGGTTCTACGACCTGGAGACCGCCGACGGGATCGCGTACGAGAAGATCGCGAAGCTCCACGGCAGGAACGTGCTCGCCACGACCGTCGTTCAGACCTGCGTGCGGTACGACGAGAGCGAGCGGTGCCGGTTCTGCGCGATCGAGGCCTCGCTGCTGACCGGGTCGACGATCGCCGTGAAGACGCCGGCGATGCTCGCCGAGGTCGCCGAGGCGGCCGTGCGCCTGGACGGCGTCACCCACATGGTGATGACGACCGGCACCTCCAATGGATGGGATCGCGGCGCGAAGCACCTGGCCCGGTGCGTCAGGGCGGTCAAAGCCGCCGTGCCCGGGCTGGAGATCCAGGTGCAGTGCGAGCCGCCGGCCGACCTCCGGGCGATCACGGACCTGTACGAGGCCGGCGCCCGTTCGATCGGCATCCACGTCGAGTCGATGGATGACGCGGTGCGACGGCGCTGGATGCCGGGGAAGTCGCGGGTCGGCATGGACGAGTATCGCGCGGCGTGGCGCGAGGCGGTCCGCGTGTTCGGCTGGAACCAGGTCTCGACCTATCTGATCGTCGGGATGGGAGAAGATCCCGACGAGCTCGTCGAGGGCGCGCGCGAGCTCATCGAGATGGGCGTGTACCCGTTCGTCGTGCCGTTCCGCCCGCTCAAGGGAACCCTGGCCACGGATGTCGACAAGGTGCCGGCCCCGCATCGCGCTGTCCTGGATCGCGTGACGGCCCGCGTGGCCGAGCTGCTGCAGGCGGCCGGGATGCGCGGCGAGGACCAACGGGCCGGTTGCGCCGCGTGCGGCGCCTGCAGCGTGCTGAAGACGGCGGGCGCGTGATGTTCGACGTGCCCGTGCTCACCGGCACCTCGGTGCGGCTGGAGCGGCCGACGTGGGAGATCCGCGTCGCCGACGAGACCGAGGTGTCCGCGTACCGGAGCATCCGCCGCGAGGTGTTCGTCGAGGAGCAGGAGCTTTTCGCCGGCACGGACCGCGACGATGTCGACGACGACCCGCGCGCCGTGGTCCTCGTCGCGGTCGGCCCCGACGGCGACGTCCTCGGCGGCGTCCGGCTGGCGCCCGCGACGAGCCGGGACATCGGCTGGTGGACCGGAGGCCGCCTGGCCGTCCGCCGCAGCGCTCGCCACGCGGGCGGGATCGGGTCGGCCCTCGTCCGCGAGGCCTGCCGCCAGGCGGTGGCGCGCGGCGTCCTGCGCTTCGAGGCGACGGTGCAGGCGCACAACGAGCCGCTCTTCCGCCACCTCGGCTGGGTGCCCTGGGCGACGACGACCCTCGCGGGCGTGCCGCACGTGCGGATGCGGTGGCCGATCGATCGGATCAGCCGCCTGCTCGAGACCACGAAGGGCTCGCTCGGCGAGGTGCTCTCCGGCATCCGGGACGATCATCCCGCGGGACTGGGCGGCGACGGCCTGGTCGGGGACGACGGGGCGCTCGTCCCGGGCACGGATGTCGTCGCGGCCACCGACGCGATCCTGCCCGCCATCATCGACAAGGACCCCGAGTGGGCCGGGTGGTGCGGCGTGCTCGTCAACGCGAACGACCTGTCGGCCATGGGCGCGCACGCGGTCGGGCTCATGGACGCGGTCTCCGCGCCGACGGCATCCTTCGCGCGGCGGATCGTGGCCGGGTTGCGCAGCGCCGCGGTGGCCTGGGACATCCCGATCCTGGGCGGGCACACCCAGCTCGGGGGGACCTCGTCCCTCGCCGTCACCGCCGTGGGACGCACCGCTCACCCGGTCCGCGCCGGCGCCGGCCGCATCGGCGACCGTCTGGATCTCACGATCGACCTGCATGGTCGGTGGCGGCGCGGCTTCGGCCATCGTCAATGGGACTCCAGCTCCACCCGTTCCGGGGAGGAGCTGCGCCACCTCGCCTCCCTCGTGCCCGACCAGCGGCCGGCCGCGGCGAAGGACGTCAGCATGGCGGGCATCGTCGGCACGGTCGCGATGCTCGCCGAATCCGCCGGGAGCGGGGCGCGCATCGATGTCGCGGCCATCCCGTCCCCCGCCGAGGCGCCGTTCGGCGACTGGCTGACCTGCTTCCCCGGGTTCGGGATGGTCACCGCCGCCGGAGCCGGGACGGAGCCCCTCCGCTCGCCCATCGCCCGCACCGCCGCGATCGGCGAGCTCATTCCGGCCCGCGACGTCGTCCTGCGGTGGCCGGACGGCGTCGAGACGACCGCATCGGACGCCGTCGCGACCGGCCTCGGACCCGCCTGACCCGCGCATTCCCCCTCCGACCGACCCCCACCTCGAACCACCGACGAAAGGACCATGACCATGACCGACGACCTCGACGCCCAGATCGCGGAGAACATCGCTGCCTCCCTCGGCGAGATTCCCGCACCCCTCCCTGCCCAAGGGCAGCAACATCTACGGCTCCACCAAGCTGTTCCCCGACTTCCAGGCGGAGAACGGCGAGTCCTACTTCACCCTCATCCACGGCATCCCCCACGAGTCGTCGGTGAGCTTCGTCGCGATCCTCCAGGCGACGCGCGCCCTTCGCAAGGGGTTCGAGTCCGCGATCTACCTGTACGGGCCGGGAACGCTCGCCGCGAGCGCCAACCGCGGCTTCCCGACCACGGGCGACTCGGGGTTCCCGGGCGAGCTGAACACGAACAACTCGCTGGAGACCTTCATCAAGGAGGGCGGCACGGTCTACTGCTGCCGGTTCGGCCTCGCCCTGCACGGCATCCGCGAGGAGGACCTCATCGAGGGCGTCATCCCCGCGCACCCGCTCGACGTCCAGGATGCGCTGATCTACTACGCGCGCAAGGGCGCGATCATCAACTCCACGTACAACCTCTGAGGACACCGGCATGACGATCACAGTCGCGTCCGTCTCGGCGAACTTCACCCGAGATCTCGAGCAGAACTACGCCCTCATCGAGGAGCTCCTGGAACAGGCTCGCGCCGAAGGCGTCTCGCTGGTGGCCTTCCCCGAGGCCGCGCTCGGCGGATACCTCTCCTCGCTGGGGAACCACGGGGACACCGTGAAGACCACCACGCGGTCCATGCCCCCCGCGCTCCGCATCGACGGCCCGGAGATCGCCAGGGTGCAGGAGCTGGCAGGGGACACGATCGTCACGATCGGGTTCTGCGAGCTCGCGGACGACGGGGAGACACGCTACAACGCGGCGGTCTGCTTGGACGGCGGGAACATCTACGGCTCGTACCGGAAGGTGCACCAGCCCCTCGGCGAGAACATGTCCTACTCGGCGGGCGACACCTACCGGGCGTTCGACACCCCGGTCGGTCGGATCGGCATGCAGATCTGCTATGACAAGGCGTTCCCGGAGGCGGCGCGCATGCTCGCCCTCGACGGCGCCGAGATCGTGGTGAGCCTGTCCGCATGGCCCGCCGCGCGCACCGCGACCGCGGAGGACCTGCAGGAGGACCGCTGGACGTACCGCTTCAACCAGTTCGACATCGCCCGGGCGCTGGACAACCAGGTGTTCTGGATGGCGTCCAACCAGTCCGGAACGTTCGGCTCGCTGCGCTACGTCGGAAACGCGAAGGTCGTCGACCCGGGCGGCAACGTCCTGGCCACCACGCTGCTGGGGACGGGCCTCGCGATCGCCGAGATCGACGTCGCCGAGACGTTCCGGACCATGCGGGCGGGGATGTTCCATCTGCGCGACCGGCGTCCCGACGTGTACGGCCCGGTGATCGAGACCGCCGGGGACAACGTGAACGGATGGCGGGAGCTCGCTCATGCCTGAGATGCGATTCGCGGTCCGCTGGCCCGACGGCGCCGAGACCTCCCACTACTCCCCCAGCCTCGTGATGCACGACTTCCTCGTCACGGGCGGGCGATACCCGGTGCAGGAGTTCGTCTCCCGCACGACGGAGGCCCTCGAGGCGGCCAGCGCCCGGGTGCGGGAGAAGTACGGATTCGCGTGCACGTCGGCCATGGCCTCCCAGGAGAGCATCACCGCCAACGCGGCCGGCTACCGCGACGGCGAGGTCACCGTGCTCAGCATGGAGCCGCCGCTGCCGGGAGGCGCCGCATGATCCCGATCACCGTGCAGGACGGCGACCACTACCCCGCCGTCATCGTCGGCGGCGGTCAGGCCGGCCTCGCCGTCAGCTGGCACCTCACGCATGCCGGCATCCCCCACGTCGTGCTCGAACGGGACTCCGTCGCGCACGAATGGCGCGACGGCCGGTGGGACAACTTCACGCTCGTCACGCCCAACTGGCACTGCCGGCTCCCCGGGTACGCCTACGAGGGACCTGCCCCGGACGGGTTCATGACGCGGGACCAGGTCTACGCCTGGGTCCGCGCCTACGCGGACACGTTCGAGACCCCCGTCGCGGAAGGCGTCGAGGTGCACGGCGTGAGCCGACGGCCGGACGGCACGTTCTCGGTCACCACCAGCGCCGGCACGATCACCGCCGACACGGTCACCTCTGCGACCGGCGGGTACCACCGCCCCGTCACACCGGACTGGGCCGACCTCCTGCCCCCGACCGTGGTGCAGATGCACTCGCATCACTACCGCAACGCCGGCCAGCTCCCCGACGGGCCCATCCTCGTCGTGGGCACGGGCCAGTCCGGAACCCAGATCGCGGAGGATCTGCACCTCGAGGGGCGCCCCGTGCATCTCGCGGTCGGCCGCGCTCCCCGGGTGGCACGGTTCTACCGCGGCCGCGACTGCATGACGTGGTTGGCGGAGATGGGCGTGTACGACATCCCCGTCTCGACCCGCGGGCTCGCCAAGCGGGAGTCCACCAACCACTACGTCACCGGCCGCGACGGGGGTCGCGACATCGATCTGCGGGCCTTCGCCGCTCAGGGCATGACCCTCCACGGGCGTGCGCGGGGGATCGCCGACGGCGCCGTCCAGTTCGACGACACCCTCGCGCAGAACCTCGACCACGCGGACTCGGTCGCCGAGTCCATCAAGAACGACATCGACGCCTACATCGCCCGCGAGGGGATCGACGCCCCCGTCGAGGAGCGCTACACCGCGGTGTGGACGCCCCCGGCCGGGCCGAGCCGGCTTCCGCTCGACCGGATCGCCGGCGTCGTGTGGGCGATCGGGTTCCGCGCGGACTGGTCGTGGCTCGACGGCCTCGGCGTGCTCGATCCCGAGGGCCACCCCGCTCACGAGCGCGGCGCGACGGCCGTCCCCGGGTTCCACTTCATCGGCCTGCCCTGGCTGCACACCTGGGGGTCGGGGAGGTTCCACGCGATCGCCCGGGATGCCGAGCACGTCGCCGGCCTGATCTCCGACACGGTCCGAGCCGCGCTCGCGTCCCGCTGAGCCGGTGTGCCGCCGCCGCGTAATCTCAGGGCATGGGTTCCGTGACCATGGCCGCGGTGGCGGCACACTTCGGGCGAGACATCGAACGCACGCTCGCGAAGCTCCCCGGCATCGTCAATGACGCCCGCGAGCACGGCGCCGACCTCCTCGTCCTCCCGGACGCGACGCTCGGCGGCTATCTCCTGGACCTGCACCACCCGGTGGACGACGGGGACAGCATCCCGCACTCCGTCGAGCTCGACGGCCCCGAGGTCGCCGCGATCATCGACATGGCGCGCGACATGACCATCTGCTTCGGGATCGCCGAGCAGAGTCGCAGCGACGGCGTCTGGCACCGGTACAACGCCGCGGTCTGCGTCACCGGCGATGGCGTCCTCGGGGTCCACCGCAAGGTCCATCTCCCGCTCGGCGAGTCCGAGGTCTACGAGCCCGGCACCACCTTCCAGGCGTTCGACACCCCCGTGGGCCGCATCGGGATGCTCATCGACTTCGACAAGACGTTCCCGGAGGCCGCCCGTTCCGTCGCGCTGGACGGCGCCGAGATCATCGCCTGCCTCAGCGCGTGGCCCGCCAGCGTCACGGATCGTTCCGACCGCATCCGCAACGACCGCCAGGCACACCTCTTCGACCTCTACGACTGCGCGCGCGCGGCCGAGAACCAGGTGTACCTCGTGTCCTCCAACCAGACCGGTGTCCTGGGCGGGCTGCGGTTCCTCGGTCAGGCGAAGATCGTGGACCCGGCCGGCGAGATCATCGCCAAGACGTGGGCCAAGGGCGGTCTGGCCGTCGCCACCGCCGACGTCACGGCCGACATCTCGCGCGCCCGGCGATCCCTCCACCACCTCAACCAGCGAGCCGTGCACGCCTACCGGCTCGTCCATCCCTGAGTCCAGACGCCGCGGACAGCCCCGCAGGAAGGACACCGATGCGCATCGCACAGCTGACGTACTCCACCAAGCCGCGCGGCGGCGTCGTGCACACCCTCGCGCTCGCGGAGGCGCTCGCCGACCGCGGTCACGACGTCCAGGTGTGGACGCTCGGACGCGGCGCCGATACGGCCTTCTTCCGCCCCGTGGACGCGCGGGTGGACATCCGCGTGATCCCGTTCCCGCCCCGGGACGGAGAGGACGTGGGCGAGCGCATCGAACGCTCCATCCGGACGATGACGAGCGCGTTCGACATCGACGCGGACGTCGTCCATGCCCAGGACTGCATCTCCGCCAACGCCGCCGTCCGCCGGGGCATCCCGGTGATCCGCACGATCCACCATCTCGACGCCTTCACGACGCCGCAGCTCGTCGAGTGCCACGACAGGGCCGTCACCGAGCCCTTCGCGCGCCTGTGCGTCTCTCATGCCGTGGCCCGAGAGGTCGAGGACGCCTACGGCGTGCGTCCCACCGTCATCCCGAACGGCGTCGACAGCGAGCGCTTCGCCCTCGCCGCCGGCCCCGAGGGCGAGGCCGGGCGCTCCCGCTGGCGTGGACGCCTCGGCGACTACATCCTCGCTCTCGGCGGCATCGAGCCCCGCAAGGGCTCGCTCGATCTCCTGGAGGGATTCGCCATCGCCCGCGCGTCGCATCCGGGGCTCGCCCTCGTCTTCGGCGGAGGCGAGACCCTGTTCGACTATCGCGACTACCGCGCCCGGTTCGATGAGCGCGCCCGCGAGCTCGGCATCACCCCCGTCATCCTCGGCACGATCGACGAGCCGGACCTGCCCGCGCTGGTCGCCGCGGCTCGCGCTCTCGCCTTCGTGTCCACGAAGGAGGGCTTCGGCCTCGCCGCGATGGAGGCCGTCGCCGCCGGCGTCCCGGTCATCGCGCGCGATCTTCCCGTCATCCGCGAGGTCTTCGGCGACACGGTCCGCTACGCGCGGAACGGCCCGCAGATCGCCGCGCGTGTCCACGAGGTCCTCACCGATCCCGCCCCGCGGCGGCGAGACGAGGGCGTCGACCTCGCCGCCCGGCACACCTGGGAGGCCGCGGCCGCCGCGCACGAGGCGTTCTACCGGGAGATGCTGATCACCGGAGGTGCCCGTGGCCCGGGTGTCGTTCTCCCGGATCATCGCTGACCGCGCCCGTACCGACCCGGCGCGCCCGATCGTGGTCGACGCGGGGCGGAGCGCTCACCGCCCGGGAGCTCGATCTCGCCGCGACAAGCCTCGCCCACGCGCTGATCCGCCACGGCGTCGCTCCCGACGACACGGTCGCCGTCGGCCTGCCCAACGGCCGCGACCACGTCGTCGCCTGCGCCGGCGTCTGGCGCGCCGGCGCCACACCGCAACCGGTCTCCCCGGCGCTCACCGACGACGAACGCGATCATCTCGAGAGGATCGGCCGGCCCGCCGCCGCCATCGGCCTCCACCCGGCATCGCCCGGCATCGCCTGGCTGCCGAGCGCCCGCGTCGCGCCCGACGCCCGACCCCTGCCCGATCTCGCGGCATCCTGCTGGAAGGCGGTCCCGACGTCCGGCTCCACGGGACGCCCCAAGATCGTGCGGGCATCGGCTCCTGCGCTGCTCGATCCCGAGAGCCCCGTCGCATCGTTCCTCCCGCATCGGGCCACGCAGCTCGTCGCCGGCCCGATGTGGCACTCCGCGGTCTTCACGTACGCCTTCCGTGGGCTGCTCACCGGGCACCGGCTCGTCATCATGAGCCGCTTCGACCCGCGCGAGTGGCTCGACCTCGTGGAGGCGCACGGCGCCACGTGGGGGATGCTCGTTCCCACCATGATGTCGCGGCTGCTGCGCCTGCGCCCCGAGGTCCGCGATCGGGCGCGGCTGCGCAGCATCGACCGTGTCCTGCACATGGGCGCCCCCTGTCCGCCGGACCTCAAACGCGCCTTCCTCGAGTGGCTCGGTCCGGAGCGGGTCGACGAGGTCTACGCGGGAAGCGAGTCCAACGGTCTCACCCACATCACCGGCACCGAATGGCTCGCCCGTCCCGGCAGCGTCGGGCGGGGAATCGGCGGCACGAGCATCCGTATCCTCGACCACGACGGGCGGGAGCTCCCCGCGGGCCGCCCGGGGCTGATCTGGATGCACCGGGGGGACGCCAGCACGTACGAGTACGTCGGGGCCTCGTCACGCCGGGACGCGCAGGGATGGGACACACTCGCCGACGTCGGCCACCTCGACGACGACGGCTACCTCTACATCCACGACCGCGCGGACGACATGATCAACCGCGGCGGCGACAAGATCGCGCCCGCGACGATCGAGGCCGTCCTGGAGTCGCACCCCGGCGTCCTCGAGGCGGCGGCGTTCGGCGTCCCCGACGAGGATCTGGGGCAGGCCGTGCACGCCGTCGTGCGGGTCGGCGATGCCGACGAGCCGCTCGAGACGTTGCTCGCGTATGCCGCCCAGCGTCTCGGCTCCCGGGCGCCGACCACGATCCACCGCACCACCGAGCCGATCCGCAACGACGCCGGCAAGCTCCGCCGCGCGCGGCTCGCCGCTCGGTACCGGATCGAGTGAGCCGCCTCGGGCCGGCCGACATCCGTCTCGCGCGCCATCCACGTCGCCGACACTCCTGTGCCTCGCGCTGACCTGGCGTTCTGCGTCGAACGGAGCAGCTCTCGTGGCACTAGCGGCACGGCCTGGACGGCACGTCGAATCGACATTCGGCGCCCCAGGGATGCCCGCGCATGCCCGGAAGGTGCGCGCGTGCCACACGCGTGCCGCTCCGAAAGGGCTCTGGTGTTCATCTGTGTCCTCCTCCGCCTCATCGAGAACGCGCGAAAAGAGGCCCGGAGCTGCGATAAACCGCGGTCCGGGCCTCTCACCAGCCCTTGTCAGGGCCGAGCTAGATCAGGGTCTCAGAAGTCCCAGTCCTCGTCCTCGGTGGACACGGCCTTGCCGATGACGTACGACGAGCCCGACCCCGAGAAGAAGTCGTGGTTCTCGTCCGCGTTCGGCGACAGGGCGGAGAGGATCGCCGGGTTCACGTTCGTCACGGTCGAGGGGAACATCGCCTCGTAGCCGAGGTTCATGAGCGCCTTGTTCGCGTTGTAGTGCAGGAACTTCTTGACGTCCTCGGTGAGGCCGACGCCGTCGTAGAGATCCTGCGTGTACTGCACCTCGTTGTCGTAGAGCTCGTACAGCAGCGAGAACGTGTAGTCCTTGATCTCGTCGCGCTCCGCCTCGGTGGCCTTCTCGAGCCCCTTCTGGAACTTGTAGCCGATGTAGTAGCCGTGCACGGCCTCGTCACGGATGATGAGGCGGATGATGTCGGCCGTGTTGGTGAGCTTCGCCTTGGACGACCAGTACATCGGCAGGTAGAAGCCGGAGTAGAAGAGGAACGACTCGAGCAGGGTCGAGGCGACCTTGCGCTTGAGGGGCTCGTCGCCGCGGTAGTAGTCCATGACGATGTGCGCCTTGCGCTGCAGGTTCTCGTTCTCGACGGACCAGCGGAACGCGTCGTCGATCTCCTGCGTCGAGCACAGCGTCGAGAAGATCGACGAGTAGCTCTTGGCGTGCACGGACTCCATGAACGCGATGTTGGTGTACACCGCCTCCTCGTGCGGGGTGACCGCATCCGGGATCAGCGACACCGCGCCGACCGTGCCCTGGATCGTGTCGAGCAGGGTCAGTCCCGTGAACACCCGCATCGTCAGCGTCTGCTCGTCCGGCGTCAGCGTGTTCCACGACTGCACGTCGTTCGACAGCGGCACCTTCTCGGGCAGCCAGAAGTTGCCCGTGAGGCGGTTCCAGACCTCGAGGTCCTTCTCGTCCTCGATGCGGTTCCAGTTGATCGCCTGCACGTGGTTCAGCAGCTGCAGCTTCTCGCCCATCACTCCTCTTTCAGAAAATCCCGGATCAGCGCACTAGAGGGTGCAGCTGACGCAGCCCTCGACCTCGGTGCCCTCCAGCGCCATCTGACGCAGGCGGATGTAGTAGATCGTCTTGATGCCCTTGCGCCATGCGTAGATCTGCGCCTTGTTGATGTCGCGCGTGGTCGCGGTGTCCTTGAAGAACAGCGTGAGCGACAGGCCCTGGTCGACGTGCTGCGTGGCCGCGGCGTACGTGTCGATGACCTTCTCGTAGCCGATCTCGTACGCGTCCTGGTAGTACTCCAGGTTCTCGTTCGTCATGAACGGGGCCGGGTAGTAGACCCGCCCGATCTTGCCTTCCTTGCGGATCTCGATCTTCGAGGCGATCGGGTGGATCGAGGACGTCGAGTTGTTGATGTACGAGATCGAGCCCGTCGGGGGCACCGCCTGCAGGTTCTGGTTGTAGATGCCGTGCTTCTGGATCGAGGCCTTCAGCTCCGCCCAGTCGGCCTGCGTCGGGATGTGGTGGCCTGCGAACAGCTCACGCACGCGCTCCGTCTCGGGCGCCCACTCGCGCTCGAGGTACTTGTCGAAGAACTCGCCCGAGGCGTAGGTCGAGTCCCAGAAGCCCTCGAACACCTGGCCGCGCTCGATCGCGATGCGGTTGGAGGCCCGCAGCGCGTGGTAGAGCACCGTGTAGAAGTAGATGTTCGTGAAGTCCAGGCCCTCCTCGGACCCGTAGTGGATGTGCTCCCGCGCGAGGAAGCCATGCAGGTTCATCTGCCCGAGGCCGATCGCGTGCGAACGGTCGTTGCCGTCCTCGATCGAACGGACCGAGCGGATGTGGCTCTGGTCGCTGACCGCGGTGAGGGCGCGGATGCTGGTCTCCACCGTCTTGGCGAGATCGCCGCCGTCCATCGCGAGCGCGATGTTGAGCGATCCGAGGTTGCACGAGATGTCCTTGCCGATCTGGTCGTAGGACAGGTCCTCGTTGTAGGTCGTCGGGGTGTTGACCTGGAGGATCTCGCTGCAGAGGTTCGACATGTTGATCCGGCCCTTGATGGGGTTGGCCCGGTTCACCGTGTCCTCGAACATGATGTAGGGGTAGCCCGACTCGAACTGGATCTCGGCGAGCGTCTGGAAGAACTGCCGCGCGTTGATCTTCGTCTTCTTGATACGCGGGTCGTCGACCATCTCGCGGTACTTCTCGGTCACCGAGATGTCGCCGAAGGGCACGCCGTAGACGCGCTCCACGTCATAGGGCGAGAACAGATACATGTCCTCGTCGTTCTTCGCGAGCTCGAACGTGATGTCGGGCACGACGACGCCGAGCGACAGCGTCTTGATGCGGATCTTCTCGTCGGCGTTCTCACGCTTCGTGTCGAGGAATCGCATGATGTCGGGGTGGTGCGCCGAGAGGTAGACGGCGCCGGCGCCCTGACGGGCGCCGAGCTGGTTCGCGTAGCTGAAGCTGTCCTCGAGGAGCTTCATGACCGGGATGATGCCGCTGGACTGGTTCTCGATCTGCTTGATCGGCGCACCCGCCTCGCGGATGTTCGAGAGCAGCAGCGCGACGCCGCCGCCGCGCTTGCTCAGCTGCAGGGCGGAGTTGATGCCGCGCGCGATCGACTCCATGTTGTCCTCGATGCGCAGCAGGAAGCAGCTGACCAGCTCGCCGCGCTGCGCCTTGCCGGTGTTGAGGAAGGTCGGGGTCGCCGGCTGGAAACGGCCCGAGATGATCTCGTCGACCATCGCCTCGGCGAGCTGCTGGTCGCCGTCGGCGAGGCCCAGGGCGGTCATGACCACGCGGTCCTCGAAACGCTCGAGGTAGCGCTTGCCGTCGAAGGTCTTCAGCGTGTAGCTCGTGTAGTACTTGAACGCGCCGAGGAAGGTGTCGAAGCGGAACTTCGCGTCGTAGGCGCGCTCGTGCAGCGCCTTGACGAACTCGAAGGGGTACTTCTCGAGGACGGCGCCCTCGTAGTACTCCTTCTCGACCAGGTAGTCCAGGCGCTCCTTGAGGGAGTGGAAGAACACCGTGTTCTGGTTGACGTGCTGCAGGAAGTACTCCCGCGCCGCCCGCTTGTCCGCGTCGAACTGGATGTTCCCGTGCTCGTCGTACAGGTTCAACATCGCGTTGAGCGCGTGATAGTCGAGCCCGTCGAAGCGGGAGTCCGTCTTGAACGTCGTGTCGGTCAGTGCCGCGCCCACCATGTCTCCAATCCGACGCCGATGCGCTCGACGTCCTCTGGCGTGCCGAACAGTTCGAACCGATCCAAGTGCGGCACACGGCACTTGCGGCTGATGATGTCACCGGCGATGCAGTAGGCCTCGCCGAAGTTGGTGTTGCCCGCGGAGATCACTCCTCGGAGCAGGCGTCGGTTTCCCTCGTCGTTGAGGAATCGGATCACCTGCTTGGGCACCGCGCCCCGCTCCTCGCCCCGGCCCTGGCCGCCCCCATAGGTGGGGGTGACCAGGACGAAGGGCTCGTCTACCTGGAGGGGACGATCGGTGGAATGAAGCGGGATGCGGAGATTCCGCATCCCGAGCTTCTCGATGAAGCGCGCCGTGTTGCCCGACACGCTGGAGAAATAGACCAGGAGCACACTCGCGGTCTCGTTCTCGCGGACCGCGGGGACAGGAGCCGTCGCGGTCGTCATGGCTCAGGCCAGACGAGACGCGAGCTCGTCGATCTTGTCGGGACGGAAGCCCGACCAGTGGTCCTCGTCGGTGATCACGACGGGGGCCTGCAGGTAGCCGAGCGCCTTGACCTGCTCCAGCGCTGCGGGGTCTTCGGACAGGTCGTGGATCTCGTACTCGATCCCCTTCGAGTCCAGCGCGCGGTAGGTCGCCGTGCACTGTACGCACGACGGCTTGGTGTAAACGGTGATCGCCATGTTCGGGCCCTCTCCCCTCTTACGGTAGGTGATTCCGGCGTTCCGGCCTGCCGGGACCTCAATACTACATATGGGTGTCGACATCAGGAAGCACCACAAGGGGTAGTAGTTACATCCGTGTAGTTTTTCCTCCGCTGTCCCCATGTACAACACAGGTTGTCCACCGTTTCATCCACAGGCGACGACATCCGCCGAAGCCTGGAAAGACGCTGGACGAGGCCGCTTTCCGCGGTCGCGGGAGCCGCTCTCCACAGGACGGACGCTATGCCGGACCACCGACATCCGGATCTCGCGTCCGGCGTGTCGCACGGCGTGTCGGACGACGCGCCGGAGGCCCGATCAGGTGTCCGCGGTCACGCCTACGATGGATGACCATGGCGGGATACGGCGATCTGGTGCGCACACCGGGAGTGCTGCGCATCATCGCCGCGCAGCTGACCGCCCGTTTCCCGAACGGGATGACGAGCCTCGCGCTCCTGCTGCACATCGAGCACGTGACCGGATCCTACGGGGCGGCGGGGCTCGTGCTGGCGGCGACCTCGGTCGGCCAGGCGATCTCGGGCCCGGTGACGAGCCGCTGGATGGGCATGTGGGGCATGCGAAAGGTTCTGGGCCTCACGACCGTGATCTGCGCCGTGGCGATCACGACGATCGCGCTCGTGGAGATGGTCCTGCCCGCCTACATCGCGCTGGGCCTGATCGCGGGGCTCTCCACGCCGCCCGTGCAGTCCGCGGCCCGCACGATCTACCCCAAGCTCGTCAACTCGCGCCAGCTCACCCCGCTGTTCTCGCTCGACGCCTCGCTGCAGGAGATCATCTGGATCATCGCCCCGGTGCTGATCACCTTCGTCGCCACCCAGATCGGCACGTGGGAGGCGCTCATCGTGATCGTCGTGATCCTGGTCGGCGGCGGCTCGTGGTTCATCCTGTCCCCCGAGGTCGGGCGCGTCCGCATCCCCCGGAGCAAACGCCGGTTCGGCGTCGTGCTCACGCGGCCGCCCGTGCTGCTGGCGACCGTCATCGGGTTCCTGCTCATCGGCGCCTGCGCCGCCGTCGAGGCGGGGGTCGTGTCCACCTTCGGTCACGGCGGCCCGGAGGCGGGCCTCGTCCTGGCGGTGTTCTCGATCGGCAGCCTCGCCGGCGGCCTGACGTTCGGCCACATCCCGATCGGCTCCTGGGCGATGGCCCGCCGGCTCGCGATCGTGGCCGCGGGGCTCGTGCTCACGAGCCTGTCGCTGAACGTGTGGTGGCTCGGCGGCACGCTGTTCGCCGCGGGCATCGGCATCGCCCCGGCGCTCGCGGTGCTGTTCGCGATGACCTCCGCGAGCGTCAAGTTCTCCGACACGGCGGAGGCCTACGGCTGGATCGGCACGGGCCAGCTCATCGGCGCCGCGGCCGGCTCCGCGGTCGCCGGGTTCCTCATCGACGGCACGGGTCCGCAGGGCGCCTACGTCGCCGCAGCCGTCTTCGCCGTGGCCGGCTTCGCCGTCGCGGCCCTGTTCGCCCGGGCGTTCCCCGACCTCCGCCACCGCGATGCGAGCCCGCTGCCCGACACGGAGCCGAGCCCGATCATCACCTGAGCCCCGGCATCCGCCCGCCGCCGCCCCGGCCCGGTGCGTCCGCGCCGCCGTCCGCCCTCCGCAACGGCGGGGATCGTGGCCGACACGCCGCGGCCGAGGCCCGGACGACGGCGTGGCGCGCACGATCCCCGCAGGAGAGGACCGGCGCACGCACACGCCGGCCGCCGCGCCGCCTCGTCACGCAGGGACACCACGCCCCCGCCTCCCCCGAAGGCGTTCTACGCTGGCGGTATGCCCGTACCCCTCTCCCTGCCCACGTGCGCCTGGGGGGCTCCCGACGCATCCCGCCGCGCGCTGCTCGTTCACGGCCTCGGCTCGAACGGCGCTCTCATGTGGCGCTACGGGACGGCCCTGGCCGAGGACGGCTGGCACGCCACCGCGGTCGACCTCCGCGGACACGGCACCGCTCCCCGTGCCCTCGACTACACCCTCGCCGCCTACGCCGCGGATGTCGCCGCCACCCCCGGCGGACCGTGGGACCTGGTGATCGGCCACTCGCTCGGCGGGGCCGCCGCCACGCTCGCCGCGGCCGCCGATCCCGACTGGACACGACGGCTGATCCTCATCGACCCCGCCCTGCACCTGCTGCCGGTCGACCGCGACGCCGTGCGGCACAGCCAGCAGGACAGCTTCGCCGACACCTCGGTCGAGGCCGTCCGCCGGGCGCACCCCCACTGGCATCCGAACGACGTCGAGCTGAAGTCCGCCGCCGCGTCCCAGGCGAGCCGGTGGGCGGTCGAGCAGACGAGCGCCCAGAACCCGGAGTGGAGCGTGCTGGACGCCGTGCCGCGACTGGGCGTCCGGACGCACGTGATCGCCTCCGACCCCGCCGTGCACAGCATCTACGCGGGCAAGATCGACGAAGCGATCGCGGCCGCGAACCCGGCGATCGGGATGTCGATCGTCGCCGGCGCGGGACACTCCCCGCACCGCGACCGACCCGAGGAGACCATCCGCATCCTCCGGGAGGTGCTGGCGTGAGCTTCGACCCCTCGGCCCACCTGCCCGACGAGCTGCTCGAGCGCATGCGGGCCCGCGCCGCCGACTACGACCGCGACAACCGTTTCCCGGACGAGGATGTCGCCGACCTCCGCGCGGCCGGATACCTGTCCGTCCTCGTGCCGCAGGACCGCGGCGGCGCCGGGCTCGGGCTCGCCGAGGTCGCCGTGCTGCAGCAGCGCCTCGCCTCCGCCGCCCCGGCCACGGCGCTCGCGATCAACATGCACCTCGTCTGGACGGGCGTCGCCAAGGTCCTCCGCGACCGCGGCATCGACGATCTCGCGTTCGTGCAGACGGGAGCCGCCGCGGGCGAGCTGTTCGCGTTCGGCATCAGCGAGGCGGGCAACGACCTCGTCCTCTTCGGCAGCGACACGCAGGCCGTCCCGCTGCCCGACGGCGGCTATGCGTTCACGGGCACGAAGATCTTCACCTCGCTGGCGCCCGCGTGGACGCAGCTCGGCCTGCACGGCCTGGACACGACCTCGGCCGACGCGCCGAAGCTGGTCTACGCCTTCGTCCCCCGCACGGACGCCGTCACCACCCGTGACGACTGGGACACCGTGGGCATGCGCGCGACCCAGTCGCGCACGACGGTGCTGTCGAACGCCGTCGCACCCGCCGACCGCGTCGTGCGGCGCGTCGCGCCCGGGCCGAACCCCGACCCGATCGTGTTCGGCATCTTCAGCGTGTTCGAGATCCTGCTCGCGTCGGTGTACACGGGCCTGGCGCGGCGGGCGCTGGACGTCGCGGTCGAGACGGCGAGGCACCGTACCTCCAAGAAGACCGGGCGCTCGTACGCGGAGGATCCCGACATCCGCTGGCGCATCGCCGAGATGGCGCTCGCCTACGACGGCCTGGTGCCGCAGATCGCCGCGATCGCGCACGACGTCGACGTCGCCGCGGATCACGGACCGCGCTGGTTCTCGCTGCTGTCGGGCCTCAAGCACCGCGCCGTGACGGCCGCGAAGGACATCGTCGACCAGGCGGTTCTCGTCGCCGGAGGGTCGTCCTACTTCCAGACCTCCGAGCTCGGACGCCTGTACCGCGACGTCCTCGCCGGCCAGTTCCACCCCTCCGACCCCGAGTCGGCGCACGCGACCGTCGCCAGCGCCTGGCTCGGCCCGGTCCCGAACTAGGAGCGACATGTCCCGCATCCCCACCGTCTCCCTCGGCGACGACCTCGCCGTCAGCGCCCTCGGCTATGGGGGCATGAGCCTGTCGGACGTCTACGGCCCGGTCGACGACGAGACCGCGCTGTCCACCCTTGTCCACGCGGTCGACGCGGGCCTCACCTTCGTCGACACGGCGAACATCTACGGCGCGGGCCGGAGCGAGCGCATCATCTCGCGCCTGCTCGCCCACCGACGCGATGAGATCGTGCTCGCCACCAAGTTCGGCATCGCCGGCGGGGCGATCGGGGCGCGCACCATCCGCGGCGACGCGGCCTACGTGCGCGAGCAGATCGATCTGAGCCTCGGACGGCTCGGCACCGACCACGTCGACCTCTACTACCAGCACCGCGTCGACCCGACCGTGCCGATCGAGGAGACCGTGGGCGCGATGGCTGAGCTCGTCGCCGCGGGGAAGGTGCGCCACCTCGGCCTGTCCGAGTGCACGGCGGATGAGCTGCGGCGCGCGAACGCCGTGCATCCGATCGCGGCCGTCCAGACCGAGTGGAGCATCGTGAGCCGGGATGTCGAGGCCGGCGTCGTGCCGGCGGCGATCGAGCTCGGCGTCGGCTTCGTGCCCTACTCGCCGCTCAGCCGCGCCTGGCTGACCGACGGCTTCTCGCCCGCGCAGATCGGCGAGGGCGACGGGCGCCCGCGCTTCCCGCGGTTCGCGCCGGAGACCCTGGCGGCCAACGCCGCGCTGCGCACGGAGGTGCTGGCGATCGCCGCCGAGGCAGGCCTCACGGGCGCGCAGCTGGCCCTGTCGTGGCTGTTCACCCGCGCCGCGGACCTCGGCATCCCGATCGCGCCGATCCCGGGCTCGCGTTTCGCCGCCCACGTGGACGAGTGGCTGCCGGCGGTCGACGCGCGCCTGTCCGCGGAGACGATGGCCCGGCTGGAGACGGTGGCCGGCCGCATCCGCGGCGATCGCAGCTTCGACCGCGGCTGGACGAGCCAGCGCGGCGAGGCCGCCTGAGCATCACTTTCCGTCGAAGTCGAACGCTTTCAGCAGCTCGGCGACGGCCTGGTCGCGCTCCGCTCCGCCCTCGTCGAACATGTGCGTGACGTGCGTGCGCAGGTGGTTCTCCAGCAGCAGCCGGTTGAGCGACTCGAGCGAGCGCTGGATGGCGCGGGACTGCGTGATGATGTCCATGCAGTACTCCTCGGAGTCGATCATCTTCGAGAGCCCGCGCAGCTGTCCCTCCAGGATGCGGGTGCGGTGCAGCGCACGCTTCTTGATGTCCTCGATCACGGCTTCAGCGTACGCGCCCGTGCGAGGATGACAGCCATGGCCCGCATCCCACCAGAGCTCCTCTCTGCCTCCGACCGGAAGCGGCTGCGGGGGCTGCGCGTCATGAAGGCGATCGCGCTCGGCGCGCTCATCGCGCTCGCGATCGTGTTCCTGATCGCGTTCTCGCTGCAGGATCGCGTGCCCGCCCTGGCCTATGTCCGCGCCGCCGCGGAGGGCGGCATGGTGGGGGCGCTCGCCGACTGGTTCGCGGTCACGGCGCTGTTCCGCCGGCCTCTCGGGCTGCCGATCCCCCATACCGCGATCATCCCGCAGCGCAAGGACGAGATCGGGCGCACCCTGGGGGAGTTCGTCGAGACGAACTTCCTGAGCGCGGAGGTCGTGCGCACCAAGCTCGCCTCCACCCCGATCGCCGCACGACTCGGCGAATGGCTGCGTACCCCCGCACACGCCGATCGGGTCGCCACGGAGGGGGCCGCGATGGCTGCGGGAGTCCTGCGCGCGCTGAGCGACGACGACGTGCAGCAGCTCATCGCCGATCTCGCCCGCGAGCACCTCGTGGTGCCCGAGTGGGGACCGCCGCTGGGCGGATGGCTGGAGCGGCTCGTCGCCTCCGGCGCCCACCACCAGGCCGTCGATCTCGCGGCGGACAACGTCGAGACCTGGCTCGCCGCGAACCGGCAGTCCTTCGCGGGCGTCGTCTCCCGCCGGCTGCCGTCGTGGGTGCCGCGCGTCGTGACCGGCCTCATCGACGAGGCCGCCTACCACGAGGCGGTCAAGTTCGTGCAGGCGGTCCAGGCGGACCCCGACCATCCCGCCCGGCGCGCGATCGACGGCTACCTCGAACGCCTCGCCGACAACCTGCAGCACGATCCCGCCATGATCGGCCGCTTCGAGGACGCGAAGTCGAGCGTGTTCGACTCGCCGCGCGTGCGCGAGCTCGCCGCCGAGGCGTGGGAGACCGCGAAGAGCGGTCTCGTGCGTGCCCTCGACGATCCCACGAGCCCGCTGCGGGTGCGCCTGACGGAGGCGATCGCGCAGATCGGCGAGCGCCTGGTCACCGACGATGCGCTGCGCGGCCGCGTGGACGAGTGGGTGACGGATGCCGCGGGCTTCCTCGTCGACCGCTACCGGCACGACATCGCCTCGATCATCACCGACACGGTCGAGCGGTGGGACGCCGCCGAGACGACGCAGAAGATCGAGCTGATGGTGGGGCGCGACCTCCAGTACATCCGCCTCAACGGCACGATCGTCGGTTCCCTGGCCGGACTGGGCATCTTCACGCTCGCGCACCTGCTGTTCGGACGCTGACCTCGCTACCCTGGGCGCATGGCGGCGGATGCGGACCAGGCACTGTTCGCGTACGGCGTGCTGCGTGACGCCGACGTCCAGCTCGACACGTTCGGACGACGCGTCGACGCGGTCGAGGACGTGCTGCCCGGCCATCGGCTGGAGTACGCGCGCACCGAGGACGCGGGTGTCGGCGCCCGACCGCCCGGCGCGACGCATCCTTTCGCCCGCCGCACCGGCGATCCGCGCGACAAGATCCTCGGCGGCGTGCTGCGGGTGACCGCGGCGGAGCTCGACGCCGCCGACGAGTACCACCTCGGCCGATACCGCCGCGCGAGCGTCACGCTGCTCAGCGGCACGCGTGCGTGGATCTACGTGGGCGAGCCGCCCGCGGCCGGCGCGGACTGACGCCGCCGCAAACGTGCACGTGCGGGGCTGATCGCCACCCGTGAGCCACCTGTGTGCGAGCCGAAAGCTGCACAGATGTGCACGTGTCGTGCATGCATGCGCGGCGTGAGGCCCGGCTCGGATAGCTTCGGCCCGCAGCCTCGCACCCGACGAGGAGTCCTCCAGGAAGGAAGACCATGGCGACGACGCCACCAGACACCGCGGCACCCGCCGCCGACCCCCTCACCCCGCGCCGCAGGTTCTGGCGCGATCGCACCGCCGTCCTGGCGATCGTCTCCGTGTTGATGATGGTCCTCGGCAGCGTCCTGGCCGGCTTCGTGCACGCCAACGGCGGGGCGACGAAGATCACCGAGGTCACGATCTTCAGCGCCACGGGCGAGCACATCAGCGCGCTCGTCTACACCCCCTCGACCGCGACGGCCACGACGCCGGCACCCGGCATCGCGATGTGGCACGGCCTGAACAACCAGAAGGAGTACATGGACCAGACGGCGCTCGAGCTCGCGCGCCGCGGGTTCGTCGTCGTCTCCGCCGACCAGACCGGCCACGGGTCCTCCGACGGCGCCAGCTCGCAGGCGGGATGCGGCGGCCCGGCGACCCTCTCGTACCTGCAGACCCTCGCGACGGTCGACCGCGACCACATCGGCCTGGTCGGGATGTCGCAGGGCGGCTTCTGCGCCGCCACCGCGGCGGCGCTCTCGCAGCCGAACGGCTACTCGTCGGTCTTCTACATGGAGTCCGAGCCCGGCCCGCCCGGCTCGGTCGACGCGACCCCCTACGCCAAGATCCGCAACGCCGCACTCGTGATCGGCGACTGGACCGAGCTGGGCGTCATGATCGCCGTCGGCCACGGCGGTGACGCCGTCCGCTCCCCCGCGCTCATGCCGTTCTTCGGCACCGATCAGCCCATCGTCCCGGGCCAGCTGTACGGCGACATCGCCGACGGCACCGCACGCCTGCTGTACACGGCGTCGGAGGGCCACGCCTCCTCGACCGACTCCGCCGCGGCGATCGGGCACGCCGTCGACTGGATGCAGCGCACGCTGACCGACGGGAAGGGCCTGGCCCCGTCCGACCAGATCTGGCCGTTCAAGCTCGCCGGGACCTCGATCGCGCTGCTGGGCGCGTTCCTGTTCCTCTTCGCCGGCGGCAGCCTGCTGCTGCGCACCCGCGCGTTCGCGGGGCTCGTGCGCCCGGTTCCGGAGTACCGCGGCCTGCGCGGGATCGGCTGGTGGATCGGGGCGATCATCACGACGGCGCTCGGACCGCTCCTGTACTTCTGGGTGTGGAAGAACATGTTCTTCACGCCGTGGATCAACGTGAACGCGCTGTGGCCGCAGACCTTCACGAACGTGTACATGGTGTGGTCGGTCATCGTGGGCGTCATCGCGTGGGCGCTCATCGCCCTGAACCACTTCGCGTTCACGAAGCGCGGCGGCGGCACCTTCGCGTCGTACGGCGTGAGCGAGACCGGTGGCGGGATCGGCTGGGGCAAGGTGGGACGCGCCGCCCTCCTCGTGGTCGCGGTCGCCGCTCCCATCTACGCGATCCTCACGTTCGTCGACGCGGTGTGGAACGTGGACTTCCGGGCGTGGGTCGTCGCGCTCATGCCGATGACGCCGGCGCGGCTCTTCGCCTTCCTCGGCTACCTCGTGCCGTTCGGGTTCTACTACCTGGCCCAGGGCATCCTGTTCAACGGCTTCCTCCGGTGGCGTGGCGGCAAGGCGCCGCTGTGGCAGGAGATGCTCGTGAACTCGATCGTCATGACGGCGGGCACCCTCGTCTGGCTGCTGATCGCCTACGTGCCGCTGTGGTCGGGTGGCCCGATGGTGTTCGGTTCGGACCCGATGTCGGCGACCGCCTCCGGGATGGGCGCGATCTACGCGATCCCGCTGCTCGTGCTGTGGCCGCTGGCCGCCTGCCTGTGGACGTACTTCTTCCGCAAGACGGGCCGGACCTGGGTCGGCTCGATCATGGTGACGGTCGTGATCGTGTGGATCCTGGCGGCATCCGGGGTGTTCGGGATGTGGCCCGCGATCAGCTGAGACCGCCCGCGGCGCCGAGGGCCCGGTTCCGCATCGTGCGGGCCGGGCCCTCGGCGCATCGGGTGGGTCAGCGGACGACCAGGCGCGGCTCGACGAGCACATGGGCGCTTCCGGCGATCGCCGGCCGCGGCGCGACGACGCTGCCCGTCGAGCCCATCAGCAGGGTCGAGCGCCCCCTCGGCGACCTGCTCCGGGAGCTGTTCGACGCTGCTGAGCCCCAACGCCTCCGCGGCGGGGGTGTTGTCGAATCCGATCACCAGGATGTCGTCGCGACCGGCCGCAGCGACGGCCAGTCGCGCGCCGATCGCGAGCGTGTCGCTGGCGCAGACGATCGCCCCGATGGGCACCGCCGCGGCGAGCGCGTCGGCCACCGCGTCCCGGCCGGCGCGCACGTCCTCCTCGGCGACGAGACGTCTTCCGTCGCCGCGCGCCTCCCGCCATCCTCGCTCGCGGTCGTCACCGGTGCCCGAGCCGGCGGGCCAGCCAAGGAACGCGACCGGCCCCGCGGTGTTCTCCCGCGCGTGGCGCGTGGCCTGCGCGGTGCCCGCGGCGCCGTCGACATCCACCCAGAGGTGCGCCGGCGCATCCACGTCGTCGTCGCCCCACGGCCGCCCGAACGCGACGAAGGGCACACCGCGCTCATGCAGCCAACGGGTCCGCGGGTCGCCGTGGAAGGTTCCCGTGATCACGAACGCGTCGACCTCGCCCCCGTCGAGGAGGTCTCGCATGCGCTCGATCTCCTCGAGCGGCGTGCGAGCCGCATAGAGCAGCACCCGCATGCGCCGCTCTCCGGCGCGGTCGGTGAGGGCGTGGACGAAGCGATCGAGCACGACACCCGACACCCCTCCGGCGTAGGGGTCGAGATGCACCCCGATCGTGGAGCTGCGGCGGGTCCGCAGTGCGCGTGCCGCGGTGTGCGGCCGGTAGCCGAGCCGTGCGATCGCCTCGAGGACCCGTTCCCGCGTGCCGGGCTTGACGACATCGGGCGCGTTGAGCACGTTCGAGACGGTCTGGCGCGAGACGCCGGCGGCTCGCGCGACGTCTTCGACCGTCGGCGCCTTCGCCATGGCCACCCCCGATCCTTCGGAACGTTCAAATCGTTATCCTAGGCCGCGGCCATCGGGTTGACAGGAGCCGCCCTGGCTTCGTAGCGTAATGCCCGACGGAATTTTGAACGATCAAATTCCGTCCCCACGGCTCATCGAAGGAGAGAGACATGATGACACGCAGAACTCGGGCAGCCCTCGGCGCCACGACCCTGCTCGGAGTCGGTGCGCTCGCGCTGACCGCGTGCAGCTCCGGCTTCGGCGCGACGACGGAGTCGACCGGCGCGCTCACCGCCTCGGACAAGCCCCTCACCGTCCTGATCGGCTCCTCCGGTGACGCCGAGACGACGGCGGTCAAGGACGCGGTGGCCGCTTGGTCCTCCTCATCCGGAACGGGCGCGACCGTCACGGCGGCGAGCGACATCAATCAGCAGCTGTCGCAGGGCTTCGCCTCCGGCTCGCCCGCCGACGTCTTCTACCTCTCCGCGGACGCGATGGCCGGATACGCCTCCAACGGATCGCTGCTGCCCTACGGCGACCAGCTCAGCAACAAGGACGACTTCTACCCGAGCCTGCGGAGCACCTTCACCTACGACGGCAAGCTGTACTGCGCGCCGAAGGACTTCTCCACGCTGCAGCTGGTGATCAACAGCGACATGTGGTCCGCGGCCGGTCTCACGGACGCCGACGTCCCCACCACGTGGGATCAGCTCGCCGCTGTGGCGACCAGGCTCACGACCGCCGACCACGTCGGCCTGTCGATGAGCGGCGAGTACGCCCGCGTCGGCGCGTTCATGGCGGCCGCCGGCGGCAACCTCATGAACGACGACTCGACGCAGGCGACGGCCGACAGCGCGGCCAACGTCGAGGCGTTGACCTACGTGAAGAAGCTGCTCGACGGCGGCGAGCTGAAGTTCGCGGCCGACGTCGGCGCGGGCTGGGGCGGCGAGGCCTTCGGCACCCAGAAGGCGGCCATGACGGTCGAGGGCAACTGGATAACGGGCGCCCTCGCCAGCGACTACCCCGGCGTGACGTACCGGGTGGTGGAGCTGCCGGCCGGACCGGCGGGCAAGGGCACCCTGCAGTTCACCAACTGCTGGGGCATCGCCGCCGACAGCCCGAACCAGAAGGCCGCGCTCGATCTCGTCGAGCACCTCACGAGCACACAGCAGCAGCTCGCGTTCTCGAGCGCGTTCGGCGTGATGCCCTCGATCCAGTCCGCGGCAGACCAGTGGAGCGCGGCGAACCCGACCCTCGTGCCGTTCCTCAAGGGCGCCGACTACGCGAAGGGCGTTCCGACGGCGAAGGGCGCAGCCGCCGTGGTCACCGACTTCAACGGCGCGCTGGGCAGCCTCGCCACGGGCGATCCGGCCACGATCCTCGACACCGCCCAGAAGAACCTCGAAGCGCTCCTGAAGTAACCATGACCACCGTCTCCGATCGGTCTCGTCGCGGCATCCGTCGCGGCGAGACCGTGTCGGGGTGGCTGTTCACCGCCCCGATGCTCATCATCCTCGGACTCTTCCTCGCCGTCCCCGTGCTCATGGCGCTGTGGGTCAGCGTGAGCGACTGGGGCGGACGCGGCTCGCCCTTCTCGGGATCGGTCGGCTTCGTGGGGCTCAAGAACTATGCCGCGATCCTGCTCGGTGGCGGCCTGGCGGAGCAGGGCTTCGGCATGAGCCTGAAGAACAACGCCTGGTACGTGGTCCTCGTGGTGCCGGCGCAGACGGCGCTCAGCCTCTTCCTCGCGGTGCTCGTCAATCGTCAGGTGCTGCGGGGCAGGAGCTTCTTCCGCACGGCGTTCTACTTCCCGTCCGTCACGAGCACGGTCGCCATCACGGTCCTGTTCCTGTTCCTCTTCTCCACCACGGGCGCCGTCAACGCGGCCCTCGGATGGCTCGGGATCAACGGGCCGAACTGGTTCAACGATCCGAGCGGCATCTTCCACTTCGGCCAGCAGAGCGGCCCGGAGGCGCTCGAGCAGGCGACGGTGCTCGGTGTCCCGCTCTGGGACTGGATCGTCGGGCCCAGCGTCGCGATGTGCGTGTACATCATCATGGCCGTCTTCACGACGAGCGGGACCTTCATGCTCCTGTTCCTCGCCGCCCTCCAGAACATCTCCGGCGAGGTGCAGGAGGCCGCCATGGTCGACGGCGCCAACGCGTGGCAGCGGTTCTGGCGCATCACCCTCCCCCAGCTGCGGCCGACGCTGTTCACCGTCCTGACGCTCGGCCTGATCGGCGGATGGCAGGTGTTCGATCAGATCTACACCGGCACGCGCGGCCAGCCCGCCAAGACCACGTTGACGCCGGCCTACCAGTCGTATCAGGCGTCCTTCCTCGATCAGGAATGGGGACAGGGCGCGGCGATCGCGTTCATCCTCTTCGTGATCATCATCGCCTTCACGCTCCTCCAGCGCTGGATCCTGCGTGAGCGTGCGGTCTCGCGGCGCCGCGTGCGCCCGTACCTGGAGGCGGTCAGACGGGCCGAGCGACGTTCGGGGGACCCGCGATGACGGCCATGACGACTCCGGGACGCCGGCGCGGCACCGCGCGGATCGCCACGACCTCCGTTCTCTACGCCGTGCTCATCGCGCTCGCGATCGTCTACATCTACCCGTTCCTGATCCAGATCGCCACGAGCCTGAAGACCGACCCGGATGCCGTCGCGCACCCGCTCTCGCCGGTCCCCCAGACCGTCACGACCGAGGCCTACGCCCAGCTGTTCCTGAACTCGGACTTCCCGGTCTGGTTCACGAACTCCGTGATCGTCACGGTCTGCGTCACGGTCGGACGGGTGTTCTTCGTCTCGCTCGCCGGCTACGCCCTGGCGCGGCTGCGGTTCCGTGGCCGCGGGGTCGTGTTCGCGGGCCTCGTCGCCGTCATGAGCGTGCCGACGGTCGTGCTCCTGATCCCGAAGTTCCTCGTGATCAACACCCTCGGGATGTACGACTCCTACGCGGGCATGATCCTGCCCCTCCTCGTGGATGCGGCGGGGGTGTTCATCATGAAGAACTTCTTCGAGTCGATCCCCGCCTCGGTCGAGGAGCAGGCCCGCATCGACGGCGCCGGCACCTTCCGGGTGTTCTGGTCGGTCGTGCTGCCGATGGCGCGCCCCGCGCTGGTCACGATCGTCATCCTCTCGTTCCAGGGATCGTGGAACGAGCTCGCGCACTTCATCGTGTCGACCCAGTCACCGGAGCTCACGACACTGACGAAGGGCGTCGCGCAGCTCGCGAACGGCCAGCTGAGCCAGGGCCGGCAGTACCCGCTCAAACTCGCCGCGGCGATCATCATGACGGTGCCGGTGGCGGTCATGTTCTTCGTCTTCCAGCGGCGCATCATGAACGCGAGCGAGGGCGCCGTGAAGGAGTGACACGCGCCCCGGTCCCCGTCGTCTCCCGTCCTCCTCTCCCTCCGGAAGCCATGCAACCTCTTCTCCACGACCAGCACGTCATCCTCCGCGCGCCCGTCCAGGCCTGGCAGGGCCCCGACGGATCGATGGGCGACGCCCCGATCCACGGCCTGTACCTCGGCGACATCCGGCTGATCTCCCATCTGCGCCTGCGCGTGGGCGGCGCCTCCGGCGAGCACGTCGCCATCGCCGAGGACGCCGCCGATCGCGCGGTCTTCGTCTCGCTCGTGCGGCAGCTCGACGACGCCGACGCCGACCCGCACCTGCGCGCGGTGCGGACACGCACGGTCACCGCGAGCGGACTGCGCGAGGGCGTGCGTCTCGAGTCCGCGCTCGCGGATCCGCTGCGCACGACGGTGGAGATCGCACTCTCGAGCGACCTCGCGGCGATGGACCTGGTCAAGTCCGGACGCTCGGGGGACCCTGCCGCGTTCGAGCTCGCGGGAACGACCGCGCACTGGGGCCGCGACGCGGTTCGGGTCGCGGTGACCGCCGAGGGGGCACGGCTGCGGGTCGACGGCGACCTGCTCGTCCTGACCTGGGACATCGAGCTCGTGCCGGGCTCGGCCGCGGAGGTGGAGTGGCGCGTCGAGGCGACCGACGCGCGCGCGGTGGTCACGGCCCCCACGACGCCCGTACCGTGGTCGCAGCCGTCCGTCGTCGACGACGACCGGCTGCGCCGCTGGGTCGAGCGGGCACTCGGAGATCTCGACGCGCTCCGGCTGGAGACGACCCGCGCGCCCGGTGAGCAGTTCCTCGCCGCCGGCGCGCCGTGGTTCTTCACCCTCTTCGGACGGGACTCCCTGTGGGCCGCGCGCATGCTCCTGCCCCTGGGCACCGGCCTGGCGGCATCCACCCTGCGCGTGCTGGCACGGTTCCAGGGCCGGGAGTCGGTCTCGGACACCGCCGAGCAGCCGGGGAAGATCATGCACGAGCTGCGCCGCGACACGCTCGAGATCCCGGGCGAGGCCATCGCTCTCCCCCCGCTCTACTACGGCACGGTCGACGCCACTCCGCTGTGGGTGTGCCTGCTGCACGACGCCTGGCGCGCGGGGATGCCGGACGCGGAGGTGGCCGAGCTGCTGCCGCACCTGGAGGCCGCGCTGTCCTGGATGCGCGACTTCGGCGACAGCGACGGCGACGGGCTCCTGGAGTACGTCGACGAGACCGGCCACGGGCTCTCGAACCAGGGCTGGAAGGACTCCGGGGACAGCGTGCAGTGGCGCGACGGAACGCTCGCGCAGGGCCCCATCGCGCTGTGCGAGGTGCAGGCCTACGCCTACGAGGCGGCTCGGCACGGTGCGGACCTGCTGGAGCACTTCGGACGCGATGGGACGGGGTGGCGGGACTGGGCCTCGCGGTTGCGTGCCGCGTTCCACGACAGGTTCTGGGTCGACGACCCCGAGGGCGCCTTCCCCGCGATCGCACTCGACGCAGACAAACGCCCCGTCGACAGCGTGACCTCGAACATCGGACACCTGCTCGGCACGGGACTCCTGGACGCAGCGCAGGCTCGGCTCGTCGCGCGCAGGCTCCTCTCCCCCGCCCTGGACTCCGGCTACGGGCTCCGCACGCTCGCCACCGATGCGGGCGGCTACTGGCCGCTCGGCTATCATCGCGGCACCGTGTGGGCGCACGACACGGCGATCGCCATCCGCGGGCTGGCTGCCGAGGGGATCGCCCCGGGCCCGCTCATCGACGGACTCCTGTCCGCGGCGGCGGCATTCGACTACCGGATGCCGGAGCTCCACGGCGGAGACGCGCGCTCCGCGATCGGGCGGCCGGTGCCGTATCCTGCGGCGTGCCGCCCGCAGGCGTGGTCGGCGGCGGCGGCCGTCACGTGCCTGGATGCGAAGGTCCGGAACGCGGGAGAATCCTGAGCCACGGACGACCCATCCGTTCGTATAGCTAGATATTCTAGCTATATGAACGACGCTCCCCCCGGCTCACGACGACGCTGGGCCGCACTGGTCTTCATCAGCATCGCGGTGTCCTTGATCATCGTGGACTCCACGATCGTGAACGTCGCGGTGCCCTCCATCGTCGGCGACCTGGGCCTCACCTCGACCCAGGTGCAGTGGGTGCAGGAGGCCTACACGCTCGTGTTCGCCTCCCTCCTCCTGCTGTTCGGCGTGTTCGCCGACCGATGGGGCAGACGCCGCGTGCTGCTGACCGGCGTCGCGATCTTCACGCTGGCCTCGGTGGGCGCGGCCCTCGCCCCCACGGGCGGTGCGCTCATCGCGCTGCGGGTGCTGCAGGGCGCGGGCGGAGCCATGATGCTGCCGACCACCCTCTCGCTGATCAACGCGACCTTCCGCGGCCGCGAGCGCGCCATCGCGTTCGCGATCTGGGGCTCCACGATCGGCGGCATGGCCGCCGTCGGCCCGCTGCTGGGCGGCTGGCTGACCACCGCGTTCTCGTGGCGCTGGGCCTTCGGCATCAACGTGCCGCTCGGCATCCTCATCATCCTGGGCGTCCTGCTCACGGTCATCGAGTCGAAGGCGCCGCGCAGCGGCGGGCTGGACATCGTGGGCGCGCTGCTCGCGGTCGTGCTCTTCTCCTCCCTCGTGTTCGCCCTCATCGAGGGCCGCACCTTCGGATGGTGGGCGAGCGAGACCGCGCCGAGCATCGGTGACTGGACCTGGCCCTGGCCGGTGTCGCCGATCCCCTTCGCCTTCGCGCTCGCGGCGGTCGCGCTCGCCCTGTTCCTGCTCCGAGGTCGCCGTCGCCACCGTGCGGGGAGAGCGACGCTCGTCGAGTTCCGGCTGTTCCGGCTGGCCTCGTTCCGCAACGGCAACGTCGTCGCGATGGTCGTGGCGCTGGGAGAGTTCGGCCTGATCCTCGCCCTCCCCCTCTGGCTGCAGTTCGTGCTCGGCTTCGAGGCGGTGCAGACCGGTCTCGTCCTGCTCGCGCTCGCGGGCGGCTCCTTCGCCGCCAGCGGGCTCGCCGGCGCCTTCAGCGGTCGCGTCGCTCCCGTCCTCGTCGTGCGTCTCGGGCTCGTCTGCGAGATCGTCGGCATCGCCGCCGTCGGATTCGTCGTCGCGCCGGACGCCGCGTGGGGCTGGCTCCTCCCGGGCCTCGCGGTCTACGGGTTCGGCGTCGGCCTCGCGACGGCGCAGCTGACCGGGGTCATCCTCGCCGACGTCCCGGTCGAGATGTCCGGACAGGGCTCGGGCATGCAGTCGACCTCGCGCCAGATCGGCTCCGCGCTCGGCATCGCGATCCTCGGCACCGTGCTCTACGGCGCGACGGGCACGGGCCTCGCGGCGCGCCTCGACGAGGCCGGGATGTCGCCGCCCGCCGCGGCGGCGGTCGTCTCGGCCGTGGTGGACAGCGCGGGCGCCGCCATCCCGCCCCTCCTCGCGAACCCCGAGACCCGGGCGACGGGGCAGGCCGCGGCGTCCGCCTTCTCGGACGGCACCCGCATCGCCGCCTGGACCGCCGCCGGCTTCCTCGTGCTCGGCCTCGGCGCCTCGTTCAGCCTCGGCGGCGCGCGCCGCCGTGAGGAGACGGACCCGACGGCGATCGCCGATCCCGCGCCGCGCGCCTAGCTGTACCCAGCCGCGGCGTCCGGGCGGCCCCGAGCCGCGGACGCGCGTCTCGAGATCAACTTCAGGGCCGCCCAGGTCAACTCTCCGCCTCGCCACCTGCGCATCATCGTTGTGGTACCACCGTCGGTGCCGGTGACGAGGGAGTTACGGGGAATGATGCACGAGTCCGCGGTCGAGCTGTCGCGCCGCATCCGAGAGGGCGAGCTGACCGCGACCGAGCTGATGACGGAGGCGATCCGCGCCGCGGACGCGGTCGACCCGCGCATGAACGCCCTCATCTGGCGTGACGACGAGACGTCCCTCCGGGATGCCGCAGCCGCCGACGCCGCACTCGCGGCCGGCGCCGCGGTCGGCCCCTTCCACGGCGTCCCACTGCCCATCAAGGAGCTCACCTGGGTCGCGGGCCAGCCCGGGACGTTCGGCTCGCGCGGCGTGAGCGACGCGCCGCGACCCGTGAGCGATCTCGTGGTGGATCGGTTCCGCGACGCGGGCTTCCTGCTCTTCGGCCGCAGCAACTCGCCCGAGGCCGGACCCATGTCGGTGACCGAGAACTCCCGGTTCGGCGTGACCCGCAACCCGTGGAACCTCGACTACTCCCCGGCCGGCTCCTCCGGCGGCGCGGCGGCGGCGGTCGCGGCCGGCATCGTCCCGGTCGCTCACGCGACGGACGGCGGCGGGTCGATCCGCATGCCCTCCTCGGCCACCGGGCTCGTGGGGCTCAAGCCCTCGCGGGGACGCGTGCCGGCACGCGTGCCCACGTGGGAGCACTCGATCGTCGAGGGCGTCATCACCCGGCACGTCGAGGACGCCGCGGCGATCCTGGACGCGATCTCCGCGCCCGACCCCACCCTCCCCTACTCCGCTCCCCTCCCGCCGCGTCCCTTCGCCGAGGAGCTGCATCACGACGGCCCCCGCCTGCGCATCGGCCTCCTCCTCGACGCGCCGAGCGGCGTGCCGGTCGACCCCGAGTGCCGGGCGGCGGCCGAGGACCTGGCGCGCGCCCTCGAGCACCTCGGTCACACGGTGGAGCCGGTCCGTCCGCTCCTGCACTCCTGGGAGGCGGTGCTCGGCTTCGTCGACGTCATCATCAACTCGTGGCTGTGGACCACGCCCTACGAGGATGCCGAGCTCGCCGAGCCGTACATCCGCGCCCGCCGCGCCCGCGCCCGCGCCCACACCGGAGGCGACTACGCGATCGCCGCGATGCGGCTCTACCGCGAGAACGTCGACATCCTCGCGCAGTGGGGACGCGACTTCGACGTGCTCCTGACCCCGACCATGGCGACCACGCCGCCGCCGGTGGGCGTCGTGCTCGCCGAGGCGAACGCGGCGTTCGACGGCCCGCGGCTCACCGAGAACCAGATGATCGCGTTCACGGCGTTCGCGAACATCACCGGACAGCCCGCGATCTCCCTCCCCGTGCGGATGAGCGCGACCGGTCTCCCGGTGGGCGCGCAGCTGATCGGCCGTCCCTTCGGGGAGGGCGAGCTGGTACGTCTGGCGGCCTCGGTCCAGGAGCACTTCGGCTGGACCCGCCGCCATCCCACCGCCGCCGGGATCGCGCACTGACCCGCTTCGTCCTGCGCCACCCCCGCGGCGGAGAACCCGAGAACACAGCACCAGAAGGAGCGTCTTCCATGTCCACCCGTCCCCGCGCATCGTGGCGCGGCCTGCTGGTCGCCGGCATCGCCGCCGGCGCCCTGCTGCTGAGCGCCTGTTCCTCCCCCACCGCCGCCCCCGGCGGCGACGCCTCCGGCGGCAGCGTGCCCGCCGAGGTCGGCTCCGCCGTCTCGGCCGCCTACCAGGGCACCTCCGGACCGCTGCCCGGCTCCTCGCCCGCCGTGTCGCCGGGGCACCGCCTCTGGATCGTCTCGGCGTTCCAGCAGGTTCCGGGTCTGGCCTACCTGTCCGCGCAGCTGGGCGACGCCTCGACCGCGCTCGGCTGGAGTTCCAGCGTCTGCGACGGCCAGAACAACGCCAACGGCGCCTGGGCCACCTGCATCCGGCAGGGCGTCGCGTCCGGCGCCGACACGATCGTCCTCGTGAGCGTCGACTGCGCGCCCGTCGCTCAGGCGCTGGCCGAGGCGAAGGCGGCGAAGGTCGCGATCGCCGGGATCTCCTCCTTCGACTGCTCCGATCCCAGCCAGGGCGGCCGGGCAGGCGATGTTCGACACGCAGCTGCAGTACGGCGACGGCATCCACGGCGTCGCGGACTTCTTCGAGCAGAGCGGCAAGCTGCGCGCCGACTACGTGATCGAGAAGACCGGCGGTGCGGCCAAGGTGCTGCACGTCGAGTTCACGGGCGTCGCGATCGGCGACTACCTCTCGAAGGGCTTCACGGAGGAGCTCGCCGCCAAGTGCCCCGGCTGCGAAGTCGTGGGGACCGTCTCGATCACCCCCGCCGACATCGCCCAGATGCGACAGAAGTTCGAGACCGGGATGCTGCAGGCCTCCGGCGCGAACGCGATCGTCGTCGACCTCGGCTTCATGCTCGCCGGCGGCATCCAGCAGTCCCTCGTCGCCAGCAACGCGGGCAACGGTCGCGTCGTCCTGGGCGGCGAGTGCACGCAGGACGAGATCGGCTACCTGCACGACGCGAACGGCATCCAGGCCTGCATCGCGATCTCCAACGGCCGCGCCGCCTGGTCGCTGGCTGACCAGCTGAACCGCTTCTTCAACGGCCAGAGCGCCGTCAGCGACGGCATCGGCTGGACCCTCCTGGACGCGGCGTCGCCCAACCTGCCGGCCGCCGGCCAGAACTACGACGGACCGCTCGACTACCGCGCGGGCTACAAGGCGCTCTGGAAGGTCTCGTGACCGAGGAGGCATCCGGTGCCGGCGGGGGGCTTCCCGCCGGCACCGCCGACCGCGGCGACGCCGTGGTCCTCCGCGGCGAGCGCCTCTCGAAGACCTACGCGACCCGGGTCGTGCACGAGGTGGATCTGGAGCTGTCGACCGGACGGGTCCACGTTCTCGCGGGCGGCAACGGATCGGGCAAGTCGACGCTGCTGAAGATGCTCGCGGGCGTCGTGCCGGCCGATGCCGGGGGCACGATCGTGCTCGGCGGACGCCGCATCCCCGCCGAGTCGTACTCGCCGCGCGTGGCGCGCGCGGGCGGCCTCCGCTTCGTCCATCAGGACCTGGGCCTCGTGGACCAGCTCAGCATCGCCGAGAACTTCGCCCTCGAGGGCGGGCATCCCCGTCGGCTGCCGGGCTGGATCGACGACCGCCGCCTCCTGGCGCGCACGGGCGAGGACCTGCGCCGTGCGGGGCTCGGCTTCGACCCGCGTCTGCCCGTGGGCGCGCTGCGCCCGAGCGACCGCACGCTCGTCGCCGTCGCACGGGCGCTGCGCGAGGACCCGGACGCCGAGACCTCCGGGGTTCCGCTGACCCTCGTCCTGGACGAGCCGACCGCGAGCCTGCCGATCACCGAGGTCGACCGGCTGCTCGAACGACTCCACGACCTCCGCGCCGCGGGGCACGGGATCGCGCTCGTCACGCACCGTCTCAGCGAGGTCATGCGGATCGCCGACGAGGTGACGGTGCTCCGCGACGGACGCGTGGTCGGCGCGGGGCCCATCGCCGACTTCGACGAGGACCGCATCCTCGCGCTCATCGCGGGTCACGTCCCGGAGCGGCTGACCCGGCAGGAGCGCGACACGACCCGCGGGCCCGTGGTGCTCGGGGTGCGAGGGCTGTCGGCCGGACCGCTCCAGGCGATCGACCTCGACGTGCACCGCGGGGAGATCGTGGGCGTCGCCGGCCTCGTCGGCTCCGGGCGGACGACCCTCCTGCGCGCGCTGTTCGGCGATGTGCCCGCGACGGGCGGGATCTCGCTCGACGGCGAGGCCGTCCGCATCCGCGACACCGGGGATGCGGTGGCCCACCGCATCGCCCTCGTGCCCGAGGACCGGGTCCGCGAGGCCGCCTATCTCGACGCCCCCGTGTGGGAGAACCTCTCGGCGGCGAGCGTGTCCCGCTACCGCACGCGGCTCGGCGTCTCGGCGCGACGGGAGCGACGGGCCGCACCCGCGCTGATCTCCCGATTCCGCGTGCGCACACCATCCGCCGGCGCGCCCCTCGCGGCGCTCTCCGGCGGGAACCAGCAGAAGGTCGTGCTGGCGCGATGGCTGCAGACCGAGCCCCGCGTGCTGCTGCTGGACGAGCCCACCCAGGGCGTCGACGCGGTGGCGCGGGACGACATCCATCGCACGGTGCGCGACACGGTCGACGGCGGGGCCTGCGCCGTCGTCGTCTCGAGCGACGTGGAGGAGCTCGAGCAGCTCTGCGACCGCGTCATCGTCCTGCACGGCGGCCGGCTCGTGCAGACCCTCGCCGGCGCCCGCGTGCGCAGAGACATCCTGACCGCCGCCATCCAGCAAGAGAGCCGAGTCGCCTGATGAGCACGTCCGTCCTTCCTCGCCCGACCGCGGGCGCCGTCGTCGAACGATTCGGGCTGCTGATCCTCGTCGTCGCGATGATCGCGCTGTTCTCGGCGCTCCCCTCCTCGGGTCCCGCGTTCCGCAGCATGCTGAACGTGCAGACGCTCGTGGCGAACCAGGGCGTCGGCCTCGTGGTGGCCATCGCGCTCCTGTTCCCCCTCGCCGCCGGCTACTTCGACTTCTCGGTCGGGGCCGTCGCCTCCGCCAGCTGCCTCGTGACCGCGGCGTGCACCGCCACGTACGGGCTGCCCGTCTGGCTCGGGGTCCTCCTCGGGGTGGCGTTCGGCGTCGGGGTGGGCGCGGGCCTGGGCTGGATGGTCGCCTACCTGGAGGTGAATCCCTTCATCTCGACGCTCGGGGCCGCCACGCTCCTCGGCGGCGCGATCTTCGCGTACACGGGCGGTCTGCAGATCACCAACGGCATCCCCCGCGAGCTCACCGCGATCGGTTCGGGACAGCTGTGGGGCGCGCCCACGATCGCGCTCGTCGCCGCGGTGATCGCCCTCGTCGCCTGGTGGCTGATGTCCCGCACGGTCTTCGGCCGGCGGCTGTACGCGGTCGGCGCGAACCCGCGCGCGACGCAGCTGCTGGGCGTGGACGTGCGCCGCATCCAGTTCCTCTCCTTCGTGGCCTCCGGGACGGTCGCGGCGCTCGGCGGCGTGCTGCTGCTGGCCCGGCAGGGCGCCGCGACCTCAGACAGCGGCATGACGATGCTCTTCCCGGCGCTGACGGCCGTGCTGCTCGGCACGATCGTCATCCACGTCGGCCGCCCCTCGGTGCCCGGGACGGTCATCGGGCTGCTCTTCGTCGCGGTGCTCGTCAGCGGGCTCACGCTCGTGGGGGCGCCCGCGTGGGTCGGGCAGGTCTTCAATGGTGCGGCGCTCCTGATCGCGGTAGCCTTCGCGAGACTCGCACGAGCGCGCGGAAGCGCCGCGCGACGCTGAGGGAGGGATGCGGTGAGCACGGTCGGCAGCGGAGCCGACGCCCGATCGGAACGGCTGATGTTCGGCTGGCTCCAGTCCGGCGGCGAGAACTTCGATCGCGCCGTCGACACGAGCGACGCGATCATCGTCTCGACCCGCGACGGCACCGAGCCTCGGATGGGGCCCCGCCACCAGCTCGGCACGCTGGAGATCGCGATGATCACCTCCGGCGGCGTCGACGTCGAGCCGCTGCCCGCCGCCCGTCACTGGCGGGGCGTCGTGCTGGGCTACCTCGCCGCCGGCTCCCTCCGGGTGTCCCAGGAGGGCCGCGCGGTCGATCTCGCGGCCGGCGACTTCGTGTTCTACACGAGTGCGCAGCGCTACCGCATCACGGCGCCGGGCCATCACGAATACCTCGTCGTCCGCATCCCGACCTCGGCGATCGCGCTCCGGCACAGCATGTTCACCGACGTGATCGCCACCGATCTGTCCGCTGTCCCCTCCGCGCCCCTCCTGCGCGCCGTGCTCGCGAGCCTCGCGCAGCCCGACTTCCGCCCGAGCCCGGCGGCGGGCGCGCACATCGCCGACGCGCTCGTCGCCGCGGCCCACGCCGTCGTCGCCGACGCACGCCACCCCGGGTCCGCGACGGTCATGTCGCTGTTCCACGCATTCCTCCTGTGGATCGAGGAACACCTCACGGACGACGAGGTCTCGGCGGACGCGATCGCGAGCGCCCACTTCCTCTCCACCCGCTACGTGCGGCGGGTGTTCGCCGCGCACGGAGCGACCGTCTCGGCGGTGGTGCGGCAGCGGCGACTGGAGCGCATCCGCACCGAGCTGCTGGACCCGCAGCAGGTGCGGGTGCCGATCGGCGAGATCGCGTCCCGCTGGGGCATGCGGGATGCGGCGGTGTTCAGCCGGGCGTTCGCGCAGCAGTTCGGGGTCTCGCCGCGCCGGTACCGCGCGCTCCACCTGCACCAGGGCGAGTCGCGGCTCGCCTCGGCCTGAGCCCGCCCTCAGGCCACGCGCGTCCCGGGCGGCAGGGTCTTCGCCGGCGTGCGGGTGCGCGCCCACGCTCCCCACACGAACAGCGCGGCGACGACCAGCTGCAGCCCCAGACCGACGGACCAGCTGGGCGTCGTGTCCGCCACCCGTTCCTCGTTCGACGGAGAGCCCTGCCACGAGGACTGATCGCAGCCGTCGTTCCACGTCTCCGCCTCCGGGGCGATCTGAGCCATGCGCACTCCCTGCGCGATCTGGCCGAACAGATCGTTGGGCGTGCCGTACTCGTTGTAGGTGGTGGGCGTCGCATCGGCGAGCACCACGAACGGGTTCGCCGCGAGGATCCACCACACGCGGTCGAAGCGGGGGACCTCATAGCTCGTGGTCTGCCACGCGGTGCACTGATACAGCAGCGGGCCCCCCGATCCTCCATCGGGCACGCCGTCGCAGTCGACGTCCGAGGTCCCCGTGCCGCACGCCGCCGACTCCGACCAGCGGCCGTGGCTCGTCACCTCGGTGCGGAGGCTGGCACCCAGGAGACCGAAGGCCACGAGCGTGCCGATCACGAACGCCGCGACGACGAGATACGTCGCCGCGATCGAGAAGAGCGGCCGGCCGATGAGCGCCGACATCCCGACCCCGATCGCCGCGAACACCCCGATCTCGATCACGAGCACGAGCAGCGACACCGCCAGCGCCGCCGGCGCGAGTCCGCCGGCCAGCACCGCGACCGCCATGAACGGCACCGCCACGACGACGAAGCCGAGCCCGGTGATCCACGCGGCGATCAGCTTGCCGAACACGATGTCGGCGGTCGAGGCGAGGGTGACCTGCACCGCCGCCAGCGTCGCGGCCTCCCGATCGCCGTTGACCGCATTGCCCGCGACCGTCGGCGAGACGAGCACGACCAGCAGCAGCACGACGTACACGATCGTCGAGTAGATGCCCCCGCCCGGCTCCGGCGCCCAGGACCAGGCCATGAACGCGAGGAGGGTCACGGCGAGCATCACGAAGGCGAACACGCCCAGCAACACGTACCACGCGACCGAGCGCACCCGTTGGGCGAGCTCGAGCTGCACGACGGTCCACATCCGGGCGGGGTTCACGACGCGCCTCCGAGGTCGAGGAAGGTCTGTTCGAGGCGGCCGACCGCCGGGACGAACTCGACGACGCGGATGCCGGCGTGCACGAGGCGCGCGAGGCCCGCCGCCGCGTCGTCCTCCGACGCGAACGGCAGCGTCATCGCATCGCGATCGATCGCGACGTCGTCCGGCGCGAGCCCGGCGGCCCCGGCCACCGTGACCGGCGTCGGGGGCTCGCCGAGCACCCGCAGCCGCCACCGTCGCGTCCGCCGAGGCTCCGCAGGCGCAGCGACCGACTGCCCGCCGACGACGAACACGGCGTCGTCGACCATCTCCTCGAGCTCTGCGAGCACGTGGCTGGACACGAGGACCGTGCGGCCGGCGTCCGCGAAGGAGCGCAGCAGCAGGCGCAGATCGATCCGCGCCTGGGGGTCGAGGCCGGAGGCGGGTTCGTCCAGGAGCAGCACCTGCGGGTCGTGCACGAGCGCGCGGGCGAGTCCGAGCCGCTGCTTCTGCCCGCGCGAGAGCACCCGCGCGGGCGCGTTCTGGAGCGCGTCCAGCCCCACCCGCTCGAGCAGCGCGAGCGCCCGGGCCTGCGCCTGGGAACGCGGCATCCCGTACAGCCGCCCGGTGTAGACGAGGGTCTCGCGGGCGCTCAGCGCCGCCCAGGCCCCGAGCGCATCGGGCATCCACCCCACGGCGCGCCGCACGCCCGCCGGGTCGGTCACGGGGTCGGCGCCGGCGATCCGGATGTGGCCGGCATCCGGCTGCAGGAGCGAGGCGAGCATGAGCAGCAGGGTCGTCTTCCCCGCCCCGTTGGGACCCACGAGCCCCGTGATGCGGCCGGGATACGCCGAGAGCGTGATGCCACGCACGGCCGCCACCCGCCCGAACGACCTGCGTACATCGATCACGTCGATTCCCGGGGTCACGTCCCCACCCTATGCGCAGGCTGTGTCCGCGGGCGAGCGCCGCACGTGGGTCACGGACGGCCGAACGCCGCGGCACCCAGGTCCGGGTGGTCGACGAAGACCCCGTCGATGCCGGCGTCGCGCATCCGCGTCCACTCGGCGGCGTAGTCGCCGAAGCGGGCCGGGTCCTCGCCCCGCCGGAAGCGCGACTCGAGGAAGCGGTTCTCCGGCCGGGCGGTCCACGCGTAGACGAGCAGGCCGCGAGCGTGCGCATCGGCGACCAGGCGCGCACCGGCGTCCCCCAGCACGATCGCCTTGTCGAGGCTGATGCCCTCGACCTCGTCCGCGAGCCGCTCGAGGCCCGAGGGGGAGATCATCTCGCGGTAGGTCGGCGCCGCGGCCCCCCGGGCGAGCAGCAGGTCGACGGGCGCGCCCTCGGCCTCGACGAGCTGCACGAACGTCGCGGGCAGCCCCGCCGCCCGGAGCTCGGCGAGGACGGTCGGCTCGAACGACTCGACGACGAGACGCTCCGCGTCGCCCCACCAGCCGGCCGAACGGATCGCGTCGGAGACGAGAGACGCCGGGTCCAGGCCGATCGTCGCGAAGTACGCGGCGTGCTTGACCTCGAGCACGAGCCGGATGTCGCGACCCGCGGCATCGAGCAGGTCCAGCAGATCGGTCAGCCGCAGCATCGGCTGCTCGTCGTCGTGCGCGGCGGAACCCGGACGCAGGTGCGGCAGGCGCTCACGGCACCGCAGCGTCGACAGCTGCTCCCACGTGAAGTCCTCCGTGAACCAGCCCGTGAGCTCGACACCGGCGAACGACCGCGTACGCCTCAGGTGCGCAAACTCCGGCCGGTCGGCGACATCCGTCGTCGTCGAGATCTCGTTCTCGTGGCGGACCACCAGGACGCCGTCACGGCTCGGCACGACATCGGGCTCGACCGCATCCACCCCGTGCGCGATCGCGAGCTCGTAGGAGGCGCGCGTGTGCTCGGGCAGGTAGCCGGGCGCACCGCGGTGGCCGATGACGAGAGGACGCATCGGCGCACACGCTACCGCAGCCCGTCGACATCGCCGTGGGGGCGCCGCCGACGGTACCCGTGGCTCAAAGCTCCCTCACAGCATCTGCCAGAGTCACCGCGGAAACACTGGGCTAACCTGGGGGGGTGCAGCACCGTGCTGCCACCGGAACCTGGAGTGTGATCGAGACCATGGCCTCGTCCAACCCCGCATTCAACAACCCCGCCTTCCAAGAGAAGGGCGCCTCCCGTGTCGGGCTGACGCCGCCCGCCGCGGTCGACGCCGCCGCGACCGCGCAGCTCGAGGGCGCGTTCGCCGCTCCGCCCGCCGGCTCCGTGCAGACCGGTCGCATGACGGTCGAGGACACGGTCTACAAGACGATCGGCCTGTTCGCGATCCTCCTCGTCGGCGCGGTCGCCGGCTGGCTGTGGTCGATGTCGACCGTGACCCGCACCGGCGGCACGCCCTCCATGGCGCCGTGGATCATCGGCGGCCTCGGAGGCTTCGTCCTGGCGATGGTCGTGATCTTCGGCTCGCGCACCAAGGTCCGCCCGGCGCTCATCTTCGCCTACGCGGCCTTCGAGGGCCTGTTCGTCGGCGCGATCTCGTCGTTCTTCGAGTTCATCTGGCCCGGCATCGTCCTGCAGGCGACGCTCGCGACCCTCGTGGTGGTGGGCGTGACGCTCGCCCTCTTCGCGAGCGGCAAGATCCGGGCCTCCAAGCGGGCCACGAAGATCTTCCTGATCGCGATGGTCGGCTACCTCGTGTTGCTCGCTCGTGAACGTCGTCCTCATGATGTTCGGCGTGCTCAACAGCACGAACGGCGGCGGCTTCGGCATGCTCTCCGACGTGCGCATCGCGGGCATCCCGCTGGGCCTCATCATCGGCGTGTTCGTCGTCATCATGGCCGCGTACTCGCTCGTGCTCGACTTCGACTCGATCCAGCAGGGCGTGCGCAACGGCGCTCCCCGTCAGTTCGGGTGGATGGGCGCCTTCGGCATCATGGTCACGGTCGTGTGGCTCTACCTCGAGATCCTGCGGATCCTCGCGATCCTCCGCGGCAACAACTGACCGCATCCCTCACCACAGAATCAGGCCATCTCGCCAGGACAGGCCGCTTCGCTTCGCGAAGCTCCTGATCCGGCGAGATGGCCTGATCTGGTTTCGAGCCCTCTCGGGCGTGAGGCGACCCCGGGGGGGTCACTCCCACTCGATGGTCCCCGGGGGCTTGGACGTCACGTCGAGCACGACGCGGTTGACCTCGCGCACCTCGTTCGTGATGCGGTTGGAGATCTTCGACAGCACGTCGTAGGGCAGGCGGGTCCAGTCCGCCGTCATGGCGTCCTCGCTCGAGACCGGGCGCAGCACGATCGGGTGTCCGTAGGTGCGGCCGTCCCCCTGCACGCCGACCGACCGGACATCGGCCAGCAGCACGACCGGGCACTGCCAGATCTCGCCGTCGAGCCCCGCCTTCGTCAGCTCCTCGCGGGCGATGGCGTCGGCGTCACGCAGGATCTCGAGACGAGAAGCGGTGACCTCACCCACGATCCGGATGCCGAGGCCCGGCCCCGGAAACGGCTGGCGCGCCACGATCTCCTCCGGCAGCCCCAGCTCGCGACCGATGGCGCGCACCTCGTCCTTGAAGAGCGTGCGCAGCGGCTCGACGAGCTCGAACTGCAGGTCTTCGGGGAGGCCGCCCACGTTGTGGTGGCTCTTGATGTTCGCGGTGCCCGTGCCGCCGCCGGACTCCACGACGTCCGGGTAGAGCGTGCCCTGCACGAGGAAGCGGATCGGATCGCCCTCGGCCGCGGCCTCGGCGATGAGCTCCTGCTGCACCTTCTCGAAGGCGCGGATGAACTCGCGACCGATGATCTTGCGCTTCTGCTCCGGGTCGCTGACGCCGGCGAGCGCCGTGAGGAACGTCTCCCGGGCGTCGACCGTGATGAGGCGCACACCGGTCGAGGCGACGTAGTCGTTCTCGACCTGCTCGCGCTCGCCCTTGCGGAGGAGCCCGTGATCGATGAACACCGCCACGAGCTGGTCGCCCACGGCCTCGTGCACGAGCGCCGTCGAGACGGCGGAGTCGACGCCGCCCGAGAGGGCGGACAGCACGCGGCCGGTGCCGACCTGCTCGCGGATGCGGGCGACCTGCTCCGCGATGACGTTTCCGCTGTTCCAGTCGGCGGGCAGCCCCGCGGCCTTGTGGAGGAAGTTCACGAGGACGTCCTGGCCGTAGTCGGAGTGCTTGACCTCCGGGTGCCACTGCACGCCGTAGAAGCACTTCTCTGCGTTCCCGAACGCGGCGACCGGGGTCGCGGCGGTCGACGCGAGCACCTCGAAACCCTCGGGGGCGGCGGCGACCTGGTCGCCGTGACTCATCCACACGTTCTGCTCGTTCGGCTGGCCGCCGAGGAGGACGCCGCCGTCGTTCGCGATCACGGCATCGGTCGCGCCGTACTCGCGCAGTCCCGTGTTGGCCACGGTGCCGCCCAGCTGCTGCGCCATGACCTGGAAGCCGTAGCAGATGCCGAGCGTCGGGATGCCGAGCTGCAGGATGCCGGGGTCGAGGGTCGGCGCGCCCGGCTCGTACACCGAGGACGGCCCGCCCGACAGCACGAGGGCGACGGGATCCTTGGCCCGGATGTCGTCGGCCGTGGCCGTGTGCGGGACGATCTCGCTGTACACCCCCGCCTCGCGGACGCGGCGGGCGATCAGCTGCGCGTACTGCGCGCCGAAGTCGATCACCAGGACGGGGCGCTGGGAGGTTTCGGTCTGCTCGGTCACCGGGCTTCTCTCTGGGTCGGGTCAGGGGTGTTCGGCGGCCTGCGGCAGCGGGGCGGCCGCGGCCTCGCGCTCGGCCAGGTAGCGCCGCACGGCGCGCGCGACGAAGGCCTCGAGGAAGAAGGACAGCAGCGGCACGACGCCGCCGAGCGCCAGCAGGATGAAGCGCAGGAACTGCCAGCGCATGAGGCTCCACACGCGGAAGCAGCTGAACAGGTAGACGACGTAGAACCACCCGTGCGCGATGAGGATGAACATCGACAGGTTGAAGCCGTCGCCCGTGGACTCATGACCGGAAGCGGTCTCCACCACGGGCGCCCACCAGAGCGCGCCGCCGGAGCCGCCGGCGAAGAGCTCGTAGCCGAGCGCATACTTCACGACCATCTCGGCGACGAGCAGGAGCAGCATGGTTCCGGTGATGATGGAGCACACCTGGTAGAACCGGAGCGCGCCACGGATCGCCGGGAACGAGGCGAGCTTCGGGGCAGGAGGCATGACCTCCAGTCTAGCCTCGCGGGGCGTCGCCCTCCGGCTCGAGCTCCTCGAGCTCCTTCTCCCATGCGTCCTTCGCCAGCCGGTACCAGAGGTAGAACGCGAAGCCCGCGAACACCGCCCACTCGGCCGCGTAGAAGATGTTGAGCCAGTTCACGCCCGAGCCGGTCTGGGGCGCCGGCGACGAGATCTCCACGAGTCCGGGCGAGGTCGCGTCCGAGACGAGGAACGGCCGGTACACGTCGAGCCCTGCGATGTCGTGCCAGCGGCTGAGCAGCGCGGCCGGGGACATCCGCGACAGGTCCTGGGGGTCCGCCTCCGGCGGTGCGACGGGCCCCTCGTCGGAGACCAGGCGTCCGGTGACGGTCACGACGGCGTGCGGGTCGAGGCCCGTCTCCAGCGCGGCCGCGGCGGCATCCGCATCCTGCCTCGTGGCCGCCCAGCCGAGGGCCACGGCGATCGAGGTGGGGGCGGCGACGCCGTCGCGGCGCAGCTGGCCGGTGACCCAGAAGCCCTGCACGTTGTCGTTGAACCGCGACGACACGACGATGAAGTCGCCCGCAACGAAGGTCCCGCTCACGCTGACCCGCTGTCCGACGAGCGGCTCCGGAAGGTAGGCGCCGGGCGTCACGACGTCGTCGATCGGCTGCACCTGCTCGGTCGCCCCCTCCTCGCGCGGCGCGGTGTCGACCGCGCGCGCCAGCTGCCACTGGCCGAGCCAGGCGAACACGCCCGCCACCACCAGGCACAGCGCGAGCATCGCGAGCCAGCGGGGGCGGAGCATGACCTCCCGGAGCGTCGGCGGAAAGACCTCCGCCGGCTCCGCGGCCCCCGATGGCGTGTCGGTCACGACCCGTAGGGCGCGACGACGACCTCGACCCGCTGGAACTCCTTGAGCTCGGAGTAGCCGGTCGTCGCCATGGACTTGCGCAACGCCCCGATCAGGTTGGCGGTGCCGTCGGCGACCGGGGCCGGGCCGTAGAGGATCTCCTCGAGCGGCGCGACCTGCGCGACGCGCGCGCGGCGCCCGCGCGGGAGCTTCGGGTGGTGCGCCTCGGGGCCCCAGTGGTAGCCGTGGCCGGGCGCATCTGTGGCTCGGGCGAGCGCGACCCCGAGCATCACCGCATCCGCGCCCATCGCGAGCGCCTTCACGATGTCGCCCGAGGTGCCGACTCCGCCGTCCGCGATGACGTGCACATAGCGACCGCCGGACTCGTCGAGGTAGTCGCGGCGGGCGCCGGCGACGTCTGCGACCGCGGTCGCCATCGGCGCGTGGATGCCGAGCGTCGCCCGGGTCGTCGAGGTCGCTCCCCCGCCGAAGCCGACCAGGACGCCGGCCGCCCCGGTCCGCATCAGGTGGAGGGCGGCGGTGTAGGTCGCGGCGCCGCCGACGATGACGGGGACGTCGAGGTCGTAGATGAACTTCTTGAGGTTCAGCGGCGCGGCGACGCTCGAGACGTGCTCGGCCGACACGGTCGTGCCCCGGATGACGAACAGGTCGACGCCGGCGGCGACGACGGTCTCGTACAGCTCCTGCGTGCGCTGGGGCGTGAGCGAGCCGGCGACCGTCACGCCCGCGGCCCGGATCTCGGCGAGGCGGTCGCGCACGAGCTCGGGCTTGATCGGCTCGGCGTACAGCTCCTGCATGCGCCTCGTCGCGCCGTCGTCGGGCAGGGCGGCGATCTCGGCGAGGATCGGCTCGGGGTCGTCGTACCGGGTCCACAGCCCTTCGAGGTCGAGGACGCCCAGCCCGCCGAGCTGTCCGAGCATGATCGCGGTGCGCGGGGAGACGACCGAGTCCATCGGGGCGCCCAGCACCGGGATGTCGAACTGGAAGGCGTCGATCGTCCACGCCGTCGAGACGTCCTCCGGGTTGCGCGTGCGCCGCGAGGGCACGACCGCGATGTCGTCGAACGTGTATGCGCGGCGGGCCCGCTTGGCGCGGCCGACCTCGATCTCCATGCTCACCCGCCCAGCCTACCCGCGACGCCCGCTGCGCCGCCGATCACCAGGGCTCGTCGGCTCGGGGCGCGAGGGCGAGGACGGTGGCCTTGCCGGTCGGGAAGCAGGCGTCGAACAGCTCGGCGACCCGCGGATCGCTGTCGTAGTCGTCGGCCAGCCGCATCCCCACCAGCGTGTTGATCAGCATCCCTTGCGCGAGGAACAGCTGGGCGGACTCCGGATCGAACCCGATCTCACGCAGGAAGTCCCACACCTGCGCGAACCCGCGACGGGCGCAGGGCCCGATCACGGGGTGCGCGCCGAGGAGGAACGCATGACTGAGCGTCTGATGCAGCCCGCGGACCGCGAGCAGGTCCATGTAGGCGCGGCCGATCCTCGCCTCGAGCGGCTCGGTGCTCGGGGCGTCCTCCGTCGCGGCGCGGAAGGCGACGAGGATGCGTCGCAGCGCCTCCTGCGTCGCCTCGACGAAGAGCGCCTCCTTGCTGCCGAACAGCCGGACGACGTACGGCTGCGAGACGCCGGCCGCCTTGGCGACGTCGTCGGTCGTGGTGCCGACGTACCCCTTCGCCCCGAACACGGCGAGGGCGGCCTCCAGGATCTGGGCCCGACGCTCATCGGAGCTCAGCCGGGGCGCCTTCGTCTCGACATCCGCCATGTTGACAGGTTATCAGTCGATTACTACAGTGTCGCCATCGTAGTAATCATTCGATTACCAATTGAGGAGCCCCACGATGTCCGCATCCCCTCGACGCCGCCCGTTCGGGCTCGTCGTCGCCGCCGCCTCGCTGCCGATGTTCATGGCGACGCTCGACAACCTCGTCATGACGAACGCGCTGCCGGTGCTGCACGCCGAGCTCGGGGCGACGGTCGAGCAGCTGCAGTGGTTCGTCAACGCCTACACGCTGTCCTTCGCCTCGACGATCCTCGTCGCCGCCGCCCTCGGCGACCGCTTCGGGAGGCGCACGGTCTTCCTCTCGGGCATCGCGATCTTCGGCGTCGGCTCGGCGCTCGCGGCGCTGTCGACCGACCCCGGACAGCTCATCGCCGCTCGCGCCCTGCAGGGCTTCGGCGGGGCCGGTGTGCTTCCCCTCTCCCTCGCGCTCCTGGCCGGCGGCGTGCCCGAGAGGCGCCGACCGCTCGCGATCGGCATCTGGGGCGGGGTCTCCGGGCTCGGCGTCGCCGTCGGGCCGCTCGTGGGCGGCGCGGTGGTCGAAGGCTGGAACTGGCAGGCGATCTTCTGGATCAACGTCCCGGTGGCGGTCGTCGCGATCCCCCTCGCGCTGTTCGCGCTGAACAACGACTTCGGCGCACGGGCGCGCATCGACGTGCTCGGGGCCGTCCTCGCCGGGGCGGGCGTGCTCGCCCTCGTGCACGCGATCGTGCGCGGCAACGACGACGGCTGGTCCTCGCTCGGGGTCGTGGCCGAGATCGTCGGGGGTGCGCTGCTGCTCGTCGCCTTCGTCGCCTGGCAGGCGCGCACCCGTTCGCCGCTCGTGCCGCTGCGCCTGTTCCGGGACAGGTCGTTCTCCCTCACGAACGCGGTCGGCTTCGCCTTCAGCTTCGGCACCTTCGGGGCCGTGTTCATCCTGATCCAGTACATGCAGGTCGTGCAGGGCTCGACGCCGCTCGAAGCGGCCGTCCAGACGACCCCGTGGACGATCGCCCCCATGTTCGTCGCGCCGATCGCCGGGATCATCGCGCCGCGGGTGGGCACCCGCATCCTCATGGCCGTCGGTCTCGTGATGCAGGGGGCCGCTCTCGGCTGGATCGCGATCGTGATGTCGAGGTCCGTCCCCTACGCGGAGCTCGTGCCGCCGTTCCTGCTCGCCGGCATCGGCATGGGCCTCGTGTTCGCCCCGTCGGCGACGGCGCTCCTGGCGACCCTCCCCGGCGCCGATCACGCCTCCGCGTCGGGGGTGAACTCCACCGTGCGAGAGATCGGCGTCGCACTCGGAACGGCCGTCATGACCGCCATCTTCGTGGGCGCGGGCGGGCAGCTGCGGCCCGACCTGTACGTGGATGCCGCCCGGCCCGCCGTCGTGGTGGGCGCCGCGGTCCTGCTGGCGACCGCCGTGCTCGCCATATGGCTGCCCGCGGGGCGCGCGGCGGGGTCGGCCGCGCCGGCGACCGCCGTGCCGGACCCCGTCACGGCGGCGTGAGAACGTCGCAACACCGCACGGATGTCGCAGGATTCGGCCGGGATCGTGCGACATCCGCGTCGTTCTGCGCCTGTGGTGCTCATGCCAGGTGGAGGCGCGCGGCCACGGCACGACGGATCGTCGCCTCGACCGCTGCCCGATCGTGCACGACCTGCGCGTAGCTGAACCGCAGCACGGTGTACCCGCGCAGGCGCAGCTCGGCATCGTGCGCGATGTCGCTCGCCCGCTGCGCGCTCGAGGAGTGGTGCGCCCAGCCGTCGATCTGGATGACGAGCCGGTCGCCGATCAGCAGGTCCACCCGGCGGCCTGCGAGCACGACCTGCTGCCGCACGCGAAGCCCCCACCGGCGCAGCGGCACGACCAGCAGCGTCTCGAGCCCGGAGTCCGAGAGACCCGTCACCGCGTCGGCGAGGCGACGCGCGGCGCGAGTGGTCCAGGCGACCCGGCGCAGGTACTCGGGGGCCAGCCCCTCCACACGCGCCGCCGACTCCCAGAGAACGAGCGCCGCATCGTATGCGCGACACACCGCGACATGGGCGAGCGCGTCCTCGATCGTCGCGAGGAGCGTGCGCGGCTCGGCGGGAGCCAGCGGCACACCCCAGTGGCGTACGCCGACGGCGGTCGAGCGCGACCCCGGCAGCAGGTGCAGATGGATGCCGTCGTCGGTCGTCTCCGGCACCCACCACCCGCGCCGCCGAGCAAGCGAGACGCAGGTCACACGGGCGCCGGCGCCGGCCGCGGCACGAAGGTCGGCCGACGCGGTCGGGAGCGCGATCCACGCACGGCGGACGAGCTCGGCGGCGCCGGAACGGACAAGGGTCCGGAGGAGCGATATCGCGAAGCCGGCCCGGAGGGCGTCGTCGCGGTGCGCGATGCCGCCGCGGGCGATCAGCCACTGCGTCAGCTCGTCGATCGTGCGCCTCATGCCCCGATCGTCGCGCCGGCGTCATCGTCGCGGACCGCGCGGCCCCGCATCCGTGCACAACCCGATGCTCCGGCGAGCCTGGGGAGGAGAGGATGCCGCTGCTCCGCCGTCGCAGAACCCCGCCCGGGTCGCACGATCGCGCCGGAATCGTGCGACCTCCGCGCAATCCTGCGACGCCCGCGCGGCGCGGACGCGCGGGTCAGCGCTTGTAGTTGGGCGCCTCGACGACGATCTGCACGTCGTGCGGGTGCGACTCCTTCAAGCCCGCGGGCGTGATCCGGACGAACCTGCCCTTCGACTTGAGCTCGTCGACCGTGCGCGCCCCGACATAGAACATCGACTGGCGCAGGCCCCCGATCAGCTGGTACGCGACCGCCGAGACCGGCCCGCGGTAGGCGACCTGTCCCTCGATGCCCTCGGGGATCAGCTTGTCGTCGCTGGGAACATCGGCCTGGAAGTAGCGGTCCTTCGAGTACGAGGTCTGCTTTCCGCGCGTCTGCATCGCACCGAGCGATCCCATGCCGCGGTACAGCTTGAACTGCTTGCCGCCCTGGAAGACGATCTCGCCCGGCGACTCGTCGGTGCCCGCGAGCAGGGAGCCGAGCATGACGGTGTCGGCCCCGGCGACGAGCGCCTTCGCGATGTCGCCGGAGTACTGCAGCCCGCCGTCGGCGATGACCGGGATGCCGGCCTCGCGCGCCGCGAGCGACGCCTCGTAGATCGCGGTGACCTGGGGCACGCCGACGCCCGCGATGATGCGGGTCGTGCAGATCGACCCCGGCCCGACACCGACCTTGACGGCATCCACACCCGCGTCGATGAGCGCCTGGGCGCCCTCGCGGGTCGCGACGTTCCCGCCGATGACGTCGATGTGGGCGAAGGAGGCATCGGCCTTCAGCCGCGTCACCATGTCGATGACGCCCTGCGACTGGCCGTTGGCGGTGTCGACGACGATGACGTCGACACCCGCGTCGCGCAGCGCCTCGGCGCGCTCCCACGCGTCACCGAAGAAGCCGATGGCCGCACCCACCCGCAGGCGCCCCTGATCGTCCTTCGTGGCGAGCGGGTACTTCTCGCTCTTGTCGAAGTCCTTGATCGTGATGAGACCGGCGAGCTTGCCCTCGTCGTCGATCAGCGGAAGCTTCTCGACGCGGTGCTGCGCGAAGAGGGCGATGACCTCGTTGGCGCCGATGCCGACGCGACCCGTGACCAGCCCCTGCGTCGTCATGACGTCGCTGACCTTGGTGGTCTGACGCTCGAAGCCGGAGACGAACCGCATGTCGCGGTTCGTGATGATGCCCACCAGCCGCCCCTCGCCGTCGACGACGGGGAGCCCGGAGATGCGGTACTGGGCACAGAGCCGATCGACGTCCTCGATCGTGGCGTCGGGGGTCGTCGTGATGGGGTCGGTGATCATGCCCGACTCGCTGCGCTTGACCTGGTCGACCATGGCGGCCTGGTCGGAGATCGCGAGATTGCGGTGGATGATGCCGAGGCCGCCCTCGCGCGCGATCGCGATCGCCAGCCGCGCCTCGGTGACGGTGTCCATCGCGGCGGACAGGAGGGGGGTCGCCACCGTGATGCGGCGGGTCACGCGGGAGGACGTGTCGGCCTCGCTCGGGATGACGTCGGTGTGGCCCGGCAGCAGCAGGACGTCGTCATAGGTGAGTCCGACGAAGCCGAACGGATCGTGGTTGTCCATGGATACTCCTCCCCCGCCGGCACGAGGGTACGTTGACGGGACGACATCGACGAGGCTCGGGCGGGTTTCCCGAGACTCCGATTGTAAGCGCGGCGCGGGCGGGTTCATTCCCGCATCGCGCTCTCCGGGGACGGCGAAGGGCCCGGATGCCGGAGCATCGCGGGCCCTTCGTGCGGGAGTCGCGGGTCAGCGGACGACGACCGCGAGGACGTCGCGGGCCGAGAGCACGAGGTACTCGTCGGCGCCGAACTTGACCTCGGTGCCGCCGTACTTGCTGTAGATGACGCGGTCGCCGACGGCGACGTCGAGCGGGACCCGGTTGCCGTTGTCGTCGATGCGGCCGGGGCCAACGGCCACGACCTCACCCTCCTGCGGCTTCTCCTTGGCGGTGTCGGGGATGACCAGACCACTCGCCGTGGTCTGCTCGGCCTCGACCTGCTGGATGACGATGCGGTCCTCGAGCGGCTTGATGGAAACCGACACGGTCTACCTCTTCTTTCTCGCTTCGTGAAACGGAAGACTCGTTAGCACCCTCACACCGAGAGTGCTAAATCCCAGTCTAGGGTCCTCCTGGCACTCACGCAACGCGAGTGCCAATCGATGTCGCACATAGGCTGATCGGATGGAGATGCCGGAGCTGCGCGAGCTGCTGACACCCGTCGGGCTCGGGCTCATCGACGAGGTCGGCGAGCTCGCGACGACGGACGCCGTGGCCGCGGCGGTCGGTCGGCTGCGCCGCGCCGGGCACTCCCCCGAGCTCGTGACCGCCGTGGTCGGCCAGGCCCGCCTGCGCACGAAGGCACGCGGCAAGTTCGGCGCGCTGGCCGATCGGATGCTGCTGACGCGCGCCGGCCTGGAGCAGGCGACGCGGCTGGAGGTCGCCGCCCTGCACGCCGCGCGGTTCCGCGACGCGGGCGTGACGCGCGTCGCGGACCTCGGCTGCGGGATCGGCGGCGACTCGCTGGGCTTCGCCGGCCTCGGGATGCGCGTCCTCGCCGTCGACGCGGACGACGTCACCGCGGCCCTCGCCGCCTACAACCTCGCCCCCTACGACGCCGAGGTCCGCTGCGCGCGCGCCGAGGACGTCGAGCTCGACGGGGTGGACGGCCTGTGGCTCGACCCGGCTCGTCGCACGGCCGGGCACGGCGAGACGCGCCGCGTGTCGACATCCGACTACACGCCCGCCCTCGACTGGGCGTTCGCGACAGCGCGGCGGCTGCCGACCGGCATCAAGCTCGGCCCCGCGTTCGAGCGCGGCGACATCCCCGCCGACGCCGAGGCGCAGTGGATCGGGGTCGACGGCTCGACGATCGAGCTCGTGCTGTGGTGGGGGGCGCTCGCGCGGGAAGGCGTGCGACGGGCGGCCCTCGTGATCCGCGGCGGGACCGCGCACGAGCTCACGGCCGCGACGGATGCGGAGGACGCCGAGGTGCGCCAGCTCGGTGCCTTCCTGCACGAACCCGACGGCGCCGTCATCCGCGCACGGCTGATCGGGGACGTCGCCCGCGCCCTCCAGGCGGGCATGCTCGACGAGAGGATCGCCTATCTCACCTCCGACGCGCCGCTCACGAGCCCGTTCGTGCAGTCGTTCCGAGTACGCGAGGAGCTGCCGGCCGACCCGGCGAAGCTGTCGAAGGCGCTGCGCGCACGCGGGATCGGACGACTCGAGATCAAGAAGCGCGGCGTCGATGTCGACCCCGCCGCGCTGCGCACACGGCTCAAGCTCGCCGGCGACGGCGCGGCGACCCTGCTGCTGACACGCACGGCTGCGGGCCGTCGCGCCATCCTCGCCGATCGCGTCGGAGCGAGCGCGGCTCAGCCGATCCAGCCCGCCTGACGCGCCGCGAACAGCAGCCACCCCGCGCTGTAGACGAGGGATGCCGCCGCCAGCGCGATCGCCCACCCCGCAAGGACGCGTTGCACGCGGCGACGGACCGCGACGGTCGCGAGCGCGAGCGCCGCCACGCCGAGCGGGAACACCCAGCCGACGACGAGGGAGGCGGCCAGGGCGATGGCGGCGAGCGCGAGGGCGTAACCGCCCACGCCCGTGCTCTCGCGAGCACGCAGCGGTGTCTCGGGCGTCTCCGGCTCCCACGGCGCGGGACCGAGCTCGGCCGGGTGCAGCTCGAGCACGTCCACCGGCGCCGTGGGCGGACGTGTGAAACCACCGCGGTGGGCACCGGGGACCGCGGCGTCGTCGAGGGGCAGCACGACATCCGGCGAGGCGGGCTCGACTCGCGTCGGCACCGCCGCTGCGCCGTCGCGCCGACGGGCCGGGGTCGGCTCGGGCGCCCCCGTGCCGGGCAGGTCGACGGGCTCGATCGTGATGTCCGGGAGCGGGCGCACCGCCTCGGCATCCTGCGGCCGCTGCGGATCGGTCACGACCGCGCGACCTGGATCTCGGTGACCGGCAGCGTGGAGTCGGCGCCGAAGGCGAGCGTCGAGGGCGTCCGCCCGGAACGGATGAGCTCGCTCGCGAGCGCGGCGATCATCGCGCCGTTGTCCGTGCACAGCCGCAGCGGCGGGATGCGGAGCGTCACGCCGGCGGCCGTCGCCCGCTCGAGCGCCACGTCGCGCAGGCGCCGGTTGGCGATGACGCCGCCGCCCAGGAGCAGCCGCGGTACGCCGAACCGTTCGCAGGCGTCGAGCGCCTTCGTCACGAGCACGTCGACGACGGCCTCGCGGAAGGAGGCCGCGACATCCGGCACGCGGACGTCGGCGTTCTGCTCGACGTAGCGGGCGACCGCGGTCTTGAGCCCGGAGAACGAGAAGTCGTAGCGGTGCTCGGCCATGTCGGACGCGCGCGAGAGCCCCCGGGGGAACCGGATCGCCGTCGGGTCGCCCGACGCCGCGGCACGGTCGATCTCGGGACCGCCCGGGTAGGGCAGGCCCAGCAGCCGCGCGACCTTGTCGAAGGCCTCGCCCGCGGCGTCATCGACCGTCTCGCCCAGCAGCTCGACGTCGGTCGTGAGGTCGCGCACGAGCAGCAGCGAGGTGTGCCCGCCGCTGACGAGGAGCGCGACCGTGGGGTACTCGAGCTCGGACTCGCCCGGCGAGAGGATGTCGGCGGCGATGTGCCCGACGAGGTGGTTGACGGCGTAGAGAGGCGTGCCGAGCCCCACGGCGAGCGCCTTGGCCGCCCCCACCCCGACCATGAGCGCGCCCGCGAGACCCGGGCCCGAGGTGACCGCCACGGCGTCCAGGTCTGCCAAGGCGACCCCTGCCTCGGCCAGCGCGGCCTCGATCGAGGGCTGCAGCGCCTCGAGGTGGGCGCGCGCGGCGACCTCCGGTACGACGCCGCCGTAGCGGGCGTGCTCGTCCATGGAGCTGGCGATCGTGTTCGAGAGCAGGGTCCGGCCGCGGACGATCCCGATCCCGGTCTCGTCGCAGCTCGTCTCGATTCCCAGCACGAGCGGCTCGTCCATCAGCACCACCCCGTTCCCGCGGTCGTCCGGGCGACGTCGGCGGCGGGCGCGGCATCCGCGGCGCCGGGTGCGCGCAACTCAGGCAGAATCGTCGCCGAAGGCGCCTGCCCGGCCGTATCCGGCCGATCTGCCTGAGTTATGGACACGGCGGCGCCGGCCCAGGACCGCACGTCCAGCTGCATGACGATCGCGTCGACGTCGTCGGGCTGGTAGTACCGCGGCCGCCGCCCGACCTCGACGAAGCCCTCCGACAGGTACAGCCGCTGGGCGACGGGGTTGTCGTCCCGGACCTCGAGGAACACGTCGCGCACCCCTCGCTCGGCGGCGATCTCGAGGAGGGCGCGCAGCAGCAGACGTCCGCTCCCGCGCCCGCGGGCGTGCTCCGCGACCGTGATCGTCTGCACGTCGCCGTCGTGGGCGCCGGCGACCGCCCGGAGCCCCGCGTAGCCGGCGAGGCGGCCGGCGACATCCAGCGCGAGGTAGTGACCGTGCGGCGAGCCGAGCTCCTCGCGCATCATGGCCTCGCTCCAGGCGTCGGTCGGGAAGCTCGCCCGCTCGAGCCGCATGATCTCGGCGAGATCGTCGAGCGTCGCGGTGCGGATCATGCGCTCACCCGCTTGGGCCCCTGACCGACCGTCACATCGGGCGCACGCAGATAGAGCGGCTGGTCCGGCCCGCTCGACCGCCCGGCCGCCAGCGCGCGCGCCGCGACGAGGGCGAGCATCGAGGCCGGCACGGCCGTCGCGTCGACGCGCGCGATCCCCGCCAGTCGCGCATCGACGCCGTCACGGGCCACGAGAGCGGGCTCCGTCGCACGCACGGGCAGCCCGTCGTCGTCGATGCCGTCGTAGACCGTGTACGCGAACTCGCGGCGCCGCGCATCCGTGACCACGGCGAACGCGCCGGTGTCGGTGTCGGCCAGCTGGGCGCCGAGCAGGATGCCGAGCGCGACGGCGTCGTGGCTGACCACCGGGACGACGGGGATGTCGCGCGCCAGCGCGAACGCGCGGGCCGCCGCGATCCCGATGCGCAGGCCCGTGAAGGGGCCCGGCCCCATGCCTGCGGCCACGTGCGTGACGAGATCCGGCGCGGGTGCGAGGACGCCCTGGGCGGGGGCCATGGCCGCGTCCTCGAGCGCGTCGCGCAGCAGCGTCCCGATGACCTCCGCGTGGCCGAGGGGGTTCTCGCTCGAGCGTTCGGCACGCACCACGCCGTCGGGGTCGATGACCGCGACGGCGGTGCCGATCGAGGTGTCGATACCGAGGAGCATCGTTCCAGGGTAGCCGTGCGCGGGCTAAGGCCGCCGGGAGATCCTGGCCAGGCGCGGCGTCTCGGCATCGAGGTCGACCCCGTGCCCGTAGGTCCCGCACGCCGTGTCGACGCCGCGACCGTGCCATTCGCGGTCGAGCTCGATCTCCCACCAGGTGTCGGCGACCGCGTGGGCGAAGGGGGCGGCCCACTCGGCGACCACGACGGAGCCGGCGAAGTCGATGTCGAGGTCGTCGAGCTCCGCCGCCTGACCCAGCCGGTACGCGTCGACGTGCACGAGCGGCGCGCCGCCCGTGAGGGAGGGATGCGTCCGGGCGATCACGAACGTGGGGCTCTGGATGGGCCCGCGCACCCCGAGTCCGGCGGCGATGCCGCGGGTGAGCGTCGTCTTGCCCGCGCCGAGCGCGCCGGTGAGCACGAGCAGGTCTCCGGCGCGCAGGCGTTCGCCGACCTCACGGCCGAGCGCCTCCATGGCCGCGGGAGACGCGATCTCACGCTCTCCCCGCAGATCGTCGAGTCCCGACATCCGCCTCTCCTTCCCTACGCCCTCTCCGACCGAGCCCCGCGGGCACGGGCCGCCTCAGGACACCTGCCGGCGCGGGACGCGGGCGCCCACCCGCGTCACGATCTCGTAGTTGATCGTGCCAGCCGCATCCGCCCACTCCGTCGCGGCCGGCATCCCGAGCGTCGGATCACCGAAGAGCACGACCTCGTCGCCGACCGCGACCGGCGCGTCGCCGACATCCACCACGAACTGGTCCATCGCGATGCGCCCGGCGACCCGGAAGCGGCGCCCGCCGATCAGCACCGGTCCGGTTCCCGATGCCTGCCTCGGCACGCCGTCCGCGTACCCGAGGGGCACGAGGGCGAGGGTCGTCTCGGCGTCCGTGCGATAGGCGTAGCCGTAGGACACGCCCTGCCCCGCGGGCACCCGCCGCACCGCGGCGACGGCAGCGCGCAGGGTCATGGCCGGCCGGAGGCCGAGGTCGGCCGAGGAGCGGTCCTCGAAGGGCGAGAGGCCGTAGATGCCGATCCCGAGCCGGACGCAGGTGAGCCGCGTCTCGGGCAGCGCGATCGCGGCATGGGTCGCCGCGATGTGGCGCAGTCGCGGGGCGAGCCCGGCGGATGCGGCGACTCCCAGACCCGCCTCGAACGCGGCGAGCGCGGCACGGTCGTCATCGGCCGAGGTGTTGGAGAGGTGGCTGAACGCGCCGAGGACCCGCACGCGCCCGAGGCGCTCGAGCCGGGCCGCCTCGGCGCACACGAGCGCCCACTCCGCCGGCGGCACGCCGTTGCGGCCGAGGCCGGTCTCGAGCTTGAGGTGGAGGATCGCCGGCCTCTCGGCGGTCGCCGCCGCGGCGGCGGCGTTGAGCTGGTCCAGGCTCGAGATCCCGAGCTCCACACCGCGTTCCACCGCCTCGCCGAACGCCGCCCCCGGGGCGTGCAGCCAGGCCACGAGGGGCGCATCCACCCCGCCGCGCCGAAGCGCGAGCGCCTCCGCGAGGTCGGCGACGCCGAGACGGGTCGCCCCGCCCGCGAGCGCGGCGGCGGCCGAACGCGCCGCGCCGTGGCCATACCCGTCGGCCTTGACGACCGCGATGACATCGACGCCCACCAGACGCCGCAGGTGGCGCACGTTGTCCTCGATCGCGCCCACGTCGATCGTGGCTTCGCGCATGACCCCCGCCGGCAGTCGACCCATGCGTCCCACGCTACCGGGTGCCCGCGCCTATGCTGGGGCCGTGTCCGCGTCCCCCAGCCCCGCCGCGGGGGACGACGCGCTCATCGGGCTATCGCTCGGGCGGGAGATCCGGGCGGCCCGCACGGCGAAGAAGCTCTCGATGCGGCAGGTCGCGGCATCCGCCGACATCAGCCAGCCCTTCCTCAGCCAGATCGAGTCCGGCCACACGATGCCCTCGATCTCGACCCTCTTCCGGATCGCGAAGGTCCTCGGCATCTCGCCCTCGGCGCTGCTGCCGAGCCCGCCGGAGCCGTCGCCCGTGCGGGTGAGCCGACGCGCGGACAGTGAGACGGTGCCCGTGTCCGAGCGCGACGACCGCGCGTCGAGCCGCATCATCTCGACCGAGACCGAGCGTGGCGCGACCGTGCAGGAGTACCGGGTGGCGGGCCCGTACCTGGGCGACTGGTTCGAGTCGGACGGCGAGAACACGATCTACGTCGTCGAGGGCGAGCTCACCGTGATGATCGACGGTCGCGGCGAGTGGGAGCTCGGCCCCGGCGACGCGCTCGCGCACCCCGGCGCGCTCCGCAACCGGTGGGCCGTGCGCGACGCGGCCGGCGCGACCGTGCTGCTCGTGCACGCTCCGCTCCTCCCCTGACCGCGCCCCCATGCCCCTCCCCTGACCGCGAGACCAGTCCGAGCCGCCGAGACCGGCGGTTTTCTCGCCGGTCTCGGCGCGCCGGACTGGTCTCGCGGAATGGACGGGGGCGTGTAACGCGGGCGTAACGTGATTGGTATGGGTTATCAACGATAGGTAGCTAGCGTCGGGGCATGGCCACCGACATCCCCCTGCGCGACGGCGTCACGCGCTTCCTCGCCGACGACCCCGGCCGCCTGCTGATCGACGGGGAGTGGACGGATGCCGCCTCCGGCCGCCGGTTCGCAACCACCGACCCCGCGACCGGCCGCCACCTCGCCGACGTCGCCCGCGGAGAGTCCGCCGACGTCGACCGGGCGGTCGCCGCGGCCCGACGCGCGCTCGAGAGCGGCGCCTGGGCGAGCATGACTCCGCCGGAGCGCTCGAAGCTGCTGTGGCGCGTCGCCGACCTCATGGAGTCGCACCTCGACGAGCTGGCCGAGCTGGAGACCCTCGATCAGGGCAAGAACTGGCGCACCTCGCGGTTCGGCGAGATCCCGGCGGCCATCAACCAGTTCCGCTACTACGCCGGATGGCCGACCAAGATCATGGGCGAGGTGCTGCCCGCGACGGTGGGACGCACGCCTCCCGGCGCGTCGCTGTTCGCCTACACCCGCCGCGAGCCGGTGGGTGTCGTGGGCGCGATCGTGCCGTGGAACTCCCCCATGATCATGACCGCGATGAAGCTCGCCCCGGCGCTGGCGGCCGGCTGCACGATCGTGCTGAAGCCGGCCGAGAACACCCCGCTGACGGCGCTGTTCCTCGGCCGGCTGCTGCAGGAGGCGGGGCTCCCCGCCGGCGCCGTCAACATCGTCACCGGGTTCGGCGGCGAGGCGGGCCAGGCCCTCGCCGATCACCGCGGCGTCGACAAGATCGCCTTCACCGGATCGACCGCGGTCGGCAAGCGGCTGCTGGCGAGCGCGGCCGGCAATCTCAAGCGCCTGACCCTCGAGCTCGGTGGCAAGTCGCCGTCGATCGTGCTGCCCGACGCCGATCTCACGGCGGCCGTCGCGGGAGTCTCCAGCGGCATCTTCGACAACGGGGGCCAGGTCTGCGTCGCGAGCGCCCGCATCTACGCGCACCGCGACGTCTACGATGACGTGGTGTCTGGCATGGCGGCGGCCGGCGAGAAGCTGCGCCTCGGACACGGCCTCGACCCGGAGGCCGACCTCGGACCGCTCGTGAGCGTGCCGCAGGCGGAACGCGTCGAGCGCTTCGTCGCGGAGGGCGCCGCCGACGGCGTCACGGTCGTGACCGGCGGAGAGCGCAGCGGCGCGGCCGGCACCTTCTACTCCCCCACGGTGCTCACCGGCGTCCGGCCCGGGGCCCGCCTCATGCGGGAGGAGATCTTCGGGCCCGTCGCGGTCGTCACCCCCTTCGACGACCTCGACGAGGTCGTCGGCTGGGCCAACGACTCCGACTACGGCCTGGCCGCGAGCGTATGGACCGAGGGCCTCGGCGATGCGCACCGCCTGGCCGCGCGCCTGCAGGCGGGCACCGTGTGGGTCAACTGTCACTCGTTCCTCGGCCCGGAGCTGCCCAAGGGCGGCCACAAGGAGTCCGGCTGGGGGTACGAGAACGGGCCACAGGGTCTGGAGAACTACCTGGAGACCAAGAGCGTGGTGATGGTGCTGTGAGCGGGGCGGCGGGCGGACGCATCCTGCTGGGAGTGTTCGAGACGATGAACCCCAGCAACGGGATGCCGACCTGGACGCATCCCGAGGGACGCGGCGACGACTGGGACGACCTCGGCTACTGGCTGGGGCTGGCCCGCGAACTGGATGCGGCGGGCTTCGACTTCCTCTTCTTCGCCGACACGTACGGTTACGCGACCCTGGGCGGCCGGATGCCGGAGGAGGTCGCCGCCCACGGGATCCAGTTCCCCGCCCTCGACCCGATGCTCGCGATCGCCGCCCTCGCGCGAGAGACGCGCGACATCGGTTTCGTCGTGACCTCCCCGACGACCGTCGAGCGCCCCTACGCGACGGCGCGCCGCTTCGCCACGCTGGACCGTTTCACGGACGGGCGCATCGGCTGGAACGTCGTGACCGGCAGCTCCCAGGCGACGACCGACGAGCTGTTCGGGGTGACGGCGACGCTCGACCACGATGCCCGATACGACGCGGCGGACGACTTCCTGGACACATGCCTGCGGTTCTGGGAGCACAGCTGGGATGACGACGCCGAGGTGCGCGACCGCGAGCGCGGCGTGTACGCCGACCCCGCGAAGCTGCACCGGGTGGAGGTGGATGGCGTGCATCAGCGCGCCGCCGGCGTCTTCGCCGTGCCTCCGACCCGCCAGCGGACCCCCGTGCTGTTCCAGGCGGGCACGAGCGACCGTGGCCGCGCCTACGCCGCCCGCAACGCCGAGGCCGTGTTCATCCAGGGGCAGTCGATCGAGACCGCGGCGGCGCACGTCGCCGACATCCGCGCGCAGGCGGCACGACACGGTCGCGACGCCGACGAGGTGAAGGTCGTGACCGGGATGACGGTCACGGTCGCGCCGACCGAGGCGGAGGCGCGCGCGCTGCGCGCGGAGTACGAGGCGGTGCTGAGGCTCGACGACGCCGCGGTCATGTTCGCCGGCATCACGGGAATCGACCTGACGGGCATCGACCCCGACACGCGCGTCGCCGACCTCTCGACCGATCTCGGGCAGACGCTCATCAACCGCTACGCCCGCGCGGATCCCGACATCCGGGTGCGTGCCGTGCTGGACCAGTTCCGCACGAAGGCGATCCGCGGTTTCCAGGTGACGGGCACACCCGAGCAGGTGGCGGACGAGATCGAGGCGATCGTCGACGGCTCCGGGATCGACGGGATCATGCTCGAGCCGACCTTCGGCGGCTCCGCCGCCTATCGCGCGTTCATCGACCTGGTGCTCCCGCTCCTCCGCTCCCGCGGTCGCGTCGCCCCCGCCCCGCCCGCCGCCACCGCCGTGCCCGCCGCCCCCGCCGCGCCCGTCACCCTGCGCGAACGCCTCACGGGCTCCCCGCGCCTGGCCGCCACCCACCGCGCACGCCGTCTCACCGCATCCACCATCGAACCGTCAAGAAACGCGCATAGTCGCCCCGATATCGAGCGGAATGTGACGGCTCGGCAGACAGAAAGAGAGAACGCATGAGAGCCGACGCCGTCGAGGCGGTGATCCGGGGCCTGAAGAAGGCCGGGGTCTCGATCGCCACCTACCTGCCCGACTCGCTCCTCAAGGAGCTGTACCCGGCGCTGGACGCGGATGCCGACATCCGCACGATCCCCGTGACGAACGAGGGCGAGGGGGCCGCCATCGCGGGCGGGGTGTTCCTCTCCGGCAAGCGGGCCGTGCTCGTGATGGAGAACTCGGGGCTGCGCGCGGCGACCGAGCACCTGGCACGGATGGGCCTCGGCGCCGGCATCCCGGTCGTCATGATCATGAGCTACCGGGGCGAGATCGGCGAGAACAACTGGTGGGCGATCCCGCACGGCATCACGATGGAGCCGCTGCTGCAGGCCCTGCGCACGCCGTACACGATCGTGCGCGAGGTCGACGAGATCGAGCAGGCGATCGTGAACGCGTACGAGACGGCCTACGCCTCGTACTACCACGTAGCCGTCGTCCTGGGAGGAGGGCTGGTCCGATGAGCTACAGCCGTTTCGAGGCCATGAAGCTGCTCGGCGCCCGGCTCGACACCGAGGCGCTGGTGATCCTGTCGCTGGGCGGCGCGGTGGACGAGTGGTACAACGCCGCCCCGCACATGCGCGCGGCGAGCCTGTTCCAGCAGCAGCTCGGATGCGTCACGCCGGAGGCGTTCGGCCTTGCCGCAGGTCTGCCGCACCGCCGAGTCGTGTCGCTCGACACCGACGGCGGGCTGCTGTTCAACCTGGGCATCCTCGCGACCCTCGGCAACGAGAAGCCCGCGAACCTCTTCGTCGTCGTGTGGGACAACGAGCAGTACCAGTCGATCGGCGGGCCGCGCACGCACACGGCTGCGGGCAACGTCGATCTCGCGGCGATCGCGCGCGGCGCGGGGGTGCGGCACGCGTACACCGCCGAGACCCTCGCGGAGTTCGACACGCACTGCGAGGCGGGTCTCGCCGCATCCGAGCCGTACATCGTGGTCGCCAAGACCGACGGCGTCCTCGAGCCCGGGATCCGACGCAAGCACTCGGACGGACGCGAGGACAAGTACATCTTCGTGCGGCACGTGGAGGAGCTCGAGGGCGTCACGATCATGGGTCCGAGCGAGCACAACTGATGGTCCTGCTCCGGGCGGCCGAGCCCGCCGCATCCGGCTACGACGTGATCGTCGTGGGCGGCGGCGCGGCGGGCTCGGTGCTGGCCGCGCGCCTCTCCGAGGACGAGGCGGCGCAGGTGCTGCTGATCGAGGCCGGACCCGATCATCGGGGTGTCCACGGGATCCTCGACGCGGCGCACTGGGACGCCCTGATCGGCGGTCGCTACGACTACGGCTACCGCTCGACGCCGACGCCGCACGTGCTCGGACGCTCGATCGGGATGCCGCGGGGCCGCGTGCTCGGCGGCAGCTCGTCGACCAACGCGATGCTCTGGTACCGCGGCGGCCGCGCCGACTACGACGCGTGGGCCTCGGCGGGAGCGACCGGCTGGGGCTACGACGACCTGCTCCCGTCCTTCCGGCGCTCCGAGACGCGCGCGGGCGGCGATCCCCGTTACCGCGGCACCGCCGGCCCGGTGCGGGTCGGTCCGCTGTCGCGGCTGCACCCCATCGCGCATGCGCTGGTGGCGGCATCCGCCGAGCGGGGGCTGCCCGTGATCGACGACGCGAACGCCGCCGACAACGAGGGGGCGACCTACCCGGACTACAACGCGCTCGAGACGGCCGACGGCGGATTCGAACGGTGGAGCACGGCACGCGCCTACCTCGAGCCGGCGCTCGGACGGCCGAACCTGCACGTGCGGGTCGACAGCCCGGTGCAGACCCTCGTGCTCAAGGGGACGCGGGTCGTCGGGGTACGGCACATGGTCGCCGGGAGGCAGATCGAGACGCGGGCGGATGCCGTCGTCCTCGCGGCCGGGGCGATCGACACCCCCTTGCTGCTGCAGCGCTCGGGCATCGGCGATCCGGCGCGGCTTCGCGCCGTCGGCATCCGTCCCGTGCACGACCTGCCCGGGGTGGGCGAGAACTTCCAGGACCACCCGCTGATCCTCGGCGTCAACCGTCCGCGCCCGCGCGGACCTCGGCCCGGTCATCGGCAACGGCGGCGGTGCGATGCTCAACTGGCGCAGCAGCCAGGCCGCGGCGGGCCCGGACCTGCACGTCGTCGTGGCGCACGGGTCGCGGGGCGATGAGGCGCTGCACGCCCGCCACGACCTGTCCGGCGATCGCGTGTTCGCGCTCGTCCCGGGGCTGTACGGATCGCGGAGCATCGGCTGGGTGCGGGCGAGGGCCGCGGATGCGGCGGTGCCGGCCGACATCCAGCCGAACTACCTGGCCGATCCGCGCGACCTCGCCGCCATGGTCGAGGCGCTCGAGGCCGTGCAGGACCTCATCGCCTCCCCCGCCTACGCGGAGCTCGCGGCGGGTCCCCTCACGCCGCCCGTGGGTCTCGACCGCGCCGAGCGCACCCGGTTCGTGCGTGAGAACATCGGCAGCTTCTTCCACTGCGCGGGCACGGCCCGGATCGGCGGCGACGAGCTCGCGGTCGTGGACCCGGGGCTGCGCGTCAGGGGCCTCACGGGCGTCTGGGTCGCGGACGCCTCGGTCATGCCCGTCATCCCCACCGCCAACACCCAGGCCCCGACCGTCGCGATCGCCGAGCGCGCGGTCACGCTGATCGCGGCATCCCTCGCGCCGCAGCCGACGCGCCCCGGGGCGCCAGAACAGGAGATCACCGCATGAGCCGCGCCGAACTGCCCCTGTACGACAACGACACCGCCGAGCTGCGGCGGGCGTTCTCGTTCTTCCCGTCCGGCGTGGTCGCCCTCCTCGCCGAGGTCGAGGGACAGCCGCAGGGGCTCGTCGCCTCGGCGTTCACGGTCGGGGTCTCGATGGACCCGCCGCTCGTGTCGTGCGCGGTCCAGCGCACCTCGACGACGTGGCCGCTGCTGCGCGGCGCTGCGCGCATCGGGGTCACGGTGCTCGCCGACGGGCAGGGCGATCTCGCCCGCCAGCTCTCGGGACGGGACCGCGCACGTCGGTTCGATGGCGTGCCGCTGCGCGAGACGGGCTCGTCCGCGCGTTTCATCGACGGGACGCCGCTGTGGCTCGAGTGTCGTCTGTACGCGGAGCATCCCGCCGGCGACCACACGATCGCCCTGCTGGAGGTCACCGGCATCGGCGTGCTCCCCGAGCTCGAGCCGCTCGTGTTCCACCGCTCGGACTTCCGGGCGCTCCAGCTCACCCAGGAGGACCTGGACTAGGGTCCGCGGCGGGGTGTGCCCGGGCGACCCCGAGCCCGTCCTGCGGGGATCGTGCGCGACGCGCCGCGCAACCCGCATCCGCCCCGGCGTGTCCGCCACGATCCCCGCCGTTGCGGACGTGCGCCGCTCGGGCGGGGTGACGGATGCGGTCACACGCCGCCGCGGGTCGGCGTCAGCGGGCCGCCCACTTGGGCGCGGGCGGCTCCCAGGCGCCGAACGCGTCGAGCAGCGACTGCGGCGTGTGGACGACGCGCAGCGAGCCGCGGAACTCGGCGCGCAGGAAGCCCGCGTCGAGCATGCCGTCGAGCAGGGCGAGCAACGGCTGCCAGAACCCGTCGACGTCGTACAGCGCGACGGGCTTGCGGTGGAAGCCGAGCTGCAGCCACGTCCACGCCTCCGCCAGCTCCTCGAGTGTGCCGGGGCCGCCGGGAAGGGCCACGAAGCCGTCCGCGAGGTCGGCCATGCGCATCTTCCGGGTGTGCATGTCGGGGACGATCTCGAGCTCGGAGAGCCCCGGATGGGCGAGCTCGGCGTCCACGAGCGCCTGCGGGATGACGCCGATGACCTCGCCGCCGGCCGCGCGGGCGGCGTCGGCGACGACGCCCATGAGGCCCGCGCGGCCGCCGCCGTAGACGATCCCGACGCCACGCGCGGCGAGATGCTCGCCGAGCGCCTGCGCCGCCTCCCGATAGGCGGGCCGGTTGCCCTCCGCCGACCCGGTGTACACCGCGATCCGACTCATCCGCCCGTTCCTCTCCTCGACTCCCGCACCGCTCAGCCCTCGGCCACGACGTAGGCGACGGCGAAGCCGGCGTCGTGCGACATCGACAGGTGCAGCCCCGTGATGCCCCGCTCGGCGACCACCGCCGCGGTCGAGCCGGACAGCGCGAGCCACGGGCGCCCCGAGGCCTCCGACGCCACCTCGATCTCGGTCCAGTGCACCCCGTCCGAGCCGCCGAGCGCCTTGATGAGCGCCTCCTTCGCGGCGTAGCGCGCCGCCAGCGAGCGCGGCTTCAGCACGCGCTCGGCCGGCGAGAACAGCCGCTCGCGCAGGCGCGGCGTCCGTTCCAGCTGCCGCTCGAACCGCGGGATGTCGACGAGGTCGACACCGATGCCCACGATCACCGCGACTACTCGACCGTGACGGACTTCGCGAGGTTGCGCGGCTGGTCGACGTCGAGGCCCTTCGCCTCGGCGAGCCCCATCGCGAACAGGTGGAGCGGCACGACCGCGAGCAGCGGCTCGAACAGGGGTCCGGCGAGCGGGATGCGCAGCACCTCGTCGGCGAACGGCAGCACGGCGGCGTCGCCCTCCTCGGCCACGACGATGACGCGGGCGCCGCGCGCGCGGATCTCCTGGATGTTCGAGACGACCTTGTCGTGCAGCAGCGACGACTCGCGCGGCGAGGGCACCAGCACGAAGACCGGCTGCCCCGGCTCGATCAGCGCGATCGGGCCGTGCTTGAGCTCACCGGCGGCGAACCCCTCCGCGTGGATGTAGGTGATCTCCTTGAGCTTGAGCGCTCCCTCGAGGGCGATGGGGTAGCCCACGTGACGACCGAGGAAGAGCACGGACCGCGTGTCCGCCATCCAGTGGGCGAGCTGCGAGATCCGCGCCGACTCCGCATCCAGCACCTTGGCGATCTTGCGCGGGATCGCCTCGAGCTCCAGGACGTGCTGCGCGACCTCGGTCGCCGACAGCGCACCGCGGACGCGCGCGACGTGCAGCCCCAGCAGGTAGAGAGCCGTGATCTGGGCGACGAACGCCTTCGTGGAGGCGACCGCGACCTCGGGACCGGCGTGCGTGTAGACGATCGCATCGGACTCGCGTGGGATCGTCGCCCCCTGCGTGTTGCAGATCGAGAGCGTGCGCGCGCCGCGCTCGCGGGCGTACTTGACGGCCATCAGGGTGTCCATCGTCTCGCCCGACTGGCTGATGGAGATCACGAGCGTCGAGGGCGTGAGCACGGGGTCCCGGTAGCGGAACTCGTGCGCGAGCTCGACCTCGACGGGAACGCGCGTCCACTGCTCGATCGCGTACTTGCCGACGAGGCCGGCGTAGGCGGCCGTGCCGGCGGCGATCACCACGACCCGGGTGATCTCGGCGAACAGCTCGTCGAGGCCGTCGAGCTCGGGGATGACGACGACCCCGTCGCGGATGCGCCCGCGCAGCGTGTTCGCGACGGCCTCCGGCTCCTCGGCCACCTCCTTGGCCATGAACGAGGACCATCCGCCCTTCTCGGCGGCGGACGCGTCCCACGTGACCTGGAAGGGCTCGACCTCGACGGCCGCGCCGGTGAAGTCGCTCACCTCGACGCCCGAGGGCGTGATGGCGACGATCTGATCCTGACCGATCGCGAGAGCGTCGCGCGTGTGCTCGACGAAGGCCGCGACATCCGAGCCGAGGAAGTTCTCCCCCTCGCCGAGCCCGATCACGAGCGGCGAGTTGCGGCGGGCGCCGACGACAAGACCCGGCTGCTCCTGGTGCATCGCGAGCAGGGTGAACGCGCCCTCGAGCCGCACGACGGTGGCGCGGAAGGCGGCCACGAGATCGTGGGATGCCGCGTACTCGCGGCCGAGCAGGACCGCGGCGACCTCCGTGTCGGTCTCGCTCTGGAACTCGTACCCCTCCGAGATCAGCTCGACCTTGAGGTCGGCGAAGTTCTCGATGATGCCGTTGTGGATGACGGCGAGCTTGCCGTCGTCGGCCAGATGGGGGTGGGCGTTGACGTCGGTCGGTCCGCCGTGCGTCGCCCAGCGCGTGTGGCCGATCCCGGTCGTGCCGTCGGCGAGGGGGTGGCGCTCGAGGTCGTCGCGCAGCATGCTGAGCTTGCCGGCGCGCTTGCGCATCCCGAGGTCGCCGTCACGGTCGATGACCGCGATGCCGGCGGAGTCGTATCCCCGGTACTCGAGACGGGCGAGTCCGGCGAGAAGGATGTCCTGACTCGGCCTCGGGCCCACGTATCCCACGATTCCGCACATAGCACCATCGTAGATGGGCACGCCTGAGCCCCCGCCCCGACCCGCTCTCCCCCGCATCCACCCGCGAGACCAGTCCTCCGCGCCGAGACCGGCGAGAAAACCGCCGGTCTCGGCGGCCCGGACTGGTCTCGCGGTCAGAGCTTGCGCAGGAGCACCCGCTCGACGCCGTGGGTGACGCCCTTCTCGAGCACGAGCGAGGCGCGGTGCTTGGTCGGCAGCACGTTCTCGAGCAGGTTCGGGAGGTTGATCTCGTTCCAGAAGTAGTGCGCGCGCCGCACGGCCTCCTCGTCCGAGATCTCGGCATACACCCGGAAGAACGAGTTCGGGTTGCTGAACGCGGCGGCGCGCAGCGCGAGGAACCGCTGCGTGTACCAGTCGCGGATGTGGGCGGGATCGGCGTCCACGTACACGGAGAAGTCGAACAGCTCGCTCACGGCCACGTCGTTCGGCGTGGGCGGAGGCTGGAGGACGTTCAGCCCCTCGACGATCACGACGTCGGGACGCCGCACGATCGTGTGCGCATCGGGGACGATGTCGTAGCGCATGTGGGAGTAGAACGGCGCCCTCACCTCGGGCTCGCCCGACTTCACCGCCGTCAGGAACTCGACGAGGGCGCGCCGGTCGTACGACTCGGGGAAGCCCTTGCGGTCCATGAGGCCGCGGCGCTCCAGCTCGGCGTTCGGATAGAGGAAGCCGTCCGTCGTGACGAGCTCCACGCGGGGCGTGCCGGGCCAGCGGCTCATGAGCTCGCGCAGCAGTCGCGCGATCGTCGACTTCCCGACCGCGACCGAGCCGGCGACCCCCAGCACGAACGGCGTCGTGGAGTCCGCCTCGCCGAGGAAGGCGCTCTCGTCCGCGCCCAGGCGCTTGGTCGCGCTGGCGTACAGGGAGAGGAGCCGCGAGAGCGGCAGATAGACCTCGCGCACCTCGGTGAGATCGAGCCGGTCCCCGAGACCGCGCAGCTGCACGACCTCCGCCTCGGTGAGCGGCTGGGTGACCCCGGCGGCGAGCCGGGCCCAGTCGGAACGCGCGATCTCGCGGTAGAGGGACAGCGCGAGCGAGTCGGCCTGCAACGCCTCATCCACGGTCATCCGTTCAGACTAGTGGCGCCGCTAGGCTGTGGGATCGTGCGACTCGGAGTGCTCGACATCGGTTCCAACACGGTGCACCTCCTCGTCGCGGACGCGCACCCGGGCGGACGCCCGCTCGCGACGAGCAGCACCCGCACGGTGCTGCGGCTCATGCGGTACCTCACCGCCGACGGCGCGATCAGCGAGGACGGGGTCACGGCGCTCGTGGATGCCGTGGCCCGAGCCCGCGAGGTCGCACGGGCCGAGCACGTCTCGGAGCTCCTGGCCACCGCCACGAGCGCCGTGCGCGAGGCGACCAACGGCCCCGAGGTGATCGCCCGCATCGAGGCGGCGCTGGGCCAGCCGCTGCAGGTGCTCGGCGGCGAGGACGAGGCGCGCTTCACCTTCCTCGCCGTGCGCCGGTGGTTCGGCTGGTCGGCCGGGCAGATCATGCTGTTCGACATCGGCGGCGGGTCGCTCGAGCTCGCGGCCGGTGCCGACGAGCTGCCGGAGGCGGCGGCATCCGTGCCACTGGGCGCGGGGCGGATGACGATCCGCTTCCTCCCGGACGATCCGCCCGGCGAAGCCGCCGTCGAGCGGCTGCGCGCGCACGCCGCGCAGGTGCTCGCCCCCGTCGCACGGGAGTTCTCGTCGCAGCCGCGCCCGGATCACGTCGTGGGATCGTCCAAGGCGATCCGCTCGCTCGCGAAGCTCGCGGGCTACCCCGTGCCGGGCTGGTCGGGGATCGATCGGATGGTGCTGCCCCAGGCGGCGCTCGGGTCGTGGATCCCGCGGCTCGCCCGGCTCCCCGCATCCGCCCGCCAGGAGCTGCCCGGCATCACCGCGGACCGGACGTTCCAGATCGTCGCGGGCGCCGTCGTGCTGCACACCGCGATGCGGGTCATGGACGTCGACGAGCTCGAGGTGAGCCCCTGGGCGCTGCGCGAGGGCGTGCTGCTGCGCTACATCGAGAACATGGCCTGGACCTGACCCCGGTCGGTCGTGCCGCTCCTGCACGACCGAGCGGCGGGGATTCTCGACGACACGCCGGGCGAGGAGCGTCCGACACAGCGTGTCGGCCACGATCCCCGCAGCGCCGTCGCACGGCCGGGCGCTCGACGGCTCAGAGGGCGAGCCGCTCCCGCACCACGGTCGCGAGCTCCTCGGCGATCCGCCGCGCCGTGCCCTCGTCCTCGGCCTCGACCATGACGCGCACGAGCGGCTCGGTGCCGCTGGCGCGCAGCAGGACCCGCCCGGTGTCGCCGAGCGTGCGCTCGGCGGCCGCGACCGCGACGGCCAGCTCGGCGTCCGCGACGCGCGTGCGGTCGACGCCCGTGACGTTGACGAGAACCTGCGGGTACACCGTCATGATCGCCGCCAGCTCGGCGAGGCTGCGGCCCGTGCGCTGCATCTCGGCCATCAGGTGCAGCCCCGTGAGCACGCCGTCGCCGGTCGTGGCGTGACTGCTCATGATCACGTGCCCCGACTGCTCGCCGCCCAGCGAGTAGCCGTGCTCGTTCATGGCCTCCAGCACGTACCGATCCCCGACACCGGTCTGCACGACATGGATGCCGTGGGCCGCCATCGCGCGATGGAGCCCCAGGTTGCTCATGACGGTCGCCACGAGCGTGTCGTCGCGCAGCACACCGCGCTCCTTCATCGAGACCGCGAGGATCGCCATGATCTGGTCGCCGTCGATGACCCGGCCCTCGGCGTCGACCGCGAGGCAGCGATCCGCGTCGCCGTCGTGCGCGATGCCGAGATCGGCGCCCCGGCGCACGACCTCGGCGGCGAGGTGCTCCAGGTGCGTCGAGCCGACGCCGTCGTTGATGTTGAGGCCGTCGGGGTCGGCGCCGACGACCGTGACCCGGGCCCCGGCATCCCGGAACGTCTCGGGCGATACGCCCGAGGCCGCGCCGTGCGCGCAGTCGAGCACGACGTGCAGCCCGTCGAGCCGGTGCGGCAGCGACTGCAGCAGGTGGACGACGTAGCGGTCCTCGGCATCGGCGAAACGGCGGATGCGTCCGACATCCGCTCCCGTGGGCTGCAGCTTGGGGGCGCCCAGGGCGAACTCGATGCGCTGCTCGACCGCGTCGGGCAGCTTCACCCCGCCGCGCGCGAAGATCTTGATCCCGTTGTCGGGCGCGGGGTTGTGGGAGGCCGAGACCATGACGCCGAAGTCGGCGTCGATGTCGGCGATGAGGAAGGCCGCCGCGGGCGTGGGCAGCACGCCCGCGTCGTAGACGTCGACACCGGAGGAGGCCAGGCCCGCCGCCACCGCGGCGGCGAGGAACTCGCCCGAGATGCGCGGGTCGCGCGCCACGACGGCCGTCGGCCGCTTGCCCGCGGCGCGGCGCGCCTCGGCGGAACGGCCCTGGCCCAGGACGACCGCGGTCGCCTGGGCCAGGGAGAGAGCAAGGTCGGCGGTGAGGGGGCCATTGGCCAGGCCCCGCACACCGTCTGTGCCGAACAGACCCAAAGTCAGCGCTTCGAGTACTGGGGAGCCTTGCGCGCCTTCTTGAGACCGGCCTTCTTGCGCTCCTTGACGCGCGCGTCGCGCGAGAGGAAGCCGGCCTTCTTCAGGGTCGGACGGTTGTTCTCGGCGTCGATCTCGTTGAGCGCACGGGCGATGCCGAGGCGCAGGGCGCCCGCCTGGCCCGAGGGGCCGCCGCCGGAGATGCGCGCGATGACGTCGTAGGCGCCCGTGAGGTTGAGCACCGTGAAGGGGTCGGTGACCAGCTGCTGGTGCAGCTTGTTCGGGAAGTAGTCCTCGAACGTGCGGCCGTTGATCGTGATGGTGCCGGAGCCCGGGACCAGCCGCACGCGGGCGATCGCCTGCTTGCGGCGACCGACGGCGGCGCCGGGGACCGAGAGCACGGGGCGCTCGGCCACGACCACGGTCTCGTCGGCCGGGGTCTCGGTGGAGTAGTTGTTGTCGATGGAGTCGGAGAGGTTCGCCACGAGTGTGTCCTTGTCTTGGTCGGCGCTTACTGGGCGACCTGGTCGAACGTGTAGGTCTGGGGCTGCTGCGCGGCGTGGGGGTGCTCGGCGCCCGCGTACACCTTCAGCTTGGACAGCTGCTGGCGGCCCAGGCTGTTCTTGGGGAGCATGCCGCGGATGGCCTTCTCGACGGCGCGGACCGGGTTCTTCTCGAGGAGCTCGGCGTAGCTGACCGACTTGAGTCCGCCCGGGTAGCCGGAGTGGCGGTAGGCCATCTTCTTCTGGAGCTTCTGGCCGGTGAGGGCGACCTTGTCGGCGTTGACGATGATGACGAAGTCACCCGTGTCGACGTGGTTCGCGAAGGTCGGCTTGTGCTTGCCGCGGAGGAGGGTCGCCGCGTGCGAGGCGAGACGTCCGAGGACGACGTCGGTCGCGTCGATGACCAGCCACTCGCGCTGGATCTCGCCAGCCTTGGGGGTGAAAGTGCGCGTCACAGTAGTGCTGCTTTCTTGTTCGAACGGAGAGGTTCGTGAATCCCACTCCGGGGTGGTTCTCGTGTGCACGGGAACACGCCAGTGGAGGGCTCACGTTCGGGTGACGCCGCGCAGGACGACGCACCAAATCAGTAGCTTACGCGATCGAGGGCGATGCCGCCAGCCGGGCGTGTCGCGCCCGGCGAGCGGCCTCGGTCGCAGAGTCGCACGGATGTCGCAGCGATCGTGCGAGATCCTGCGACATCCGTGCGGGCCTGCGACGGCGCAGGGCCGCAGGCCGCGGCCGCGGCCGCGCGTCAGACCTCGTCGCGCCAGGAGTGCCGGGGCGCATACCCGAGCAGGCGGCGGGCCTTGTCGATCGAGAGCAGCGTCTCGTTGACCCCGAGCTCGCCGCGCAGCGGCACATCCGGGAACACCTCGGCGACGAGCTCGGCGTTGGGGCGCGTCATGACGGTGTCGGCGGCCGCGATGATGAACGTGTCGAAGCCGGGGGCGGCGACCTCCAGCGCGCGCTCCACCGCCTGCGCCCCGTCGCGCGCGTCGATGTAGCCCCAGAGGTTCCACTTGCGCGCCCGCGCGTCGGCGTCGAAGCCGGGGAAGACGGCGTAGTCGTCCGGCACCATGACGTTGGAGAACCGCAGCGCCGTGATCGACACGTCGGGGTGCCAGCGCACCAGCTCTGCGGCGAGGCGCTCCTCGAGGGTCTTCACGAGCGAGTACACCGACTCCGGCCTCGGCGCGTAGTCCTCGTCCACGGGGATGTAGGGCGGCGGTACGTCGAAGGGAAGCCCCAGCACCGTCTCGCTCGAGGCGTACACGATCCGCCGGATGCCGAGCCGCACGGCCGCCCAGAGCACGTTGAACGTGACGGTCATGTTGTTGTGGAAGGTCGCGACGTCCGACCGGATGCCGGGGGCGGGCACCGCGGCGAGGTGCACGACGGCCTCGACGCCCTCGTGCTGGTCGCCGACTCCCGTGAGCGCGTCGACGACCTGGCCGTAGTCGGTCAGGTCGACCTGCACGAAGCCGGCGCCCCGCTCCCCCACGGCGTCGAGCCCGACCACCTCGTGGCCTGCGGCGCGCAGCTCCCGCACCACGACCGTGCCGAGCTTCCCCGATGATCCCGTCACTGCAATCCGCACGGCTTCATTCTCCCTCGGAAAGCGGCAGGAAGACCCGCATGGTCGATGGCCCGCGTTCCGCCCACCGGTGGTAGGGCACGAGCGTCAGCTCGCACGGACGGGCGGATGCGGCATCCACCGCCGCACCGTAGGGCACGCCGGCGCGATCCGGCGCCGGCGCCACGGCTCCGGCGATCACCGCTCCCGCGGGCGCTGCGATCGGAGCGGCGCCGCGGAGGACGCGGATGTCGGCGAGGTCGACGTCCGCGGGCAGGTCGACGGACTCGAGGCACAGCACGAGCGGGCCCCGTTCCACCGCGACCGCGCCCCGCACCGCGTCGATGCGCGGGTCTGGCCAGCTCAGCCGAGGGGCGAGCGGCAGCTCGAGCACGAGCTCGTCCCCCGCCGAGAAGGCCCGCCGCACGTCGGCCCAGCCCGGCGGGACGACGCGCACCGCCCCGGTGGGATCGACCAGGGTCGACCCCTGGGCCCAGGAGGGCACCCGCAGCCGGAGGCGGGTGCTGCCCGCGGGCGCCTCCAGGACACGGACGCGGATGCGTCCGTCATCCGGATAGCGGGTCCGGACCTCGAGCACGAAGCCGCCGATGCGCACCCGGCCGGACGCGTACTGCAGGAGCGCAACGCCCTCCTCGTCGGCGGCGGCGACGTAGGCGCCCCATGAGGCGAGCGTGCGGGCGACGTTGGTGGGGCAGCACGAGACCTCGAACCAGGGCGCGCGCACGCCGCCCTCGGCGCGCGTGTTGACGCCGTCGATCGCATGCTCGGGCGCCTCGCGCTGATGGAGCGGGTTGGCGTAGAAGAACGCCCTCCCGTCGAGGCTCGGCGAGGCCGCCACGACGTTGAACAGGGTGCGCTCGATCAGGTCCGCGTAGCGGACCTCGCCCGTCGCGAGGAAGAGCCGCCAGGCGAGCATGACGGAGGCGACGCCGGCGCACGTCTCGCAGTAGGCGCGATCGGCCGGCAGCTCCCAGTCCTCGCCGAACCCCTCGTCCTGGTGGCGCGATCCCATCCCGCCGGTCAGGTACGTGCGGCGGGACACGGTCCGCTCCCACTGCCGCGTCACGGCCGCGAGCAGGTCGCTGTCGCCCGTGTCCACCGCGACGTCGACCGCCCCGGCGGACAGGTACAGCGCCCGCACGGCGTGCCCGCGCAGCACGCGCGCCTGCCTCACCGGGACGTCGTCCTGGAAGTACTCCGGCGACTGCAGCGGGGGCACCGGCAGCGTGCCGTGGCCCCGCCGCTCCACGAACAGCCGGGCCTGCTCGGTGTAGCGACGCTCGCCGAGCGCGCGCCCCGCCTCGGCGAGCGCCACCTCTATCTCGGGGTGACCGCAGACGCTCTGCCGCCCCTCCACCCCGAACTCTTCGCAGATGTGGTCGGCGGCGCGGCGCGCGATGTCGACCAGCGCATCCGTCCCGTGGCCCGTGCGCACCCGCGCGACCGCCGCCTGCAGCAGATGCCCCATGTTGTACAGCTCATGCCCCATGCCCATGTCGGAATACCTCGGCGGCAGCCCCGCGTGCCCGAAAGCCGTCGCGAGGTACCCGTCGGCGTCCTGGGCGGCTCCCACCCGGGCGACGAGCTCGTCGAAGGCGGCCGCAAGCGCCGGATCCGGGGAGCGCCCGAGCTCCCACGCCATGGCCTCCAGCAGCTTGTAGACCTCCGAGTCGGAGAACTGCCAGCCGGGACGGTCGCGGATCACCTCGCCCCGCGCGACACGATCGAAGGTGTCGATCCAGCCCAGCCGCTCCATCCACTCGCGGCAGTGCGACAGCGTGGCGGCGGCGTTCACCTGTTGACGGAGGCCCCAGAACCCCGAGGGGTCGAGGGACACGTCGCCGACCGCGGCGCCACGACGGGCGCCGTGGCCGGGCACGACGGGAGCCGCCGTCGCGGAGGCCGCCGCGACCACGGGATCCGAGCACGTCGTCACGGGTCAGTCCTTGACCGCGCCGGCGGTGACGCCCGCGGCGACGTAGCGCTGCGCGACCACGAGCAGGACCGCGGCGGGGATCGAGGCGACGACCGCCGTGGCCATGATCGCGTTCCACTGGGTCGTGTTGTTGCCGATGTAGTTGTAGATCCCGAGCGTGATGGGCTTGAGCGGCGAGTTCCGGGCGAGCGTGGAGGCGAAGACGAAGTCGGACCAGGCCCAGAGGAACGCGAACAGCGCGACCGTGAGCACGGAGTTGCGGCTGAGCGGCAGGACGACCGAGGTGAAGGTGCGCCACGCCCCTGCGCCGTCGATCCGCGCCGCCTGGAGCAGCTCGCGCGGAAGGCCCGACATGAACGCGGTGAACAGCAGCACGCCGAAGGGCACCGCGACCGTCGAGTCGGCGATGATGAGCCCGGCGACGCTGTTGAGCAGGCCGATCCGCACGTAGATCGCGTAGAAGCCCATCGCCATGACGACGCCGGGGATCATCTGCGCGACCAGCAGGAGGAAGTTCAGCGTGCGACCGCCGCGCAGGTTCAGCAGGGACATGGCGTACGCGGCGGGCGCGGCGATCACGACCGTCAGGACGACGCATCCGAGTCCGATCGCCAGGCTCGTGCCGAGGTTGGGCAGCTGCTCGCTGAGCACGGCGGCATAGCCCTCGAACGTGGGGTCGACCGGGAAGAGGTGCGGCGGGCTCAGCCGCAGGTCGCCCGTCTTGGTGAAGGAGACGTTGAGCATCCAGTAGACGGGGAAGAGCATGAGAGCGGTGAAGACGATGCCGAGTGCCGTCTTCCACCAGGCGCGGCGGGCGGTCATGAGTTCTCCTGGCGGCGCTGGACCCGCAGGTAGAGGAACCCGAAGACCAGCGCGATGACGATGAGGATGTTGCCGACCGCGGCAGCGGGCGACAGGTCGGGCTGGCCCGTGCCGAAGGCCTCGCGGTAGGACCAGACGGCGAGCGTCGTGGTCGCGTTGGCGGGGCCGCCCTTCGACATGATCCAGATGATGTCGACGACCTTGAGCGTGTAGACGAGGCCGAGCAGGAGGGTGATGGCGGAGACCGGGCGCAGCAGCGGGAACGTGATGCTCCAGAACTGGCGCCAGGCGCCGGCGCCGTCCAGGCTCGCCGCCTCGTAGAGGTCGCCGGGGATGTTCTGCAGCCCCGAGTACAGGATCACGAGGTTGAAGGGGATGCCGAGCCAGATGTTCGCGATGACGACCGCGACCATGGCGGTGTCGGGCGAGGTCAGCCAGTTCACCGACCCCAGCCCCGTCGCCTGCAGGAAGGCGTTGACGACGCCGTTGTCGCTGTTGAGCATCCAGGACCAGGTGGATCCGGAGACGATGAGCGGCAGCAGCCAGGGCACGAGGAAGAGGGCGCGCAGCACACCGTTCAGCCGGAAGCTGCCGCGGAAGAAGACCGCGAGGGCGAGGCCGATCGCGTACTGGAAGACGAGCGAGCAGAGGACGAACACCGCGGTGTTCACCATCGCCTGCCCGAACAGCGGCGCGGTCACGACCTCGACGTAGTTCTTCAGCCCGACGAACGCGGCGTCCCCCTGCACGAAGGCACGGACCGTGTAGTCGTGGATGCTGAGGTCGATGCTGCGGATCAGCGGGTAGGCGTAGAACGCGATGAGGTAGGCGAGCAGGGGCGCCGCGAAGCCGAGCGCGATCCAGCCCGAGCCGTTCACGCCCCCGGAGCGGTGCCGGCGCCGGTGCGCCGGGACCGTCACCGCCACCGTGTCGGTCGGCGGGGCGCCGGTGCGTGTCGTGGAGATCGTCATGTCCTGTTCCTTCGAGGTGCCCGGGGCGGACGCACGGTCCGCCCCGGACGGGCCGTCACTTGCTCGTGGCCGCGGCCGCCGCCTTCTGCGCGGCGGTGAGCGCGTCCTGCGGCGACGAGGCGCCCGAGAGCGAGCTCTGGATCGCGGTCCACAGCTGCTCGGAGATCAGCGGGTACGTGGTGCCGAGGTTGTCGCTCGTGCGCCCCTTGGCCGACTGCACCGCCGTGACCCAGGTCGAGAGGTCGGGGTGCTCCTGCAGCAGCTGCTTCTGCCCCGCCTCGGTGGGCGGGATGTAGTACGCGAACGTGTCGGCGGTCTTGACGAAGCCGTCGGTGGTCGTCATGCAGTCGATGATCTTCTTGGTGACCTCGTAGCGGGCCGTGTCCTTCTGGACCGGAGCGACGATGAACTCACCCCCGGTCGGTGCCGGCGCGGCTCCTCCGTTCATGCCGGGCAGCACGATCACGCCCGTCTTGAACGACTGCGAGGCGGCGCTGTCGACCTGCCAGGTGCCGTTCTCCGCGAAGCCGAACTTCCCCGTGAGGAACTCCTCCCAGCTCGTGTTCTGCGAGTTGCTGATGACGGACTGCGGCGCGTAGCCCTTCTTCACCCAGTCGGTCCACAGCGTCAGCGCCTGGACCGCCTGCGAGGAGTCGAGCTGGGTGAGGTCGGCTCCTGCGCCCCAGAACCAGGGGAGGAACTGGAAGGACCCCTCCTCGGTGCCGATGCCGGCGAACGTGATCCCCTTGCTGCCGGTGGCGCTGACCTTCGCGAGCGCATCCGTGAGCGTGCTCCAGTCGGTGATGGATGCCGGGTCCACCCCCGCGGCCTGCAGCACATCCGCGTTGTAGTAGAGCGCGAGCGTGTTCGCGCCGATCGGGATGCCGTAGGTCTGCCCGTCGAGCTGACCGGCCGCGAGCAGGTTGGCGTCGATGCTCGATGTGTCGAGGCCGAGGTCCGTCGTCGTGGTGAGCATCCCGGTGGAGGCGAGCGTGGAGACGGCCGGGTTGTCGAGCAGGATGATGTCGGGCGAGGTGCCCTCCTGCGCCGAGAGCAGCGCCTGGTTGGTGAGCGCGGTGGTGTCGTAGGCGGTGCGCTGGATCGTGACGCCCGCCTCGGTGCCGCACGCCTGCACACGGTTGGCCCAGTCTGAGCCGTCGGCGTGCTGCGGGTACGGGTCCCACCACGTGTAGGTGCCGCCCGCCGCATCCGACGAGCCGCCGGTGCTCGAGCCGGAGCAGCCGGCGAGCGCGCCCACCGCGACGACGGCGACCGCGACCGCGAGCGGTGCGCGGAGCTTGCTGATGATCATGAGTTCCTCCTTGAACGCGACCCGTCCTGCGGGTCTCCTGGTGTCAGGTGCGGGGTGGCGCGGCGATGGAGCCGCGGTCGTCGATGATGGGCGCGATCAGGTCGACGACGTGGGTGTCCGCATCCGTGGTGCCGCGGTGATGCGGGAGACGAGGTGCTCCACCGCGCGGCGTCCGAGCTCGTCGGCGGCGCTGTCGATGGCGGAGTAGGGAAGCGAGAACGTGCGGGCGAAGTCGTCGGAGTATCGGCCGATGACCGACATGTCGGCGGGCGAGCCGAGTCCCCGCGACTGCAGGACGCTCGGCAGCGCCGCGGCCGCCGCCTCGTTGTTGAGGAGGAGACCCGTGGCGCCGGGGTGGGCGTCGAGCAGGAGCGCGAGGTCGCGCCCGATCTCGGGCTGGCGGGAGGCGCCGAAGGCGCGGTGGAGCACGATGCCGAGCTCGTCCGCGCGCGCGGCGGCCGCGTCCGCGAGGCGCCAGACGTAGGCGCCGCCGCGCTCGACCACGTGCTCGGGCTGCGAGACGAGGATGAGCTCACGATGGCCGAGGGCGTGCAGGCGCTCGACCATGAGCCGCCCGGCGGCGACGAAGTCGAGGTCGAACACGTCGACGTCGGAGGGGTCGGCGGGCAAGCCGATGAGCGCGGCGGGCTGCGGGACCGCACGGAGAACGCCGAGTCGTTCGTCGTGCTCGGCGACGTTGAGGAGCACGAAGCCGTCCGCCATGCGCGAGTCGGCGATGCGCCGCAGCGCCGCCACGCCGTCCTCCTCCGAGACGAGCAGCGTGTCGTAGCCGAGCGCCCGCGCACGGTTGGTGACGCCCAGGATGTACTGGAGCATGGCGGGCGCGAACTCGTCCTCGTAGAACTGGCCGAGCAGCGCCAGCACGTTCGTGCGGGAGGTCGCGAGCGCCCGCGCCCCCGCGTTCGGGGTGTAGCCGAGACGCTCGACGGCGTCGGCCACCCGCTGGCGCACGTCCGCCGAGATCGTGCGCTTGCCCGAGAGCGCGTAGGAGGCGGTGCTGCGCGAGACGCCGGCCGCGCGGGCCACGTCGCCGATGTTCACCATGTGCGCACTCCGTCGTCTCGCTGCGGGGTCCGAGGCAGCGATCCCCACTGTCGAACCGGTTCGATTTCGAACCGGTTCGACAGTACAGTGGAGCCACCGCGACTGCAAGTGTCGACTCGATCACGATCCACGGAGCCCTCGATGACGAGCACCACCCCCTCCCCCGATGTCCGCCACATGCGCTTCGACATCCGCCAGATCCCGTTCAGCCGACGCGGCGCGTGGCTGAACCTGTCGCCCGTCGCAGCGGCGCACGAGGTGCGCGACGACATCCACCTCGTCTCTCACCGCACGGGGATGCACGCCGTGCTCGCGCTCGTCCCGCTGCGTGCGGGCGAGCGGGCGGCGTCGGCCGTCGTCGTCGATCCGGCGGTGCTGCGCTGGGAGCTCGAGGACGACGGCGCGATCGAGGCGGTGTTCGAGCGGATCGATGCGATCCGCCTGCGCGGGAGCGCGGGCACCGGCATCCGGCTCGCGGATCCCGCCGCCGAGCTGACCCCGTTCACCGGCGCCTACCTGCTGCGCGACCCGCAGGACGGGAGCACCGTGCTGACCTCGTACGAGACGGGCTGCCGGTATCGCGTGACCGTGCTGGCGGGCGCGAGCGAGACCACCGGGACGGAAGCGCTCGGGGCCGCCGACCGGGCCGTGACCGTCACGGGCGCGAGCGAGTCGTCCGGGTGGGAGATCGTGCTCGAGGAGATGGGCACGGCTCGCGCCCCCTACGCCGACGCCGCGTCGTTCGATGCCGCCGCCGCGGACGTCGCGGCGGAGTTCGCCGCGTACGCGGACGCGATCGCTCCCTGGCGCTCCGGCGGCGACGCCCCCGCGGCCACCCTCGCCGCCTACGTGCTGTGGTCGGCCACCGTGTCGGCCGCGGGCTTCCTCGGCCGCGAGTCCGTGCTGATGTCCAAGCACTGGATGGACAAGGTGTGGAGCTGGGACCACTGCTTCACCGCCCTGGCCCTCGCGCCGGGGCTCCCCGGCGCGGCCCTCGACCAGTTCCTCGCCCCCTTCGACCACCAGGATGCCTCCGGCGCGCTGCCGGACTCGATCGCGCACTCGGAGCGGCTCTTCAACTTCGTGAAGCCGCCCATCCACGGCTGGGCGCTGCGGCGGCTGCGCGCCGACGGTGCCGTCCCCGCCGCGCAGACGCGGGACGTCTACGAGCGGATGGCGTCGTGGACGCGCTTCTGGCTGGACCGCCGACGGGCACCCGGCCGCATCCTGCCCTTCTATCAGCACGGCAACGACAGCGGATGGGACAACTCGACGCTCTTCGACCGGGATCGCGTCGTGGCGGCCCCTGACCTCGCCGCGTTCCTCCTCCAGCAGCTGGACGTTCTCGCCGAGCTCGCCGCGGAGCTCGGCGAGGACCCCGACCCCTGGCTCGACGAGCGGCGAGCCGTCCACGAGGCGCTCATGGCGGAGCTGTGGACGGGCGACGGCTTCGTCGCCCGCGGCGTCGACGGCGGTGAGAGCACCCGGACGAGCCTGCTCTCGGTCATGCCGATCGCGGCCGGGGATCTGCTCGGCGCCGAGGTCTCCGCCGTCCTCGCGGACCGGGTCCGCGAGTTCCTGACCGACTGGGGACCGGCCACGGAACGGGTGGACTCCGGCCACTACGAGTCCGACGGCTACTGGCGGGGCCCGATCTGGGCACCCGCCACGCTGCTGATCGAGGACGGCCTCCGGCGGTCCGGCCATGGGGACCTCGCGGACGAGGTGAGCGCGAGGTTCCGGCGCCTGTGCGAGACATCCGGCTTCGCCGAGAACTTCGACGCGCTCACGGGCGAAGGGCTCCGCGACCGCGCCTACACGTGGACCGCGGCCGTGTACCTGCTCCTGACCCGTGCCGCCGCGAAGGCCTGACCCTCACCCCGGACGAGAGCCGTCGGGGGGCGGCGGCATCCGGTCGAAGTAGCCGGCGCGCTCCAGCAGCTCGACCGCATCCGTTCGCGAGCGCACACCGAGCTTCAGGTACAGCGTTCGCAGCTGCGTCTTGATCGTGTTGATGGACAGGAACGCGCCCTGCGCGAGCTCGGCGACGGAGGACCCGAGGCGCAGCCCCCACACCAGCTCCGACTCACGGCGCGTGAAGGCGGGGAGCGCGGGCCTTCGCCGCGCCACCAGGACGGGGAGCCGCTCGAATCGCGCGCGGACGTCGGCGATCGCGGAGACGAGCTCCGGCCGCCGCTCGGCGAGCCCGGCGAGGAATTGCGCGAGGTCCTTTCCCGGCAGGGTCAGCAACGGCAGCGCCGAGCCGGAGTCGGCGATCATGCGGAACGCATCCTCGAACTCCGACTCCGCCACCGCCGTGTCGCCGAGCCGCCGGTGCGCGAGCGCACGGCGGAGCAGGACCGGCGCGAGCGTGCGAAGCGCGTGGCCCGCGCCCAGGGAGACGCACCCGCTCGTCGCGCGCAGCGCCGAGAGCGGGTCGTCGCACGCGAGGTGGGCCGAGGCGCGCTGCATGTCGAAGCACAGCGCGTGCCCGGGCGGCGAGGGCACCCCGTGCAGGACCGTGAGCACCCGCTCGGGCTCACCGCGCACCAGCAACGCGTCGGCGAGGATGCCCAGCGCGAAACCGCGGATCATCGGGAGCACGGCGATGTCCTCGGCACCGCCGGTCACCCGCGTGGCCAGCGCGATGGCGGCGCCCGGGTCGCCGTCGACGAGCGCGACCATCGCCTCGACCGCATCCGCCGTCGAGCTCCAGCGCGCATCCGAGGGGCGCAGGCGCAGGCAGGCGGCGATCTCGGCGAGCCGGTCCGGCCGAAGCTCGGCGGAGGCGAGGAGGGCCTCGCCCAGCAGCAGCGGATAGGCCGCGAACGAGGGGATCCACGCCCGCTCCTCCGCCACCGCGCGAGCCGTCTCGGCCTCGCGACCCGCCGCGGCGTAGTCGCCGTTCAGCACGGCGCACACGCAGGCGAGGGATGCGGCGCGGAAGCGGGCGGCGTCATCGCCGGCCGCCTCCGCCGCGGCCACCGCGCGCCGCGCGGAGGAGAAGCCGGGTCGAGCCAGACCGGCGGTGGCGTAGGCCTCGGAGATCGCGGCGTACAGACCGCTGCGCTGGAGCGCGGCGACTCCGGGGTCATCGGCGTCCGCCCGCTCGGCGACCGCCTCGGCCAGCTCGAGCGCGGCCTCGCGCCGGCCGGTGTGGAGTCGCGCGAGGATCATCGCGGTATGGGTCACCGCTCGAGCACCGGCCGGCATCGCGGCGGGCGAGGGCGGCGCGGCGACGGCGAGCCGGTCGGCGTCCGAGGCGGCGAGCGCGTGTCCGGGCGCGACGAACGCCGCCACGATCCGTTCCGCCGCCGCCAGTACGTTGGCGGAGTCGATCATCGGGCGAGTATCACCCGACCACGCGGGAGCACCGACTCCACTGTGACTGCCATGACCCGCGCGCTCAGGACAACCCCACCGAGCCGGCGCCGACGCCCGTCAGCGTGCCCACGAGCGCGAGCGCCACGAACGAGCCGTTGAAGACGACGTGCAGGAGGAGCGCCGCCCAGAACCGTCCCGTGAGCAGGACCAGCAGAGCGCCCGTGAGGCCGACCAGGCCGATCGAGACGGCTGCGTCCCACGTCGGGGCGAGCGACCCGGTGAGCTGGTGCAGCAGGAGGAACAGGCCCGTGGACACGAGCGCCGCGCCGGCGCCGGCGACCGGACGGAGCTCGGTCAGACGGCGGAACGCGGTGAACAGCGCCACCAGGAGCAGCGCGTGGAAGAACAGCTCTTCGACCACCGGGCCCACCACGGTGGGGACCAGGAGATCCTCGAACCACCATCCTCCCGGCAGCCGCCCGTCGGCCGTCGGGAACGACGGCCACACCGATCGGCCGGTCGCCGCCTGGCTCAGCCATCCGGCGACCGCGCGGAGGATGAGCCCGAGCACGATCCCGAAGAGCAGGTCGACGGGCCGGAAGCGGAAGAGCCCGCGGGGCACCGACAGACGCAGCGCGGCGATCGCCGGCACGAGCATCGAGACCCACAGCGCGACGGTGCCGATCCAGCCGCCGAGGACCCCGCCGATGAACTCGGTCGACGCGGTGGCGACGAGCACGCCGGCGCCGAGGGCCACGACCGCCCAGCCCACCAGCAGCCAGCTCCACTGCTGCACCGAGGCGCCGCCGGTGCGCCACTCCCGCGGGCGGCTCGGACGGCCGCGGCGAGGCCGGCGCGCAGCCGCGTCGCGCGCGTCTCCGGGCTCGGCGTCGGGCGTCGCCGCGCCGTCCGCCGTCGAGGCGTCGATAGACTCGCTCACGCTGCCCAGGCTACCGGGCACCCCCGACCTCGGAGTCCACGTTGTTCGAGATCCTCACCGTCTGCACCGGCAACGTCTGCCGTTCTCCGTTCGCGGAGGTCGTCCTGGCCGCCGAGCTGCCGGGGATCGGCGTCGCGAGCGCGGGCGCGCGCGCGTTGATCGACCACCCGATGGAGCACGACGCCGCCCGGCTCGCCCGGCAGTACGGCATCTCGTCCGAGGCGGTCGAGGCGCACCGCGCCCGCTGGCTCACGGAGTCCCATCTCTCCTCCCCCGACCTCGTGCTCGCGATGGCCAGGGAGCACCGGCGCGAGGTCGTGGAGCTCGCGCCCGCCAAGGTGCGATCGGCGTTCACGGCGCGCGAGTTCGCGCGCCTGGCCGCGTACGTCCCGGATGCGGAGGCGCGGCGCATCGCCGATGCGGCGGGCGAGGTCCCCCGCGAGCGGCTGCGGGCGCTGCTCGCGTCCCTGGCCGGGCTGCGCAGCGAGGTCGAGCCGCCGCTCGACCCGGCGGAGGACGACGTGATCGACCCGTACCGCCGCGGCTGGGAGAGCTACGAGCTCATGGCGACGCAGCTCATGCCGGCACTGGGCGAGGTCGTGCGGATCGCGCGGATCGCGGCGGACCGACCGTCGTAGCGGCTCAGCGAGCGCCGACATCCCCCCACGGGCGCGGCCCCGAGGCGACGGGCCGGTCGCGCGCCCGCGACCACCTGCTCCACGAGCCGGGGAAGACCCGCGCCTCGATCCCGCTGTGCGCCAGGGCGAGGGCGGAGTGGGCGGAGGCGATGCCGGAGCTGCAGTACAGGACGAGGCCCGTGGACACATCCTGTACCGCCGAGGAGAAGGTCCGGCGGATCTGCTCGGGTGGCCGTAGCCGGCCCGAGCGATCGACGTGGGACAGCGTCGGCACGTTGACGGCACCGGGGATGTGACCGGCCGCGGGATCGCTGCCGGCCGTCGTGCCCCGATAGTGCTGCGGCCCGCGCACATCGACGAGCCGGCCGGCGACGGCGGCCTGTGCGGCGTCGTCGATGCTCGCGACGCCCGGATCCGCATCCCGGAGCACCGCCGATCCCGGCACGGGCAGCACATCGCCGGACTCGAGCAGCCCGCCCGCGGCGATCCATGCCCCGAGGCCCCCGTCGAGCACGCGCACCTCGAGCCCTCGCCGTCGCAGCAGCCACCACAGCCGCGCGGCGGCGACGCCGTCGTTGTCGTCGTACGCCACGACGAGGTCGCCCTCATCCACCCCCCAACGGCGGATGCTGCGCGCCAGGGTCGCCGCGGACGGCAGCGGATGCCGCCCCTCCTCCGGATGACCGGGCGTGGACAGCTCGCGTTCGAGGTCGACGTAGACGGCTCCGGGAAGGTGCCCGTCGAGGTAGGCGGGACGCCCCTCCGGCACATCGAGGCGCCAGCGCACGTCGAGCAGCCGGACACGCGCCCCCGCGGCCACCGCCGCGGCGAGCGTGTCCGGATCGATGAGGTGCGCCACGATGCGAGCCTCGCGGCTGCGACCCACGACGTCATGCGCCGGCGCAACACGCGTTCATGCGGCGTCATGCGGCGTCACGAGGGGACGCGCGGCGGCGAGCGCGCCGCGCTCTCGAGTTCTGTTGTGCGCAATTAAATTGTGTGCAATGCTTCTTCCATGAGCGCCCTCGAGCAGATGCTGTGCTTCTCGCTGTACTCGGCCAGCCGCGCCACCACGCAGGCCTACCGCCGCCTGCTCGCCGACTGGGACCTCACCTATCCGCAGTACCTCGTCCTGGTCGCGCTGTGGGATCGCGGGCCGCTCACGGTGGGCGAGCTCGGCGACGACCTCGCGCTCGACTCGGGCACCCTCTCCCCGCTGCTGCGCCGCATGGAGGCGGCCGGCCTCGTCTCCCGCGCACGCGAGCAGGCCGACGCACGCGTGGTCCGGGTCTCGCTCACCGAACGGGGAGAGGCGCTGCGCGGCGAGCTCTCCGGCATCCCCGCGGCGCTCGGGGAATGCCTCGGCCTCTCCGTCGAGGGCGCGCACGAGCTGCTCGCCGTCCTGCGACGCGTCACCGGCGCGATGCAGGACGCGAACGACCGGGATGCGGCGAGCCTCGCCGCATCCGCCTGATGAAAGGACACACCATGGACATCCTCTACACCGCGGAAGCACTCGCGACCGGCGACGGCCGCAACGGACACGTCGCCACGCGCGACGGACAGCTCGACACGGACGTGCGCGTCCCCAAGGAGATGGGCGGCGCCGGCGGCGCGCTCAACCCGGAGCTGCTCTTCGCGGCGGGCTACGCCGCATGCTTCCACAGCGCGCTGCTCGCCGTCGCGCGCCAGCAGAAGACGCCGGTGCACGACACGAGCGTGGGCGCGCGCGTGGGCATCGGCTCGAACGGCGAGGGCGGGTTCGGGCTGGCCGTCGAGCTCGAGGTCGTCATCCCCGACCTCCCGCACGAGCAGGCGCAGGCCCTCGCCGACGCGGCGCACCAGGTGTGCCCCTACTCGAACGCGACCCGCGGCAACATCGACGTGACGGTGACCGTCACCGACGACTGACCCCCTCCCCCTCCGTTTTACCGCGAGACCAGTCCCGCGCGCCGAGACCGGCGATGAACCCACCGGTCTCGGCGGCGCAGACTGGTCTCGCGGTCAGGAGAGAGGATGCGGCGATCAGCCGCGGGAGTCGATGATCCGCCGCCACGGCTCCCAGTCCGGGTCGTGAGCCGGCCACACCTCCACGTCCGGCAGCGCATCGAGCTCCGCGAGCCGACGGATCGCCCGATCGGCTTCCGCCGATCCGTCCGGGCCGACGACGGACCCGCAGGGCCGGCAGGCCGCGACGTTGACCCGCAGGTCCGCCGCATCTCCCGCGAGCACGACGGTGCGCCCCGGCAGCTCGACGACCACCGACTGGTGGCCGGGCGTATGCCCCCGGGTGTCGATGACCCCGAGCCCGGACGCCAGCTGCGTGTCACCGTCGAGCAGGACGAGCGTCAGACCCGGCCGGTCGAGATCGTCGCGGAAGAGGAAGTGCGACCGCGCGTCGTCCGTGTCCCGCACGTGCTCCCACTCGCGGCGTTGCAGCAGCAGCGGCTGATCGGGACGGAGCAGGCGCGCGGCACCCGTGTGGTCGAAGTGCGCATGCGTCACGACAGCGGCGGCCAGCTCGCTCCACTCGAGCCCCGCCTCGGCCGCCTGATCGGTCAGGGGGTCCCCGGGCGGGACGATCGGGGTGTAGTTCTCGTAATCGAATCCGGCCACCCGCGCGGCGGCATCCCGCACCCGGCGCGGGTCGAAGCCGCCGTCCACGAGGATCCACCCCCGGTCGAAGACGACCGCGACGGCCGTGACGGGCTCGAGCAGATAGCGAAACCTGCTGCCGCCGGCCACGGACACGGCCTCGGCGATCGGTTCGTACCCGACCACCATCGGCACGAGCGCGCGCGGGCGTCCGTCCACCGCGAGCGCCGGCGACTCCGAGTGCTCGCGGACGGCCGAGCGCACCGCGCCCGGAGCCGTCACCCGACGGCCTTCCGATAGGACCGCCAGCCACCGTGCGCCGTGATGTCCTCCGCCCCCTGCAGCGCAACCGCCTCGCACAGGAACCCCGAGACGCGTCGACCGTCGGACAGCCGTGCCACGCCGACGCCCATCGGCTCCGGCAGGCTTGCGACGAAGCGTCCGAAGCCGGCGGCGGAGAGCCGCCACACCTCCCCCGCGATCGCGGCTCCGCCCGCATCGACCCGTACGAGGCCGGGCTTGGCCGGGGTCGTCGCGAGCGCGTACAGGCGGTAGTCGGGCGAGGTCTCGACATCCGCGACGTAGGAGCCGCCCGCGGCCACGAGCTGGTGGTTCAGCGGCTCACCCCGCAGATGGGCGCCGACCACGAGCAGATCGACGGATGCCGCCCCGATGCGTTCGGCCAGCTGCGCCAGCGCACGATCGGCGAAGGGGGCACCGGTGAGCATGACGCCGAAGGGAAGACCGTCGACGACGCCGGCGGGCACGGCGAGCGCGCTGCGATCGAGGAGATTGGCGAAGTTGGTGAACCGGCCCATCCGGGTGTTCGCCCCGACCGGATCGGCCGCGACCTCGTCCAGCGTGGGATGCCACGTCGTCGTCGGCGTCAGGAGCGCCACGGTCCCGGCGAGCCGGCCCAGGCCCTCGAGTCCGAGCCGCTCGAGCCGCTCGCGGTCACGGAAGTACTCCGCGGCGGTGGCGGTCCCGCCGGCCAGCACGATCCGGGCGACCGTCTCGTCGATCTGGGTCCCCACCAGCTCGGGATGGCCGGCGATGAAATCGCCCACGGCGGCCGTGCGCTCGGCGACGAAGGCCCCGCCGTAGAGGAGGGACGCCGCGTCGAGGAGCGGGGCGATGTCGACCTCGACGATCTCGACTCCGGAGGCCGCGAGGCGCTCGACGACTCCGGCGAACGCCTCCGCCCACCCGGGCGCGAGTCCGTCCAGGTGCTCGGGTGTCGGCACGGCCACGACCGGACGCGCGGAGAGCGGAGGCGTCGGGGCGTCGATCCGGCAGAGCGGGTCCACCCCGTCCGGTCCGGACATGATCTCGATCGCCTCGCGCGCTCGCGGCAGGTCTCGGGCGAAGACCGTGACGCAGTCCAGCGTCCGGCAGGCAGGCACGACGCCCGTCGTCGGAACGAGGCCGATCGTCGGCTTCACCCCGACGATGCCGTTGAGCGCGGCCGGCACGCGGCCGGAGCCCGCGGTGTCGGTGCCGAGGGCGATGTCCACGACACCGAGCGCCGTCATCACCGCGGAGCCGGAGCTGGAGCCGCCCGAGATCCGCCGCGGGTCCCAGGCGCCGCGGACGGCGCCGTAGGGGCTGCGGGTTCCCACGAGCCCCGTCGCGAACTGATCGAGGTTCGTCTTGCCCATCACGACCGCTCCGGCCGCGCGCAGTCGTGCCACGGCGGGAGAGTCGACCGCGGGCTCGTACGCGTACGCGGGACTTCCGGCGGTCGTCGGAAGTCCCGCCACGTCGATGTTGTCCTTGACGGCCACGACCCGTCCGGCCAGCGGCAGCCGCTCACCCCGCGCCGCGCGGCGATCGATGTCGGCCGCCTCGGCGAGCACGTCCGACTCGGGCCGGAGCGAGATCCACGCCTCCGGCCGGTCCACCTCGGCGTTTCGGGCGTACGCGTCGCGCACGCGGGTGACAGCGCTCATGGGCATCCTTCCTCCTGTGTCTCGGGTCCGGGGGCTCCCGGGGCGAGGATGGCGAGCACCTGGCCTGCGGCGACGCGCTCGCCGGGACGCACGAGCACCTGCTGCACGATGCCGGTCTCGGGGGCGACGATCGTGGTCTCCATCTTCATGGCCTCCAGAACGACGACCGCCGTGCCCTTCCCCAGGGCGTCGCCCGCGGCCGCGGCCACCCTCCAGACGGAGGCCGCGAACGGGGCGCGCACGGGCACCGTTCCCGGGGGCAGCGGGACCTCCGCGGCCGCGACCGGAGCCGCATCCATCACCTGCGGGCGGTCGAACTCCCCGGATGCCCGCCACCTCTCCCGCTCGGCGTCGAAGGCGGCTCGCTGCCGCTCCTGGAAGGCCGCGATCGAGGGGGCGTTCTCGGCGAGGAAGCGTTCGTGGTCCGCGAGCGCGAAGCTGCCCGGGATCGTGCGGAAACCGCCCCGGCCCGCCGCCGTCTCGGCCCGCAGCTCCAGGAGCTCCTCGGCCGAGACCGGGTACCAGCGGATGCGGTCGAAGAACCGCAGCGCCCAGGGGTGCTCCTCGAACAGGCCGCCGCGGCGGAAGCGGTTCCAGACCTGCACGGTGCGCCCGACGAACTGGTAGCCCCCGGGGCCTTCCATCCCGTAGATGCAGAGGTACGCGCCGCCGATGCCGACCGAGTTCTCGGCGGTCCAGGTCCGGGCCGGGTTGTACTTGGTGGTGACGAGCCGGTGACGCGGGTCGAGGGGCGTCGCCACCGGGGCGCCGAGATAGACGTCGCCGAGACCGAGCACCAGGTACTCCGCATCGAACACGGTCCGGTACACGTCCTCGACGTCGGGGAGTCCGTTCATCCGGCGGATGAACTCGATGTTCCACGGCGTCCACGGCGCATCGTCGCGAACGCCCGCCATGTACCGCTCGATCGCGAGCCGCGTGGCCGGATCGTCCCACGACAGCGGCAGGTGCACCTCCCGCGAGGGCACGACGAGCTCGCCCGTGGCGGGGAGGTCGTCGTCGAGCTCCTGCAGGAGTCCGACCAGCTGCGATGCGCGCACGACCGAGGCGTCCGTGTGCACCTGCAGCGATCGGATGCCGGGGGTCAGGTCGACCACGCCCCGCCGGCGCCGCGGCCGCGAGCCGTTCCTGCAGCGCGTGCACGCGCATCCGGAGACCGAGGTCGAGCACCTGTTCGCCGAACTCGACGAGGAGGTTGTCGTCGCCGTCGCGGCGGTAGACGACGCGCGGACGGACGATGCGGTCGTCGATCGTCTCCGGCTCGCGGACCGCGATCACCCCGTCGTCGCCGTCGCCGCGTCCGAGGAGCGGGACGGCGTGCGGGGCGCCCGCCGCCTCGGCCTCGCGCACCGGCACGAAGCGGACCGTGTCGCCGGGCCGGAGCTGACCGAGCTTCCACAGCTCGCCACTGGCCACGACGGCCGGGCACACGAAGCCCCCGAGGCTGGGGCCGTCCGGCCCGAGGATGATCGGGGTGTCGCCGGTGAAGTCGAGGGCGCCCACGGCGTAGGGGGTGTCGTGGATGTTGGAGGGATGCAGCCCCGCCTCGCCGCCGTCGCGGCGCGCCCACTGCGGCTGCGGCCCGCTCAGCCGCACCCCGGTGCGTGCGGAGTTGACCTGCACCTCGTACTCGCTGCGGTAGAGCGCGTCGATGTCGGATCGCGTGAAGAACTCGGGCGCGGCGTGGGGACCTTCCGTGACGCCGATGCGCCAGCTCGAGGTCAGCCGGGGGCGCCGGTCGGACGGCGTGGGCCCGCCCGGCGGGCGGTCGGGGTCCGCGTCGCGCGGCCGCAGCACGTCGCCGGCGACGAGCGCGCGGCCGCCGTGCCCGCCGAAGCCGCCCAGCGTGAAGGTCGATGCGCTGCCGAGGTAGTCGGGCACGTCGATGCCGCCGCGGACGGCGAGGTACATCCGGAGCCCGGGACCGGCGGCCTCGCCGATCGTGAGCACCCCGCCGGCCGGCACGGCGATCGGCTCCCACGGCGGGACGGGCAGGCCGTCGAGGCTGACGGCGACGGGGGCACCGGTGACGCAGACGAGTGCCGGCGCGCTGAAACGGAGGACCGGGCCGGTGAGCGTCATCTCCAGGCCCGGGGCGCCGCGGTCGTTCCCGACGGCGAGGTTGGCCTCGGCCAGGGACACCGCATCCATGGGGCCCGAGGGCGGGACACCCACCTGCCAGTACCCGAGCCGGCCGGGCAGATCCTGGACGGTCGTCATGAGCCCGGGCTCGACGACGTCGATGCGCGGGTCGGGGTCCACCGCCCCGTCCAGCGTCCCGGTGTCGTGACGGATCTCGCGCACGCGCGGGTCGAGGGTCGTCTCGCGCAGCATGCCGACACCCGTGACGATGCCGTGCACACGGGTCTCGGCGAGCGCGTCATGGAGGAGGTCGAGCGCGGCGTCCCGATCGTCGGCGTGGGCGATGACCTTCGCCAGGAGCGGGTCGTACTCCGGCGTGACCTCGGTCCCCGCCTCGATCCAGGTGTCGACCCGCACGGTCTCGGGGAAGGACACGGATGTCACGAGCCCGGTCGAGGGCGCATGCCCACGCGCCGGATCCTCCGCGTAGACGCGCGCCTCGACCGCGTGACCGCGCGGCGGGCGCGGCGCGTCGACCAGGTCCCCGGGCAGCGGCCGTCCTGCGGCCACGTCGAGCATGAGGCCCACCAGGTCGATGCCGAACACGGCCTCCGTGACCGGGTGCTCGACCTGCAGCCGGGCATTGACCTCGAGGAAGTACGCCTGCTGCGCGATCGGGTCGTAGACGAACTCGGCGGTGCCGGCCGAACGGTACGAGACGCTCGCGGCGAGCGCGGCGGCGGACTCGTGGAGACCTCGGCGGACCTCGTCGGGCAGTCCCGGGGCCGGGGCCTCCTCGATGACCTTCTGGTTTCGCCGTTGGAGAGTGCAGTCACGGTCGCCGAGGACCGCGACTCTGCCGCGGCCGTCGCCGAGCAGCTGCACCTCGATATGACGCGCGGGCCGCACGAGCTTCTCCACGAACAGGCCGGCGCTCGCGAAGCTCGCCGCCGCCTGGCGTCCGACGGCGTCGAAGGCGCTGCGGAGATCCGCCGCACTCGCGCAGACGCGCATCCCGATCCCGCCTCCGCCGCCGATCGCCTTCAGCATGACGGGGTAGCCGATCGAGGCTGCGACGGCCTCGGCCTCCTCGACGGAGCCCAGCACGCCGCTGCCGGGCAGCAGCGGGACACCGGCTGCGGCGGCCAGCGCCCGGGCGGTGTGCTTGAGCCCGAACGCCTCGAGCTGCTCGGGCGTCGGCCCGACCCACGCCAGGCCCGCGGCCTCGACCGCGCCGGCGGCCTCCGGGTTCTCGGACAGGAAGCCGTAGCCGGGGTGCACGGCGCCGGCGCCGGTGGCTGCCGCCGCCTCGAGCACGGCGTCGATCCGCAGGTAGGAGTCCGCCGCGCGGGCCGGGCCGATCCGCACGGCGGTGTCGGCCTCGCGCACGTGCGGGGCGGCACGGTCGATGTCGGAGTACACCGCGACCGTGCGCAGCCCCCGCTCCCGCGCCGTGCGCACGACACGGCGGGCGATCTCCCCTCGATTGGCGACCAGCAGCGTGTCGAAGCTCACCGCCGCGTCACCAGCATCCGCAAGGGGGTGCAGCTGAAGTCGTTGCACGGGTTGTTCATCTGGGGGCAGTTGGAGACGATCACGAGGACGTCGCGATCGGCGCGCAGCGCGACGCGCTTGCCCGGGGCCGAGATGCCGTCGACGATCCCGAGCGACCCGTCGGCCTCGACCGGCACGTTCATGAACCAGTTGATGTTCGAGACGAGGTCGCGCGCGCCCAGCCCGTGCCTCGCCGCCTCGGCGAGGAAGTTCTCGCGGCAGCCGTGCTGGGAGAGCGTGTGGTGGCCGTACCGGAGGGTGTTGGACTCCTTGCCGCACGCGCCGCCGATCGTGTCCTGCCGTTCCACCTCGTTGCCCACGACCGTCATGAGCGGGCGGCCGAGGTTGCTGCGCAGCACCGTGCCGGTGCGGACGTAGACGTTGCGCTGCCAGGCGATCGTGTCGGCGGCGCTGTAGCGCTCCTGCGTGTCGTCCGCGGCGTAGACCAGGAAGTCGGCGGACTGGTTGCCCCCCACGTCCACGATCGTGAGCACGTCACCGGCGCGGACGACGGCGGACCAGGGCGCGCGGGGCGCCACGCGCTCGTCGAGGACCACCTCGCCGTCGACGAGGGGCTCGGACCAGTCGAGGGGGACGCCGGGGGCGTGGACGGGACGCGGGGGAACGGTGGTGTGCATGGTGTCCTCGTGTCGGGTCAGAGTCCGGCCAGCGCCGCGTAGGCGAGGGTGTTGCGGTAGGCGCGCTCGCGCTCGGGGGAGGCGGTGAACAGCGCATCCGTCTCCGATGTCGGCCGGCCGCGCCAGGCGAGGACCCGCAGCGGCCCGACGACGTAGTCCTCCCGCGGGTCCGCCGGATGGGGGACGTTGGCGATGAGCACGATCAGCGGCAGCTCGGCGACGAGCTCGACGACGGTGCCGGGGCCGGCGGAGCCGAGCCATTCGAGCGCACCGTCCCCGGCGACCCGGACGCCCTGGAAGAACGTGACGGCGGGCGGCAGATCCCGCGTCGTGAGGCCGTGCTTGGCACCGGCCACGCGCAGCAGCCCGTGCCCGGACGGCGAGGGCCCCTCGGGGGCCGCGTCCCCGTAGCGCTCCATGTTCGCGGCGTCGCTGGTCGTGCCGCAGAACGCGTCGTGGTGGCCGGAGGTGTCGGCGACGATCGTCGCGAGCACGCGGCCGTCGCCGGAGAGCAGCGGGTGGCCTTCGCCGAGGTAGGCCTGCCACGGGATCTTCTGCGTGTCGGCGACGTTGAGGCGCTCCCACGGCTCGACCGCGTTGAACAGGAGGACGGCGGCCGACGCGTCGCCGAGGGGGTCGGCGAGACGGATGCGGGTGCCCCGGGCCACGCGCAGATGCGTGTAGCCGCCGGGGGCGACCGTCTCGGCCCAGAGCAGGTCGGCGGCGTCGAGATCGGCCGGGGCGAACGGAGCCGTCTCGGGCGGGAGGTACGGCATCCACTCCGAGGTCGTCGCCCGGGCGCGGGCGTCCGCGCGAGCCGTGCCGACATCACCGAGCGCCTGAGTTCGACCGTCCACGCGAGGCCCTTTCTATCGGTTGACAGTTATTCGACCACGCCCGCGTTTCACCGGTGTTACGTCATGGTGGGCGGATGCTGCCGGCCCGGGCCGATACGGTGAGGGGATGACACCGGGACGGACGGGCAGACCTCGCGCCTCGGGGTCCTCCCCCACCGGCCAGGGCACCCGCGCCGACGTGCTGGCCGCCGCCGCGGACCTCTTCTGCACCCGCGGATACGCGTCGGCGAGCACCCACGCGATCGCCGAGGCCGCCGGCATCCGGCAGGCCTCGCTGTACCACCACTTCGCGCGAAAGGCCGACGTGCTGCTCGCGCTGCTGCTCGACACCGTGCAGCCCTCGCTCGACGTCGCGGCGCAGCTGCTGGCCCGCGACGAGGAGCCGGCCGCGCGCCTGTGGGCGCTGTGCGTCTCGGACGTGCGGCTGCTCGCCTCGGGCCCCCACAACGTCGGGGCGCTGTACCTGCTCCCCGAGGTCTCGGACGAGCAGTTCGCGCCATTCCGGGAGCGCCGCAGCGAGCTCGAGACCGCCTACCGCACGCTGGTCGCGGCCTGCGGCATCGACGCGGCCCAGAGCTGGGGCGGCGCGCAACTGGTGCTCGCCCTGGTCGAGAACGTCATCCTGCAGCGCAAGCGCGGGATCGCCCCGACGGATGCCAAGGCCGCCGAGATCGCCTCCGCCGCCCTGCGCGTGCTCGACCTCGACCGCGCCGTGCGGCAGCGCGCCGCCGACACGGGCGCGCGCATCCTCTCCGCCCTGGACTGATCTCCGGTCCGCGCCGCCCCCGGCCCGGACGAGTTCACAGGAACGTTACACCCGCGAAACCACGGGCGACGCGCGCGTCCCGATGCTTTCTGTCAAGCAATAGAAAGTTCGGTCCCGCATCCGCACCACCGCCTGGGGAGGGCACATGATCGTTCTCGGAGTCGCGCTGACCGTGCTGGTCGTGCTGGTCGTCGGCATCGTCGTCGCCCGCAAGATCGACGGCGACAGCGCCAACTATCTCGTCGCCGGCCGGCGCCTCGGCGCGCCGCTCGTCGCCGTCTCGCTCACGGCGGCGGCCGTCGACGCCAACGCCACGGTGGGCAACACCGACCTCACCTCGCAGTTCGGGTTCTGGTCGGGCGCCTCGCTCGCCATCGGTCTCGCGATCTGCCTGCTCCTGACCGGGCTGTTCCTCGCGAAGCGGATGAACGGGATGCGCCTGTTCACCCTCGGCGACTTCTTCCGTCTGCGCTACAACCGGCCGGTCGAGGTGCTCGCCTCGATCCTCATGATCGTCTCGTTCACGTTCCTGCTGGCCGGGAACCTCGTGGCCTGCGGGTTCCTGCTCGAGCGCTTCGCGAACATCCCCTACGCGTGGGGCGTCGTCATCGCCGTGGCGCTCGTGCTCGCCTACACGATCGCGGGCGGTCTCTTCTCCGACGCCTACACGGCCGCCATCCAGACCACCATCACGGTCATCGCCGCCATCACCCTGCTCGTGTGGGTCGCGATCAGCTACGGCATCGTCATCCCGGAGGGGATGGGGCCGTTCGACCTCGCACAGCTGAGCGACCCGGCCGCGGGCGCCCCGATCAACTGGGCGACGCTCATCTCGCTCGCGATCGGCGACATCGTCGCGATCGACTTCATGCAGCGGGTCTTCGGCGCGAGGAGCCCGAAGGTCGCCCAGCGCTCCTGCTTCTGGGCCGCCGGCCTCACCGCGGCGATCGGGAGCACCTTCGCGATCGTCGCCCTGAGCGTCAGCTCGACCCTGGGCCTCAGCGTCGACGACGGGCCGATCCTCTACTCGCTGCTCGGCGACTACGCGCCGCCTCTCATCGCGATCCTCGTGCTGTCGGGCATCGTCGCCGCGTCCTTCTCGACCGCGTCCGGCGCGATGCTCGCGACCTCGGCGGTCGCGGTGCGCAACATCTTCGCGGTGCGCCGCCACACCGGCACCGACCCCGACCCGCTGCTGCGATGGACGCGGGTCGCCATGGTGCCGTTCGTCGTCGCCGGGTCGTTCCTCGCGATCCAGGTGAGCCAGACCGGCATCCTGCTGACCCTCGCCTTCGACCTCATGCTCGCGTGCCTCGCGGCGCCGTTCCTCATCGGGGTGTTCTGGAAGCGGCCCGGCGTCGTGGCCGCCCTCAGCGCGATCGCGGTCGGATTCGTCGTGCGGATGGTCTTCCTCGCCCTGACCCCGACCCTCTACGGCCTGCCGAACGACATCCTCTACGTCCCGAACGACCTCGTGGGAGCGGAGTTCGACGGCTGGGCGACCCTGGTCGCCGCGGTCATCGGCTTCGGCGTGTACGTCGCGGTGGCCATCGTCTCCCCGCGCCGCTCGACCGAGGCCGACGCCGAGGCGGCGATGCTCGCCGAGCTCGCCGCGGAGCGCGCCGACGCCGAGCCCGTCGCCGAGCCGGCGTGACCGCGGCCGCGGCTCACGGCACGGGTGGCGGGGATGAGCATGCAGTCGGGGGCATACGGGTCGAGCCCGTCGTCGACCGCACGCCGGCCAGCCATGTCCCCCGCGTCCCTCCCGGTGCCGATCGTCAACGGCGCACGCTGGCTCCACGGCCCTGAGCGACGACGGCGTCTACGACCGACGGTCGAGGAGTCGCGCGGGCTCTGCCACCAGCATCCGCTCGATCCGCTCGGCCGGGACGCCCGCGACCCCCAGCGCGGGGACGATCCGGCGCGCGAGGTAGTCGTAGCCGTAGCCGCCGTGGCGGCGCAGCTGCATCTTCGTCCACGTCGACTGCCCCAGCACGTGACGCGCCTCGGGGTTGGCCGCCACGAAGGCGGGGAAGAACGCGAGCCGCTCGCGGTCCGAGGGGTTGTCCATACGACCCTCGTGCACCATCTCGCTGCCGAAGCACATCTCGAGCACCGCGCCGGCGGCCGCGAGGTCGGCCCAGTAGCCCGCATCCATGTACTCGTCCGCGTTCGTGAACACGACACGGCCGGCCGGAAGCCCCTCGGCGCCCAGGATCTCCAGCACCTCGAGTCCGCGGTAGACCTCGTCGTCCAGCCGAACCGACACCGCCGCACCGGTGCGCACGGCGGCGCGACCGGCCGCGCGCAGCTGCTCGCGTTCGCGCGGGGCCAGCGCGTCCGTGGTCCCCATGATGCCGAGCATCCCCGCGCGGTATGCCGTTCCGGGGACGGCGACGGTGAGGGCGGCGACGAAGTGCTCCTCGAGGGTCGCCTCATCGAGCTCCGCGATGTGGGCCGGGACGGTGCGCGGGATGTAGGCGCCGTATGCGACGACGATCGTGACGCCGGCGGCCTCCGCGACGGCCGGCAAGCCCTCGTGGACAGGACCGAGTCCCCAGGAGGAGCACTCGACGAGGGAGCGCTGGCGGGTGGCCCGGAGCGCGGAGAGCTCGGCGACCGCGACGTCGGGATCGTCGAGGCGGAGGTTGTCCGCGAGGGCCAAAGCGTTCCAGCGGAGGTACCCGGTCGTTTCCGGCGAGACGCGATCGTCCGCGGGCGCCGGCTGGGCGCCCGGGCGGTGCAGGCGGGACGAGTCGCTGAGCACGTGGTCGTGCATGCAGGTGACCCCGAGCGCCTCGGCGGGGATCTCTCCCCGAACCGTCTCGATCACGATGCCTCCTCCTTGCGGATCCATTTCTATGGATTTAGGATCCAATTATGACTCACGTGATCCGTCCCGCCGACGTGGACGCCGCCGACCTCGAGGCCAAGCCTCTCGCACCGCCGAGCGCCGAGCCCCTCTCCGGCGAGATCATCGTCCGCGGCAAGGTCGAGTTCGCCAACGACGAGCGCACCATCATCTCCGGCATCTGGGAGAGCGACCCCGGCACGTCGCGTTGGGAGTTCCTCACGCGCGGCGAGATCGTCCACATCCTGCAGGGAAGGATGACGGTGCAGCGTGACGGCGAGGATGCGGTGGAGCTCACCGCGGGCAGCGCCGCGTACTTCCCCCTCGGCTGGACCGGCGTCTGGACCGTCGTCGAGCCCGTGCGCAAGCTCTACGTCGTCTACAAGTGAGCGCGGCCGTGACGCGCAACCGGCTGCAGCTGGGCACCTTCGGCACGAACCTCGCCCCCGGGATCACCTTCACCAGCATCCCGGGGGCGCTGACGACGGACTGGTCGCGGGTGACGGACATCGCCGCCCGCGCGGAGGCCATGGGCTTCGAAGCCATCGTCCCGATCTCCCGATGGAAGGGCTACGGCGGCGCGCACAACCCGCACTCGGACGCGTACGACACCCTCACCTGGGCCGCCGCTGTGGGTGCCGTCACCCACAGCGCACGGATCTTCGCGACCGTGTCGATGCCGGTCGTGCACCCCGTGATGGCCGCGAAGCAGATGGCCACGATCGACCATGTCACCGGCGGCCGCGCCGGCATCAACGTGCTGGCCGGCTGGTACCGCCCCGAGATGGAGATGTTCGGCGCCGACCTCCTCGCCCACGACCGCCGCTACGACCTCGCCGACGAGTGGATCGAGATCGTCCAGCGCCTGTGGACCGAGACGGAGGAGTTCGACTTCGAGGGCGAGTTCTTCTCGCTGCGGGGCGCCTTCTCGATGCCGAAGCCCCTCGGGGAGCGGCCCCGGATCATGAACGCCGCGATGTCCGGCCGCGGGCTGGAGTTCGCGCTGCAGAACACCGACACGCTCTACGTGAAGCTCAGCGACGACCGGGAGCAGGCGACCGCCCAGGTCGCGAACGCGAGACGGCAGGCGCGCGAGAGATACGGGCGCGAGCTCGAGGTCTGGACCTTCGGCTATGTCGTGGACGGGCCGACCGAGCAGGACGCACGGGACTTCCTCCACCACTACGCGCAGGAGCACGGGATGCACGACGCGGCGATCAACGCGCTGCGCATCATGGGGGTCGAGGCCGAGGTCGCCGGCGACAACTCCACGGCGGCCCGGCGGTTCAGCTGGGTGGCCGGCGACGGCGGCGTGCCGCTCATCGGGACCGCAGCCCAGGTGGCCGACGGCCTGGAGTGGCTCGCCGACGTCGGCATCGACGGGTGCCTCCTCGGGTGGCCGCTGTGGGAGGACGGCATGGCCAGGTTCGCCGACGACATCCTGCCGCTGCTCATCGCCCGCGGTCTCCGCACGGCCTGACACCCCCGATCATCCGCCCCCGCTAGCCTGCGCATAACTCAGGCAGAACCACCCGCCCCGAGCCAGAACCGGCCCCAGAACCCGAAACTGCCTGAGTTATGCGCACGGCGGCGGAGCAGCAGCGGCGCGGCGGCGACGCCAGAGCAGCGGCGGCGCAGCGGCGACGCCGAGATGGGGACAACGCCGGAGCAGCGGGCGGCGCCCCGGGTCCCACCCCCGCTAGCCTGCGCATAACTCAGGCAGAACCACCCGCCCCGAGCCAGAACCGGCCCCAGAGCCCGAGACCGCCTGAGTTATGCGCGGTGGCGAGCAGCGGCGACGACGCGGGAGCGGCGGGCGCCGCGCGGGTCAGGCGAGGCCGAGGAGACGGGCGGCGTTCTCCCCCAGCAGGAGGTCGCGCTCGGCGTCCGAGAACCCGGGCAGGGCGTGCACGGCCTCCGCCGTCGTCGCGAAGGTGTACCAGGGGAAGTCGGATCCGGTGACCACGCGCTCCACCCCGATCGCCCGCACGAGCTCGGCGACCTCGGCGGCCGACGGGCCCGCGGTCGCGCCGATCCAGATCACGATCTCCGACAGGTCGTACATGAGGTTCGGGAACGCCTCCGCCACCGCGAGCGTGTCCCGCCACGAGCCGCCGCCGAGGTGGGCGAGCACGAGCTTCAGCTCCGGACGCGCGGCTGCCAGCTCCCCGAAGACCGCGGGTGCCGAGAAGCCACGACCGCGGGTGTCGGGGCCGCTGTGGAACACGATGGGGGCGCCCGCCTCGATGCACGCGTCGTAGACCCCCGCGAGCCCCGGGTCGTCGGGGTAGGTACGGATGCCGATCGGATGCAGCTTCAGTCCCCGCGCGCCCCAGTCGCCGAAAGCCTGGCCCAGGTGCTCGCGCGCGTCGTCCGAGGTCATGACCGCCGGGTTGGCGCTCACGAACGGCAGGAGCCGCGCATCCGTCGACGCCAGCTCGCAGACCCAGCGGTTGTAGGCGACGAGGTCGTCGCGGTACTGCGGGTAGACGGGCTCGGCGGGCCAGTGCCGCCGCCCCTCAGGCAGATCCGGGTAGCCAGGGACCTCGTAGCTGCCGAGGACCGTCGCGTAGTCGACGTCGGCCGCCGCGAGCATGTCGAGGGCGTCCTCGCGCGATCCTCCGACGCCCGCGAGAGGGATCTCGGCCATCTCGCCGTACTCGACGATGGGGAAGTTCTCGATCTCGTAGCGTCCGCGCTCCGGGTCGGCGTAGATGTGGACGTGCGTGTCGACCCTCATTCCGCCCCCTCCGGAGCCGGATGACGGGTCTCGACGACCGTCACCATCTCGAACACGTTGTTGCCGGACAGACTCGTGACACCGATGCCGGCGGAGGTCGAACGGCCGATGCGGTCGCCGAAGACCTCGACGAACAGATCGGCGGCGCCGTTGGTGACGAGGTTCACGTCGGTGAAATGCGGTGCGACGCACACGAAGGTCAGCGTGCGGATGAAGGCGGAGACCTCGTCGAGCGAGCCGACGGCGTAACGGATGAGCCCGAGCACATTGATCGCCGCGTACCGTGCCGCCTGGTACCCCTCCTCGAGCGTGACCGTCTCCCCGACGCGTCCGGGGAAGACCTTGTTGCCCTGACGGTCCTCCGGCGTGATGCCGCTGATCGTCAGCGTGCGCCCGAGGTGGTGGAACGCCTTCATCGTCGCGTACCGCTCGCCGTACGGCGGGTCGGAGTAGTCCGGGACGGTCAGTCCCAGCTCCTTGACACGCTGCTCCGCGCTCCGGGTCATCAGATCTCCTCGTCACAATGGATCCATTTCTAATAATATAGGATACAACTCGAGGAAAGGTGCCCGATGACATCCGCAGAAGCACGCGTACGTGAGCTCGGACTCGAGATCCCCGACTACAGCGACCCGCCGTTCGGGATCCGATATGGCCGGATGAAGCCCTTCCACCGCATCGGCGCGCTCGTCGAGCTGGCCGGGCTGACCCCGGAGAACCGCGCGGGCGACCGGCTCCACCCGGGCGTCGTCGGCGTGGACGTCACGGTCGAGGAGGGCTACGCGGCCGCCCGGCTGACCGCCGTGCACACCCTCGGCATGATCCGCTACGCCGTCGGGTCGCTCGACAACGTCGTGAGCCTGTCCCGCGCCCTGTGCTTCGTGGTCTGCCCACCCGGCTTCGAGGACCTGCATCTCGTCTCCAACGGCGCGACCGACCTGCTCCTGGACGTCTTCGGCGACGAGGCCGGAAGCGTCGGACGCGCCTCGATCGGAGCAACGAGCCTCTCGCGCAACAACTGCTTCGAACTGTGGCTCAGCCTGGAGTGCGCACCCGACGCCCCGCGCGCATGAACGGCGAGCGCGACGTCACGCGCACCCTGCCCTTCTGGCTCATCTTCATCGCCTCCGCCCTCGGCGGCATCACCAACTCGGCCAGCACGCCGATCATCCCGGCGTACGTCGAGGACGTGCTCGGCGGCGGCAGCACCCTCGCGGGGTTCGTCATCGCGATCGCCGCGGTCTCGTCGATGGTCGCGCAGCCGGCCGCCGGCGCGCTCGCCGACCGGCAGGGGTACCGGGTGGTCGCGGCGACGGCGGGACTCATCGCGGTCATCGGGATGTCGATCCTCGCGCTCATCCCGACACTGTGGGGCGCGGGTCTCAGCCGCATCCTCTTCGGCCTCGGCAACTCCGCTGCGATGGGTCTCGTCATGACCTGGCTCGTGGCGATCACCCCATCCTCCCAGCGCGGCAAGGCACTCAGCTACTTCGGTCTGAGCGTGTGGATCGGGCTCGCCGTCGGACCGCAGGTCGGCACGGCCGTGGATGCGGTGGGCGGCCCGGTGTGGGTGTTCGCCGTCTGCGCGGCTCTGGAGGTGGCGACCGTCCTGACGATCCTCGCGCTCCCCCGCCCGCGCATGGCACCGCCCTCCGCGACCACCGGCGCGATCGTGCTCCCCCGCGGTGCGGGCCGTCAGGCCCTCTCCGCCCTCCGCTCGGTCTGGAGCGCCGGCATCGTCGCCGCCGCCGCGTGGTCCGGCGAGGGGCTCATGATCGCGTTCCTCATCGTCCACCTCGGGTCGGCCGGCGTGCCGGCGGTCGGCCTCGGCGGCGCGGCGACGGTCTACGCCGTCTTCGCGGTCAGCGTCGTGGGCGCGCGCCTCGTGCTCGCGCGCCTGCCCGACCGCATCGGACCGCTGCGGGCCACCGCGGTGTCGCTGTCGGCTCTCACGGTGGGGCTCACGGTCCTCGCCCTCTCGCAGAGCTTCTGGGCGGCCTCGGCGGGCGCCGTCCTCATCGGCGTCGGGTTCTCGCCGCTCTACCCGTCGCTGACGATGCTCGCCACCCGCGGCCTCACCTCGCAGAACCGGGCGTTCGGGATGGGCCTGTTCTCCAGCTTCACGAGCATCGGCTACGGCGGCGGGGCGCTCCTCGGCGGCGCCGTGATCGCGGTCGCCTCGTCGACCTTCGCCTTCCTCATCGTCGCCGCGCTCCAGCTCGTCGCCCTCGCGGTGCTCGTGGCCTTCACCCGCGACGACAGCCCGCGCGTGCGCGCGGACCGCGACGAGCCGCGCGATCCCGCCGCATGATCCGCGCCGACCGTGGGGACGGACCGCGCCGTCACCAGGTGCGCCGGCGCTTGGCGGGGAGGAGCTCCGCCATCGTGGTGGCGACGATGCGATCGCCCCGGGTGATCCACACCCGGGCGTCGGGCCAGTGGTCGGACAGCATCTCGGCACACACCCCGCACGGCTCGATGACGTGCCAGGTCCCCCCGGGGTGCCGCAGCACGCTGACGGCGGAGACGACGGGCGCGGCCGGCAGGTGCGCCGCGGCGTTGCCCGCAGCCACCCCCTCGGCGCAGACCGCGCTCCGGCGTGCGGAGCCGTCCACGTGGACGCCGGTGACGATCGCGCCGTCGGCGAGCCGGAAGGCCGCGGTCACCTCGTGGCGCCCCTCGCGGTAGACGGCGCCCAGCAGCTCCCGCGCCACGCCCAGGAGCTCGGCGTCGGCGTCGTCCATCTCCGCCGGGCGCGCCAGCGGCGGCCGATCGGTCACGCCCGCTCCGGGATGCGCATGATGCGTGCGTAGTTGCCGCCCTCGACGAGCGCGCGATCGGCGGCGTCCGGGACCGCCTTGGCGATCTTCATGCGCTCCAGGTCGAAGTCGGAGCCCGGCCACTCGGAGCCCATCAGGATCTTCTCCGGCCCGAGCCGGGCATAGGCGCGCTTGACGTCGGCCATCAGGGTCGCGGATGTCTCGAGGTACACGTTCTCGCGACGTTCGGCGACGATGATCGCCTCCGGCACGTTCCACACGGCGCCCATGTGGGCGATGATCGTGGGCACGTCCGGGTGGTCCTTCGCGATCTCCTCGATGGAGAACGGCGCGCAGAAGGCGTCGTCGAGCGCGTTGATGATGACGGCCATGCCGTGCTCGGCGCACGCACGGAAGACGGGGTCGAGCAGGCCGTGATCCGCCACGTGATAGCCGTGCATGCTCGGGTGGAGCTTGAGGCCGCGGATGCCGGCGCCCGCGAGACGCGCGATCTCCTCGAGCGCGTCGTCGGCCTGCGGCATCACCTGGCCGAAGCCGATGAAGCGATCGGGGAACGCGTTCTGCAGGCCGATGATGAAGTCGTTCTCGATGCGTTGCGCGAGCGAGCACACCATCGCCATGTCGACGCCGGCGGCATCCATCCGATCGAGGATGCGCGCCGGGTCGAACGGGACGTAGGCGGGCGGCTCCTGACCGGGCCGCGCGCCGGTGAGGTAGTCCGAGCGGCCCCGGACGTCCTGCGTGGTGTTGTACGCGTCGATGATCATCGCGGCCTCCTCGGTTCGTCAGTTAGGATCCAGTCTATGGTACTTGGGATCCAATTACTGGGGCTGGTCCGATGATCGAGACGGTCCTCGGACCGGTGCCGGCCGCATCCCTCGGCGCCGTCGCGACGAACGAGCACCTCCTCACCGACTCCACCGTCCTGCTGCGCCCGACGCGGGAAGGCGAGATCCTCCACGGCCCGATCCGCCCCGAGATCCTCGGCGATCTCCGGTGGAGCTGGCTCTCGCTCCCGGACAACCTCGCTCTCGACGATCCCGACGACGCGGTCGCGGAGCTCCTCCTCGCCAGAGCGGCGGGGCTCGGGACGGTCGTCGAGGCCACGTCCTGGGGCATGGGCCCCCGACACGCGGAGCTGCCGGAGCTCTCCCGCCGGAGCGGGGTGACGATCGTCGCCGCCTACGGCGGGTACATCGACAAGACGCTCCCGGAGTGGTGGCGGGCGCTCGACGAGTCCCAGCTCGAGACCGCTTTCCGGACGGCCCTCCAGGACGCCGTGCCGGGCACCTCCTTCCGCGCCGGGCTTCTGGGGCTGCTGGGAACCTCCGCGGAGATCACCGGAGCGGAAGGCCGCGCGCTGCGTGCCGCCGGGCGCGCGGCCGCCGAGACCGGGACGGCCGTGAGCATCCGGCTGGATGCGGCCGCCCGCCGGGGCCCCGAGGTCGCCGGGATCCTCACCGCTCAGGGGCTCGCCGCATCCCGCGTCCTGTTCTGCAACATCGACAAGGTGCTCGACCTCGCCTACATCACCGAGATCTCCGACACCGGCGCGGTCGTCGAGTTCGCGTTCGGCAGCGAGCACCACTTCGCGGACCGCGCGCGCGACGCCAACGACGACGACCGCATCGCGGCGCTGTGCGCCCTGCTCGCCGAGCGGCCCGAGGCGCGCGTGACCCTCACCTGCTCGGTGTGGACGAAGGGCCAGCTCACACGGCACGGCGGCATGGGCTACGCCCACGTGCTGCGCCGCATCGTGCCCGCGCTCGAGCGCGCCGGGATCGCGCCGCAGCGGATCCACCGGATGCTCGTGACCGAGCCGGCGCTCCTGCTCGACCGCCCCTGACGCGTCCCTCAGACCGGGATCGGGATGGCGGCCGTGGGCACCGTGTCGATCATGTGCACGCGCTCGGGGTTGCGGCACGCGAGGCGCACCCGGGATCCGACCGCGAGGCCGGTGACGTCGGCGGACGGCGTCAGCGACGCGACGACCTTCCGACCGTGATCGGTCGTTGCCTCGAGGCGGTAGCGGGAGCCCTGGAAGCTGACGAGGCGCACGGCGCCCTCGATCGACCATGCCGGCGTCGTCTCGTCCGGGCGGACGATGCTCATGTCCTCGGGACGGAGCACCGCGGTGCCCTCGACGTGCACGCCCGCCGTGTCGTCGATGAGGCCGCCGTCCGAGACCGGGAGCAGGTTCGCCTCGCCGAGGAAGCTCGCGACGTACGCGTTCACCGGGCGCCGGTACAGATCCTCGGGGCTCGCGACCTGCACCAGGCGCCCCTCGTGCATGATCGCGACGCGGTCCGACATCGTGAGCGCCTCGGTCTGGTCGTGGGTCACGGACACGGTCGTGATCCCCACCTTGCGCTGAATGCGGGTGATCTCGACCTGCATCTGCTCGCGCAGCTGCTTGTCCAGAGCGGCCATGGGCTCGTCGAGCAGCAGGATCCCCGGGTTGGCCGCGAGCGCGCGGGCCAGCGCGACGCGCTGGCGCTGGCCGCCCGACAGCGACGCCGGGTCGCGGTCCGCCATCCCGGGGAGCTGGACGAGGGCCAGCATCTCCTCGGCGACCGCCCGGCGCTCCTTCGCCGGCCGCCGGGCGGCCAGCAACGGGAACGCGACGTTCTCGCCGATCGTGAGGTGCGGGAACAGTGCGTAGGACTGGAACACCACGCCGACGTTGCGCTTCTGCGGCGGCCGCTTCTCGACGTTCACGCCGTCGAAGGTGACGTGCCCGCCGTCCACGCCGAGGAGCCCGGCGATGACGTTCAGGAGCGTCGACTTGCCGGAGCCCGACGCCCCCAGGAGCGTCACGAACTCCCCGGGCCGCACGTCGAGCGAGACGCCCTTGAGCACATGGTTGGCACCGAGCGTGACATGCACGTCGGAGACGGAGAGGGCGATGGTCATTCGGGGACTCCTTCCGTGACGGCCGGAACGGGTCGGGCTCGGCGTCGGGGAACGGTCCGGCGACCGCGCCGCCGGGTGAGCAGGGGAACGAGGGCCAGCACGACGATCGCGAGGAGCGAGACGAGCGTCGAGGCGGCGGTCAGCTCCGGCGAGAACGCCTCGGAGGCGGCACTGAGCATCTTGAGCGGGAGCGTCTGGGTGCCCGGCGGCAGCAGGAACACGGCCAGGACGACCTCGTCGAAGACGACGATGAACGCGAACAGCGCCCCCGAGAGCACGTAGGGCAGGAGGGCGGGCAACTCGATCTTCCAGAGGATGAGCGGCCATCGCGCCCCGAGTGTCCACGCGGCGGGACGCAACGCGGGATCGATCCGGGCGATGCCGCCCGAGACGATCACGAAGACGTAGGGCAGTGCGACGAGCGCGTGCCCGATCACCAGAGTGACCAGGGTCCCGCGCAGGAAGCCGAGCTCGAGGTTCACCCCGTAGAGCCCCACCGCGTAGGCGATCGGCGGCAGCGCGATGGGCACGATGAACAGCGTCCGGATCCAGCGCCCGGCCGCCCGGGAGCGCACGCGGGTCAGGCCGATCGCGCCCGCGACACCGAGGATCGTCGCGATGAGGGTCGCCAGCGCGCTCTCCCAGACCGAGAGCCAGAAGGCACCCATCCAGCGCCGGTCGCCGAGAACCTCGCCGTACCACCGGAGAGAGAAGCCCTCCGGCGGGAAGAGGATGAAGCTCCCCGACGTCCACGAGGTGGCCACGAGGATGAGGAAGGGCACGATCAGCAGAAGGCTCGCGAGGATCGCGATCACGATGACCGGCAGGCGGTAGGGCCCGAGGCTGCGTCCGACGGTGGTGCTCACGCTCTCAGCCCCACTTCTCGCTGACACGGAACAGCCGGTCGGCGATCAGGTAGATCAGGATGGTGGCGCCGACCAGCAGGATGCTCATGGCGGCGCCGAGGTCGGGACGGTTCGCGGTCTTCAGCTGCGAGTTGATGACACCGGAGATCGTCATGTTGGACGGACCTCCCAGCAGCAGCGGCGTCACGTAGAAGCCGAGCGCCATGACGAACACGAGCACGGCGCCGCTGATGATCGACGGCAGCATCTGCGGCCAGGTGACGGTGCGGAAGGTCAGGAGGGGGCCGGCCCCGAACACCGAGGCGGCCTTCAACTGCTCCTGGTCGATCGACTGGAGCGCGCTCATGATCGGCAGGACCGCGAACGGCAGCATGACGGCGATCATCGCCGGGTACATCCCGAAGGTCGTCTGGTAGATCTCCAGCGGCTCGTCCGCGAGGCCGAACAGCCCCAGGAACCAGTAGATGGCGCCTTTGGGGAGCTCCATCAGCATCCAGCCGAACGAACGGACCATGACCGAGGTCCACAGCGACAGCATGAGTGCCGCGAGCAGGACGATCCGGAGCCAGGCGGGCGACGCGACGAGCGCCAGGCCGTAGACGGCACCGAGGATGCTCGTGAGCACCATCGTGACCAGGGCCATGAGCAGCGTCCGGCCGAGCGAGCCGAGGAAGGCCGGCACGGAGAACATGCCGGGATAGGCCGCTCCACCACCTTCGAGCGACTGCATCACGAGCGCGACCATGGGGAGCCCGAGCGCCACGACGAAGAAGAGGAGCGGTGGCCACATGAGCCAGCGCAGCTCCGCACGGGAGACCCCCAGCGTGCGGCGCTGAGCGACCGGGGCCATGCGGGCGCCTGTCGCGATGGTCGAAGAACTCACTTCGTCATGCTCCCGGGTCGACGTTGCACGGGCGTTTCGGTTACCCGTCTATCCATCATGGATCCAATCTAGATTGATATGGATCCTTTGCTGTTGCCGTCGGGTTTCCTTCCCGTTACAGGGTCCCTCTCTGCGGACTCGCCGGATCAGCCCGCGAGCCAGGCGGTGTACGCGTCGAGAAGCTTGTCCTTGTTGTCCGCGCGCCACTGCTCGTCCCAGTGCAGCACCTGGTCGGCGTGCGCAGGGGCGTTGACGAGGTTCTTCTGATCGTCCGCCGAGAGCTCGTCGAACACGGCCGAGTTGACGGGGCCATAGCCGGTGCGCTTGGCGAAGACGGCCTGGTTCTTCGGGTCGTTGATGTACTCCGCCAGAGCCATCGCGGCCTTCGGGTTGTTCGAGGTCTTCGGGATCACGAAGCCGTTCGGCGTGATGAACAGCTGGTTGTACTGCACCGTGACGTCCTGCCCGGCGTTGCGGAGGGCCGTGAACTGACCGGTGACACTCACCGCGATCGAGGCGCTGCCGCTCGTGAGCAGCTGCTGCACCTCCGGGTAGGACTGGTAGAAGACCAGGTCGCCACGGATGCTGTCGAGCTTCTTCGTCGCACGCGCGATGTCGAGCGGGTAGAGGTCCTCGGGCGCCACCCCGTCCGCGAGGAGCGCGATCTCGTACGACGAGTCGTACGAGCCCGGCGCACCCGGCCACGCGCGCTTGCCGGGGAACTTCTGAGTGTCGAAGAAGTCAGCCCAGTTCTGCGGACCGCCGTTGGGGAATGTGGCGGTGAGCCAGCCCTGGCCGATGCCGATGTAGAACCCGGCAGCCATGTAGGGACGCAGCGTGTCCGGGAGCAGGTCGCCCTGCGCGGCGTCGGTGAGCTCCTCGACGTTTCCCGAGTAGTTCAGCACCTCGGCGGCGCCGACCTGGAAGATGTCGTAGTCGCCGGAACCGCCCTCGAGCATTCCGTAGTACACGGAGTCCTCGATGGAGGTGGACACGACGTCGACACCGGTCTTCTCGCCGAAGCCATCGAAGTAGGCGACCTGACGACTCTCGTTCGTCGGCCCTCCGTAGTCGGCCCAGACGACCTGTCCGCTGAGGGCATCGCCGCCGCCCGACGAGGAGCTCTCGGGCGAGGCGGAGCTGCCGCAGCCGGTGGCCAGCGCCGCGACGGCGCCGATGGCCACCGCCGCGATCAGACCCCGGCGGGTGCGCAGGATTGTTGACATGACGTGCTATTCCTCTCGGATGAGGTGGTGCGGGGGTTTCGGGTGGGGTGGTGCGGGAGGAGGTGTCCCGCGGGCCTCGACCCGCGGGACACGGAAGGATCAACCGGCCAGCCAGGCCGTGTACGAGTTCAGCAGCTCTTCGTAGTTCTGGCTGCGCCAGTCCGTGTCCCAGTACAGGATCTGGCTCGCATGCTCCGGCGAGTTGACCAGCGAGGCGGCCACATCCGGGTCGAGCTCGTCGAACACCTTCGAGTTGACCGGCCCGTACCCGGTGCGCTCGGTGAACACCGCCTGGTTCTTCGGATCGTTCATCCAGGACGCGAGAGCATCGACGGCCGCCTTGTTCTGGACACCCGACTGAGCGACGAAGCCCGAGGGGACGGCGAACGCCTGGTTCCACTGCACCGTCACGTCCTGGCCGGCGTTCTTCAGGGCGGTGAACTGCCCCGTCACCGCGACGGCGATCGAGACGCTGCCGCTGGTCAGCAGCTGCTGCACCTCGGGGTAGGCCTGATAGAAGACGAGGTCGCCGCGGATCGTGTCCAGCTTCGCCTCGGCCCGCTTGAGGTCGAGGGGGTAGAGGTCGTCCGGCGCGACGCCGTCGGCCAGCAGCGCGATCTCGTAGGACGCGTCGAACGAGCCCGGGGAACCGGGCCAGGCACGCTTGCCCGGGAACTTCTGGATGTCGAAGAAGTCCGCCCAGCTCTGCGGACCGCCGTGGGGGAAAGTCGCAGTGAGCCACCCCTGGGTCTCACCGAAGACGAAGCCGCCGATGTAGTAGGGCCGCACGTTCTCCGGCAGGAGGTCGCCCTGTGCGTCCGCCGGCACCGTGAGAAGGTTGCCGACATTGGGCAGCACCTCTGCCGCGCTCGCCTGGAAGATGCTGTAGTCGCCCGGGTCGCCCGTGAGCATGCTCGTGTAGACGGCGTCCTCGATCGAGGTGGAGACGACATCGACGCCCGTCTGCTGCGTGAACCCGTCGAAGTAGGCGACCTGACGGCTCTCGTTCGTCGGGCCGCCGTAGTCGGCCCACACGACCTGCCCGCCGAGGACGGTGCTGTCGCCGCTCGACGACGGTTCAGCGCCGCCCGCGCAGCCGGCCGCCAGCGCCGCGACACCGAGGAGCCCGAGCACGGCGAGTCCCGCGCGGCGCAACCGGGGGGAGTGAGACATGACGACCTCTCGCACAGGTTCGGGATATGAAAAAGAAGAATGTGGATCCAATCTAGACATATATGGATCCGTTACGCGTGACAGATCTGTTTCGTCTTTGTAACAGCCGTCAGGGGGCACGGCCGAGCCGCTCATCCGCGCGCGTTCACCACTCCGCAGCGCGGCCGACAACGGTCGGCATCCGGCCGACGAGGCCGAGGGCGTCCTCCACGGCCGCACCGATCGCGAGGAGCCGCCGGTCGCCGCGGGAGGGCCCGACGATCTGCATGCCGACCGGCAGGCCCCCGCCCGTGAATCCGGCCGGGGTCGCGAGCACGGGATGGCCCGTGACGGTGAGCCGGCAAGCGGCGCGCTGCCAGAGGAAGTAGCGGTCGAACCTCGCACCGTCGATCTCGGCCACCCACTCCACCTCGGCGGGCGGCGCGGCGACCGGTGTCGCGGGGTAGATGATCGCATCCACCTGCCGCAGCACCGCCGCGGTGCGCCGGAAGATCTCCGTCCGCGCGGCGAAGCCGTCCATGACGTCGGCCGCGCTGAGGGCGAGGCCTTCCTCGACGTTGCGCAGGTAGTCGGCTCGGAATCCGGTGCGCCCCTCCGCGAGCCGCGGCCGGCCGTCGGCGGCGAAGCCGAACATCTCCACGATCCGCCAGGCCTCGTCCGCCCCGTCGAGATCGGGTTCGATGTCGAGCACGGTCGCACCGGCCGCCTCGAGCCGGCGGCGCGCGTCGGCCAGGACCGCCCGCACCGCGGGGTCGATCGGCAGCCCACCGACGTCGGGGCTCCAGCCGAACCGCAGCCCGGACAGCGGCAGGTCCTCGAGCGCGGCGAGCGCTCCGGGCTCGTCGACCCAGGACAGCGGCCACCGTGGGTCGTGCCCGGCGATGCCCGCCAGCATGAGCGCCGCGTCACGGGAATCGCGCGCCATCGGTCCGGCGACCCCGTGCGGGTCCCAGCCGTTGCCGACCCGACCGCTCGGCACCATGCCCGGCGTGGGACGCAGCCCCACGACGTTGCAGAAGGACGCCGGATAGCGGATGCTGCCACCGCTGTCCGAGCCGTCCGCGATCGGCAGCATTCCCGCTGCCAGCGCGGCTCCCGCGCCGCCACTGGAGCCCCCGGCGTGACGACGCAGATCCCACGGGTTCCGGCAGACGCCGCGCACGGGATTGAAGGTCAAGGTCCCGAGACCGATCTCCGGCGTGTTGGTCTTGCCGATGATGAGCGCGCCGGCGCGGCGCAGGTGCTCGGCCAGCACGCTGTCGCGCGGTGCGGGCGGTGCGTCGGCGTACGCCGCCGACCCCTGGGAGGTCGGCAGCCCCGCGACGTCCATGAGGTCCTTCACCCCGGTCGGGAGACCATGCAGCGCCCCGAGCTCGTCGCCACGGGCGACGGCCGCATCCGCCTCGTCGGCCATCGCCATCGCCACCGGCTCGGGAAGCAGCGAGACGAAGGCGGCGACCTGGGCCTCGACCTCCTCGATGCGGTCGAGATGCGCGCGCATCACCTCAGCGGCGGAGACGTCGCGGGCCGCGACGGCCGAGGCCAGCTCCCGCGCCGTCCAGGTGTACAGGGGGCCGTCGGTGCTCATGACTCTGTCCTCTCGTAGACGGTGCGCCCGCCCACCTCCGTGCGCAGCACCGGGATGCCGAGCAGCTCGTCTATCGGAGCGTTCAGGGGGTCCTCAGCCCACAGCGCCCAATCGGCCAAGGCCCCGGCACGGATCATGCCGCGGTCGTCCTCCGCCATCGCCGCATAGGCGGCCCCGGTCGTATAGGCGGCGAAGCCCTCCGCGACCTCGATCGCCTCGGCGTCCGACAGCGGCTCCTCGGCACCGCGCACCCGGCGCGTGACGGCCTGCCAGATCAGGCGGCGGGGGTCGAACTCGAAGAAGGGCCCGTCGGAGCCGAAGGCGACCGTCGTCCCCGCGTCGAGCCAGCTGCGCACGGGGTTCGAACGCTCGGCGCGGCCTCCGAGCTTCTCGCGCAATGCCGCACCGTTGTGCCAGATGATCGAGGGCTGGAGCGAGGCGATGGCCCCGATCCGCGCCGCCTGCGCGATGACCTCGGCGGAGGGCTCGAGGTAGCCGTGGATGATCTGGAAGCGCCCTGCGCGGACCGCGGCCGCCCCGGCCTTCGCGTACTCGCGGACGACGAGGGCGATCGCCGCGCCGCCGACGGCGTGCGTCCCCACACCCCACCCGTGCGCCGCGCACCAGGCGACCAGCCGCGCATAGTCCTCGTCGGAGATGCGTTGCGCGCCGCGATAGCCGCTCGCATCCCACGGCTCCTCGAGCAGGGCCTGCCCCTTCGTGGCCTCGCCGTCGACGTAGACCTTGATGGGCCCGATGCGCAGCATCTCGTCGCCGAGGCCCGTGGCGGCGCCGAGACCGCCGAGGGTCGCGATGACCGCGTCGACATCGGGCGTGGCCGCGGCACCGATCTCGAGGTACGGCATCGCGAGCGTCCGCATCGTCAGCGCACCGCGTCGGGCGGCCTCCTGGTAGCCGCGCATCTCCTCGGGCGTGGTCGCGGGATCGACGGCACCGGTGAACCCGAGGGAGTGCAGGTGCACCTGGAAGCGCCGCAGCGACGCGACGCGTTCGTCGAGGGTCGGCGGCTCCTCCCCCGCCCAGTCCTCGGCGTGGAAGGTCTCGAGCATGCGGACGGAGATCTCGTCGACCGTCGCGTCCGCAGCGGTGTAGCTCATCGCTTTGAGGCCGCCGCGCTGCATGTGGAGGTGCGCGTCGATGAGGCCGGGAAGCACGACCCCGTCCAGCGTCGTCACCGCGGCGCCGCGCCCGGCAGCCGCCGTGACCTCGGCCCGCGTGCCGACGGCGAGGATGCGGTCGTCGCGCACGGCGAAGGCCTCGGCGCGGGGACGCTCCGGGTCCATCGTCAGGACGGGGGCGACATAGACCGCGGTGCCGCTCACGAGACGACCGCCTGGGCGGGCTGGCGCGGATCGGCCGCGGACTCGAGGAACCCGGTCGGCGCGTTGCGGTAGACGGCCTCGACCGCGGCCGCGTCGCGGGTGTACGCGGGCCAGCAGCGCTCGTCGTGCCCGCGCGCGACGAGGTCCGCGTAGACGTCCTCGTCGAACCGGTCCTCCAGGAACACGTGCGCCGCGAGGCAGTCGAACGGTGCGAACGAGTCGGGGAAGCTCCACGTCGAGAAGCGCGGCGCGTCGACCGCCTCCTGCGGGTCCATCCCGAAGTGGAAGACGTTGAGGAAGACCTGCAGCATGGCCTGCACCTGCATGTCGCCGCCGGGGCATCCGAACGGCATGACGCTCCCGTCGTCGCGGACCGCGATGGCGGGGTCGGGGGTCAGCCGCGGCCGCTTGCCGGGGGCGACGCCGGACGGATGCGCGGGGTCGGGGCGCGACTGCAGCCCCCGCAGCGAGGGCACGATCCCGGTCCCCGGGATGACGGGGGCAGTCGACGCGCCGTCCGACGGGGTCGCGGAGAACGCGTTGCCCCACCGGTCGACGACGAACACGTAGCTCGTGCCGCCCTCGCCGATGCGACGCACCCCGTCGGCGGAGATCGCGTCCGGGAGCGGCCGGCTCCCGCCGATGGGCGACGGCGGCAGTCCGTCGACGGCGCGGGCGGGGTCGATCGCGGCCGCGCGTGCGGCGATGTGCTCCTCGCCGAGCATCCGCTCCAGCGGCACCTCGACGAAGGCCGGGTCGCCGTAGTGGTGCTCGCGATCGGCGAAGGCGCCCTTGAGCGCCTCGGTCACGGTGTGGATGTAGTCGGCGCTGTTGTGGGCCATCCCCTCGATGCCGTGCTTCTCCACGATGGCGAGCGCCTCGGACAGGATCGGGCCCTGGCACCAGGCACCGCACGTGACGATCGTGACGTCGCGCCGGCGCACGCTCACCACCGGTTCGTCGCGGGAACGGAACTCGGCAAGGTCGTCGGCCGCCAGGTAGCCGCCGGACGTGGCCTCCGCATCGATCATGAGACGGATGGCACGGGCGAGGTCGGTCTGCACGAAGCGCTCCCCGACGATCGGCGGGCGCCCGTCCGGCAGGTAGATGGCCTCGTTGGCGGGCCAGCGACGATAGCCCGCCTGACGCTTGGCGATGCCGTCGGCGAGCAGCGGGAAGACCGCGAAACCGTCGGCCGCCAGGCGCATCGCCGCATCCGCAAAGCTCAGGGTGCCGTAGTCCCGGAGCGCCGTGATCCACGCATCCACGGCGTTGCCGCCCGCCTCCAGGATGGCGAACGCGGCCGCGGAGGCGAGGCAGTGACCGCTCGAGACGGAATGACGCGTGCCGTAGAGCGTCGGGCTCGGGGCCGGCCAGACGGCGGGCGTCTCGGACATGGGTCTCCTTCCGGCGGCGTGCGCCGCACGCGGGGTTCAGGTGTGCAGCAGTTCGCGGGGCACGCGGGAGAGGGGGGCCAGCCCCGCCTCGGTGGCGACCACCGTGTCGATGGCGGCGGCTTCGAAGCCCGCCGTCCTGTCGTACAGGACCGTCTCGAAGTTGGAGACATAGCCGGGACGCAGCACCGCACGGCGCGGACCGTCGTCGGCCAGGTAGGTGTGGCCGACCCAGCTGGGCGGGAACGCGATCCCCAGCCCGTAGCCGCCGACCCACCAGACGTTCTCGGGGGCGACGCGGGCCCGGAGCGCCCGTTCGGCGGCCGCCATGGCGGGCGCCGGGCTCTCGCCGAGGCGCGCCTCGCGGCAGAGGACGGCGAGACTCGCGGCCCCGGCGGCGAGCAGCTCCTCGGCGCGCGGGTTCTCGCCGTCGACGACGAAGGCTCGGCTGAGGTTCGCGTGATACCGGTCGACGACGGCGCAGGCGTCGACCGAGACCACCTCGCCCCGCTGGATGACGCGGCGGGACGGGAACGCGTGCACGTCGGCCCAGGCGGTGGGACCGGACGAGACGAGGGCGTGCTGCGCCGGCACCTCGGATCCTCGCTCGGCCAGAAGGGTCGTGATGAGGGCGGAGACCTCGAGCTCGGTCATGCCGGGCCGCAGGCGCGTGCGCAGCTCCTCGAACGCCTCGTCGAGCATCCCGCCGGCGCGGCGGATGCGGTCGAGCTCGGCGGCGGACTTGTAGACCCGCAGGTCGTCGACGAGGTAGTCGCCCGAGACCACGTCCGCGCCGAGCCGGGCGAGCCCGCCGGCGATGTCGCGGAGCACCCCGGCCACCGGGTTCGGAGCCGACCACTCGAGACCGATCCGTCCCTCGGCCCAGCCGCGGCGAGCGAGACCCTCGACGAGCTCCTCCGCGGCGGTGCCGTAGTCGACGAGGAGGACCTCGTCGTGCAGGGCGATGAGCGGGACGTAGTCCGCGTGCCGGGACCAGTCGACGACGACGAGCTCGGGGACGTGCGCCGAGACGAGAACCCCCACGGGGAGTCGCGGCGCGTACCAGCTCGCGACGTAGCCGGTCAGGTAGCAGAGGTTGACCGGGGCGGTGACGAGGAGCACGTCGATCTCGGCCTCACGCAGCGCACGCCGCAGCGCGTCGATGCGCATCTCGTATTCGGCGACGTCGAACGGCGGAGCGGGCGGGATGTGACGCGGCATCGGTTCTCCTTCGACGTCGGTCCGCACCGGCTGGCGCGAGAGTTCATGCACTCGAAACAGAATGGATCCTAACATGTCAGTGTTGGATCCAATTAAGAGGGGGAACGTGCAGATGAGAAATGCTCGAAGAATCCTGGGCCTCACGAGCGCTGCAGCGGTCGCGGGGCTCGCCCTGAGCGCGTGTGCGGGCGGCGCGACGGGCGGCGCCGGCTCGTCGCCCGCCACCGCAGGACCGATCGTGTGGGCCGACTACGGAGGAACGTCGAACGAGGCGTACAACGACATCTACTTCACCCCGTTCACGGCGGAGTCCGGCACGGAGGTCATCTCCACCACGATCGAGGGCAGCATCCAGAACGCGATGCTCGGCGGTGATCCCGGCGATTACGACATCATGATGACGGGGCTCGCCGAGACCGTGAAGTACGGCGACAACCTCCTCGAGCTCCCGGCCGACGTCCCGCGTTCGGACCAGCTCCCCGCCGCGGTCGCACCGTACGCCGTCGCGAACTCGTTCGTGGGCTACGCGCAGGGCTACCTCGCCGGCACCTTCCCAAACGGCGGCCCACGGACCTGGGCCGACTTCTGGGACGTCGAGGCGTTCCCGGGAAAGCGCGCGGTCCCGGGCGAGTACTTCGACTTCATGTTCGAGGCGGCGCTGCTGGCCGACGGCGTCGCCCCGGACGACCTTTACCCGCTGGACCTCGACCGCGCGGTCGCCAAGCTCGACCGGCTGAAGCCCTCCCTCGTGTACTACACCGAGTACCCGCAGGTGCAGCAGCTGCTCACGAGCGGCGGCGCCAGCATCGCGTTCGCCCCCAACGGACTCTACGCCGGGCTGAGCAACGACGGCATCGCGGTCGCCGTGTCGTGGGACCAGGCCTTCATCGAGGCGAACCCCTTCGTCGTGCCGTCGGCGGCCGCGCATCCGGAGGCCGCGTTCGAGCTGGCACGGTTCATGGCCGACCCTCAGCGCCAGGCGGAGTTCGCGAAGCGCACGAACTACGGCCCGTCGAGCTCGGAGGCGTTCACGTACCTCACGGACGAGGAGATCGACCGGCTGCCGAACGCGCCCTCGCACACGACGGTCGTCTGGCCGGATGCGCAGGCGCGCGCCGACCAGTACGACGACATGACGCAGCGCTACACCACCTGGCTCACCAGCTGACGCGCACCCCGCGTCCGCGAGACGGCCCCTCCCCCGCTCCGCGGGCGGGAGGGGGCCGTCTCGGCGTCAGAGGGCGGGACGGCGAGCGGCCACGTCGGCGACGGCCGCCTCCCACGTCAGCGCGTACTCCAGCATCGCCCGCTCACCCCGGTACGGCCCGACGAGCTGCACGCCGATGGGGAGCCCCTCGGCGGAGAACGCGGCCGGCAGCGACATGGCCGGCATCGCGGTCGCGGTGATGCGGCTGCAGGAGCGTTGCCACGTGTAGTACCGCTCCATCGCGACGCCGTCGATCTCGGTCGGGTACTCCCACTCGACGGGGAAGGGCAGCACCTGCACGGCCGGGGCGAGCAGCAGAGCGTGTTCGCCCAGGAGCGCCTGGAACCGCCGGAACAGACGGGTGCGCGCCGCCGCCGCGCGAACGATCAGCGCGGCGTCGAACGCCTCCGCCCACGACACGTCGTCGCGCACCGTCTTCTTCACGAGGTCCGGATGCCGGCGCGCATCGTCGCCGTGACCGTCGAAGAACTCCAGCGACCGGAACGTCTCGAAGACGAGATCGGCCTCGGAGAGATCGAGGTCGACCTCGACGACATCCGCGCCGAGGTCGGCGAGGCGGGCCGCCGCGGCGGCCGTGGCGGCCCGGACCTGCGGCTCCAGCGGCAGACCGCCGAGGTCGGGCGAGTACGCGATTCGTGTGCCGGCGAACGACCTCGGCCGGATCGTGAGGAACTGTGCGGGGTCCTCGTCGACGGACAGCGGAGCGCGCTTCTCCGGACCGCTGATGATCGAGAGGAGCAGGGCGGTGTCGCGCACGTCGCGCGTGACGACGCCGAGCACCGACCCGGGGTCCCAGGCGTTCCCCGGTCGCGCGGACGCGACGCGCCCCGCCGTCGGACGCAGCCCCACGAGGTTGCCGAAGGAGGCGGGGTTGCGGATGCTGCCGCCGAGGTCGGAGGCATCGGCGAAGGGCAGCATCCCGGACGTGACCGCGGCCGCCGCGCCGCCGCTCGAGCCCCCCGCCGAGCGGTCGAGGTCATAGGGATTCCGGGTGGCGCCGAACACGTCGTTGAACGTGTGGGAACCGGCTCCGAACTCCGGCGTGTTGGTCTTCCCGACGAAGACGGCGCCCGCCTCCCGCATCCGTCCGACGATCACGCTGTCGGCCGAGGCGACCTGTCCGGCGTAGATGCGGGAGCCGTGGGAGGTGGGCATGCCCGCGACGTCCATGAGGTCCTTCACGGCGGTCGGGACCCCGTGCAGCGGCCCGCGGATGCGTCCGGCGGCGAGCTCGCGGTCGCAGGCCCTCGCCTCGGCCAGCGCAGCGTCCGGCTGCAGGGAGACGACCGCGTTCACCGCCGGGTTCAGCGCGTCGATACGCGCGAGGTGCGCAGCGACGACCTCCTCGGAGCTGAACTCACCGGTGCGGATGCCGTCGGCGAGCGCGCGGGTGGACAGCGTGGTCAGGTGCTCGCCGGTCATCGGGCGGCCTCCTCGAGGAGCAGGGCTGCGACCTTCTCGCCCATGACGATGGCGGGCATGGCGGTCGTGGCGCGGGGGATGGTGGGCATGATCGAGCAGTCGGCGATGCGGAGCCCGTCGACGCCGAACACCCGGGCGCGCGCGTCGACCACCGCCATCGGGTCGGAGTCGAGGCCGAGCTTGCAGGTGCCCACGGGGTGCCAGTAGTTGTCCGGGTGGGCGTACAGGTGGGCGGCGAGCGCCTCGCGGTCGACCGTGTCGGGGCCGGGGTGCAGCTCGTGGCCCACCAGGGGCGCGAGCGCGGGCGATGCCGCGAGCTCCCGCAGGATCTCCGCGCCGTCCATCAGCATCGCCACGTCGACCCCCTCCGGGTCGGTGAGGAACCGGTGGTCGATGATCGGCTTCGCCTCCGGGTCGGTGCTGCGGATGCGCACGAAGCCGCGTGAGCGCGGCAGCAGCGCCGACGTGCCGATGCTCCACCGCTTCGCCTCGCCGCGGTGCGTGGGGCTGTAGGGGAGGACGTGCAGATCGAACGCCTCGGTCTCGAACCGGGATGCCGCCTTCCCCATCGCCTGCTCGTCGGGCGCCCAGCCCGCGGCCCTGGCGGCCGCCATCTCAGCCGCCATCGACTCCGACCCCTCGAAGCTCATGAGGAGGAAGGGCTGATCGTGCAGGTTCTCCCCCACTCCCGGCAGGTGCTGCACGAGGGGGATGCCGAGCGGCGCGAGCTGTGCGTACGGACCGATCCCGGAGCGCAGCAGGACGGTGGGCGAGTTGTAGGCCCCGCCGGCGAGGACCACCGTGCCGGCGCGGACCGTGACGGACGCGCCGCGATGCTGCACGACGACGCCCGTGGCGCGGCCGCCTTCCACGACCACCCGCTCGACGACCGCCTCGCCGACGATCGCGAGGTTCGGCAGCGCCCGCACGGGGTCGAGGTAGGCGAAGGCCGCGTTGACGCGCACGCCGTCCTGGATGTTCATCTCCTCGGGCGCGAACCCCGCGGCCGCGTCCATGTCGTTGAGCGTCTCCACCTGCGGCATCCCGACCACCGGCGCCGCGTCGTACCAGGCGTGCTGCCACGGCGTGAGCTCGGCGGCGGTGAAGCGGTGGACGCGCATCCGCCGCGTCCCCTCCTGGAACAGCGGCAGCAGGTCGTCGGTGCCCCACCCGGGAAGGCCCGACTCGGCCCATGCGTCGTAGTCGCGGCGGTGCCCCCACGTCTGCGTGCAGCCGTTCACGTCGCTGGAGCCGCCGATCGCTCGGGCGCGTTCGAAGCCGACCGTCCAGGGATAGGTGTCCCCCGAGTCGTAGCCCCAGTCGTGGGAGCGGCCGAGCCGGGTCGCGTCGACCAGGTCGGCCGGCCAGGCCGGATCGCCCTGCGGCCCGAAGTCGGGCCCCGCCTCCAGCACGAGGACGTCGTGGCCAGCCTCGGCGAGGCGGGCGGCTACGACGCTCCCCGCCGTGCCGCCGCCGACGACGACGTACTCCGCCTCGGAGGGGACCGGCATCCGCCTCACGCCCGTTCGATGCGGGCGGTCAGCCAGGCGGCGACCTCGTCGGAGGTGACGAGGGCGTCGCGCTGGAGGTACTCGATGGCGTCGAGCGCCGCGTCGTGCGCACGCTCGCTGGATCCGCCCACGCAGTCGGTGAGCACGCGCACGCGGTAGTCGTGCTGGTGGGCGTCGACCGCGGTGTAGTGGATGCAGACGTCGGTGAGGCCGCCCACGAGCAGCAGCGTCTCGGCCCTGTACGCCTTCAGCACGATCTCGAGCTCGGTGCCGAAGAACGCGGAGTAGCGGCGCTTGCGGATGACGAACTCCTCCGGCTGCGGGTCGAGCCAGGCGGCGATCTCGGTGCCGTCGTCGCCCTCGATGCAGTGCGGGCCCTCGGCACCGTCGAGCTCCCGCCCGATGTCGACGAGGGACGCCTTGTGCACCTCCTGGATCCAGACGACCGGGATGCCGGCCTCGCGCGCGAGGTCGACGGTCCTGCGCACGCGCGGACGGCGCTCGGCGGCTCCGCCCATGTGGGGGATGCCGCCGTCGCCGAGGGCGACGGTGCCGGTGCCGCCCTGGATGTCGACGACGACCAGGACGGCGTTGCCGACGATGGCGGGGGCTTCGGTGGGGGTGGCGGTGGTCATGGACGCTCCAGGAGTCGGCGCGGGGTGTGGATGAGGATCTGGTCGGCGACCGCGGGGTCGCCCCCGAGGGCGGCGATGGCGGGCCCGATGCGGGCGAAGAGGTGATCGTAGCCGCGTCCGCCGTTGCGGCGCAGGTTCGCCTGCGCCCAGACGTCCTGCGCGATGACGAGCTGCGAGCCGTAGCCTTCGGACAGGAGCCATTCGACCATCTCGAGCCGCTCCGCGTCGGTCGGGTTCCGGAGGTCCGCACTGCCGTAGTAGAAGTCCGAGCCGAAGGTGTCGTAGGCGAGCACCGCACCCGCCTGGGCGATGTCGCGGTGGTACGACGTGTCCCAGCACTCGTCGAGGTGGCCGATGATCACGCGGTCCGCCGGCATCCCCTCGGAGACGAGCACCTCGAGCACCTCGGTGCCCGCCATCCCGCGGAACGACTGGTGCGTGTACACGGACGCGCCGGCCTCGGCGCCCGCGCGGGCGGCGGCGCGGAGCGAACGCCATTCGGCGTCGGTCACCGGATAGCTGGTGCCGATCTCGCCGAGGAGGGCGGGACGGATGCCGGTCCCGTCGATCCCGTCGTTCAACTGCACGAGGAGGATCTCGGTCAGGGCGTCGACGTCGGCGGCGCGGATCTCCTCGGGCATGGTCGGCTCGACGTAGAACCCCGCGCCGACCATGACGTGCACGCCCGCGCGGCGGGAGATCTCCGGCAGCTCGGACAGGCGCCGGCCCATGCCGTCCAGGGTGAGCTCGACGACGGCGGATCCGCCGGCGGACCGCACGTGAGCGAGCTCCTCGGCCGCGACCTCCGGGTCGTGCAGCACGATGTTCTCGGGCACGGAGAGGAAGTTCCAGCGCAGGTACGCCATGAGCTCCGGCCCCATCTCCACCCCCGGGGGCGGCAGCTCCGTCGGGGGCTTCGCCCAGATGCGCAGATCGCTGAGCAGGTGCTCGTGCATCGAGGTGCGGCCGAGGTCGGCGGCATCGATGGGGCCGAGGACGGTGTGGATGGGCACGGGTCACTCCCCGAAGACGGCGCGGCGGGGGTTGTCGCGCGAGATGGCGTCGAGGATCTCCGCGTCGATGCCGGACTCGACGGCGATCGCGCGGAACTCCTCGAAGAGGAACGTGTAACCGGGTCCGCCGAGGGCACGCAGGTGGGAGCGCTGGCAGACGTCCTGCGAGAGGAGCACTCTGTCCGCGTAGCCGGCGTCGATGATGCGACGCAGGAACGAGACGCGCCGGTCGATCTGAGGGCGGATGAGCACCCCGCCGATCCGGCAGGTCATGAGGCAGTCGAACTCGACGAAGGCGCCTTTCTGCAGGAGCTCCAGCGAGTAGTCGACGCTCTTGACGGTGTCGGCGTGGCCGATCACAACGCGGGAGGGATCGACGCCCTCCTCCTCGAGGATCTCCAGCTGTGCGAGCCCGGTCGGGAAGGTCGCGGCATGCGTGGAGATCATGATGCCGGTCTCCCGGCTCGCACGTCCCGCGGCGCGGAAGGAGCGCTCCTCGGCCGCGGTGATGTGGGAGAGGTCGGAGGCGATCTCTCCGATGACGCCCGCCCGCACACCGGTGCCGGGGATCTCGTCGAGGAGATCGGCGATGAGGTGGTCGGCGATGGCGTTCGTGGAGGTGCGGTCGAACCACCGCTTGTCGAGGTAGTGGTCGTAGTAGTGCCCGGTGCCGAGCACGATCTGCACGCCCGACCGCTCGGCCATCTCCTTCGTCGCGAGCACGTTCGCGATCGACCGGGACCCGGTGTCCGGGTTCTGCTGCATGACGCGGAGGTCGTCGCTGTAGCCGACGGGGGCGGCGTAGTCGCTGAGCTCGCCGTTGCTCATGTCGATGAGCGTCGTCCCGCCGGCCGCCGCGTACAGCGCGAGCTCGGCAGCCATCTCGTCGGCCACGTTCAGGTAGCCGTCCTGCGGGGTCGTGAGCGTCATGTTGATGTAGACGTGCTCGTGCGGCAGCGTGACGCCGAGCTGCCCGGGGCCGATCGGCCCCGTGACCGTGTTCACCGTGTCGACCACGCCGAACCTCCTTCTCCGCGCGAGCGGTCAGATGGCGATGACGACGCTCTTGGCCTCGAGGAAGCCGCGCAGCCCCTCGTCGCCGAGATCCCGCCCGAGGCCGGACTCGCCGACGCCGCCGAAGGACAGTGCCGGGTCGAAGACGTTGTAGGTGTTGATCCACACGGTCCCCGCGTCGATCGCGGCGGCCATGCGGTGCGCCCGCGACAGGTCGCGGGTCCAGACGGCCGCCGCCAGCCCATAGGTCGTGTCGTTGGCGATGCGGACCGCATCCGCCTCGTCCTCGAACGGGATGATCCCGACGACCGGGCCGAAGATCTCCTCGCGGGCGATCGTCATGTCGTTCGTGACGCCCGCGAACAGCGTCGGCTCGACGTAGTAGCCGGGGCTGCGCGTGCCGCCGCCCACGACGAGGGTCGCCCCCTCGTCGACGCCCACGCGGATGTATCCCAGCACCCGCTCGCGCTGCTCCTCGGAGACGAGAGGACCCACCGTGATGCCGCCGTCGAGCCCGTCGCCCACCGGCACCCTCCTCACCGCGGCGGCGAGCCGCTCGGTCATCTCCGGGAGGATCGAGCGCTGGACCAGGAGCCGGCTGCCGGCCGTGCACATCTGGCCGGAGTGCCCGAAGGAGGCACGCATGGCAGTCAGCACCGCGGCGTCGAGGTCGGCGTCCTCGAAGACGATGTTGGGGCTCTTGCCGCCGAGCTCGAGGGTCACGCGCTTGAAGTCCTCCGCCGCGACGTGCGCGACGATCCGCCCCACCTCGGTGGAGCCCGTGAACGTGATCTTGGCGATCCCGGGGTGCCCGGTGAGCGCCGCGCCCACCCGGCCGTCTCCGGTGAGCACGCTCACCACGCCGTCCGGCACGCCCGCCTCCTGCAGGATGCCGGCGAGCCGGAGCAGCGTGAGCGGGGTGTCCTCCGCCGGCTTGGCGACCACGGGACACCCGGCGGCCAGCGCCGGGGCGAGCTTGAACGCCGCCGTCATGATGGGGAAGTTCCAGGGCAGCACGATCGCCACCGGTCCCACCGGCTCGAAGACGGTGTACACGTGGTGGGCGCCGCCGTCGATGGGCACGACGGTCCCCTCGAGCCGCGAGGGCGCCCCCGCGAAGTGGCGGAACGTGCGCGCGGCGGTCGCGGTGTCGGCACGCGAGCGCTCGATCGGCTTGCCGTTGTCGCGGGTCTCGAGGATCGCGAGCTCCTCCAGGCGCTCCTCGATGAGGTCGGCGACACGGTTGAGGATGCGGGCGCGCTCCAGCGGTGCCATCCCGCGCCAGCGGCGGTCCTCGTGCGCGGCGACCGCGACCCCGACCGCGGCGTCGACGTCGGCCTCGGTCGCCTGCGCGACCCTGGTCAGCGTCTCCTGCGTGGCGGGATCGATGACGGGGAACGTCTCGCGCTCCCCCGCCTCCACCCACTCCCCGGCGAGGAAGAACGGGAGGGCGGCCGGCAGATCGCGGACGGTGGTGCGGATGCTCATGTCTCTCCTGGACGGGTCAGTAGATGCTGAAGTACTCGCGCTGCTCCCAGTCGGAGACGTGACGCAGGTACCGGCCGAACTCGGCGCGCTTGATGGTCGCGTACCAGTCGACCACGACGGCGCCCAGCGCGGCGCGGAAGACGTCGTCCGCCTCGAGCGCCTCGACGGCGTGCTCGAGCGACGACGGCAGCGCCGGCGCGTCGGCCTGGTACGGGTCGACCGTCGGCGCAGGCGGGATGAGCCCGCGCCGGATGCCGTCACGGCCGCTGATCAGCTGCGACGCGATGTAGAGGTAGGGGTTCGCAGCGGGCTCGCCCGCGCGGTTCTCCAACCGCGTCGCCGGGTCGCCCACCCCGCCGACGGCGCGGATCATCGCGCCCTTGTTGTCGATGCCCCAGGCGATGCGGTCGGGGGCGAGCGAGAACGGCTGATAGCGCTTGTACCCGTTCACCGTGGGTGCCGCGAACGCCGCCGCCGCGGCGGCGTGCGCGAGCAGTCCTGCGAGGTAGGCGGACCCGGTCAAGGAGAGCACGGTGCCCTCCGCATCCGGCACGAACACGCCCGCACCCGTCTCGCGGTCGTACAGCGACTGGTGCAGGTGCCACCCGGTCGAGGCGCCCTCGGCACCCTGCGGGCGGGACATGAAGGTCGCGTGGTAGCCGAGGCCGCGGGCGATCCGGCGCACCGCCATCCGCAGCAGCACGATGGCGTCGGCGATGTCGGCGGCGTCGCCCGCCTCCATCGTGATCTCGAACTGGCTGGGGCCGAACTCGAGCTCGATCGAACGCAGCGGGAGGTCCAGGAGGGTCAGGCCGCGGTAGAGCGCGTCCACCAACGGCTGCATGTCGTCGAGGGCCTCCTCGTGCAGCAGCTGCGACCCGCGGGTCGTCGGGGCGGCGCCCATCGCAAGCCCGGGGCGTCCGGGAGCGCCGACGTGACGGGCGTCGAGCTCCTCCCCCGACATCCGGTAGACGTGGAACTCCAGCTCCGCCCCCACCGTCATCCCGAGTCCGGTCGCCTCGAGGGCCGTCAGCTCGGCGCGCAGGATCGAGCGGGTGCAGAAGGGCACGGCGGAGCCGTCGGGGAAGCGGAGGTCGCACAGGATCCACGCCGTGCGCTCCGCCCAGGGGAGCACGCGGAACGTGCGGGGGTCGGGCACCATGACGATGTCACCGGCGCCGCTGAAGCCATCGACGCCGACGCCCGTCTCGGAGGCGAACACCGAGAAGACGGACTGGCCGGAGGTGTCCTTCAGCAGCAGGGAGCTGGGCGCGGTGACCCCCGAGCGGAGGGCGGCGTCCACGCCCGCGCGGGCGATCGTCTTGCCGCGGAGGATCCCGTGCTGGTCGACGAACGAGAAGCGGACCATCTCGATGCCGAGCTCGTCCATCACACGGCGCAGCTGTCCCGCCGCGGCGTAGTGCGCCTCGGTCCAGAGGCCATGACGGCCGATGAAGCCCTCGCGGTCCTTGGCGAGCATGGGGCGCGCGGATGCCCCGCCCCCGTTGTCGGAGACGCGGCGCTCGTCGACGTTGCGCTCACGCATCGACGGTCTCCGGGCTCCGCTGCAGCGGTCCCGCCCACGGCGATGCCGCGCGGCGCTCGTTCTCGCGCTCGATCCAGCGGGTCTGCCAGGCCTCGTTCGCGGCGATCGTGTCCATCGCGATGGGGCCGGTCAGCTGCGCGGCCTCCTCCTCGCTGATCGGATGCGAGGGGGTCCTGGCCCCGGCGGCGAACGCGTCGATCGCGCGCAGCAGCAGACGCCGGTTCGCGCTCACGGCGCGATCGGACACGCCGAGCCGTTCGACCGTGCGGTCCTGGATCGGGCCCATGCTCTCCACCGCCCACTGATCGTGGACGTTGATGTCCAGACCCATGCCGGTGTACGTGAGCTCCTTCTGCTCCTGCGGGTCGAACCCCCAGTTGTTGTCGCGGTTGCGCAGCGGACGGTAGTCGGGCAGGCTCACGCCCTCGAGCCGCTGCTGCAGGAGGGTCTCCTTGTCGGTCGGCTCCGCGAAGTCGTACCAGATCATGTACCAGTAGTGGTGCTCGTCGTCGATCGGGACGTGCCACTGCGTGAACACCTTGGTGTTGCCGAACGGCACGACGAAGGCGTTCGGGAAGAGCAGGTTCGTGACGCGGACGTGCTTGATGTCCTCCGTGAGCTGGCGCAGGGCGTACACCCGCAGACCGTGCTCGGCGCTCTCGACCTCGATGTCCGGCCGGTAGCTCTCACCCACGAGCATCGAGAGCTTCTTGCCGGTGCCCTCCACCTCCTCGGCGAACTGCTGTCCGTACATCTCGCGCGGATCCTCCTGGATGAAGCGGTGGAGGAACGAGACGTGGCTCGGGTCGATGCCGCCCTCGAGCCCCTGCAGCCAGTTGCAGTCCCACAGCCCCTTGAACGCGAAGGTGTACTCCTCGGGGGCGACGAAGCAGTCGTAGTGCGGGAACGGCGGCGGGTCCCCGGCGCCCATGTAGGCGAAGATGATGCCGTTGCGCTCGATGCAGGGGTAGTTGGCGATGCGGATCTTGCCGAGGAACTGGCTGTGGTCCGGCTCCGCGGGCTGCTCGACGCACCGTCCCTCGCCGTTGTAGAGCCACCCGTGGTACAGGCAGCGGATGCCGTCCTCCTCCAGCCGGCCGTAGGAGAGGTCGACGCCGCGGTGGGCGCAGTACCGGCTGATGAGCCCCCAGCCCTCGCGCTTCTTGAAGAGCACGAGGTCCTCGCTCATGATGCGCACCTGCTTGACCGGACGCTCACCCGGCATCTCGGACACGAGGGCTGCGGGCTGCCAGTAGGAGCGCAGCAGGTTGCCCAGCGGCGTGCCGGGGCCCGACCGGGTGATCTTGTCGTTGTCTTCCTGCTTCAGCATGGCTGGCTCCTCGGGTGGGTGGGGTCATCAGGCGTCGAGCACGAGCACGGGGCACGCGGCGCGCGAGACGCAGACCATCAGGCAGTCGCCTCGCTGCCTCTCCTGCGCCGTCAGCACGAGGTCCCGATGCTCGGCCTCGCCCTCGAGGATGCGCGTCTCGCAGCTCCCGCAGATCCCCTCCTCGCAGTCCGAGAGGACGTCGACTCCCGCACCGCGCATGACCTCGAGGATGCTCTCCTCCGGCGACACGTCGAGCTCGAGGCCCGTGCGCTCCAGCCGGATCCGGAACGGGCCTCCGGGCTCGTAGGCGAGCTCCGGTGCCCTGAAGTACTCGACGCGCAGTCGATCGTCGGGGTCGGCGACCGCCTCGCGGAGGGCGCTCAGCATCCGTTCCGGACCGCAGGCGTACACGAGCGCGTCGGGGTGAGCGGCGACCTCGGCGGGAAGGTCGGCGCGGGCGTTCTCGTCGCGCGCGACGACCTGCACGTCGCCCCCGGATGCGGCGAGGGCCGCCAGCTCGTCGAGGAAGGCCATCCGCTCCCGCGTCGCCCCCAGGTACAGCAGCCGCCAGCGCGCGCCCTCCGCAGCCGCGCGGCGCACCATGGGCAGCAGCGGCGTGATGCCGATGCCGCCGGCGATGAAGAGGTAGGCGCCGGCCGGCTCCAGCTCGAAGTGGTTCTTGGGCGCGCGCAGCCGGACCTCGTCGCCCGGGCGCAGGCGCTCGTGCACGGCGCGGGATCCGCCCCTGCTGTCGGGTTCGCGGAGGACGGCGATGCGGTAGCGCGGGGATCCGGGCTCCCCGCACAGGGAGTACTGGCGCACCGGCGCACCGGGAAGGACCAGATCGATGTGGGCGCCGGGCGTCCACTCGGGCAGCGGCTGTCCCCGGCCCTCGAGCTCGACCGAGAGCACGCCGTCCGCCTCGCGCGTCATGCTGCGCACGCGAGCGGCGAGGTCATCGGTCGAGAACATGGTTGGATCCTAACATCATCTATATGGATCCAATACTTACGAGTATGGACGCTCCACCCCCGCGCTCCGGGTCCCATCTCGTTCGTTCTGCTACCTTTCGGAACGGAACCGCCCTGGGAGGAACACCGATATGCCGGCAGACGAGACCACAGCGACGACCGGGCACGCTCTGGTCGACGAGCTCGCCGGGAAGATCCGCGCCCGCATCATGAACGGCGACATCCCGATCGGGGCACAGCTGCGGCAGGCCGAGCTCGCGAACGACTTCGGCGTCAGCAGGACGCCGGTGCGCGAGGCGCTGCGTCAACTGCAGACGGGCGGCCTGATCGAGGTCGTGCCCAACCGCGGGGCGGTCGTCCGCGTCCCCGCGCCGTGGGAGGTGCGCGAGGCCTACGAGGTGCGCGCGGAGCTGGAGGCGCTGGCGACCGCCCGCGCCGTCAGCCGCATCTCCCACGCGGAGCTCCAGCGCCTGCGTTCGGCCAACCAGGAGATGTACGACCGTTCGCAGGGCGGCGACGCCAGCACCCAGCGGGCGCTGGAGAGCCGCCACGAGAACGACATCTTCCACACGACCATCGCCACCGCCGCGGCCAACGCGCGCCTCGCCCGCGCCATCGAGGAGATCAACGAGACGTTCCCGCGCAACGTCTCCGCGCAGCTGCTGGTGAACGACGATCGCCACCGCGAGGAGAACTACCTCGAGCACATCCGCATCATCGATGCCCTCGAGCGCGGCGACGAGGCCGCGGCGCGCACCGAGATGCGCAGCCACGTGCTCAGCGCCGGCGAGCAGCTCGCACGCTGGTACGAGCGTCGCAGCTCCACGGTCTTCACCGGCTGAGGGGTTCCCCCGGAACGGCCTCGTCGAAGGGCACGCGTCCCCGCTTCAGACCGTTCGCATCCAGCAGCCAGCCCGCGCGCTTGTATGCGCGGGGGACGATCCAGATGTCCGCGACGTCGAGCCGCGGGAAGACCGAGCCGAAACGCCGCTCCAGGTGTTCGAGCTCGTCGAGGTCACGCAGCCAGACCATCACCACGAGATTCGCCGCGCCGGCGACCGACGCGACCATCCGCACCTCTTCCGCCATCCGGAACGCCGTCGCGATGCGCTCCACCTGTTCATAGGGCGCCCGTATCCAGAGCACCGCCGCGCAGGCGAAGCCGACCGCGCCGTGCGCGATGTCGACCCGCCAGTGGGCCCAGTCCGCGACGAGGAGCCCGTCGACGGCGCGGGCTATCGACGCCGGCGAACCGGGCACGAGCCGTTGCAAGGCGCTGAGGGGCTGGCGCACATCGTCCTTCAGGGCGTTCAGCAGAGCCCACTCGCGCGCCGTGGGCACGGCCGCGATCGGAGCATCCCGACGGGGCCGCGTCGCCGCGACGAGGCGCTGCTGCGTCTCGGAGAGGGCGGGCATCCGCCACTGGCCGCCTTCATGGAAGACGGAACGGATGTAGTGCACACGGGTCCACGCGACGCCGTCGACCCGCTCGATCTGCTCGCGCACGACCGTGTCGATTCCGGCCACCGAGTCGCCGCCCACGATCAGATAGAGCTGACGGTCGCCGCTGGTCGCATTGACGCTGAAGATCTGGGGGACGACCGCGAGCCGCTCGGCGACGGCGGCCACCTCGCCCCGGGTGCAGCACACCTCCACGAGAGCGGTCGGCTGCGACACCCCTCTGCGCTGCGTGGGCATGTAGAGGCACGTCGTCCACACCAGTCCGGTGCTCACCAGCCGCCCCCAACGTCGCGACAGCGTCGACGAGTCGACCACCAGAACGCGTGACAGCTCGGTCCAGGTGATGCGCGGGTTCACCTGGAGCGCGTTAACGATCTGGTAATCCAGCTCGTCCAGCTGGAAATGATTCATGCACACCTGCTCACGTCGATGACCGGATCCTGCGGACATCGGTCCCGAGCAGGACGATCCGGGCGATACCACCCATGATGATCAAGATTATCCAATCTGTCGACTTTGGATCCAAACGAGGAGGATTCGTGTTTTCCACCCGCCACATCGCTCCACCCGTTCTCACGCTCGTCACCGTTCTCGCCGTGGTGGGCTGCGCCGCAGCCGACGACGGCAACACCTCCCCCGGGACGACGGACACGGTCCGAAGCACACTTCTGACCGACCCGAGCACGTTCGATCCCGCTCGCGCGACCGCGACGGACGACTACCAGGTCGCACGTCTGCTGTACGACACCCTGTTGCGACGCGACGACGGCAACCGGCTCGTGGGCGGTCTGGCACGCACCTGGGAGTCGGTGAGCGCGTCCGAGTATGTCCTCACGCTCCGCGACGACGCGACCTGCTCGGACGGCACTCCGATCACGGCCGAGGTGGTGGCTGCCTCCCTCTCACGGTTCATGGACCCGGCGACCGGCTCCTCGGCGCGCAGCCTGGCCTTCGGGCGCGGCCAGTCGACGGTGACCGCGGACGATGCCGCCGGCACCGTCCGCATCTCGCTGACCGAGCCCTGGTCGGATCTGCTGACGGGACTGACGCTGCCGCAGTCGGGAATCGTCTGCCCGGCGGGACTCGCCGACCTCGACGCGCTCGCGGCGGGAACGGCCACCGGCGCCTTCTCCGGCCCCTACACCCTCGCCGAAGCGCAGCCCGCCGTCTCCTACCGGTTCGATCTGCGCGACGACTACGACGCATGGCCCGAGTTCTCGACGCCGCTGACGGGCACTCCCGCAGCCTCGGTGGCGCTGGTCCCTCTCTCGGACGACGCCACCACCGCCACGCAGCTGCTCGCCGGCGCGCTCGACGTCGCGCCGATCTTCGACGACAACGTCGCGCGACTGGAGACCGGCGGCGGGTTCGACGCCGTCACCGTCACCTCTTCCACGAGCTACGTGGTGTTCAACGAGCGCGAGGGGACGATCTTCCACGACAACCGCGACCTCCGGCTGACGGTCGCCCGCCTCATCGATCCCGAGGCGCTCAACGACATCGTCACCTCCGGCCGCGGCGAGGTGCTGCACACCCTCGCCTCCAACAATGTTCCCTACGTCGTCGCCGACAGCCCCGCCGCCATCGCCTACGACCCGAACGCGGCGGGTTCTCTCGCCGGGGTCCACATCGCGATGATCGGCACGACCGCCTTCGGTGAAGCGAACGACTACATCGCCGAGGTCCTGCGGGCGGCCGGCGCGACCGTCGACCTGTCGGCGGTCGACAACGCGACCTGGTCGACGACCACGGGAGCCGGCGGCTCCGGCTGGGACCTGACCCTGCAGGGCGACGTCAACGCGATGGGGACGCTGCCTTCGTCGCTGCTGCGTGTGATGGGCCCGACGACCGAGCAGGGCGGCCGGTCGAAGACGGGCGCGGACAATGCCGAGGGATACAGCGCGCTCCAGCGCGCCTTGGCGGCGACGGATGATGCGGACAAGGCCGCCGCGTTCGCCGAGGCCCAGGAGAGCGTGCTCGCACGGGTCGACGCGCTGCCGCTGGTGAGCTCGGTGGCGACCTGGTTCTCCGCCCCCGGCTTCTCGGTGCGCGCGTTCGGCGACTACGTCGACATCAGCACACTGCGCCTCACGGACTGATCCTGCCCGCCCGCCGCCATGGACTCGCTCGCCCTCTCCGTCGGCACGCCCTCTCCTGTGGAGGGGGCCGTGCCGACGGCTCGCTCGCCCTGGTTCCGCTTCGCCGCACGCCGACTCGCAGGGCTCGCGGCGACCCTCGCGACGCTCGTCGTCGTCTCCTTCCTCATCGTCCAGCTCATCCCCGGGGATCCCGCCGTCGCTCTCGCGGGCTCCGATGCGACGACGGCGGAGATCGAGCAGCTGCGCGCACGTCTGGGTCTGGATCTGCCGCTGTGGCAGCAGTTCGGCGGATACGTCGGCGGTCTGCTCACCGGCGATCTCGGGACGTCCTTCCGGTACGGCGTGCCCGTCGCACAGCTGGTCGCCGCGCGGCTGCCCTTCACCGTGACCGTGTCGCTCGTGGGCATCCTCGTCGTCCTGGTCGTGGCCGTCCCGCTCGGCATGGCGGTCGGCGTGCTCACCCGCGGCGGCCGGCGCCGCTGGATGGACGCGGGCTTCGGCGCCGCGACCGGCCTCCTGGACTCGCTGCCCGGCTATGTGCTGGCCACCCTGCTCGTCATCCTGCTCGGAACCGGCGTCGGCCTGCTTCCGGCGCTGCCGCCCGCCTACACGAGCCGCGCCCCCGCCGCGTCGTTCGTGCTCCCCGTGATCGCCCTCTCGGTCGGACCGATCTGCACCGTGGCTCGCGTCGTCCGAAGGGAGACGGCCGTCGTCCTCGGCGAGGACTACATCCGCACGGCGAGGGGCTGGCGGCTGCCTGCGGCGACCCTCTACCTGCGCCATATGCTCCCCAACCTGCTCACCACGACGTTGACGCTGAGTGGCCTCGTGCTGAGCGGGATGCTGGGCGGGGCCCTGGTCATCGAGAGCGTCTTCGCCCTGCCCGGGCTGGGCACCGGCATCATCCAAGCCATCCTCGATCGCGACTATCCCGTGATCCAGGGGATGGTCGTCGTGATCGGCTCGATCGCCGCAGTCATCACCGTGATCGTCGATGTGCTGCTGGGCATCGTCGACCCGCGAACGCTGGGAGGTTCCCATGGCAGCCGCTGACCGTCGTCGCCGGCTCGATCCAGGTCTGTGGACCGGGATCGTGATGATGGCGGCCGTCGTCCTCATCGCGCTGCTCGCGCCTGCGATCTGGCAGACCGAGGCCGATGCGCTCGGCGCGCGAGCCCAGCCGCCGAGCCTCCAGCACTGGCTGGGCACCGATGCGCTCGGACACGACATGCTCGCCCGCAGCCTCGTCGCCACGCGGTTGACACTGCTCATGACGATAGGCGCCACCGCGATCTGCGTCGTCGGCGGCGTCGTCGTCGGAGGACTCGTGCAGCTGCTGCCGGAGCGGCCACGTGAGCTCTGCATGCGTGTCATCGAGACGCTCGTGGCCTTCCCCGGCCTGCTGCTCGCCCTCGTCGTCGCGGCGATCCTCGGCGCCAGCGCGTCCTCGGCGGTCCTGGCGATCGGGCTGTCGGGCGTGCCGTACTTCGCCCGCCTGACCTCGAACCTCTCCGGCGCGGTGATGCATCGCGCGTTCGTGGCCAACGCACGACTGCTCGGGGTGCCGCCGTTGCGTCTGTTCACGCGCCACGTGCTGCCGAACATCTCCGAGCCGCTGCTCGTGCTCTCGGCGTCCACCTTCGCCCAGAGCCTCACGGCCATCTCGGCGCTCTCCTTCGTCGGTCTCGGCGTGCAGTCGCCGCAGTACGACTACGGAAAGCTGCTCAACGAGGCACTGCCGTCGCTGCTGGCCGGGCGGGCGTACCAAGTCCTGGGTCCCGCGGCCCTCATCGTGATCGTCGGCGTCGCGGCGACCCTGATCGGCGACGGCCTGGCCGCACGCGCCGTGCCGCGCCGACATCGGCGTCCGGCCGGTGCCCCACCGCGCCGCGTCGACCGCTTCACGCCGGACGAGGCGCTGCTCGTCGTCGAGGACCTGGTGGTCCGCCGCGACGACGGGGTGCCGCTCGTGCACGGGATCAGCCTGCGCGTCGGCCGCGGGGAGCGGCTCGGGATCGTCGGCGAGTCCGGGTCCGGCAAGTCGCTCACCGCGATGAGCATCGCCGCGCTGCTGCCGGACGGGCTGAGCGCCGACGCGCGACGTCTCACCCTCGGCGAGCTCGACCTGCTGGGCGATCCGTCGCCTCGGGAGCTCGCGCGACGGATCGCGCTCGTCTACCAGGATCCTGGGACCACCTTCAATCCGGCGCTCCGCATGGGCACGCAGCTGACGGAGCCCCTGCGCGCCCATCTCGGCTACCGCCGCCGCGCGGCACGCGAGCGTGTCGTGGCGATGCTCCGCGCCGTGCACATGCGCGAGCCCGAGCGCCGGCTGCGCCAACGTCCCCACGAGCTGTCCGGCGGGATGCGGCAGCGCGCGATGATCGCGTCGGCCCTCGCCGCGGCACCCGAGCTCATCGTGGCCGACGAGCCGACGACGGCGCTGGATGTCACGGTGCAGCGGGAGATACTGCGAGAGCTGCGCCGCGTGAGCGGAGACGCCGGCACCGCGCTGCTGTTCATCTCTCACGACATCGCCGTGGTCCGCGCGCTCTGCGACCGCGTGCTGGTGATGCGGCACGGGCTGATCGTGGAGGAGCTGCCGGCGCGTGCGCTGGACCTGGACCATGCCGTCCACCCGTACACGCGCACGCTCCTCGCCGCGACGCCGACGCTGGAGCCGTCCGAGCCCCCGTCCGTCCCGCCGCAGGAGGTCGCCCGATGATCGCTCCACCCCTCAGCACGGAGGCGATGCTGGACGCGCACGGCGTCGAGGTGGTGCTCGGCCGAGGCAGCGGCCGAGCACGCATCCTGAGCGGCGTCGACCTGACGATCCGCGAGGGACGGGTCATGGGACTGGTGGGCGAGTCCGGTTCGGGCAAGTCGACCCTGGCCGGAGCGCTCGTCGGCACGGTCCCCCTCGCCGCAGGCCGCGTCGCCATCGCCGGACAAGACGTGCACACCGCCCCCTCGCGCCGGCTCCGACGCACGGTGCAGCTCATCCCGCAGGATCCGTACTCGTCGCTCGATCCACGGCGCACGATCGCACAGACCATCGCGGAGGCCATCGACCCGTTGCACCCCTCCGTCACGAGAGACGAGGCGCGGATCGCCCACGCGTTGGCACAGGTCCGACTCCCCGCCGATGCCGCACGACGTCGCCCGCACGAGTTCTCCGGCGGTCAGCGGCAGCGCATCGCGATCGCCCGGGGCCTGGCGGTGGAGCCGCGCCTGGTCATCGCGGACGAGATCACCTCGGCACTCGACGTCTCGGTTCAGGCGGACGTGCTCGCCCTCCTCGCGCGGCTCCGGGAGGAACTGCGACTGACCATGCTGTTCATCTCCCACAACCTCGCCGTGGTCCGTTCCGTCTGCGATGACGTCGCGGTCATGCGCCACGGACAGATCGTCGAACGGGGGCCGGTCGACGAGGTCTTCCGGCGGCCCCGCCATCCCTACACCCGGCTTCTGCTCGACTCCGTCCCGGGCGCACCCGGCTTCACCATCGACACGTCTCCCCTCTCGGCGGAGAGCGGTGTCGACACTGCAGGAAGGACATCCGAAACATGAGCACCACCCACCGAGGTCTGCGACTCGTCGGCGCACGCCTGATCGACGGGACCGGCGCGGCTCCCGTCGACGACGCCGTGCTGCTGATCGACGAGCAGGGCATCGTCTCCTACGCGGGCCCGGCAGCGGGGGCGCCGGAAGCACCCGCGGCGAAGGTCATCGACATCGGCGGACGCACCCTGATGCCGGGGTTCGTCGATGCGCACGTGCACCTCTCGTTCCAGTCCACCAACGACCGTTTCCACGATCTCACCAACGATCCCGCCTATGTCGTGTTCGAGACCGGGCGGCGCCTGCGCGAGACGCTTCACGCCGGCGTCACGACCGCGCGGGATCTCGCGGGACTCACCGCCGGCTTCCGCGAGGCGGTCGCCGCAGGCCTCATCGAAGGCCCCCGCCTGCACCTGGCGCTACGGATCGTCAGCCATACCGGCGGCCACGCGGACTTCCATCTGCCCGGCGGGACCGCCCACAGCTGGCTCCCGGCGGGCGACGAGATCGCGGACACCGCGGATGAGCTGCGCGTCGCGACCCGCCGCCTGCTCCGCGACGGCGCCGACGTCATCAAGGTCTGCACGAGCGGCGGCATGAGCAGCCCGCACGACCGCCCCACGGATGAGGACGTCAGCGCCGAGGAGATCAGGGTGATCCGCTCCGAGGTCGATCGACGGGGAGGCCGCCCGATCGCCGCGCACGCGCAGGGCACCGCCGGCGTCCTGGCAGCGCTCCACGGCGGCGTCGACAGCGTCGAGCACGCCTACGGCATCGACGACGAAGGCATCGACCTGGCCTGCGAGAACGGGACCTTCCTCGTGCCCACCCTCTCGACCATCTTCGCCCCGCTCGAGCGCGAGAAGATGCGGCCGTACCACTACGACAAGAAGGTCCGGTGGGTCGAGTACACGAAGACGAACATCTCCCGCGCGATCGAGCGCGGGGCACGCTTCGCTCTCGGAACGGACTCGGGTGTCATCCCCCACGGCCGCAACCTGGCGGAGCTGTCGCATCTGGTCTCGCTGGGGATGCGGCCGATGGATGCGATCCTCGCCGGCACGCGGAACGGTGCCGAGCTCCTGGGGCTCGGCGACCGGCTGGGCACGCTGCGAGCCGGAATGGTCGCCGACGCCGTCGTGTGCGACGGGGACCCGCTCACCGACGTCTCGGTGCTGGCCGCGCCGGAGAACGTCGTGCTGGTCATCCAGGACGGCATCGTCCGCAAGGACATCGCGCGCCTCGCCGACACCGCGACGCGGGTCGCGTAGCGGATCTGCGCGAGACCGCCCCGCCGTGACGCGGGGCGGTCTCGCCGCTCAGGCGAACGAGGCCGCGGCGAGAAGCAGCAGGGATGCCGCTGTGCTCGCGTGCTGCGCCCGCTCGAGCGGATGGCCGCGTCGGCTCCGCCACACCGCCGATGCGGCCACGATCGTCGCCGCCGCGGCGAGGACCACGAGGATCGCCCGAGCCGAGACGCCGTGGTGGGCGCCGGAGACGGCCGAACCGTGAGCGTGGGCCATCACGAGCATGGTCGTTCCCATGACGACGCCGCTCAGCGCGGCGTGCAGGCGCATGGCCGGCACGCGGACGGGTGCGGCACGGCGGCGGTGCACGGCCAGCGCGACCGAGGTCGCCACGATCGCCGCGCTCCACCACACGACCGGGAACAACGACGACCCCGTGACGACGTCGAGCATGGCCAGCACCATGACCGCCATGAGGGCGAGCTCGCGCCGCCGCGGGCGCGCGACATCCGCTGCCGCGCAGCACAGCCCGAGCGCCGACGCCCCGAGCGCGCCGACGTGGAGGAGCTGGCTCACCTCAGTGGTGGTGGTGCGCGCCGTGGCCGTGGTCGTGGTGCGTGCCGTGGCCGTTCGCCGCGGGTGCGCAGTGCGCGTCGTCGGAGGGCGGGAGATCCAGCGACGGGTTGCGCGTGAAGAACCCGTCCGGCTCCAGCCGCAGCCCGATGCGGTGCGCGGGCATGATCGGCCACTCCTCCGGCTTCGGATAGTGGTGGACGCCGACGATCGGCCACACGACGAGCTCCGCGCCGTCGAGGGGACGATCGGCGAGCTGCCAGGCCGTGATCCCCTCCGCCGCGAGCGGCGCCTGGTTCGGGTACTCCCCCGCGATGAAGCGCTCGCCGGGATCGTACGCCGTCGCCCAGAGATGCTTGGCGACGAACGGCGCCTTGCGCTCGACGATGCTTCCCGGCCTGGCGAACAGTCGCGTCGTGTTCGGCAGGCTGAGCCGGTACGACGTGGACTCGCCGAAGCGGTTGGTGCGCTCGGTGTTCTCGATCCGCCAGTGCACCGCCCGCGAGGCGTCGGCGGAACGTGCCGCATCCTTCTCGGAGCGGATCGTCTCGGACACCATCTTCACGGCGTTGCCCCAGGGGTTGAGCGTCTCGTCCTCCTCGACCTCGGCGTGGACCTCCACGAGACGGTTCGAGGGACCGTCGACGGCGGTGTCCAGGCGCACCGCGAAGTAGTGCTGGTGCGTCGGCGCCTGCACATGGGGGCTGACCATCCGGCCGTAGCGGGGCATCGCGTCGCCGCCGATCCCGGAGACGGAGAGGATGCCGGTGAGCTTGATCTCCAACTCGATGTTGCCGTCCTGGTACAGCGACCAGTAGAAGCCGTAGTCGTAGTTGGCGACGGTGGCGAAGAAGGAGACGACCAGGCGCCGGGACCGGCGCACGTCCGCCTCGCCGGTGCGGGTGTTGACGTGCTTCCAGAGGATGGAGTGGTCCTCCTCGTGCAGGCAGATGCCGTTGACGATCGTCTTCGCCTCCCCGTGACCGTCGATGTAGTGCGCATCGAAGTAGCGGATCTCGCCCAGGCAGTCGCAGCCCAGCTCGAGCGATGCCGTCAGCGGGCCCGCCCCGTACTCGCCCCAGTCGAAGAAGTTCTTGCGATAGGCGGTCGGGTCCGAGTCCAGGTACGGGACGTACATCTCGTTGACCGCCGCCCGGCGGAGGACGGGGCGCACCGCATCGCCGTCGCGGTACGAGACGTCGTGCAGCACGAGGCCCTCGCGGTGCGTGAAGCCGATGCGGAACGACCAGTTCTGCCAGGTCACCTCGTGTCCGTCGACGGAGAATCCGGGCCCGTCGGGCTGCGTGATCTCCAGCGGCGCCACCGCCCGGTCGGGTCCCCAGGTGCCGGAGCGGTAGTTGCCGCCCTCGGTCGCCATCGGGATCACACCGTGGTCCTCCAGCCGCACGATCTCGAGGGTCTCGAGATCGATGATGGGCACCAGGCCCGCCACCGGTCGCGCATAGCCGTTGTCGTCCGCGGTCTCCCGGTGCCAGACGGTGCCCCAGGAGAGCCGGCGGTCGGCGAGGTCCTCCGGCTCGAAGCCCGTGATCGACTCCGGGTCGACCCACACCAGCGAGGTGTCCGTGATCCCGCGCGCCGCGAGCGCCGCCTGGAGCACCGGGCTGTTGCGCGCCGCCTGCGCGACCATCCTCGCCTCGTCCGACGAGACCCCCGGCCGTCTCGCGTCGACGGGTGCCCACGCGCTGATCGACGCGCCGCGGTCGGTTCCCGACGTCCAGCCGGTGACCTCCCAGGCGGCGTGCGCGTCGGGGTTCATCACGACCGTGCGCACCGGCCGTCCCTGCCCCGGCGCCAGTGAACGGCACAGCGACTCCTCGAGGGCGATCCCCCAGAAGCGGGGACGGACGCCGATGCGGGGGTCCGCCCGCACGAGAGCGGCGAACTCGGTGATCTCCTCGGGGGTGATCGGGTCGCTCCACAGTCGTTCGGTCATGAGTCCTCCTTCAGGGACCGGGTGGGAATGATCACGCCGAGGCCGTCGGCGCGGGGATCGGATGCGGCGTCGAGCGCCCCGAGCGCGGTGCGACGGACCAGCTGCACGTGCCCGGCCTCGTCGGCGGGGCCGGGGAAGCTCGCGACATCGATGCCCGCCGTGCGGGCCCGCGTCGTGCGCCGCCTCCGGCGCTCCGGGCTCGGCGACGAGCGTGAGCCGTTCGAAGCCGAGGTCGACGTCGCCGATGACCCATCTCGGCCGGCCCAGCAGGCGTGCGAGCGGCTCATGTATCGCCTCGGGACCCGCCAGGAGCTGCGCCAGGATCCACGGCTGGGCCCGTCCGCCCTGGCAGCCCGCGACCAGGAGGGTGCCGGCGTCGTCGAGGAGGAGCGGCGAGAGCGTGTGCGGCGGCCGCCCACCGGGGACGAGGCGGCCGGGCGAGTCCGGGTCGAGGCTGAAGGCGCTTGCGCGGTTGTGGAGGAGGACGCCCGTCCCGGGATCGAGGAGTCCCGCACCGAAGGTCATGTAGACGCTCTGGACGATCGACACCGCCCAGCCGTCATCGTCCACCGCGACGACCGCCGCGGTGTCGCCGCTGGCGCGCGCCTCGCGTCGCGAAACGGCAGGGGTGCCGGCGTCCAGGCGCAGCAGCGCATCCATGTCGACCGGCCCCGACCGCGGGTCGCCGAGGAGGGCGGCGCGCGCGGCGGCGCCGCGCACGCTGGCGGCGACCAGGGCCGCGGGGTCGGCGGTGGCGGCACGCGCGACCACCGCCGGTGCGAGCGCTCCCGCCGAGGGCGGCGGCGCGACCGACCACACGCGGTCGTGGATCCGCGTGGTCAGGGCGGGCACGACCTCGGCCGCGTAGCCGGCGAAGTCGGCCTTGCTGTGGGTGCCGCCCGCCGCGCGCAGCGCGGCGACGAGCCGGGCCGCTGTGACGCCCCGATACATGTCGGAGGGGTCGGCGGCGAGCCGATCGAGCGTCTGCGCCAAGGCCGGCTGCACGATCGTGTCGCCGGCGCGGGCGAGCCGGTCCCCGGGGGCGAACAGGGCTCCCAGGCCCGCGTCGCCGCGGATCGCCTCCGCCTCGCTCTCGATCGCGCGGGCGAGACCGGCGCTGACCACGGCTCCTGCGCGTGCGGCGTCCGCTGCGTCGGCGAGCGCGGCTCCCAGCGGGAGGGACGCCCCCTGCTCGGCGATCGCGATCCAGCCGGCCACCATGCCCGGCACGCTGACCGCGTGCGGGCCGCGCCGGGGCACCCGGTTCCAGCCCGAGGCGACCTCGCCGATGGCGGCCGGAGCGGTTCCGGCGCCCAGCACCGCGACCGTGCGGCCGTCGGGATGACGCACGAGGGCGATGAGGTCGCCCCCGATCGCGCACTGGTGGGGGTAGACGACGGTGAGCATGGCGGCCGCGGCGAGCGCGGCATCCAGCGCGTTCCCCCCGGATGACGCAGCCCGGCGGCCCGCGTCGACGGCGCGCGGATGAGGGGCGGCGAGCGCGACGGCCACGGTCACAGCCCTCGCCGCGCGGTCGAGACGAACTCGAGGTCCGGCCGCGGGACGCCCGCGCACAGGTCGGCCACCGCATCGCCGACCGCGGCTCCGAACTTGAAGCCATGACCGGAGCAGGGCGCGGCCAGCACGACCTCGGGCGCATCGGCGAGCGTTCCGATCGTGAAGCGCCGGTCCTCGGTCATCGTGTACAGGCACGCGGCCGCCTCGACGTCACGCGTGTCGATCCCCGGCACGTAGCGTTCCATCAGCGTGCGCAGGTGCGCCACCTCCGCGTCGGTCGGCTCCGCCACCGGCACCTCGGGATCCCAGACCTCACCCGCATCGACACCGATCTTGAGCCCGTTGCCGGCCGCGTCGGGGATCCCGAAGACGAGCCCCTCGGGCCGGTCGATCGAGAACGCCCCGAGCCCGGGCGGCATCCCGGCGGGCTGGCCCGCAGCCACCGTGAGCGTGAGGATGCGCCACACCTCCAGCGAGCGCGCGAGCGCGGGAACGAGGGCGCCGGCGAAGGCCCCCGCCGCGACGACGAGCCGGTCCGCGCGGATCGTGCCGGCCTCGGCCCGCACCTCCACACGGCTTCCGACGAGGTCCCATCCGGTCACCCGTTCCCCGAAGCGCAGCCGGGCACCGTGCGAGAGCGCCGTCTCGCGCAGCGCCGCGATCGCCTCGGCGGCCTCGAGCACACCGGCGTCCGGGTCGTAGACCGCGCGATATCCCTCGGGGATGCGCAGGGCCGGCATGCGGTCGGCCACCGCCGCCGCGTCCGGAAGGCTCTCGACGCCCGGGCCCTGCAGCTGCGACGCACCGGCATGCGCGTAGACGCCGCCGGTACGGCGGATCAGGGTTCGGCCCGTCTCGCGTTCCAGCGCCCGCCATGCGTCGTAGGCCGCATCGACGAATCCGTTCCACACCGCGGCGGGATAGGCGCGCCGGATCATCCGGGTGCGGCCGTGCGAGGAGCCCCGTCCGTGACCGGCGCCGAATCGATCGAGCGCCACGACCCGCTGTCCCCGACGGGAGAGGCTCGCCGCCGCGGCGCTGCCGTGGACTCCGAGGCCGAGGACGGCGACATCCGCCTCGACGACGCTCATGCCGCTCCCGTCCGTGCTCTGCGAGCGATCGCCGCCACGCCGTCCACCAGCGCGGCGATGTCCGACTCGTCGTTGTAGACGTGAGCCGAGGCACGCACGACGGCGGGGATGCCGCGATCACCCAGGTCCCATTGTCCATGCGTGGCGGGCACGGACACGACGCGCACGCGCAGCTCGGTCAGCTCCTGCACGACCCGCGCGGCGGGAACGCCCTCCACCACGAAGGTGACGATCGCGGAGCGCGCGTCGGCGGGATCCGCGACGGATACGCCCCTCACGTCCTCCAGGGCCGCCCGGAGCCGGGCACCGGCGTGGACGAGCCACCGCTCCGTCTCGACCGACCCGCGCGCCAATGCCTCGTCCAGGGCGGCGCCCAGTCCGAGACGCGCGGCGACCGCCGCCTCCCACGTCTCGAAGCGACGTGCGGAGTCGTCGAGCTCCCAGTCGAAGGGGGCCGTCCAGCGGGCGGCACGGACATCGGGCGAGGTCGGGGCCAGGTCGCGGACGAGACCATGCCGGATGTAGGCGAAGCCGGTGCCGCGCGGCGCACGCAGGAACTTGCGGCCGGTCGTGACGAGCACGTCGCATCCGATCTCGGCGACGTCCGTCCGCAGGTGCCCGACCGACTGCGTCGCATCCAGCAGGAACACGCCGCCGGCCTCGCGGACGAGCGTCCCGATGGCGGCAGCGGGCTCGACGAGCCCGGAGGAGGTCGGCACGTGCGCGGCCGTGACGATCGCCGGCGGGCCGTCCGCGAGCAGCCGTGCCAGGGCATCCAGGTCCACGCCGCGCCCGGGACCGGTCGGGGCGACCAGGAGGTCGATCTCGCTCTCGCGCGCGATCGTCATGAGGTGGAGCGCGTGGCTGACGTAGGTGCTGCTGGTCGCGATGATCCGCCGGGGACGGACGGGGCGGAGCGCGTCGAGGACGACGCGCAGGCCCGTCGAGGCGCTGTCCAGCAGCGCGATCTCCTCGGCATCCGCGCCGATGAGCTGTGCGGCCGAGGCATAGACGGCCTCCACGCGCGGTCGCGCCTCCGCTGCCGCCTCGTAGCCGCCGATCTCCTCCTCGCGCCGGAGGTGGTCGATCACCGTGGCGACCACGGGCCGGGAGGGCAGCGCCGAACCCGCCGAGTTGAAGTGGCTGGCCAGGCGAGCCCCCGCCGTGCGAGCACGCTCGGCCGCGACGTCGATGCCCGCGGGGGCGGCGGACGGTACCGCGGGGAGGCCGGAAGGCCCTGGGATCGAGTTCATGCGACATCCTGAGTCAAGTAGGATCCAAACGTAACATATGTGGATCCAATCCTGCGTCCCCCCCTCCCCCCTCCCCTTTACCGCGAGACCAGTCCCGCGCGCCGAGACCGGCGATGAACCAACCGGTCTCGGCGGCGCAGACTGGTCTCGCGGTCAGGAGAGAGGATGCGGATGCCGATGGCCGCGCTGCGCGCAACCCCCCCTGGGGCTCACGGATGCCGTGGCTACCCTCGGCAGCATGTTCCTGCTTCGAGGAGGTCCCCGCGCGGGTCAGCTGGTCGACGACCTGCCGACCGGCTACAGCCTGCTCGCCGAGCGCACGAGCGGGCCCTCGCAGCTCGTGGTCGGAGACATCGTCGCCGCCGTCGCGGTGTGGCCGGAGCCGGGAGAGGCGCCCTCGCCCGACGCGGCGCACTGAGCCGACGAGGGCGGGTCCGCTCAGGCCGCGTCGATGAGGCGCTGCACGGCGGCGGGGAGGTCGAGCACCTGGGCGATCTCGACGGCGCGGTCGAGACTCCTGCCCTGCGAGGCGACGTGGATCCGCCCGACGACCTCGACGAAGCCGATGACCACGCCCGCCCGTGTCACGACGTAGGAGTCGAAGCCATGGCGCTCGACACGCACTGCATCCGCCGCGGGCGGGGGCCCGACGGCGGCCGCATCGACGGCGGCGCCGAGGGCTGCGCCGCGCGGCGTCGGGCTCACGAGCGCTTCCCCCCGGAAGGGTCCAGCCACGGGAGCTCGATCGGCTGGGTGGGGGGCAGCGCGTCGAAGGAAGGGTCTGAGTGCGTCATCGTCGCTCCGATCGCAAGGGGTGATGAAGCGATTGTCACGGTCGCGAACCGCCGCCGTGCGACCCTTTCGCTGCGCCCCCGAAAGTGCTAGGCGAATGCGCGCGCATACTGTCCGGGCACCGGCGGCGTGGCCCCCAGCTCCCGCGCCGCACGCAGGGCGAAGTTCCGGTCGCGCAGCATCTCTCGAGCCGAGAGGATCACATCGGCCTGACCGGACACGAGCGCCTGCTCGGCCTGCTCGGCGCGATCGATCTGCCCGACGGCGGCGACCGGCATCCCCGTCCGCTGCCGCACCGCCGCGGCGAACGGGAGCTGATACCCGGGGCCCGTCGGGATGTCGACGCCCGGCACGAGACCTCCGGTCGACACGTCGAACAGGTCGGCGCCGCGGGCGGCGGCCCATCCCGCGACGATGCTCGTCTCCTCGGGGGTCCAGCCATCCGGAGCCCAGTCGGTCGCGGAGAACCGGACCAGCACGGGGACGCTCTCCCCCACCGCCGCGCGCACCGCCTCCAGCACCTCGAGCAGCAGCCGCGCGCGGTTCTCCAGCGAGCCGCCGTACTCGTCCGAGCGTCGGTTGCTGAGCGGCGAGAGGAACTGGTGCAGCAGGTACCCGTGGGCCGCGTGCAGCTCCACCAGGTCGAAGCCGGCCTGCACGGCGCGGCGGGCGGCCGCCGCGAAGGCCGTGACGATCCCGGCGATCTCGTCGACCGTGAGAGCGCGGGGGACGGCGTAGTCGCCGAACGCGACGGCGCTCGGGGCGACGGCCTCCCAGCCGCCGTCCGCGATCGGGACGCTGCCACGCCCGCCCGTTCCGAACGGCGGATGCGTCGACGCCTTGCGTCCCGCATGTGCGAGCTGGATGCCGACCGCGGCGCCGCGGGCATGCACGAACTCGACGATCGGCCGCAGGGCGTCGCGCTGGGCATCGTTCCACAGCCCGAGGTCCCGTGCGCTGATGCGCCCCTCGGGGACGACGCCGGTGGCCTCGAGGATCACGGCACCGGCGCCGCCGGCCGCCATCGAGCCCAGGTGGACGAGGTGCCAGGGCGTCGGCATGCCGGGCTCGGCGTCGGCCGAGTACTGGCACATGGGCGAGACCCAGAGGCGGTTGCGCACCTCGAGCCCGCGGATCGCGATCGGTGTGAACAGTCGCGGAGCATGCATCGGCATCCGTCCTTTCAGATTCCGAGCCGGCGAAGGTAGGCGTTCGTGAAGCGGCCCTCGGGATCGCGCCGCGCCCGGAGCGCGCGGAAGTCGTCCCAGCGGGGGTAACGCTCGCGGACCGTTTCGGCTTCCATCGTGAACAGCTTCCCCCAGTGCGGGCGGGCGCTGGGCGGCAGCGCCTCCTCGATCGTCGGCAGCAGCGCCTCGACGGCCGGCTGATCGGGTCGCCAGGTGAAGTGCAGTCCGACCGTGTCCCTGCCCTGCGCGGGGCTCAGCCACAGCTCGTCGCGGGCGATCGTGCGCACCTCGGCGACGAGCAGCAGCGGCGCGATGCGCGCGGCGAGCCGCCGGAGCGCCTCGATCGCGCTCACCGCGTCTGCGCGCGCGACGAGGTACTCGGTCTGCAGCTCCGCCCCGGCCGAGGGGGTGAAGGCGAGCCGGAAGTGCGGCAGCCGCTCGTACCAGGGGCCGAGCACGCCACCCTGCTCCGTCGCGGGAGAGGGGTCGACTCCGGCGATGGGATGTCGCGGGCCGTCCGCCGGGCGAGCGCCCAGCGCCGCGGCGTCCAGCCCCGGATCGGTCGCGGCGTGCTTGGTCCAGATCAGGTCGACGCGGTCCGGGTCGCGCCACGTGGTGAACAGGCTCACGCTGCGGGCCGCCGAGGTCACGGCGTCGAGGTCGCCGAGGATGGCGTCCCAGTCCCCGCCGTCGTAGACGGTCTGCGCGAGCTCGAAGCGCGGCTCGACCTCCAGGTGCACGTGCGTGACGACGCCGAGCGCGCCCAGCGCGACGACGGCCCCGTCGAACTCGGTGTCGCCGCGTCGGAGGACGACGGGCTCGCCGTCCGCTCCGAGCATCTCGACCGCCGCGACCTGCCCGGCGAGGGAGCGCGAGCGGTCTCCCGAGCCGTGGGTCCCCGTCTGCACGGCGCCCGCGACCGAGATGTGCGGCAGGGAGGCGAGGTTCCCCACCGCGAAGCCGGCCGCATCCAGCGTCGGGGCGATCTCGCCGTAGCGGGCGCCGGCCGGCACCCGAACGGTGCCTGCGGCCTCGTCGAGCTCGATCGGCGCGGCCGCGAGCGAGGCGAGGGAGACCAGCACGCCGTCGGTGTCGGCGATGTCGGTGAAGCAGTGGCGCGAGCCGAGCACACGCAGCCGCGGCTCACGCCGGATCGTCTCGGCCAGCTCGTTCACGGAGTCCGGCGCGATCAGCTCGCGCGCGGAGTAGGAGAGGTTACCGGCCCAGTTGCGGCCGACGGATGCGGGCATCCCCCCAGTCTGCCCGACCCCCGACCCCGCGGGGTCAGACCTTGTAGCCCTGGTACCGACGGATGAGCTTGCTGAACATGAGGACGGTCTGGAGCACGGTGACGACGCCGACGATCGGCCATCCGACCCAGAGGATCGAGGACTGCGCGACCGGTCCGAGCATGTTCCAGATGACGGCCATCGCGATGAGGACCGCGACGAGCAGCACGAGCGGCACCCAGTGGCCTCCCGCGCCGCCGCCCTTCTCCGCCTTGGCCTGCATGGCCCAGTTGTCGACCTTCTTGCGCGAGAGGAACCGGCTCCAGGAACGGAGGAAGTGACCGAGGCGCACCCACATGAACAGCTCGGCGGGGAACACGAGCGCCGCGAACAGGATGTCGCGCTGGTCGCAGTACTTCATCGTCATCGCGATGCGGACGTTCAGCATCACGGCCACGAGCGGCGGGATCAGCCACAGCGGTGAGAAGACGAACGCGTTGATGGACAGCGAGCCGGCGAGCAGGATGATGAACGCGACGCGCACGAACAGGTTCGTGAGCATGCCGAAGTTCTCGAACCACCGCAGGCGCAGATTGGGGTGGAACGGCTGCCCCTTCGTGTCGCCGCGCTGGCCGGGCCACATGAGCTCGATCGCCCCGTACGTCCACTTGACCTGCTGCGCGTCGTAGCCCTTCAAGGTCGTCATGCCGCCCACGTTGGCGCGGGCGTAGGGGCTGATCTTGGTGAGGTACCCCGCGCTCTTGATCTGCAGCGAGAGCAGCGAGTCCTCGACCTCGCTGTCCTTCACCCACGGCGTCACCTGGTGGTTGGCCTTCATCGCGTCGCGCAGCGCGTTGGTCGAGAAGATCGAGAACTGCCCGCCGAGCACGGCCATGTTGCGCCCGCGCAGAAGGTTCTGCAGGTTGAACGCGGCGAACTGGGTGCGCTGGCCGGCGATGAGGAACTTCGCGAGCAGCCCCTTGATCGGGCGATCGTCGATCGTGAAGATCGCCGAGATGCCGCCGATGCGCGAGTCGCTGACGGCCTCGGTCTCGAGATACTCGACCGCCTTCGGGTGCGCGATCGTGTCGCCGTCGACGCCCGAGGAGGAAGTCGCACCCTTCGACGAGCGAGTAGCCGTAGTTGAGCGCGCCCACCTTCTTGTCGGGGTTCTTGCCGATGTCGTGGACGAACACCTCGGTGAACTGCTCGCCGAGCTCGGTCGTGATCTCGTGCGGTCCCGCGTACTCGGCGGCGATCTTCGCGGTGTCGTCGGTCGTGTTGTTGATGACGACGTGGATGACATCGGGCACCCGCGTCTGCTTGAGGAGCGCCTCGATCACGTCCGCGATCGACTCCTCCTCGTTGTACGCGGGGATCACGCAGCCGATCGTGGAGCGGTGGACGTTGGTGTTCTCGAGGACTGCCATGAAGTCCTCGTCGAACGAAGGCCCGCCCGCGCCGAACGTGTCGAGCGCGCTCGGGATGGCATAGGCCGGGGCAGGTGCCGCCTGCGGCGTCAGGGGCGGCACCCCGATGCCGGGTCCGTAGGCCGGCGGCACGGCATAGGCCGGCACGACGTCGGCGGGGAGGTTCGCGGGCCGGGTAGGACATCCGAGGGTCGGACACGTGACTCACATCCTGGTCGGCGAGCAGGGTCCCTGCCTCGCGCAGTCGATCATGGCGTCGTAGGTTCTCGAACGCCTCCGACCACACTGCTAGGCTCGCCGCAAGAATCACCGCGTTCGGATCGAGCGTACCCACAAGATCCGTGAGGGTATCCGCAAGATCGGCGCAAGATTCGCTGTGTCGGACCGGACCGGACGGATCGCCATGGGCGCACTCGGTGTCACCGCGCTGGTGATCGTCTCCCTCGCGGCGGTCGCCGGTCTTCTCGTGCTGCGCCAGGGGGCGATCCGGGCCGAAGGGGCGCGGGGCACGCTGCTGCGCCACATGGCGGTCGCGGGAATCGCTGCGGCCCTCTCCGCCGTCATGTACCTCGCCGACTACGGCGGCTCGTCACGCATCACATTGGCCATCGCGAACGGGGCGATGGTGTGCTCGCCCGCGCTCATCTGGGTCGCCCTGACCCGGGTGAACGGGCGGGCCCCCGCCGCGGTGCTCGTGGCGATCGGCCTGTCGGCGGTCACGGGCCTGGTCGCCCCGTTCGCGGACACCGTCGTCTCGGGCGCGGTCAAGGTGGCCGCGCTCCTTCTCGCGTGCGCCCTGGGCGGGATCGAGACCTTCTCGCCGCCGGTGTCGACGTTGCGCGGTGCGCGGATCGTCCGCCACGTGATGCTCGGATACGCCGCGTTCTGCGCGCTGCGGCTGAGCGCCGCCGCGATCCTCGGCTACGGCGCCGCCTTCTTCCCGTGGGGGATGGTGACGCAGATCACCACCGCGCTCGGCATCCTCTGCATCCTGGCCGTCGGGGTCGGCTCGTGGCGGATGGCCGCCGCGCTCGACGTGGGCGCTCGGCCGCAGCCGGGTGCCGCGCGCGTGCGGGAGTGGGCGCGCGCCCGGCTCGACGAAGGCTCTGCGGTGACGACGTGCGTGCTCTCACTGCCGGACCTCGCGCTCATCCGGGCCGCACACGGCGCGGCTCGGGCCGAGTCCGTCGAGGACGCGCTGTGGCGGGCGGCGGGCGAGACGGCACCCGCCGACTGCCCGGTCGCGCGGATCGGGCGGGGACGCTTCCTGGCGACCATGCGCACCGCGCAGGCGCAGCCGTCGCTGGTCGCGGCACTCCAGCGCCGCTTCGACGACCTCACCCCGCTCGTCGCGTACGAGGACCTGCCGGAGATCCGGATCGAGCAGCTCGAGATCCACGACCTTGCGACCGTCGATGCGCTGCTCGGTCGCCGACACGGCTCCCGGCTGCTCGGACGCATCCGGGTCGCCCACGCCTGAGGCGGCCTCAGGGCGTGAAGATCGCGATCGGCAGGTACTGGTAGACGACCTGCTGCTGGAACGAGCTGTCGGTGTTCGCGGTGCCTTCGACCGAGACCGTCATGGCGAAGGTCAGCGTGATCCCGTAGGCGTCCGCGGGGAGCTGGTGGATCGTCTGCTCCGGGACCAGCAGGCCGCCCTGGAAGCTGTTCAGCAGCAGGCCGCGGTCCGAGCGGAGCGTGTCGCTCGGCACGAGCGTGCGCGGGTCCGCCTGGAACTGGTACGGCATCTGCGACTGGCCGCTCGTCTGGGCGGTCTGCGAGGTGATCTGGATCGCGGAGATGTAGACGCGACGCTTCTGCGTCAGCACGGCCTTCTCGTCGACGCGCTTGTCGTGCACGTTGACCGCGAACCCGAAGGTCTTGTCGTTCGTCGGCGTCCACTCCTGCGTGCGCTTCGGGTCCTGGGCCCAGACGTCCAGGCGCAGCTCGAGATCGGGGGCGACGTCCGTGGAGAGGCTGACGGAGCCGTCGTACGTGAACTGCGAGTTGAACACCATGGACGCCGACGGCGCGGACGTGGGCGTGGCCACGACCGCCTTGTCGCCCTGCAGGTTGTTGAAGGCGTCGACGATCTGCGAGCAGCCGCTGAGCGCGATGCCGAGGACGATCGCGAGCGCAGCCGCCGCGATCCGGCGCGATGTCGTACGGGTCACGGTCCACTCCTCGGGGGAGCCGCTCGAGAGCGGAGATTCGGGTATGCCGTCCACAGGGTCCGCGTGACGTCGACAGCGCCGAAAGTATACTTCAGCTTCACTAGACTCGCTGCATGAGGACTGGGGGGATGTCCGAACGTGGTCCGCAGCACGCGGGCACGATCGCCACGGGCTCCCGCACGCGGTCCATCTGGATGTCGCAGCTTCTGCTGGCCGCCGTGGTCGTCGTGGTGGCACTCGTCGTCCAGGCGCTGGCGCCGGGGCAGTTCGCGTTCTGGAGCTTCTCCGCCGGTGTCGCCGCGGTCATCGTCATCACGGCCGCCACGCTGGCCGTGCCCTGGCATCGCATGCCCCGTAACGCGGCGCTCGCGCCGCCGATGCTCGACATCGTCGCGATCGGGCTGATGGAGTACGGCAGCGGTCTGTACACGTCGTTCCTCTGGGTGTTCCCCGTCATCTGGATCGCGACCCACTTCGCCGCGACCGCGGCGCTCGCGGCCCGGCGGCCTCATCTTCGTGCTGGCTCTGCTGCACACCGCGATCACCGGTTTCGACGACTCGACCATCGCCCGGCTGCTCATCATCGCCCTGTCGCTCAGCTTCCTCGGGATGAGCACCTACCTCACGGCCCGTCAGACGCGCGCGTTCAAACGGCTCCTGCAACGACAGGCCGGGAAGCTGCAGGAGACCGTCGCCCGGGTGCGGTCGCAGGAGCGCCGGGTGAGCCTCATGCTGAACGCGATCGACACCGGTATCGTGCGGTTGTCCGCGGACGGCAGGGTCCTCGCGATGAACGACACCTACCGGTGGCTCTACGGGCTCAGCGGCAGCGATCCGACGGCTCCGCCGACGAGCGTCGAGTACGTGGCGCTGCGCGGCCCGGCGCTGAGCGAGAACGACCGGCCGATCGTTCGCGCGGCCCGCGGCGAGACGCTGGAGGAGGAGCGGATCTGGCTGTTCGACGCGGACGGCGGCTGGCACGCGCTCTCGGTGTCGACGCGGCCCCTGCCGGACTCGGCGAACGAGGCGCCCAGCATCCTCCTCGTGATCCACGACATCACCGCGCTGATCGAGTCGCGCCGCGCCCAGGAGCGGATGGCCGCCGTCGTCTCGCACGAGCTCCGCAATCCGCTGACGGCGATCCTCGGTCACGCCGAGCTGCTGGCCGAGGACGAATCGCTGCCGGCGCGTGCCCGGGAGCAGCTGAAGGTCATCGAGGCGGCGTCGCAACGGATGCGCCTGCTGATCGACGACATCCTCAGCCATCGCCCTGCTGCCATGATCGCCGAGCCGACGCAGCACGCGGACGTCGATCTGGGACGCGTGGTCGCGGGCTCGGTCGAGTCCTTCCGGCCGGCGGCGGACAGCGCCGGGATCGAGCTGGCACTCGATGTCCCTCCGGGCCTGTGGGTGCACGGCGACGCGTTCCGTCTCCGCCAGGTGATCGACAACCTGCTGAGCAACGCGATCAAGTACACGCCGGAGTCCGGTCATGTGACGGTGGCCGTCGCCGCGGAGCGGGACATGGTCCGCGTGCGCGTGTCGGACGACGGCGTGGGGATCTCGGCGGAGGACCTGCCCCGCGTCTTCGACCCCTACTTCCGCACCTCGAGCGCGCAGCGCAGCGGCGTCTCCGGCACGGGCCTCGGGATGGGGATCGCGCGCTCGATCGTCGAGGCGCACGGCGGCGAGCTCGTCCTCGAGTCCCAGGTGGACATCGGCACGACCGCCGACGTGCTCCTCCCGCGCGCCGCGAAGGCGACCTCGTGACGGCGCTGGAGGAGCTGTCGATGGGCGTGCCGCAGGCGGCGCCGGTCGCCCTCGCCCTGTTCCTCGTGATCACCCTGTGCTTCCTGCCGCATCCTTCGCGCGCGACGCTGCTGTGGTCGCGGTCGTTCACGGTCTGTCTGCTGAGCCTGTTCGCGGTGTTCGTCGCGGTGGACGGCGGCCTCCCGGTCCTGCGTCGAGCGGCCACGGGCACTGCCTTCGTGGCCATCCCCCTGGCGTGGAGCGGCATCCGGAGCTGGCGCGGCAGCGCGTCCCGCGCATGGGTCGCCGCCCTCGCGGGGCTCGCATGGGCGGCGTTCCTCGCGCTCGTGCCCGATGCCTGGCACGCCCGCGCCGTGTGCGTGGTCTTCGGCGCCGCCGGTGTCTTCTCGGCGCTGACGATGTGGGAGCTGGGCCGTTGTCCGGAACGCACGCTGCCGGCGGTGTTCGCCTTCCGGCTGGTCTCGGGCTCGCTCGCGGTGCTCGGCCTCGCGGCGCTGATCGTGGGTCTTGCGGCGCCGGGGATGTTCGAGGATCTCACGGTGCTTCCGAGCATCGGCGGGATCGCGACCGTCGCGTACGCGATGTGCGCGGTCATCGCGATGGCGGCGATGACCCAGAACCTGGGGCCTCCCGCCACCGCGGGGTCCGACCGCTTCGCACACGTCGCGAGGGAGCGGCTGCGGCGCGCCCACGACCGGGACGAGCCCGACTGGGCGCTCCTCGCGGTCCAGCTCGACGAGCTCGCCGAGCTGCGGGCCGTGCATGGGCCGAGCGACTTCCATCGTGTCGTCGCACAGTTCGAGCGAGCCGTGGTCCGCGCCCTGCCGGCCAACGCCGACGTCGGGGTCGCGTCGTCCGGCACGATGCTGGCACTCGTCCCGTACGGCGAGAGCGTCATCCGCAACCATGTCCGGAACCTCCTGGACGCCGTGGAGAAGGCGCCCGGCACCGAGCAGGTCGTCGGTCTCTCGGCCAGCGTCGGCTGGGTTCCCGCGCGTGCGACCGGCTACGACTTCGACGCCCTCCGCGTGAGCGCGGTGGACGCCGCCGAGCGCGCCGCCGCGGAGGGCGGAGACCGCTGGCACCGGGTGGGATCCGCCGACGACTGACGCGAGGCCTCCCGCCCCTACGTCTACGAGCCGCCGGAGATCGCGATCACGAGAGTGTCGCTCGCGGTCTGCTTCGCGTACTCGGTGGAGTCGGGCGTCGTCTGCACGAGGAAGTCGTACGTGAACTGGACCGTGACATACGTCGTGCCGGCGGGCACGTCGCCGACGTTGAACGTCTGCGAGTAGCTGTAGGGCGACAGCACGAGGTACCCCGGCGACACCGACGACTGGTCGGTCTGCGGCTGCAACGGGTCGAGCGCCTTCGACGCGTCCGCGGGCACCACGACCATGGTCGCCTTCTGCAGGTACACCTTCTGTCCGTCGTTGGGGGCGACCGTCGTGGTCATCGACAGACTGATCGGCTTGAGCGCCGTCGCCGTCCACCTGTCCATCGACAGCGTCGACCAGTAGTTGATCGTGGCCGTGACGGCCCCCGTCTTGACGGTTCGCTGTGTCGAACCGCTCGAGAGGTCGTTCGAGACCGGGGTCGGGACGGGAGTGCTCCGCGTGGCCGTCGGCGTCGGCGCGGGCTCGGGATCCGCGTTCCACGGGGCGGGGCCGCATCCTGCGAGGACGAGGACGGCCGACAGCGCGGCGGCGACGCCCCAGCTGCGTACGCGCATCGACCCCATCGGACCCTCCTGACGATCAGGCGCAAGTCTATCCGCGGCGTCACTGTCCCACGGACCCGCCACGTAGAGTGACAGGGTGGCCCGTCCCCCGTCACCGCGCTCCCCGCTGCCCCGCACCGCCCGTCGCGCCGGTGCGATCTTCACCTGGGTGCTCATGGGCGTGGCGGTCGTCGGCCTCCTCGGAGCCGCGTGGGTCGGAGTCCGCGGTGTCCTCGCGGTCCAACACCTCCAGACCGCTCGGCAGGCGGTCGGCTCGCTGACCGCCTCGCTCAGCGACCCCGAGGGCGCCGCCGCGGACCTCCCCCGCGTCGGCGCGGAGACGGGCGCCGCCCGCTCGCTGACCTCCGACCCGATCTGGCGCGCCGCCGAACTGCTGCCCTGGGTCGGACCGCAGCTGGATGCCGTCTCCACCTCCATCGCCGCGGTCGACGACGTGGCGAACACCGCCCTGCAGCCCCTCGCGCAGACGGCGTCCGGATTCTCGCTCGCCCGCGCTGCGCCCCACGGGCGGGCACTTCGACGTCGCCGCGCTGACCGCGCTGCAGGCGCCTGCCGCCCAGGCCGCCGCCGGCACGGCGTCCGCGGCCGCATCCGTCGACGCCATCGACACGCCCGGGCTGCTGCCGCCGCTCGCCCGCCAGATCGACGAGCTGCGGGGCATGCTCGACACCGCCCGCACCGCGACGGACGCGCTGAACCGGGCCACGGCCCTGATGCCGGACATCCTCGGCGCGAGCGGTCCGCGCAACTACCTCGTGGTCTTCCAGAACAACGCCGAGTGGCGGTCTTTGGGCGGGATCATCGGCGCGATGGCGATGATCCACACGGAGAACGGCGAGATGTCGCTGACCGCCCAGGGCTCGTCCTCCGACTTCACCCGCTACCGGGACTCGGTCGTGCCGCTGAGCGACGAGATCACCGCGATCATGGGCCAGAAGCCCGGGGTGTACATCCAGAACCCGACGCAGATCCCCGACTTCGCCGTCGGGGCACCGATCGCGCAGGAGATGTGGCAGCGGCACACGGGCGTCCGCGTCGACGGCGTGATCTCGCTCGATCCGGTCACCCTGTCCTACGTGCTGGCGGCGACCGGTCCGATCACGCTCCCGACGGGCGACGTGCTCACCTCCGACAACGCCGTGGCGCTGCTGCTCAACGGGGTCTACGAGCGCTACTCGGTGCCTGCGGAGCAGGACGCGTTCTTCAAGGCGGCCGCCGCCATCGTCTTCCAGACGCTGGCGAAAGGCTCCGTCGACCCCGCGAAGCTCGTCGAGGCGCTCGCGCGCGCCGGCGCCGAGAACCGGGTGCTCGTCTGGAGCGCCGACCCGGCCGAGCAGGCGGTGCTGGACGGCACGACGCTGCAGGGGGGCCTCCCCGTCACCGACGCGACGACCACCGGCTTCGGCGTCTACGTCAACGACGGCACCGGTTCGAAGATGGACTTCTACACCCATCTCGGCGTGGGGGTGGGCTGGTGCACGGACACGGAGGGCAGCCCGGACGCCGCGCTCACGGTCACGGTGCGCAGCGACGCGCCCGCCGACGCCGCGTCACTGCCGAGCTACATCACGGGCGGCGGCGGCTTCGGGGTCAGGGCGGGGATCACGCGGACGGTCGCCTACCTCTACCTCCCCGCGGGCAGCGAGGTGGTGTTCTCGACCAGCGACGGCCCGTCGAGCGCCCCGGGCTTCGGCAGCGGCACGAACGAGGGCCGGCCCGTGCTGACCTGGACGACAGATCTCCCCCCGGGCGGGAGCGCGACCGCGCGCATCCGCGTCCGCACCCCGCAGACCGAGGGGCTCACGGCCCGCGTCACCCCCGTGATCCCCGCGAACGCCGAGACGATTTCCGCATCTTGCAGTTCTGCGGGATAATCGCCCGGACCGGGACTTCCCCCCACCCCGGTCCGAACGGACCACTATGTCACACCTCCTGGCCCGCACCTTCGGGCTTCTCGCCGTCGTCACATCGCTCGTGATCGGCACCGCCATCCCCGCCGTCGCCTATGCCCCCGCGGACTCGATCACCGTCTCGTCCACGACGGTCGACCGCGGCGGCTCGGTCCAGCTCGGCGTCCAGAACGGCACCTTCGGCAGCGGAGAGCGTCTCACGATCACGGTGCGCGGCGAGAACGCCTCCGGCGTCTCGTTCGCCCTCGTGCGCGCAGGGGTGGAGACGGCGACCCACACCGCCACGGCCAACGCCGCCGGCGGCATGAACGCCCTCACCCTCACCTTCCCGGAGAACGCATCGGGCGCCTACACGATCGCGGTGTTCTCCGCGTCCTCACCGGGCGCGAACGTCACGGTGACCATCGGCTCGCTCTCGGTCACCGGATTCGACAGCCAGTCGCTGATCGGGCTGTGGGTGGGCGGCGGCGCGCTGATCCTCGCGGGCATCGTGGTCCTGATCGCCTCGTTCGTCGTCCGCCGCCGCCGCAAGCTCGACGAGGCCTGAGCGCCGCTCAGCCCGCGAGCCGGCGCGAGGCCGTGTCGACGTCCGCGGTCACGAGGATCGGCAGGTGATCGCTCAGTCCCTGCGGCAGAGTCCGCACGGTCTGGATGTCGAAGCCGACCGAGGTCGCGAAGTCGTAGTGCCCCCGGAAGAACCGGTATCGCGTGTAGGTGCGCGAGTCGCTGAGGGTGAGCTCGTAGCCCTGCTCGCGGACGCGTTCGCCCAGCTTCTCTTTGAACACCGGGTAGTTGTAGTCCCCCACCATGAGGCTGGGAAGTCCCGGGCCGAGGTCTTCGAGGGCTGCGAGAGCCGCACGGATCTGGTGCCGCCGCAGCGAGTTCAGCGCCGTGAGGGGGGCCGCGTGGAACGACGCGACGATGATCTCGCGGCCCGCGTCGATGTCGTGCAGACGCACGCCCAGCATCCGCTCCTCGGCCGGCTTGAGCACGCGGTCGTGGAGGGACTTCTTGAGCGAGAGCGCCCGCACCTCGCCGAGGCGGAAGCTGCTCTCGCGGAAGTAGACGGCGAGGCCGAGGCGGTTGCGCTGCGTGGCATCGGCCAGCCGCAGCCCGGCCAGCCGGGTGGGGATGTCGGCGGTGTCGGCCTCCTGGAGGCACAGGACGTCGACCGCGTGCGCCTCGACGAGCGAGGTGAGCTCACCGGCGGCACGGTGTTTGCAGAGGTTGTACGAGATCACCCGCATGGTGTGTTCCAGCCTACCGGCGGCGTGTTGCCGGTCCGTGTCCTCTTGACGAACCCTCAGGATCACTCCTCGTCGCGCCGGGCACGGGTCTGCTCGGCGCGCGCGGCGAGCAGCTCGTCGGCCGGATAGCCGACCTCGGCGAGCGTGAGCCCGCGGGCGGCGAGGACGGCGAACGCGCTCGTGCGCTGCGCATCGTCACGCAGCCGCGCCACGTCCTCGACCCGCAGCCGCCCGGATCCCACGGCGACGCACGCGCCCACGAGACCGCGCACCATGCTGTGGCAGAACGCGTCGGCGGTCACGTGGGCGAGGAGCACGCCGTCCGGCTGCCGGGTCCAGCCGAAGTCGAGAAGCGTGCGGATCGTGGTGGCGCCTTCGCGTGGCTTGCAGTAGGCGGCGAAATCGTGGAGTCCGATGAGCGAGCGGGCGGCGGCGTCCATCGGCGCGACCTCGAGCCGGCCCCGAACCCTGGTCGTCCGCGCACGCTCGAGCGGGTCGTAGCCGGGCACGTCGTCCGCGACACGGTACGCGTAACGCCGCCAGACCGCCGAGAACCGCGCATCGAAGCCGTCGGGGGCGATCGAGGTGCGCGACACGGTGACATCCGGGTACGCGCCCAGCACGCCGCGGATCCGATGCGCGAGGTCCGCCACGGGATCCGCGCTTCCCCGTCGCGGCGCCACGCGTGCCGTCTGCTGCTGATCGAGGTCGAGGTGGGCGACCTGCCCGCTCGCGTGCACACCGGCGTCCGTACGCCCGGCCACGACCAGCCGCGGCTCGCCTCCGAGGACTCGGGCGATCGCCGCCTCCAGCGTGCCCTGCACCGTGCGCAGGCCCGGCTGGCGGGCCCATCCACGGAAGTGCGTTCCGTCATAGGCGATGTCGAGGCGGATCCGCACCGATCCAGCCTATCCGGGGCGTGTCGCGTGAATGCGGCGAACTCGGGTGAACCCCCCAGCCGATCGGGTACGGGCATCGGGGCGATCACCGCACCCACGCGACATCCCCCGAAGAACCGTACGAGCACCGCGGGGCGTCGTGGCGCGTCTTGCGGCGATCTTGCGCTGCTCTTGCGCCGGTCTTGCGCTGACCTTGCGGGAGTCAGCCCGCACACGGTCGAGGCCCGCACGATCCACTCGTGCGGGCCTCGACCTGCTGTGTGCTGCCGGCATGCGGCGGCGGCGTCACTTCTCGGCGGACTCGCCCTCGACGGCGTCGGCGGCGACGGCCTCGGCGGCCGCGCCCTCCTCGGGCGACTCGGCGCCGGCCTCAGCGGCCTCGGCGGGGGCCTCGGTCTCCTCGGCGGGGGCGTCGGCCGGCTTCTCGGTCTCGTCCGCGACGGGAGCAGCCGCAGCCTTCGTCGCGGAGGACGTGGCCTCGGCGGCGGAACGGCGCTTGGTGACGGGCTCGAGCACGAGCTCGATCACGGCCATGGGCGCGTTGTCGCCCTTCCGGTTGCCCACCTTGGTGATGCGCGTGTAGCCACCCTCACGATCGGCCACGAGCGGCGCGATCTCGGTGAACAGGACGTGCACGACCTCCTTGTCGCCGATGACCGACAACACCCGACGGCGAGCGTGCAGGTCGCCGCGCTTGGCGAAGGTGATGAGGCGCTCGGCGAGCGGACGAAGCCGCTTGGCCTTGGTCTCGGTGGTCTTGATGGACTTGTGCGTGAACAGCGCGGCGGCGAGGTTCGCGAGCAGCAGACGTTCGTGGGCCGGTCCCCCGCCGAGACGGGGACCCTTCGTGGGCTTAGGCATTCTCAGTTACTCCAGTGTGAGGTCTCGGGCGGGGTCAGACGGTCTCGTCGTCGTAGCCGCTGTAGAAGTGGGCGCCGTCGAAACCGGGCACCGAGTCCTTGAGCGACAGACCGAGCGAGATGAGCTTGTCGCGCACCTCGTCGACCGACTTCTGGCCGAAGTTGCGGATGTTCATCAGCTGCGTCTCGGAGAGGGCGACCAGCTCCGAGACCGTGTTGATGCCCTCGCGCTTCAGGCAGTTGTACGAACGGACCGACAGGTCGAGATCCTCGATCGGCATCGACAGCTCGTTGGTGAGCACGGTCTCGACCGGCGCGGGGCCGATCTCGATGCCCTCGGCCTCGACGTTCAGCTCGCGCGCGAGACCGAACAGCTCGGTGAGGGTGCGGCCGGCCGAGGCGACCGCGTCGCGGGGGGCGATCGCGGGCTTGGTCTCGACATCCAGCACGAGCTTGTCGAAGTCCGTGCGCTCACCGGCGCGGGTCGCGTCGACGCGGTAGCTGACCTTCAGCACGGGCGAGTAGATGGAGTCGATCGGGATCTGACCGGCCTCGGCGTACTCGTTGCGGTTCTGCGTCGCGGAGACGTAGCCGCGACCGCGCTCGATCGTCAGCTCGAGCTCGAAGCGCGCGGTGTCGTTGAGGGTCGCGATCACGAGCTCGGGGTTGTGCACCTCGACGCCGGCGGGAGCCGAGATGTCGGCGGCCGTGACCTCGCCCGCACCCGTCTTGCGCAGGTAGGCCGTGATCGGCTCATCGCGCTCGCTCGAGACGACGAGACGCTTGATGTTGAGGATGATCTCGACGACATCCTCCTTGACACCGGGGATGGTGTCGAACTCGTGCAGGACGCCGTCGATGCGGATGCTGGTGACGGCCGCTCCCGGGATGGAGGACAGGAGGCTGCGACGCAGCGCGTTGCCGATCGTGTACCCGAAGCCGGGCTCGAGGGGCTCGATCACGAAACGACTGCGGAACTCCCCGACCTTCTCCTCGGTCAGAGTGGGACGCTGTGCGATGAGCACGATGTGTTCCTTTCGGCTAAGTGCCCGCTATATGACACTTGCGAGTGTTGAGGTGTTGAGTTGTGGACGGCCGCGGTGCGCTCACCGCAGCCGGAAGCGTGCGGAGGCCGGGGCACCCGACGAGGGGTGCCCCGGCTCCGTGAACTCAGACGCGGCGGCGCTTGGGGGGACGGCAGCCGTTGTGCGCCTGCGGCGTGACGTCCTGGATCGAGCCGACCTCGAGACCCGCTGCGGTCAGCGAACGGATCGCCGTCTCGCGACCCGAGCCCGGGCCCTTGACGAAGACGTCGACCTTCTTGACGCCGTGCTCGGCAGCCTGACGGGCGGCCGACTCGGCGGCCATGCCGGCGGCGTACGGGGTCGACTTGCGCGAGCCCTTGAAGCCCACACCGCCCGAGGACGCCCAGCTGATGACGGCACCCGAGGGGTCCGTGATCGAGACGATCGTGTTGTTGAACGTCGACTTGATGTGGGCGTGACCCACGGCGATGTTCTTCTTCTCCTTGCGGCGGGGCTTGCGCGCCGCGGACTTGGCCTGTGCCATGTGCGTGTTCTCCTAAACCTGTGGGCGGGGCGCCTTAGCGCGCCTTCTTCTTGCCGGCGACGGTGCGCTTGGGACCCTTGCGCGTACGCGCGTTGGTCTTGGTGCGCTGACCGCGCACGGGAAGGCCGCGGCGGTGGCGCAGGCCCTCGTAGGAGCCGATCTCGACCTTGCGGCGGATGTCGGCGGCCACCTCGCGGCGAAGGTCACCCTCCACCTTGTAGGTGCCCTCGATGTGGTCGCGGAGCGCGACGAGCTGGTCGTCGCTGAGGTCCTTGACGCGGATGTTCTCGTCGATCCCGGTCGCAGCCAGGATCTCGTTCGAGCGGGTACGGCCGATGCCGTAGATGTAGGTGAGTGCGATCACCACGCGCTTGTCGCGCGGGATGTCGACGCCGGCAAGACGTGCCATGCGGGGCTCCTAGGAGTGTATGGAGGTGTGGAGCAGGATCGGTGCCCGGGCCTCCGCCCGAGGTGTCCCCCGCGTCCGATCGCTCGGGCGGGCTCTGATCCTGCCGATGTCATGTTCAGTTGTGATGCCGGATGCGGCGAGCCCGCCGCATCCGATCAGCCCTGGCGCTGCTTGTGACGCGGGTTCGACTTGCAGATGACCATGACGCGGCCGTGACGGCGGATCACCTTGCAGTGATCGCAGATCGGCTTGACGCTCGGGTTGACCTTCATGATGTGTCCTGTCTCGCTGTCTTCGTGCCCGCGGTGCGGGCCGTTACTTCTCGGCCGGGGTGCTGTGGGCTCAGCGGTAGCGGTAGACGATGCGGCCGCGGGTGAGGTCGTAGGGCGAGAGCTCCACGACGACGCGGTCCTCGGGGATGATGCGGATGTAGTTCTGCCGCATCTTTCCGGAGATGGTGGCGAGCACCTTGTGCCCGTTGCTGAGCTCGACGCGGAACATCGCGTTCGGCAACGCTTCGGAGATCGTGCCTTCGATCTCGATGACACCGTCTTTCTTAGCCATAGCCTCGCTGACGCTTCTGCAGACCGGCCGGTCTGCGGTGGATGGGATGTGGGTGCCGCCGCCCCGCGGCGGAACGCCAACGAGGGCGCAAGGCACCAAAGATCAACTATACGCCATCCCCCGCCCCCTCGCCACCCCGCCGCGGCATGCGTCGGGGTGGGGGTTCCGCGGGTCCGGTCCTCGCGCCTCTTCTCGGCGAGCACGGCGTCCTCCACGTCGCAGGTCCGCGACGGCCCGTTCGTCGTGGGGGTGTGTCCCCTCGACCGTCACGACGTCATCGGAGGCCAGCTAGACGGAGGCTAGGCGCGGGTGCGGGAGGACGGGCGGGGGCGGGGGCGGGCGAGGAGCACCAGCGCGGCGCCGACGGCGACGACCACGAGCGACGCGGGGACCCAGCCCCGCGTGTCGTCGCCGCCCGTCGCGGCGAGCGCCGCCACGGACACCGGGGTCCAGCCGATCACGGCACCCGAGGAATCCGTCACGACGACACGGTGCGCCCCCGCCGGGAGCGTGGTGGGAAGGGCGAAGGATGCCGTACCCGCCGCCGAGACCACCGCGCTGCCGAGCGGGATCGGCGTCGAGAAGACCCATCCGAACACGGTCTGCCCGGCGTACCGCGTGCCGACCGTGATCGTGACCGTCTCACCCGGCGTCGCCGACGACGGACCGGTGACCCCGCCCCGCGCGGCATCCGTGAGCGCCGACTCGGCGGGGGCCGCGGGCCCGGTCGCGGCCGGGAGACCGCCGCCGCCCGACCCCGATCCCGGCCCCTCGCCGCCCGACCCCGGGCCACCCCCGGCGTCGGCGCAGGGGAGAGTCCCCTCCCGCAGCGCGTGCCCGTCGGTGTTCGCGTCGTCGGCGTAGTAGACGGCACGGCCCCCATCGGCGCACGCGCCGAACGCAAAGCCCTCGTTGGCGATGGTGTCGCGCATGCCGGCAGGGTTGGCGTAGCGGTGCACGAGCTCGAAAGCGCCCTTCGCCCCCAGCGCGAACACGGCGCTCTCCCCGTCGCACGCCTCATCGCACACCGCCCACAGGGTGTCCGTGCTCGCGTCGTACGCGACCTCGGCGACGAGGCTCAGCCCGGGGTCGATCGTCGCGACGACGGCTGCCTGCCCGTTCGGCATGAGCGCGACCGCGTAGACCTTCTTCAACGACTCGACGCCGACGAAGAACAGCCCGGCACCATGCCCCGGGTACCGCGACGGATCGTACGGCGCCGCAGTGGACGCATCCGCGAGGCCGCCGGCGACGAGCGCGGTGTCGGGGATCCAGGCGATCCCTTCGAGCCCGCCATTGGCCGCAGTGATGCCGAGCACGGGCGTCAGGTTCCACTCGGCCGTCGCCGACAGGTCGCCCGATGTTCCCCGGGGCGCGTAGGCGAGGACCGAGGCGCGGCTCTTCTTGGAGTCCTCGTTGTTGCGCTCGCTCGCGACGTAGGCCGTGTCGCCCACGAGCGTGACCCCCTCCGCGTCGACCGCGCCCGTGCCGTCGCCGTAGCGCAGCGTCCAGGTCGCCGCCGGGCGCATCGCACCCTGGTCGGACGCGAGGCGAAGGAGCTGTCCCGTGCCGTTGTTGACCGCCCACAGCGACCCGTCCTGGAAGAACAGCCCGCTCAGGTCTCCGCCGAAGACGTTCGCCTCGTCGATCGTGGCCACCTCCGACGAGCCGGGCCAGGCCTCCACCGGTGCCGCCGAGCCGCAGTCGTTGGCGGTCCCCCTGGTGCTCGACGCGGACGTCGCGAAGGCGCCCGTGCCGTCAGGACACCGCGCGTAGGTCGTCGCGGCGTGGGCCGTCCAGCTGTCGGAGTCGACGAGCGCGCCCTTCGGGGTGAACAGCCGCACGCTGTCCGCGGCGCCGAGCCCGAACGCCGCGCTCCCCCATGCGGACGTGTCGTTCGTGACGACCACGAGGCGGGCGCCCGCGGCGAGCGTCGTCCCGGACGCGAGCGTGATCGCGTGCGTGTCGTCGTCGTCCTTGACCACGTACCCGCCCAGGTCGACCGGAGCCGACCCGATGTTGAGGAGCTCGATCCAGTCGCCCCCGGCGTCCCCATCGGACTCGATCTCGTTGATGCGCACGGGAACGCAGGCGTTGGCGGCACCACGGGTCGACGACACCGTCGTGACGACGTCGCCGGTGCCGTCGGGGCATCGCCCGTAGGTGGTCGCGGCGTGCGAGGTCCACGAGAAGGCATCCACGAGGGTCTTCCCGTCCGCGAGGAACAGCCGGGCCGCATCGGCGCTCCCGAGGCCGAAGCCGCCCAGGTCCTCGGTCGCGAAGGACGCGAAGCCTCCGGCCGCGATGGTCGTGCCGGCGGGGATGACGAGGGTGTGGCCGTCGTCGCTGTCGCGGAGGATCCACGACCCGATGTCGACGGCGCCGCTCCCCCCGTTGTGCAGCTCGATCCAGTCGCCCCGGTCGTCGCCGTTGGACTCGATCTCGTTGATCCGGATGTCGGAGGAGCCCGCCGGCTTGGCGCAGTCGTTCGCCGCGCCGCGCGTCGAGGACACGGTCGGGGCGAAGTCGCCGCGGTGCCGTCGGGGCACCGGCCGTACGTCTTCCCGGCGTGCGCGGTCCACGAGTAGCTGTCGATCAGGGTGGCGCCGTCGGCCGTGAACAGACGGGCGGAGTCCGCGCCGCCGAGCCCGGTCACGTCGATCGCCGCGTACCCACCGGCTGGGATCGTGAGACCCGAGGGGATGACGACGTCGTTCTTCCCGCCGTCGTCCTTGAGGACCAGCCCGCCGATCTCGACCGGCGCGGTCGCGACGTTGGTCAGCTCGACCCAGTCGCTGCCCTTGTCGGGCGCGTCGGACTCGATCTCGTTGATGCGCACCGCCGCGACGGGGTCGACGGCGCAGGCGTTCGGGCGGTCCTTCGTCGCGGCCACTGTCGCGACGAAGGACCTGCTGCCATCCGGGCACGCGCCCCAGGTCGTCGAGGGGCTGGATGCGTAGGAGTAGCCGTCGATCTCGGCGCCCTCCCAGTAGAGGTGCACCTCATCGGCCTTGCCGAGACCGAAGGCGCTGCTCCCCCACGTCGTCTTGTCGTCGACGTCGATCGTGAGGAATCCCCGAGCGGCGACGACCGTGTTCGCAGGCAGGGTCAGGGTGCGCTCGAGGCGCTTGTCGTCCGTGATGCGCAGCCCCGACGCATCCGTGGCCTGGTCCCCGGGGTTGTACAGCTCCACCCAGTCGTGCGCGTCGCCGTCGGACTCGACCTCGTTGATCACGAGGGTCGGCGCGGCCTGCGCCGCGTGGGCCGCGGGGGCCACCAGCGCGGCGGCGGACAGGGCGAGCAGGGCGGCGGTCGCCGCTACGAGTCGTCGCATGGAAAGAACACTCCTCTACGGGGGCCAGGTGCGGAGGCCGCCGTAGAGGAGTGTTCCGAGCGCATGCGAACGACCGGTGAACACCGGCCGAACGCCTCGCGTTGCGCGAGCGGGCTCAGCCCGAGAAGCGCGCCACGAGGTCCCGCTGCGGGTCGCCCGTCAGCGTCGAGTTCAGGATCACCTCGCCGTTGATCGCGATCGTGGGGGTCGCGATGCCGGACTGTCCCGGCTGGATCGGCGTCTTCTGCGTGATCGAGGTCACGTACGACTCGTACGTGCCGCTGCGGATCGCGTCGGCGGCATCCCCGGCGCCGACCTGCTGCGCATAGGCGATCAGCTGGTCGTCGGTCAGGCCCGAGCTGTTCTCCTGGGGCTGGTTGGCGAACAGGACCTGCAGGTAGGCCAGCGAGAGGTCCGGCCGGGTCGCGGCGACCGCGTACATCGCCGCGGCGGAGCGCGTGGAGTACTGGGTGCCGCTGGACAGACGGTCGAGGATCGAGATCGGGTGGATGTTCAGGGTGATCGTGCCGTCCTCGACGAGCGACTGGATCGTCGGGCCGTAGGTCTTCTCGAAGTTGCCGCAGACGGGGCACATGAAGTCGACGTAGGTGTCGAGGGTGCCCGAGCCCGTGCCGACGGCGATCGCCCCCGTCTCGGTGTCGATGCCGCTGGAGGAGGGAACCACGACCGGAGCGGACGGACCCGCCTTCACGTTGTTCATCCAGACCACGCCGCCGGCGATCGCGACCACGAGCACGACGGCCGCGACGCTCACCCAGATGGCGAACCAGTTGGTCTTCTTGACGGGCTTGTACCCCTTCGGGGCGCCCTGGCGGTCGGAGCCGCCCTTGCCCTTCTTCTGCGCGGCAGCCATGTTCGTTCCGTTCCTCCCGGCGGCCGTCGGCCGCCTCGTGCTGTGATCGGGTCAGTCGACGGGGCTAGGCGATCTCGCGTGGCCGGACGCCGAAAGGAGCCAGGCCGGCAGCCCCGCCGTCGGGCGCCGTGAGCACCCAGATACCTCCATCGTGCACGGCGACGCTGTGCTCCCAATGTGAGCCGTCGCCGCCGTCGGTCGTCGACACGGTCCAGCCGTCGTCCTCGACCACCGTCTCCTCCGAGGCGGTGACGATCATCGGCTCGATCGCGAGGACGAGGCCCGGCCCGACGCGGGGTCCCGGGTCGGGCGTGCGGTAGTTGAAGACGCTGGGCGCCTCGTGCATCTTGCGCCCGATGCCGTGCCCGACGTAGTCGCGGAGGATCCCGTAGCCGTGGCCCGAGGCCACGACGTGGTCCTCGATCGCGGCTCCGACCTCACCGATGTGGTGGGCGGTCGCCAGCGCGGCGATCCCTGCCCACATCGATCCCTCGGTCACGCGGGAGAGCTCCTCCCGCGACGCGACCAGCTCGGGGCGATCGGGATCCGGGATGACGATCGTGATGGCGGAGTCGCCGTTCCAGCCCCGGTACTCCGCACCGGCGTCGATCGAGACGATGTCGCCCGGCTCCAGCGCCCGGTCCCCCGGGATGCCGTGCACGACCTGCTCGTTGACCGAGACGCAGGTCGTGTGGCGGTACCCGCGGACCAGCTGGAAGTTGGAGCGCGCTCCCGCACCCGTGATGACCCGCGACGCGGCGGCATCCAGCTCGGCCGTCGTCACGCCGGGCGCGATGATCTCGCGCACGGCCTGGAGCGCGTCGGCCGTGATCTGACCCGGCTCGACCATCGATCGCAACTGCGATGCGGTCTTGTAGATTCCTCGCCGCAGCACGGTCAGGACTGGGGAGTCAGGCCGCGCCCGATGAGGGCCGTCACGATGCGCTCGGTGATCTCGTCGAGCGAGCCGACGCCGTCGATCGAGAGCACGAGTCCCCGGTCGCCGTAGACGCCCAGGATGGGAGCCGTCTCGGACTCGTAGATCGACAGGCGGTGGGCGATGACCTCTTCCGTGTCGTCCGTGCGTCCCTGCTCCGCGGCGCGCTTGGCGAGGCGGGCGAGGCGCAGGCTCTCGTCCCGCGGCGTAGATCGATGCTCTCCTCGCGCGGCACGCTCAGCTCGATGACCGCGTCCAGGCTCTCGTCCCGCGCCTCGAGGAAGGCGTCGAGGTCACCGACCTGGCCGAGGTTGCGCGGATAGCCGTCGAGGAGGAAGCCGGCGGCCGCGTCGTCCTCGGACAGCCGCTCGCGCACCACGGCGCTCGTCAGCTCGTCCGGGACGAGGTTGCCCGCCTCGATGATCGCCTGCACCTGCGTTCCGAGCGCGGTGCCGTCCTTGATCGCGGCGCGGAACACGTCGCCGGTCGAGATGGCGGGAACGCCGAAGGCCTCGGCGATGCGGACACCCTGGGTGCCCTTGCCCGAGCCCTGCGGGCCGACGATCAGAAGGCGAGCGGTCATCGCAGGAGCCCTTCGTAGTGACGTTGCTGGAGTTGCGCGTCGATCTGCTTCACCGTCTCGAGGCCGACACCGACCATGATGAGGATCGACGTGCCGCCGAACGGGAAGTTCGCGTTCGCACTCACCGACGCCAGCGCGATCAGCGGGATGAGGGCGACCAGACCGAGGTAGATCGAGCCGGGGAGCGTGATGCGGGTCAGCACGTAGTCGAGGTACTCGGCCGTGGGACGTCCCGCCCGGATGCCGGGGATGAATCCGCCGTACTTCTTCATGTTGTCGGCGACCTCGACCGGGTTGAACGTGATCGCGACGTAGAAGTAGGTGAACCCGACGATGAGCAGGAAGTAGATCAGCCAGTAGAGCGGGTGGTCGCCGCGCGTCAGATAGTTCTGGATCCACACGACCCAGCCGGGCAGCGAGCCGTCGGCACCGGGGGTCTGGTTGAACTGCGCGATGAGAGCCGGGATGTACAGGAGCGACGAGGCGAAGATGACGGGGACGACGCCCGCCATGTTGACCTTGATCGGGATGTACGTGTTCGTGCCGCCGTACGTGCGCCTGCCCACCATGCGTTTCGCGTACTGGACGGGGATGCGGCGTTGCGACTGTTCGACGAACACCACGAGCGCCACGATCACGATGCCGACCGCGAGCACGAGCAGGAAGATCTCGAAGCCCTTCGACTGCCAGATCGTCCACATGGCCGCGGGGAAGCTCGCCGCGATCGAGGTGAAGATCAGCAGCGACATGCCGTTGCCGATGCCCTTCTCGGTGACGAGCTCGGCGAACCACATGATGAGGCCGGTGCCGGCGGTCATCGTGATGATCATGAGCAGCTGCGCCCACCACGCGTCGTTCGTCAGCAGTCGCTGACACGCCGCGACACCCGTGTTGCCGAAGAGCTGGCCGCTGCGGGCGACGGTCACGAGGGTGGTCGACTGCAGGAGAGCGAGCGCGATCGTGAGGTAACGCGTGTACTGCGTCAGCCGCGCCTGCCCGGCCTGGCCCTCCTTGTAGAGCGCCTCGAAGTGCGGGATGACCACGCGCAGGAGCTGGACGATGATCGTCGCCGTGATGTACGGCATGACGCCGAGCGCGAAGATCGACAGCTGCAGCAGCGCGCCACCGGAGAACAGGTTGACCAGCGAGAGCAGGCCCTGCGTGTTCGAGGAGTCGGACAGACACAGCTGCACGTTGCTGAAGTCGACGAAGGGCGACGGCACGTGCGCTCCGAGCCGGTAGAGCACGATGATGCCCAGGGTGAATGCGATCTTCCGCCGCAGGTCGGGCGTGCGGAACACGCGCGCAATTGCGCTGAACACGTGGGGGTCCTCCAGAAAGGTTCCGGCGCGCGGGGCGCACAGATGTCCAGGTTATCCCACCCTGAGTGCGCGCACGCGACGAAGGGCGTTCCCGGGAACGACGATGGGGGCCGGAGACACGCTCCGACCCCCATCGGGGAATTACTTGATGCTGCCGCCCGCGGCGAGGATCTTCTGCTCTGCCGAGCCGGAGACCTTGTCCACCGCGACGTTCAGCTTGACCGAGATCTCGCCGGTGCCGAGCACCTTGACCTTCTCGTTCTTGCGGACGGCGCCCTTGGTGACCAGGTCGGTCACCGTGACGTCGCCACCGTCCGGGTACAGCTCCGCGAGCTTGTCCAGGTTCACGACCTGGTACTCGACGCGGAACGGGTTCTTGAACCCGCGCAGCTTCGGGGTGCGCATGTGCAGCGGCATCTGCCCGCCCTCGAAGCCGACCTTGACCTGGTAGCGGGCCTTGGTGCCCTTGGTGCCGCGGCCCGCGGTCTTGCCCTTGGAGCCCTCACCACGACCGACGCGGGTCTTGGCGGTGTTGGCGCCGGGGACCGGACGCAGGTGGTGCACCTTGAGGACACCGGGACGCGCGACCGTCTCCTTGGCCGCAGCCTTCTTCGCCGGCGCCTTCTTGGCGGGCGCCTTCTTCTCGACGACCTCTGCGGTCGTGTTCTCAGCCTTGTCGGCCATCAGTCGATCTCCTCAACCTTCACGAGGTGCGCGACGGTCTTGACGTAGCCGCGCGTCTGCGCGTCGTCGGGGCGGACGACCGAGTCGCCGATCCGCTTCAGACCGAGCGAACGCAGCGTGTCACGCTGGTTCTGCTTCTCGCTCACCTTGGACTTGACCTGCGTCACCTTCAGCCGGGCGGCCATCAGGCACCTACCTTCTGCGCAGCGGCCGCGTCGGCCTCGGCACGGACGAGCCGAGCCGGAGCGACCTGGTCGAAGTCGAGGCCACGACGGGCCGCGACGTGGCGGGGCTCCTCGAGCTGCTTCAGCGCCTCGACGGTCGCGTGCACGATGTTGATCGTGTTGGACGAGCCGAGCGACTTCGACAGGACGTCGTGGATGCCGGCGCACTCGAGGACGGCGCGAACCGGGCCGCCCGCGATGACACCGGTACCGGCGGCTGCGGGACGCAGCAGCACGACGCCGGCTGCCGCCTCACCCTGGACCGGGTGCGGGATCGAGGACCCCGTACGCGGCACACGGAAGAAGTTGCGCTTGGCCTCTTCGACACCCTTCGAGATCGCCAGGGGCACCTCGCGGGCCTTGCCGTAGCCGACGCCGACGAGGCCGTTGCCATCACCCACGACGACGAGCGCCGTGAAGCTGAAGCGGCGACCGCCCTTGACGACCTTCGACACGCGGTTGATCGTGACGACGCGCTCGAGGAACTGGCTGTCGTTGCGGTCGCGCGAGTTGCGGTCCCGGTTGGGGTTGCGCTCGCGGCCGCCGCGACGGGGCTCACGCTCGGTCGCCGGCGCTTCGGCCGCAGCCTGGGGGGCGTCGGTCACAGTGCCATCGGACACAGCGGTCTCCTTGATCTCACTCACAGGTTGAGCCCTCCTTCGCGGGCACCGGTCGCGACGGCGGCGACACGGCCGGCGTAGCGGTTGCCGCCGCGGTCGAAGACCGCGTCCGACACACCGGCAGCCTTCGCACGCTCGGCGACGAGCTCGCCGACCTTGTGCGCCTTGGCGGTCTTGTCGCCGTCGAAGCCGCGCAGGTCGGCCTCGAGGGTGGATGCCGACGCCAGGGTGTGACCCTGTGCGTCGTCGACGAGCTGCACGAACACGTGACGCGCAGAGCGGGTCACGACCAGACGCGGCCGCTCGGCGGTGCCGACGATCTTCTTGCGAAGACGGGCGTGACGACGCGAACGCGCGACGGACTTCGAAGTCACAGCCATGGTTACTTACCAGCCTTTCCGGCCTTGCGCCGGACGACCTCGCCGGCGTAGCGCACACCCTTGCCCTTGTAGGGCTCGGGCTTGCGGATCTTGCGGATGTTCGCGGCCGCCTCGCCGACGGCCTGCTTGTCGATGCCGCTCACGGTGAGCTTGTTGTTGCCCTCGACCGTGAAGGTGATCCCGGCAGGCGGGTCGACCAGGACGGGGTGCGAGAACCCGAGGGCGAACTCGACCGAGGAGCCCTTCTGAGCCACGCGGTAACCCGTTCCGACGACCTCGAGGCCCTTGGTGTAGCCCTGGGTGACACCGATGATGTTGTTGCTGATGAGGGTGCGGGTCAGGCCGTGGAGCGACCGCGACGCACGCTCGTCATCGGGGCGGGTGACGAGAACCTGGTTCTCCTCGACCTTGACCTCGATGGGGCGGGCCACGACGAGCGCGAGCTCGCCCTTGGGGCCCTTGACGGCGACATCCTGGCCGTCCACCGTCACGGTGACGCCGGCGGGGATGTCGATGGGAAGACGTCCGATTCGCGACATGTCAGGTCACCACACGTAGGCGAGGACTTCCCCACCCACGCCCTTCGACTCGGCCTGCCGGTCGGTCAGCAGACCGGAGGAGGTGGACAGGATGGCCACGCCGAGGCCGCCGAGGACCTTGGGGATCTCGGTCGACTTGGCGTAGACCCGGAGGCCGGGCTTCGACACGCGCTTGATGCCGGCGATCGACCGCTCGCGGTTCGGGCCATACTTCAGCGTCAGCGTGAGGGTCTGGCCGACGCGAGCGTCCGCGACCTCCCAGCCGGCGATGTAGCCCTCCTGCTGGAGGATCTCGGCGATGTGGGTCTTGAGCTTCGAGCTCGGCAGCGACACGGAGTCGTGGTGGGCCGAGTTCGCGTTGCGCAGACGGGTCAGCATGTCTGCGACCGGGTCTGTCATCGTCATGTGTGTTCTTCTCTCTGTCACCAGGTTTCGACGCGCCGTTACACGACGGCCGACCTGTGGTGGATGCCGGCGGGTGCCGGCACGGGGTTACTTCTCGTCCGCCTGGGTGAACGGGAAGCCGAGGTGACGCAGCAGCGCACGGCCCTCGTCGTCCGTGGTCGCAGTGGTCACGACGGTGATGTCGAAACCGCGCACGCGGTCGATGCGGTCCTGGTCGATCTCGTGGAAGACCGACTGCTCCTGCAGGCCGAAGGTGTAGTTGCCGTGGCCGTCGAACTGCTTGGGCGACAGGCCGCGGAAGTCGCGGATGCGGGGAAGCGCCAGGTTGACCAGACGGTCCAGGAACTCCCAGGCGCGGTCGCCGCGGAGCGTCACGTGCGCACCGATCGGCTGCCCCTCGCGCAGCTTGAACTGCGCGATGGACTTGCGCGCCTTGGTGACGACGGGCTTCTGGCCGGTGATCTTGGTGAGGTCGTCGACCGCGCCATCGATCACCTTGCCGTCGCGAGCCGCCTCGCCGACGCCGGTGTTCACCACGACCTTGACCAGACGGGGCGTCTGCATGACGTTGGCGTAGCCGAACTCGTCCTGCAGGGCCTTCGCGATCTCGGTGTTGTACTTCTGCTTGAGGCGGGGCTGGATGGTGCCAGCCTCCGCAGCAGTGGCGTTGCTCATGCTCAGAGGTCCTTGCCGCTCTTCTTCGCGTAGCGCACGCGGACCGTGCGCTTCACGCCGTCCTTCGTCTTCTCCTCGACTCGGTGACCGACACGGGTCGGCTTCTTGGTCGAGGGGTCGACGAGGGCGACGTTGGAGATGTGGATGGGGGCCTCGAACGTCTCGATGCCACCCGTCTTGGTGCCGCGCTGGGACTGGCCCACGCGGTTGTGCTTGGTGACGTAGTTCACGCCCTCGACGATGACGCGGTTCTGCTCGGTAAGGACCTCGAGGACCTTGCCCTGCTTGCCGCGGTCGCCGCCGCGCTCGGGCTTGGCGCCCGAGATGACCTGAACCAGGTCGCCCTTCTTGATTTTCGCCATGATCAGATGACCTCCGGGGCGAGCGAGACGATCTTCATGAACTTCTTGTCACGAAGCTCACGACCGACCGGGCCGAAGATGCGGGTGCCGCGGGGCTCCCCGTCGTTCTTCAGGATGACGGCGGCGTTCTCGTCGAACTTGATGTAGGACCCGTCGGCACGACGGGTCTGCTTCACGGTGCGGACGATGACGGCCTTGACCACATCGCCCTTCTTGACGTTGCCGCCCGGGATCGCGTCCTTGACCGTGGCGACGATGACGTCGCCGAGGCCTGCGTAGCGCCGGTTGGAGCCGCCGAGCACACGGATGGTGAGCAGCTCCTTGGCGCCGGTGTTGTCGGCGACCTTGAGGCGGGATTCGGTCTGAATCATTTCTTACTTCGCCTTCTCGAGGATCTCGACCAGACGCCACCGCTTGGTGGCGGACAGGGGCCGGGTCTCGTTGATCAGCACGAGGTCGCCGATGCCGGCGGTGTTGCCCTCGTCGTGCGCCTTGACCTTGGAGGTACGGCGGATGACCTTGCCGTACAGCGGGTGCTTCACGCGGTCCTCGACCTCGACGACGATGGTCTTGTCCATCTTGTCGCTGACGACGTAGCCGCGACGCGACTTGCGGTATCCGCGAGCGTTCGCGTCACGCACGTCGTTCTCGGCGTGCTCGTGGCCGGCCTCGACGGTCTCGTCGGCCTTCTTCGTGGTGGCCATCACTCAGCCTCTCCTTCGGCGGCGGCGGGAGCCGCATCCTCGGTCTTCTTCGCCTTGGCCTTGCTGGCCTTGGCCGGCTTGGTCTCGACGACAGGGGTGGCCCGGATGCCGAGCTCGCGCTCGCGGATCACGGTGTACAGACGCGCGATGTCGCGCTTGACGGCGCGGATGCGGCCGTGGCTCTCGAGCTGCCCGGTGGCCGACTGGAAGCGCAGGTTGAACAGCTCCTCCTTGGCCTTGCGCAGCTCTTCGACCAGACGCTGGTCTTCGAACGTGTCGAGCTCGCTCGGGGCGAGCTGCTTGGTGCCGATCGCCATTACGCGTCGCCCTCCTCGCGCTTGATGATGCGTGCCTTCAACGGCAGCTTGTGGATGGCACGGGTCAGGGCCTCACGAGCGAGCTGCTCGTTGACGCCGGCGACCTCGAAGAGGACGCGACCCGGCTTGACGTTCGCGACCCACCACTCGGGCGAGCCCTTGCCGGAACCCATGCGGGTCTCGGCGGGCTTCTTGGTCAGCGGACGGTCGGGGTAGATGTTGATCCACACCTTGCCGCCACGCTTGATGTGACGGGTCATCGCGATACGAGCGGACTCGATCTGACGGTTCGTCACGTAAGCGGGCGTGAGGGCCTGGATGCCGAACTCGCCGAACGACACCTTGGTGCCGCCGGTGGCCTGGCCCGAGCGACCCGGGTGGTGCTGCTTGCGGTACTTGACCTTACGGGGGATAAGCATCAGGCAGACGCTCCTTCTGCGACGGGGGCCTCGTTGCGAGGACCGCGCCGGCGGTCGCCGCCACGGTCGTCACGACCACGGGGCGCCTTGGGCGCGTTGGCCTGCTCGCGAGCCAGTTCCTTGTTGGTCAGGTCGCCCTTGTAGATCCAGACCTTCACGCCGATGCGGCCGAAGGTGGTCTTGGCCTCGTAGAAGCCGTAGTCGATGTTCGCGCGCAGCGTGTGCAGCGGCACACGACCCTCGCGGTAGAACTCCGAACGGCTCATCTCGGCGCCGCCGAGGCGGCCGGAGACCTGGATGCGGACGCCCTTGGCGCCGGCGCGCTGCGCGCCCTGCAGACCCTTGCGCATCGCGCGGCGGAACGCCACGCGGGCGCTCAGCTGCTCGGCGACGCCCTGCGCGACCAGCTGCGCGTCGGCCTCGGGGTTCTTGACCTCGAGGATGTTCAGCTGGATCTGCTTTCCGGTCAGCTTCTCGAGGTCGGTGCGGATGCGCTCGGCCTCCGCACCGCGACGGCCGATGACGATGCCCGGGCGCGCGGTGTGGATGTCGACGCGAACGCGGTCGCGCGTGCGCTCGATCTCGATGTTGCTGACGCCCGCGCGGTCGAGCTTCGACTGCAGGAGCTTGCGGATCTTGATGTCCTCGGCGACGTAGTCGGCGTAACGCTGACCCGGCTTCGTGGAGTCCGAGAACCAGCGCGACACGTGGTCGGTCGTGATGCCGAGGCGGAAGCCGTACGGGTTGACCTTCTGTCCCATTACTTGCTCGCCTTCTTGCTCGCGGTGACGCTTCCGGCCTCATCGACCTCGGGCGTGGCCAGCACGACCGTGATGTGGCTCGTGCGCTTCTTGATCTGGAACGCGCGACCCTGGGCGCGGGGCTGGAAACGCTTGAGCGTCGTGCCCTCGTCGACGTACGCGTTCTTCACGTAGAGGTCGGCCTCGTCCAGGTACTCGTTCAGCTGGTCTGCCTTCACGCGGGCGTTCGCGACCGCCGAGGCGACGAGCTTGTAGATGGGCTCGCTCGCCGACTGCTGCGCGAACTTCAGGATCGCGAGGGCCTCCTGGGCCTGCTTTCCCTTGATGAGCGCGACGACGCGACGGGCCTTCTGAGGGGTCACGCGGATGTGCTTCACGCGTGCGATGGATTCCACCATGTCTCTCCTCCTCTAGTCCTCTCTGGAACGCCACCGCGTCAGCGGCGGCGACCCTTCTTGTCGTCCTTCTCGTGGCCGCGGAAGGTGCGGGTGGGCGCGAACTCGCCCAGCTTGTGACCGACCATGGTCTCGCTCACGAACACAGGGATGTGCTTGCGACCGTCGTGGACGGCGATCGTGTGGCCGAGCATGGCCGGCACGATCATCGACCGGCGCGACCAGGTCTTGATGACGTTCTTGGAGCCCGTCTCGTTCTGCGACACGACCTTGCGAAGCAGGTGCTCGTCGACGAAGGGGCCCTTCTTAAGACTGCGTGGCATCTTCTGTTCCTACCTACTTGCGCTTCTTGCCGGCGTTGCGACGGCGGACGATCAGCTTGTCGCTTTCCTTGTTCGCGTGGCGGGTCCGACCCTCAGGCTGGCCCCACGGCGTGACCGGGTGGCGGCCACCGCTGGTCTTGCCCTCACCACCACCGTGCGGGTGGTCGACCGGGTTCATGGCGACACCGCGGACGGTCGGGCGCACGCCCTTCCAGCGCTTGCGGCCGGCCTTGCCCCAGTTGATGTTCGACTGCTCGGCGTTGCCGACCTCGCCGATCGTCGCGCGGCAGCGCACGTCGACGTTGCGGATCTCGCCCGAGGGCAGACGCAGCTGGGCGTAGGGGCCGTCCTTGGCGACGAGGCGCACGCTGGCGCCCGCCGAGCGGGCCATCTTCGCGCCGCCACCGGGACGCAGCTCGATGGCGTGGATGACGGTACCGGTCGGGATGTTGCGCAGCGGCAGGTTGTTGCCGGGCTTGATGTCGGCCGCGGCGCCGGACTCGACGACATCCCCCTGCGCCAGCTTGTTCGGCGCCAGGATGTAGCGCTTCTCGCCGTCGGCGTAGTGCAGCAGCGCGATGCGCGCGGTGCGGTTGGGGTCGTACTCGATGTGCGCGACCTTCGCGTCGATGCCGTCCTTGTCGTTACGACGGAAGTCGATCAGACGGTACTGACGCTTGTGCCCACCACCGATGTGACGCGTGGTGATCCGGCCCTGGTTGTTGCGGCCACCGGTCTTGGACAGCGGGCGCAGCAGCGACTTCTCGGGCGTCGATCGGGTGATCTCGGCGAAGTCGGCCACCGACGAGCCGCGGCGACCCGGGGTCGTCGGCTTGTACTTGCGAATAGCCATGGTTGTTGTCCTCCCCCGACCGTCAGCCGACGGCCGTGAAGATGTCGATGGTGCCCGACTTCAGCGTGACGATCGCGCGCTTGGTGTCCTTGCGCTTGCCGATGCCGAAGCGGGTGCGGCGAGCCTTGCCGACGCGGTTGATCGTGTTGACCGAGGCGACCTTCACACCGAAGATCTTCTCGATGGCGAACTTGATCTCGGTCTTGTTGGCGCGGGTGTCCACGTAGAAGGTGTACTTGCCCTCGTCGATCAGGCCGTAGCTCTTCTCGGACACGACGGGCTTGAGGATGATGTCGCGTGGGTCCTTGTTCACGGCGGTCATGCCGAGACCTCCTCGGTGGTCGTCTTGGAGGCGACGAACGCCTCGTAGGCGGCCTGGGTGAAGACGATGTCGTCGGAGACGAGCACGTCGTAGGCGTTCAGCTGGTCGAAGCTCAGCGTGTGCACGTACGCGAGGTTGCGCACGCTCTTGAGGGTGAGCTCATCGCCGCGCTCGATGACGACGAGGACGTTCTTCGTCGCGCCGAGCGTGGCCAGCACCGCGGCCGCAGCCTTGGTGGAGGGCGCGCCGTCGACCCCGAAGGACTCGACGATGTGCAGCCGCTCGCCGCGCGCGCGGTCGCTGAGCGAGCCGAGCAGGGCCGCGGCGACCATCTTCTTGGGGGTGCGCTGCGAGTAGTCGCGCGGCTTCGGGCCGTGGACGATGCCACCGCCGGTCATGTGCGGCGCCCGGATGGAGCCCTGACGGGCGTTACCCGTGCCCTTCTGCTTGAAGGGCTTGCGACCGGCGCCGGAGACCTCGCCACGACGCTTGGTCGAGTGCGTGCCCTGGCGAGCCGCGGCGAGCTGCGCCACGACGACCTGGTGGATGAGCGGGATGTTCGTCTTGACGTCGAAGATCGCGGCGGGCAGCTCCACGGAGCCGGCCTTCTTGCCGTCGACCTTGCGGACGTCGAGCGCGAGAGTGGAGTCAGCCATCGGAATCAGGCACCCTTCACTGCGGTACGGACGTAGACGATGCGACCGCGCGCGCCGGGGACGGCGCCCTTGACGAGCAGCAGACCCTTCTCGGCGTCGACGGCGTGCACCGTGAGGTTGAGGACGGTGACGCGCTCGCCACCCATGCGACCGGCCATGCGCATGCCCTTGAAGACGCGGCTGGGCGTCGAGGACGCGCCGATCGAACCGGGCTTGCGGTGGTTGCGGTGCGCACCGTGCGAGGCGGAGACGCCCTTGAAGTTGTGGCGCTTCATGACACCCGCGGTGCCCTTGCCCTTGCTGGTGCCGACGACGTCGACCAGCTGGCCGGCCTCGAAGATGCCCTCGACCGTGAGCTCCTGACCGAGTGAGTAGTCAGCGGCGTTCGCGGTGCGGACCTCGGTGAGGTGACGACGCGGGGTGACGCCGGCGGCCTCGAAGTGGCCCTCGAGGGGCTTGGTGACCTTGCGGGGGTCGATCTGACCGGCGGCGATCTGAACGGCGGTGTAGCCGTCCTTCTCCACGGTGCGGACCTGGGTCACGACGTTCGGGGTGATCTGGATGACCGTGACGGGCACGAGCTTGCCCTGCTCGTTCCAGACCTGCGTCATGCCGAGCTTGGTGCCCAGCAGTCCCTGGGAAGTCTTGGTGGTGATGTCAGCCATGTCGGACCTCAGAGCTTGATCTCGATGTTGACGTCGGCCGGGAGGTCGAGACGCATCAGCGAGTCGACGGCCTTGGGCGTCGGGTCGATGATGTCGATGAGGCGCTTGTGGGTGCGCATCTCGAAGTGCTCGCGGCTGTCCTTGTACTTGTGGGGCGACCGGATGACCACGACGACGTTCTTCTCCGTCGGAAGGGGCACGGGGCCCACGACGGTCGCGCCGGCTCGGGTCACGGTGTCGACGATCTTGCGCGCCGACGAGTCGAGACCTGCATGGTCGTACGACTTCAGGCGAATGCGGATCTTCTGTCCCGCCATTGTCTGCTCACTCTCTTTCTCGCGTCTTATCGCACCGGGTTCGGGGGCATCGGACGCACGGCGGCGCTTGCGCGCCGGGGCACTTCTCCGTTCTCACGGGATGCTGCACCGCTGTTCTCATGTCAGGCCGGCGCCGCAGGCACCGGCCCCCGCCTCCGCACGCGCCAAGCTGCCGGTCTCCCGGCATGCGGATTATGGGGTGTTGCACGTCTCTTCGGGCTGACGCCCGCGATCTGCACGAGTTCTGCTGCCCGCGGCCTAGAGTCTGCGCGAACGCGCTCTATGCACTGCCCTGGCAGTGATCCGCACGCGCCGGAGCACACGCGGAATGTGGAACTGGTCTAGCTTACGTGACACCCGGGCGTGTCGCAAACCCGGGCGTGTCGTGACGTCCTCTCCCCCTCCGGGAACGGGAATGCGAGAAGGCCCCCGGCGTATGCCGGGGGCCTTCTCGGAGACGTGGTTGCGAGGGTCAGGAGTCCTGGCGCTGGCGACGGACCGCGAAGACCGTGACCGCGAGGCCGCCGAGCAGCAGGACGCCGCCGCCGACCCAGACGCCCATGAGGGACGCGCTGTCGACACCCGTGGCCGGCAGCGTGCCGTTGCCCGACGGAGTCACCGCGACGCTCTTGGCGCCGGACGCGGTGCCAGTGCCGGTGAGCGTGTAAGTACCGGAGGCGTTCGAGGGCAGCGTCACCGTCACCTGCGCGGTGCCACCGCTGACCGCCTTGGGGCTCGTCGGGCCGCTCACGATCGTCTTGACGAGGGCGAGAGTCGCCGACGTCGGACCATCGATCGTGAACGTGACGGTCTCGCTGTCCTGGAAGCCAGAGATTCCGACCGTCGTCGGCGTGCCCGGCGCGACCGTGATCGTGCCGCCCGGGGCAACGGGCGTGTAGGCGAAGGCCGCAGCCGGAGCCGCGACGAGGGCGACGATCGCGACCGCGACCGCAGCAAGCTTGATGCGAAGGCTCTTCATGATGTTTTTTCTCCGTAGGGGATGTGTCGAAGAATGGGGGGATCTCCGGTTGAACACTGTTGCGGGAGGAGAGGTGCGGCTACCCGAAACCTTCGGCCCCCACTGAGCACGATACCCATCCTCTCAGCGCATCCACAACTTTCCTCAGTATTCGCCGACGATTCTTTACGTGCCCGTAACCCGCCGAAACGACACAGGGGCCGGGCCCGAAGGCCCGACCCCTGTCTGAAGTCCGAGGACTTACTTGAGGATCTTGGTCACCGTGCCGGCGCCGACGGTGCGGCCACCCTCACGGATCGCGAACCCGAGGCCCTCCTCCATGGCGATCGGCTGGATCAGCTCGACCGTCATGTCGGTGGTGTCACCGGGCATGACCATCTCGGTGCCCTCGGGCAGCGTGATGACGCCGGTGACGTCCGTGGTGCGGAAGTAGAACTGCGGGCGGTAGTTCGTGTAGAAGGGGTTGTGACGGCCACCCTCGTCCTTGGACAGGATGTACGCGGTGCCCTCGAAGTTGGTGTGAGGGGTCACCGAGCCCGGCTTCACGACGACCTGGCCGCGCTCGACGTCGTCACGCTTGGTGCCGCGCAGGAGCAGACCACAGTTCTCGCCGGCCCAGGCCTCGTCGAGCTGCTTGTGGAACATCTCGATACCCGTGACGATGGTCTTCTGCGTCGGGCGGATGCCGACGATCTCGACCTCGGAGTTGATGGCGAGCGTGCCACGCTCGGCGCGGCCCGTGACGACCGTGCCACGACCGGTGATCGTGAAGACGTCCTCGATCGGCATCAGGAACGGCTTGTCCTTGTCGCGCACCGGGTCCGGGATGGACTCGTCGACGGCCTCCATGAGCTTGACGATCGACTCGGTCCACTCCGGGTCGCCCTCGAGCGCCTTCAGGCCCGAGACGCGCACGACCGGCGCGTTGTCGCCGTCGAAGTCCTGCGAGCTCAGGAGCTCACGGACCTCGAGCTCGACGAGCTCCAGGATCTCCTCGTCGTCGACCATGTCGGCCTTGTTCAGCGCGACGAGCAGGTAGGGCACGCCGACCTGCTTGGCCAGCAGCACGTGCTCACGCGTCTGCGCCATCGGGCCGTCGGTGGCGGCGACCACGAGGATCGCGCCGTCCATCTGAGCGGCACCGGTGATCATGTTCTTGATGTAGTCGGCGTGGCCCGGGGCGTCGACGTGAGCGTAGTGACGCTTCGGGGTCTCGTACTCGACGTGCGAGATGTTGATCGTGATGCCGCGCTGACGCTCCTCGGGAGCCGAGTCGATCGACGCGAAGTCGCGCTGGACGTTGGTCGCGGACGGGTACTTGTCGGCGAGCACCTTCGAGATCGCCGCGGTGAGCGTCGTCTTGCCGTGGTCCACGTGACCGATCGTTCCGATGTTCACGTGCGGCTTGGTCCGCTCGAACTTGGCCTTAGCCACTGGGTCCTCCTATAGGACGGTCGTGTAGGTGTCCCGGGCGCTGGATTGCGACCGGTTCGCTACGGGGATGGTTCTCAGTTTAGTAGAGAGGGTTCGTGTGAAGTTGTGGACCAGAGGAGCGGGTGCGGCAGCACGCCGCCGCACCCGCGCGGGCTCACTCGCCCTTGTTCTTCTGGACGATCTCGTCGGCGACGGCCCGAGGCACCTCGGCGTAGCTGTCGAACTCCATGGAGTAGACCGCGCGACCCGAGGTCTTCGAGCGCAGGTCGCCGATGTAGCCGAACATCTCGGACAGCGGGACGAGCGCACGGACGACCTTGACGCCGGCGGCATCCTCCATGGACTGGATCTGACCGCGACGGGAGTTCAGGTCGCCGATGACGTCGCCCATGTACTCCTCGGGCGTACGCACCTCGACCGCCATCAGCGGCTCGAGGAGCACCGGGTTCGCCTTGCGGACGGCCTCCTTGAAGCCCATCGAACCGGCGATCTTGAACGCCATCTCGGACGAGTCGACGTCGTGCGAGGCACCGTCGATGAGGGTCGCCTTCACGCCCACCATCGGGTAGCCCGCGAGCACGCCCACGGCCATCGCGTCCTGGAAGCCCTGGTTGGTCGGCTCGATGTACTCGCGCGGGATACGGCCACCGGTGACCTTGTTCTCGAACTCGTAGATCTTGTCGGCCGTGACCTCGATGGGCTCGATCGCGAACTGGATCTTCGCGAACTGACCCGAGCCACCGGTCTGCTTCTTGTGGGTGTAGTCGTGGCGCTCGACGTTCTTCTTGATCGTCTCGCGGTAGGCCACCTGGGGCTTGCCGACGTTGGCCTCGACCTTGAACTCGCGCTTCATGCGGTCCACGAGGATGTCGAGGTGAAGCTCGCCCATCCCCTTGATGACGGTCTGACCGGTCTCCGAGTTCTGCTCGACGCGGAACGTCGGGTCCTCCTCGGCGAGCTTCTGGATCGCGACGCCCAGCTTCTCCTGGTCCGCCTTCGTCTTCGGCTCGATCGCGACCTCGATGACCGGCTCCGGGAAGGTCATCGACTCCAGCACGACCTGGTTCGTGGCATCCGAGAGCGTGTCACCGGTCGTCGTGTCCTTCAGACCGATGACGGCGTAGATGTGACCGGCGGTGACCGAGTCGACCGGGTTCTCCTTGTTGGCGTGCATCTGGAAGATCTTCCCGATGCGCTCCTTCTTGCCCTTGGTCGCGTTGACGACCTGCGCGCCGGACTCGAGGTGACCCGAGTAGACGCGGATGTAGGTCAGTCGGCCGAAGAACGGGTGCGACACGATCTTGAAGGCGAGGGCGGCGAAGGGCTCGTCGGCGTCGGCGTGACGCTCGATGATCTTCTCCTCGTCCTTCGGGTCGTGCGCCTCGATGGCCGGGACGTCGAGGGGCGACGGGAGGTAGTCCACGACCGCGTCGAGCATCGGCTGCACACCGCGGTTCTTGAACGCCGAGCCGCACAGGACGGGGTAGAGCTCGCCCGCGACGGTGAGCTTGCGGATGGCGCCCTTGATCTCGGCGACCGTGAGCTCCTCGCCGCCGAAGTACTTCTCCAGCAGCGCCTCATCGCTCTCGGCGACGGTCTCGAGCAGCTTCTCGCGGTACTCCGCGGCGCGGTCGGCGAGGTCGGCGGGGATCTCCTGCACCTCGTACTTCGCGCCCATCGTCACGTCGCCCTTGGCGTCGCCGGGCCACACGAGGGCCCGCATCTCGACCAGGTCGACGACGCCGATGAAGTCGTTCTCGACACCGATGGGCAGCTGCAGCACGAGCGGCTTGGCCTTCAGGCGGTTGACGATCGTGTCGACCGTGAAGTAGAAGTCGGCGCCCAGCTTGTCCATCTTGTTGACGAAGCAGATGCGCGGAACGTCGTACTTGTCGGCCTGACGCCACACCGTCTCGGACTGGGGCTCGACGCCCTCCTTGCCGTCGAAGACGGCGACCGCGCCGTCGAGGACGCGGAGCGAGCGCTCCACCTCGACCGTGAAGTCCACGTGTCCGGGGGTGTCGATGATGTTGATCTGGTGGTTGTTCCAGAAGCAGGTCACCGCGGCGGAGGTGATCGTGATGCCGCGCTCCTGCTCCTGCTCCATCCAGTCGGTGGTGGCGGCGCCGTCGTGGGTCTCGCCGATCTTGTGGTTGACGCCCGTGTAGAACAGGATGCGCTCGGTCGTCGTCGTCTTGCCGGCGTCGATGTGGGCCATGATGCCGATGTTGCGGACCTTCTTGAGGTCCGTGAGCACGTCTTGTGCCACGAGGTGTCTTCCTTACCTGTTGTGAGGTGATGCCCGGTGACGGGACGGGGATCCCGTCCCGTCACCGGATGCTGTTACCAGCGGTAGTGCGCGAAGGCGCGGTTCGACTCGGCCATCTTGTGGGTGTCCTCGCGACGCTTCACGGCGGCGCCGAGACCGTTCGAGGCGTCGAGGATCTCGTTCTGCAGACGCTCGGTCATCGTCTTCTCGCGACGGCCCTTCGCGTAGCTGACGAGCCAGCGCAGCGCCAGCGTGTTCGCGCGGTGCGGCTTGACCTCGACCGGAACCTGGTAGGTCGAGCCGCCGACGCGGCGGCTCTTGACCTCGAGGGTGGGGCGCACGTTGTCGAGCGCCTTCTTGAGGGTGGCGACGGCGTCCGCACCGGTCTTGGTCTCGACGCCGCTGAGGGCGCCGTAGACGATCGACTCGGCGAGGGACTTCTTGCCGTCGATGAGGATCTTGTTGACGAGCTGCGTGACGACGGGAGCGCCGTACACCGGGTCGTTGACGACGGGACGCTTCGGGGCGGGACCCTTACGAGGCATTGTTCTCAGCCCTTCTTCGCGCCGTAGCGGCTGCGCGCCTGCTTACGGTTCTTGACGGCCTGGGTGTCCAGGGCACCGCGGACGATCTTGTAGCGCACACCCGGGAGGTCCTTCACACGACCGCCGCGGACGAGCACGAGGGAGTGCTCCTGCAGGTTGTGGCCCTCGCCGGGGATGTAGGCGGTGACCTCGGTGCCGTTGCGGAGCTTGACACGGGCGACCTTGCGCATCGCCGAGTTCGGCTTCTTCGGGGTCGTCGTGTAGACGCGGGTGCAGACCCCCGCCTGCTGCGGGTTCGCCTTCAGCGCGGGAGCCTTGGTCTTCGAGACCTTCGGCGCACGCCCCTTGCGAACCAACTGCTGAATGGTTGGCACGTTCTCTCCTTGTCAGTGCTGCACGGTGACAGCGACGTGGTCTCCCCCGTCGGTGACGTTTCGTGTCTCCGACGGGCCACACGAATCCACCGACGCGGCAGGATGTCTGACGCGTGTCGTGGTGGATATGCCGTGGGGGTGGCCTGTTCGCAGGTCATTCCCTGAGATGATGCGACCGGTCGCGCTCTCCGCCATGCCGGGCATGACGCAGGGCGCGCACTGAGCGCACACCCGCCCTATGATACGCGCGTGCGGGCCACGCGGTCAAACGAGCCCGTCAGCGGCGGCGGGCGAGGCGCAGCGTCGCGTCTCCGAGCAGGAAGTCGCCGTCGAGCACGACCGACTGGCCGGGCTCGACCTCGACCGTGTCGACCATCACGCCGTTCGTCGACCCCAGGTCCGAGATCGTCCACGTCTCGCCCTGCCTGCGCAGGAGCGCGTGCGTCTTGGAGATCGTCCGGGTCTCCTCCTCGATCGTGATCAGCTGCGCTCCCGGCGCGGCCGGCACCGGCGAAGGACGACGCCCCAGCACGACCGTCTCCTCCGTGAGATCGACCGCTGTGCCGTCGGGGAGCTCGAGCGCCCAGAGCGCGCGCTTGCGCTGCGCGATGAAGGTGTCGTCGGCGATGTCGCCCACGCCCGGGCGGAAGGCCGAGACCGCGGATGCCGCGGCGCGGGGGGCGCCGGCGGTCGGTGAGCCCGCGACGGCCGAGACGGCGCCGGACTCCTCGGGGAAGGCGTCCGCCTCGGGGAGGTACGCCTCGCGGAGGACCGGCGGGGCGGCGACCGGGGCGACGGGCGGCGCGGGGGCGGCGGGCGGCGGCGGCACCGCGGCGGCGGGCTCGGGCGCCACCCGTGCCGACGGGGCCGCGGCCGCACGCTCGTCGGGTGCCGGCATCCACCAGGACGTGACCGGAGCGGGCTCCGGCGCCGGCGGCGCGGCCGGGGCCTCGCTCCTCACCGGCACCGCGACGGTCGGCGGCTCCGCCACGTGCGCGGGAGCGGCCGCGGGCGGTTCCGCACGGGGTGCCCAGGTCTCGGGCGCGAGCACCGGCGCCGCGGCGCGCTCGGGCTCGGGCGCGGCGGGGATCCAGGCCGACGGCGGGAGCACCTCGCGGCGCGCGTCGAACAGCGGCTCGTTCAGCGCCGGCCGCCCGAAGTCCGGCGAGAGCGCGCGCAGCGCGGCCGCGGCATCCTCGTCCCGGAGCCGATCGTGACCGCGGTCGTAAGCATCGCCGTCGGGCGCGGGGTCCGCCCCGCCGAAGCCCAGGACGCTCGCCCACACCGGGAAGACGAGGGCGGCGAGGACGGTCATGCCCGCACCGTGGCCGAACACGGCGTTGACGCGGTGCGCCGAGGTCACGATCGCGACATAGACGAAGACGGCGCCGAACAGCGGGATGAGGAGCAGGAGCAGCAGCCAGCCGCTGAAGCCGCCGAGCCCGAGGAACACGACCGCGTTGTAGACGGGCACCCATGCCTTCCAGCCGGCGATCCCGAGCTTGGCGTACACGCGGGAGAGGGCGAGCGCCGTCCACACGTAGACGAGCAGCCCGGGCACGATCGCGACGAGCAGGACGATGACGACGGTGCGCCCGCCCGGGATGAGCGGGCTGGTCGCGGCATGGAGAAGAGCGGTCTGCATGTGGTGCCTCAGGATCGAGGACCCTCGAGATCACGAGGGTCGAAGGGAGCGTCGAGCGAGCGGGTCAGGTCGTCGAGCAGCGCCGCGATCTGCGGCTCGACGTGCTCGGCGATCGCGGACTGGATGCGGAGCCGGTGGTGGAGCAGGATGCTGCACACCTCCCGACCGATCATGTTGGCGTAGTCGTCGGCGAGGCCGACCTCCTGCCGGAGGGCGGCCTTCGCCTCCTCGGACAGCGGCGGCAGGGCGGGGACATCCGCATCCGCCTGCTCGGCAAGACCCGCGATCGTGAACAGGAACGGCGCGCCCGGCGTCGGCTCGGGATCCAGCGGCAGTCCCTCGAACTCCGGGTCGAGCCCCTCGCCGGGCCGGTAGCTGCGGGCTCGGTTGCGCGTGGCCTGCTGGTCGAGCTCGGCCTGCAGCAGCGGAAGGTTGCGCGCCGTGTACTCGGCGACGGCGTGGTCGATGATGGCCTTCACGCGGGTCGAGAGCCCGTGCTGCACGCCGTGCGGGACGTCGGTTCCGACGCCCGCGGCGGAGAGCACGGGTGACCCGAGGCAACGGCGGCAGGGGGCGACCCTCCCGGCGTGGGTCGCGGGCTCCCACCGGGGCAGCCATCGGAGCCAGGCGTCGACGGCCTGGCTCACCTGCGTCTCGAGCGAGCGCTCCACGCCTTCAAAGGTAGCGCCCCGGGCGCGGATCCCGCGGAATGGCGGGGAAGAAGGGGCGCCACGGCTCCTGTGCCCCTCAGTCCTCGTCGTCCCGTTCCCACGGCCATCGGGGTCTGGCGGCGCTCATCCGGGCGAGTGCGACGCCGGCGATCCCCGCGAGCAGGGCCGCCGCCGCGACGACCCCGCCCTGCCACCCCGTGGCGAGCTCGCCCGTCACCGCGAGCCCGGCCCCGAGATCGGACGACACCACGGCCGCGGCGACCCCCGTGGCGAGCACGTAGGCGAGGTAGGTGGCTGCGACCACGACCGGCACCGACCGGAAGGACCCCGGTGGGCGGCGGATCGCCGACCACACCGCGATCGCGAAGGTCGCGCACGCGATCGCGATCCCCACCACGCCGGGCCCCTGCCCGAGCCCGCGCACCGCGATCACGTCCGCATCCGTGAGCAGGCTCGCGAACCCGAGTCCCGCCACCACCACCGCGAAGAAGCCCACCGTGCACATCCCGAGCACCACGCTCGGGCGCACGGACCGCGACGGCGGCTGCTCGCTCACGCCTGGTACAGTTGCGGCCCCGCCTCGAGCGTGCGCTCGTACTCGCGCTGCGCCTCGGCGTTCAGCTCGTTCAGGCGCCGGCCGCGCCGGGCGACCCACCCGCCGAACCAGATCGTGAGCTCACGGCCGATCACGAAGGCCGCGATCGCGTACGGCGTGAAGGCCTGCGCGCTCAGGAGCGCCCTGCCCTCGCTCGCGGTGAGCTCCCAGAACGGCGCCTGGAAGAGCGCACCGAGGATGTAGCCGCCGTAGGCGACGACGCCCACGAGCAGACCCCAGATGACCCAGTGGCCCCAGCGCGCGCGGTTGAGGATCGCGCCGAGGAACCAGAAGCCGATGAAGAAGGCGACGACGGGCGTCCAGAACACCCACGACGTCACGGTGGCGATGACGGCGTCGACCAGATCGCCGGTCTCGATCGTGCCGAACAGGAGGCTCGAGAGCAGGATCACGGCGAGGAACAGCGCGCCGAACGCCAGCGTGGCGAGGAGACCGATCGCGCCGGCGGCACCGCGGTTGCCGCGCGGACGCGGAGCCTCGGGCGCCTGGACGAAGATCGGCTGCGCCGTCGCCGCGGGCGCGACGTAGGTGTCCGTCGCGGCGACCGGCTCGGCGGCAGTCGGCGGCACCGGGGCGACGACCGTCTCCTCGGCGGGAGCGGGGTCGTCCGCGGCAATCGGCGCCGCGGCCTCGACGCGCTCGGCGGGCGCGTCGGGCTCGGCCGCGCCCGGGGTCTCCTCGAGCGGACGGTCGTACCAGGCGACGTCCTCGTCCGCCGTCGCGGCGGTCTCGGCGGCGGGCTCGGCGACGGCGTCCTCGGTCACGACGGTCTCCTCGGCCCGCTCCACGACGACCTCACCCTCCGCGGGATCGGCGACGGCCTCACGGCCTGCGGCCTCGGCATCCGCCAGTCCCTCGTTCGCGCGCGCGACGGCCTCTTCCGGGCTCAGCTCCGGCTCGGCCTGATCGCCGTCGTGGGTCGTCTTCGGGTCACTCATCGCAATCCGCTCCTCATACGGGACACTCGCCCGCACCGCGAGAGTAACCGGAGGGTCGCGGCGCGCCCCGGAGGCGCGCAGCCGTCACGGCGAATCGGTTCCCGCTAGCGTGAAGCCATGCGCCGTGTCGCCCCGATCATCCTTCCGCTGCTGGCCTCGCTCGGCATCGCGCTGTCGGCCTGCGCGCCCGACCCGACGCCCCCGGTGCCGGCGACGACCGCCCCGTCCGCCTCCGCCGGCGCCGCATCCTCCCCCGCTGCGACGCCCACCCCCAGCCCGACGCCGGTCGCGCTGCCGACCGACTGCCGCAGCGTCCTGTCCCCCGAGGTCATCGCCCAGTTCGGCAGCCTGCCGCTGAACGACCCGGCGTACGGCACGGACGTCGGCGTGCAGCCCGACGGCAGCCTGAAATGCGTGTGGGGATATCCCGGCACCGACACCGGCCGGCTCGCCACCACGATCTCGCGCATGGACCGCGGCCCGGCGCTCGACCTCATGAACACGCTGCGCAACGACCAGCAGTACACGTGCTACACGCCGTCCGGCGGCACCCGGTGCGAGAAGTCGTGGATAGACGACACCTACCCGGTCGAGGCCGGGCGCACGCTGTTCTGGCGGCAGGACGTGATGATCGACACGTCCTACATCAACCTCGCCCCGACGGGATACACCGACAGCGTGATCGCGCACGTGTTCGGCTGAGCGGTCAGCCCGGCCAGATCTGCGGCGCGATCCGGTCGAGGTAGCCCTCGGGTCGCCAGCCGTCGTACGTCGTCGAGATCCACACGCCGCCGCGGACGGCATCCTCCTCGACGACCGCGCCCGCGGCCCGTGTGCAGCGCACGCCGTCTCCGAAGGGGGCGCACGCGAAGCCGCTCACCTCGAGCGTCGCCTGGGCGACCGAGGCGGCATCCGCGGCGACGTCCGCGACGGTCGTGGTGATGCGGCCCGTGCTCGCGCCGACGAAGGTGCACGTGACGCGCACGGTGGGCGCGAGCGCGCTGGCGAGACCGGCGACGGCGGTCGCGGGCGCGCTCGTGTCCTGCGTGGGGTCGCCGCCGGCGCGCTGCGTGAGCTGGGACCACAGGGCGTCGGTGTAGAGCGCCCGGCACTCGGGCGTCTTCGTGGGCGCGTCCGAGACGGCGGCCTTCTGCGCGAAGGACGGGACCGCGTCGCGCTGGCGCAGCAGGTCGCCGACGAGGGCGACCGCACCGGGGATGCCCGGCGCGGCGAGCCCGAACAGCACGGCGACGACGCCGGCACAGATGATGCCGGCGATCCAGGCCATGCCGATGTTGCGTCCGCCGATCCGCGCCACGATCCCTCCGCACTCCACGGTACGTCGCGGGTCCTCCCCCACCGGGCAGCGGCACGCGGCGCGGATCGGCTCACACGCGCTGGGGCAGCACCTGGGCGAGCCGTCCGGTCACCAGTCGTATCAAGCCCGGGTGGTCGTCGCGGAAGAGCGTGTGCCCGGATCCGGCCGGCGTCGTCACGGTCATGCCCCGTCCCTGCAGGCTCGCAGCGACCCGCCTCGTGATCAGCAGGCTCTTCTCCGCGAGGATGACGAGACGCGGTGCGCCTCACCGGCGGCGCGAGGGGGCGTGTGTCGGCGAGGCCGAAGACGGCCGACGATCACCTCGGGGGCTGCGGCCGTGACCGGCGAGGTCGACCGCGATGCCCCGATAGCCGTCCCGCTCGAGGTCGGCGCGCACACGGTGCCACGCCTGCGCGAGCACAAAAGACCGCGAGACCAGTCCGCGGCGCCGAGACCGTGGGGAAACCCCAGGGTCTCGGCGCGCGGGACTGGTCTCGCGGTCAGTCGGGCTCGGTCAGCCGGGCTCGGTCAGTTGTAGGTGCCGGGCGTGAAGTCGTCCGTCGAGAAGCTGTCGAAGTCGACGTAGCTCAGGTCGGCGTCGCTGTACGCACCGTCGGAGGCGAAGATGCGGTTGGGGTACCGCTCGCTCTTGGCCTCCTCGGTCGCCTCGACCGTCACGTTGCGGTACTTCGACAGGCCGGTCCCCGCGGGGATCAGCTTTCCGATGATGACGTTCTCCTTCAGGCCCACGAGCGGGTCGCTCTTGCCCTCCATCGCGGCCTGCGTCAGCACGCGCGTCGTCTCCTGGAACGACGCCGCCGACAGCCACGACTCGGTCGCGAGCGACGCCTTCGTGATACCCATCAGCTCCGGGCGTCCCGACGCGGGGCGCTTGCCCTCGGCCACGGACGCACGGTTGATGTCGATGAAGCGACGCGAGTCGACGAGCTCACCCGGCAGCAGGGTCGTGTCGCCGTGGTCGACGACCGTGACCTTGCGCAGCATCTGGCGGACGATGACCTCGATGTGCTTGTCGTGGATCGGCACACCCTGGGAGCGGTACACGCCCTGCACGCCGCCCACGAGGTACTTCTGCACCTCGCGCGCACCCTGCACGCGCATGATCTCCTTCGGGTCCAGCGTGCCCACCTGCAGCGGCTGGCCGACCTCGACGTGCTGCCCGTCCTCGACGAGGAGGGTGGCGCGCTTGAGGACCGGGTAGACGTGCGGCTCGTCGCCGTTGTCGGGCGTGAGGATGACCTTCTTCTGCTTGTCGGTCTCCTCGATCGTGATGCGGCCGTCGGCCTCGGCGATCGGGGACGCGCCCTTGGGGGTACGCGCCTCGAACAGCTCCTGCACGCGCGGCAGACCCTGGGTGATGTCCTCGGCGGAGGCCGAACCACCCGTGTGGAAGGTACGCATCGTCAGCTGCGTGCCGGGCTCACCGATCGACTGGGCGGCGATGATGCCGACCGCCTCGCCGATGTCGACGACCTTGCCGGTCGCGAGCGAGCGACCGTAGCACTTCGCGCAGACGCCGACCGCCGAGTCGCAGGTCAGGACCGAGCGGACCTTGATCGTGGTCACACCCGACTCGACGAGCCGGTTGATGAGAACATCGCCCACGTCGGAGCCGGCCTCGGCCAGCACCTCGCCGGACTCCGAGACCACGTCGGCCGCGAGCGTGCGGGCGAACACCGAGTTCTCGACGTTCGCGTCCTTCACGAGCACGCCGTCGGCGCCGGCTGCGGCGATCGGGAGCTCGAGGCCCTTGGTCGTGCCGCAGTCCTCCTCGCGGATGATGACATCCTGCGAGACGTCCACGAGACGCCGGGTCAGGTAGCCCGAGTCGGCCGTACGGAGCGCCGTGTCGGCCAGACCCTTGCGGGCACCGTGGGTCGCGATGAAGTACTCCGCCACGCTCAGACCCTCGCGGTACGAGGAGATGATCGGGCGGGCGATGATCTCACCCTTCGGGTTGTTCACGAGGCCTCGCATGCCGGCGATGTTCCGGATCTGCAGCCAGTTACCGCGGGCGCCCGAGGACACCATGCGGTTGATCGTGTTGTCCGCCGGGAAGTTCGCCCGCATCGCGGCCTGGACTTCGTCGGTCGCCTCGGTCCAGATCTTGATGAGCTCCTGCCGACGCTCGGCGTCGGTGGTGAGACCCTTCTCGTACTGGGCCTGGACCTTGGCCGCCTGCTTCTCGTAGCCCGCGATGATCTCGGGCTTGTTCGGCGGGGTCAGGATGTCGCTGAGCGCGACCGTGACGCCCGAACGGGTCGCCCAGAAGAAGCCGGCGTCCTTGATCCGGTCGAGGGAGGCCGCGACCTCCACCTTCGGGTACTCCTCGGCCAGCTTGTTGACGATCTGCGACAGCTTGCCCTTGTCGGCCTGCTCGCGCACGAACGGGTAGCCCTTGGGGAGCGTGTCGTTGAAGATCGCCTGGCCGAGCGAGGCGTCCACCAGCCCGTGGCGCTCGTAGCCCTCCGGGGCCTCGCCCTCGAGGAAGGTGAGACCCGGGATGCGGATGCGGACCTTCGCCTGCAGGTCGAGGGTGCCCTCGTCCTTCGCGAGGATCGCCTCGCCGACCGAGCCGAACACACGCCCCTCACCGGCTGCGCCCTCCTTGACCGTGGTCAGGTGGTGCAGACCGATGATCATGTCCTGCGAGGGCAGGGTCACCGGGCGGCCGTCCGACGGCTTCAGGATGTTGTTGGACGCCAGCATCAGGATGCGGGCCTCGGCCTGGGCCTCGACCGACAGCGGCAGGTGGACGGCCATCTGGTCGCCGTCGAAGTCGGCGTTGAAGGCCGTGCAGACGAGCGGGTGCAGCTGGATGGCCTTGCCCTCGACGAGCTGCGGCTCGAAGGCCTGGATGCCGAGGCGGTGCAGCGTGGGCGCGCGGTTGAGGAGCACCGGGCGCTCGCGGATGATCTCCTCGAGCACGTCCCAGACCTCGGGACGCGTGCGCTCGACGGCGCGCTTGGCGGCCTTGATGTTCTGCGAGTGGCCGAGGTCGATCAGGCGCTTGATCACGAACGGCTTGAACAGCTCGAGCGCCATCTGCTTGGGCAGACCGCACTGGTGCAGCTTGAGCTGCGGGCCGACGATGATGACCGAACGGCCCGAGTAGTCGACGCGCTTGCCGAGCAGGTTCTGACGGAACCGGCCCTGCTTGCCCTTGAGCATGTCGGAGAGCGACTTGAGCGCGCGGTTGCCGGTGCCGGTGACCGGGCGGCCGCGACGTCCGTTGTCGAACAGCGCGTCGACGGCCTCCTGCAGCATCCGCTTCTCGTTGTTGACGATGATCTCGGGCGCGCCGAGATCGATCAGCCGACGGAGACGGTTGTTGCGGTTGATCACGCGACGGTACAGGTCGTTCAGGTCGCTGGTGGCGAAGCGGCCACCGTCGAGCTGGACCATGGGACGCAGCTCCGGCGGGATCACCGGGACGACGTCGAGGACCATCGAGGCCGGGCTCATGCCGGTCTGCAGGAAGGAGTTGACGACCTTGAGGCGCTTGATCGCACGGATCTTGCGCTGGCCCTTGCCCTCCGAGATCTGCAGGTGGAGCGAGTCGGCCTCGGCCTGCAGGTCGAAGGCCTCGAGGCGGCGCTTGATGGACTCCGCGCCCATGTAGGCCTCGAAGTACTGGCCGAACCGGTCGACGAGCTCGTTGAAGATCTCGTCCTCGGGCTTGAGGACGCCGACCTCGAGCGAGCGGAAGTCCTCCCAGACGCGCTCGAGCTTGGCGATCTGCTCGTCCGCGTTCTTGCGGATCTGCGACATCTCCTTCTCGGCGGCGTCCTTGACCTTCTTCTTGGCGTCGGCCTTGGCGCCCTCCGCCTCCAGGGCGGCGAGCTCCTCCTCCAGCTTGCTCAGGCGCGCGGCGACGCGGGCGTCGCGACGGTCGCCGAGGTTCTTGATCTCCAGGCGGAGGTTGTTCTCGTGCGTCGGGAGGTCGCGGTGGCGGGCCTCCTCATCGACCGAGATGACCATGTAGGCGGCGAAGTAGATGACCTTCTCGAGGTCCTTGGGCGCCATGTCGAGCAGGTACCCGAGGCGCGAGGGGACGCCCTTGAAGTACCAGATGTGCGTCACGGGAGCGGCGAGCTCGATGTGGCCCATGCGCTCACGGCGGACCGAGGACTTGGTGACCTCGACGCCGCAGCGCTCGCAGACGATGCCCTTGAAGCGGACGCGCTTGTACTTGCCGCAGGCGCACTCCCAGTCCCGGCTGGGACCGAAGATCTGCTCGCCGAACAGGCCGTCCTTCTCGGGCTTGAGCGTGCGGTAGTTGATGGTCTCGGGCTTCTTGACCTCGCCGAAGGACCAACGACGGATGTCGTCAGCGGTGGCCAGGCCGATGCGAAGCTGATCGAAGGTGTGTGACTCGAGCACTGATTCTCCTGTGTCGGAATTCTGTTCGTTGCCTGGCCGGATCAGATCTCGTCGATCGACGAGGACTCGAACCGGGCGGAGATGTTGATGCCGAGCTCCTCCGCCGCGCGGAAGGCGTCGTCATCCGTGTCGCGGAGGTTGACCGCCGTGCCGTCGGCCGAGAGCACCTCGACGTTCAGGCAGAGCGACTGCATCTCCTTCATGAGCACCTTGAACGACTCGGGGATGCCGGGCTCCTGGATGTTCTCGCCCTTGACGATGGCCTCGTAGACCTTCACACGGCCGAGGATGTCGTCGGACTTGATCGTGAGGAGCTCCTGCAGCGCGTAGGCGGCGCCGTAGGCCTCGAGCGCCCACACCTCCATCTCACCGAAGCGCTGGCCGCCGAACTGCGCCTTACCACCCAGCGGCTGCTGCGTGATCATCGAGTAGGGGCCGGTGGAACGGGCGTGGATCTTGTCGTCCACCAGGTGGTGCAGCTTCAGGATGTACATGTAGCCGACCGAGATGGGCGCCGGGAACGGCTCGCCGGAGCGGCCGTCGAACAGCGTCGTCTTCCCGCTCGAGTCGATGAGCCGCACGCCGTCGCGGTTCGGGGTCGTCGAGTCGAGCAGACCCGCGATCTCGTCCTCGAACGCGCCGTCGAACACCGGGGTGGCGACCTTCGTGCCGGGAGCGGCCTCACGAGCGGACTCCGGCAGGTGGAGCGCCCACTCCGGGGTGCCCTCGACCTTCCAGCCCTGCTTGGCGATCCAGCCGAGGTGGAGCTCCAGCACCTGGCCGAAGTTCATGCGGCCGGGGATGCCGAGCGGGTTGAGGATGACGTCCAGCGGCGTGCCGTCGGCGAGGAAGGGCATGTCCTCGACCGGGAGGATCTTCGCGATGACGCCCTTGTTGCCGTGGCGGCCGGCGAGCTTGTCGCCCTCGGTGATCTTGCGCTTCTGGGCGATGTAGACCACGACGCGACGGTTGACGCCCGAGCCCAGCTCGTCGTCGCCGTCCTCGGCGTTGAACTCCTTGACCGCGATGATCGTGCCCTGCTCGCCGTGGGGCACCTTGAGGGAGGTGTCACGGACCTCGCGGCTCTTCTCGTTGAAGATCGCGCGGAGCAGACGCTCCTCGGCGCTCAGCTCGGTCTCGCCCTTGGGCGTGACCTTGCCGACGAGGATGTCGCCGGGGCGGACCTCGGCGCCGATGCGGATGATGCCGCGCTCGTCCAGGTCCTTCAGCAGGTCGGGGCTGACGTTGGGGAGGTCACGGGTGATCTCCTCCTTGCCCAGCTTCGTGTCGCGGGCATCGACCTCGTACTCCTCGATGTGGATCGAGGAGAGGGTGTCGTCCTTCACCAGCTCCTGGCTGAGGATGATCGCGTCCTCGAAGTTGTGGCCCTCCCACGTCATGAACCCGACCAGCAGGTTCTTTCCGAGGGCGAGCTCGCCGTTCTCGGTCGCGGGGCCGTCCGCGATGACCTCGCCGGCCTCGATGCGGTCTCCCGCCGAGACGATGACGCGCTGGTTGTAGCTCGTGCCCTGGTTGGAGCGGTCGAACTTGCGCAGGAAGTAGTCCTGCGTCCCGCCCTCGTCGAGCTGGATCGTCACGACGTCGGCCGAGACCTCCAGCACGACGCCCGACTTCTGCGCGGTGACGACGTCGCCGGCGTCGATCGCGGCGTAGCCCTCCATACCGGTGCCGACCACGGGCGACTCGCTGCGCACGAGCGGCACGGCCTGACGCTGCATGTTCGCGCCCATGAGCGCGCGGTTCGCGTCGTCGTGCTCGAGGAACGGGATCAGCGAGGTCGCGACCGACACCATCTGGCGCGGCGAGACATCCATGTAGCCGATCTCATCGGCGGGGAACAGGTCGACCTCGCCGCCGTTTCCGCGGCGGGCGAGGATGCGCTCGCGCGTGAAGTGGCCGTTCTTGTCGAGCTCGGCACCGGCCTGCGCGACGATGTAGTCGTTCTCCTCGCTCGCGGTGAGGTAGTCGATCTGGTCGGTGACCCGGCCGTTCTCGACACGACGGTACGGCGTCTCGATGAAGCCGAACGCGTTGATGCGCGCGAAGGACGCGAGCGAGCCGATCAGACCGATGTTCGGGCCTTCCGGCGTCTCGATCGGGCACATGCGGCCGTAGTGCGACGGGTGTACGTCGCGGACCTCGACGCCCGCGCGCTCGCGCGAGAGGCCGCCGGGGCCGAGCGCCGACAGGCGGCGCTTGTGGGTCAGCCCCGCGAGCGGGTTGTTCTGGTCCATGAACTGCGACAGCTGCGAGGTGCCGAAGAACTCCTTGATCGCGGCGACCACGGGCCGCACGTTGATCAGGGTCTGCGGGGTGATCGCCTCGATGTCCTGCGTGGTCATGCGCTCGCGCACCACGCGCTCCATGCGCGACAGGCCCGTGCGGACCTGGTTCTGGATGAGCTCGCCGACCGCACGGATGCGGCGGTTGCCGAAGTTGTCGATGTCGTCGACGTCGATGCGGATCTCGGCCTGCTTGCCGCTGCGCAGGCCCTCGAAGGACGCGTCGCCGCGGTGGAGACGCACGAGGTACTTGATGGTCGCGACGATGTCGTCGACCGTGAGCACCGAGTCGCTCAGCGGCTTGTCCAGGCCCAGCTTCTGGTTGATCTTGTAGCGACCCACCTTGGCCAGGTCGTAGCGCTTGGGCGAGAAGTAGAAGTTGTCGAGCAGCGCGCGGGCCGCCTCCGCGGCGACCTGCTCGCCCGGACGGAGCTTGCGGTAGATGTCGCGGAGCGCGTCCTCCTTGGTGAGGATCGTGTCCTTCTCGAGCGTCTCCTCGATCGAGGAGAAGCCCGCGAACTCGTTCAGGATGTCCTCGCTGGTCAGCCCCAGCGCCTTCAGGAACACCGTGACCGACTGCTTGCGCTTGCGATCGATGCGCACGCCGACCTGGTCGCGCTTGTCGATCTCGAACTCGAGCCAGGCGCCGCGGCTCGGGATGATGCGGGCGGAGACGATGTCCTTGTCGCTCGTCTTGTCGGCGACGCGGTCGAAGTACACGCCGGGCGAGCGGACGAGCTGCGAGACGACGACACGCTCGGTGCCGTTGATGATGAACGTGCCCTTGTCGGTCTGGAGCGGGAAGTCGCCCATGAAGACCGTCTGCGTCTTGATCTCACCGGTCTGGTGGTTCATGAACTCGGCCTCGACGTACAGCGGGGCGGCGTAGGTCTTGCCGCGCTCCTTGCACTCCTCGATCGAGTACTTCTCCGGCTCGAGGTACGGGTTCGTGAAGCTCAGCTGCATCGTCTCGCTGAGGTCCTCGATGGGCGAGATCTCCTCGAAGATCTCCTCGAGGCCGCTGATCTCCGGCACGTCGGTGCGGCCGGCGGCCTGCGCCTCGGCGACGCGCGCCTTCCAGGCCTCGTTGCCCACGAGCCAGTCGAAGGACTCGGTCTGGAGCGCGAGGAGGTCGGGGACGGTGAGCGTGTCGGTGATCTTCGCGAACGAGAGGCGCGATGCCGCGCGTCCGTTCTTCGGGGTGGTGGTGGATGCGTTCGGCGCAGCAGCCAAGGGGATTACCTCCGTGGGCCCGGGCAGGGGCTCGTGTTCCTTGTCGTCAGGTGGAGTGCTCCCCATCCCCGAAGCCTTCGCATCACGCGCCGCAATATGCACGGGGGAGCGAAAGAACAGCCGACCACCATATGAGGGCAGGAGGATGGGAGCGCAAAGAACAACTATACGGCTGATGACGCGCCGTGTCCAGCGCGGTTCTTGACCAGTTTTCCTTCCTGCGGTATAAATCCCGTTCCGCGACCGGTCGCGCTCAGCGCTGCGGCGGGGGCGCGTCGCCCCGCGCGATCGCCGCGGCGGCTGCCCGGTCGCGCACGCCGAGCTTCGCGAAGAGCGCGTTGACATGCGTCTTGACCGTCGACGTCCCCACGTACAGGAGCTCGGCGATCTGCCCGTTCGTGCGGCCCTGCGCCAGGAGCGCGAGCACCTCGGCCTCCCGGGGCGTCAGCTGCGGCAGGCGCGCGGCGAGCTCCTCCGCGGCCGAGAGGGGCGCTCGCCGCGTCCCGGTCAACGAGCCGACGAGAGCCGCGCCCACCTCCGCGCTGAAGGTGGACTGCCCGCGCGCGACCGACCGCACGGCCGCGGCGACCTCCGCACGTCCGGCGTCCTTGGTCAGGTACCCCTTCGCACCCGCTCGGAGAGCGGCCAGGATCGACTCGTCGTCCGCGTACGTCGTCAGCACGAGCACGGCGGCGCCGGGCACCTCGACCGCCAGCCGCGCGGTCGCCGCGGCGCCGTCCATGCCCGGCATCCGCAGATCCATCAGCACGACGTCGGGATGCCGCTGCACAGCCAGCGCGACGGCCTCGGCCCCGTCGCCGGCCGTGCCGACCACCTCGATGTCGGGCAGGAGCGCGAGGACCGTCGCGAGACCCTCGCGCACGATCGCCTGGTCGTCCGCGACGACCACCCGGATCGGCCGGTCCCCGCTCACCCGAGCCCCTCCTCGACGACGAGCACGAACCGCCCGGCGGTCTCGTCGACGTGGACCCGGCCGCCCCGCGGGAGCTCTCGCATCCGCTCGGCCATCCCCCGCAGGCCGTATCCGCCGGACGCCGCCCCGCCGCCCGGCGTCGTCAGCGGATTCGCGACGGTCAGCCGGACGAGGTCGGCCTGCCAGCGGACGCTCGCCTCGACCGTCGCCCCGGGCGCATGGCGACGGGCGTTGCTCAGCGCCTCCTGCAGCGCGCGCTGCAGGGCCGTGGCCTGCGCCGGGGTCAGGGGCGCGGGCGTGCCGACACGCTCCCAGCGGATCGCGCCGCCGAGCCCCCGGTGCACCGCCACGAGCTCGTCGAGCAGCCGCTCGACCTCCTCCGGCGGCACGGGCGCGGCGTCCTGCCCCGCCTGCGCCGTCGCGGGGCGCCGGAGCGCCGCGACGGCCCGGCGCGCCTCGCCGAGACCGGACGCCGCGAGCTCGCGCGCACCCGTCAGCCGCTCCAGCGCGGCGGCGGGGTCGCCCGCCTCCCGCAGCGCCTCCGCGGCATCCAGCTGCACGACCAGGCCCCCGAGACTGTGCGCGAGCACGTCGTGCAGGTCGCGGGCGAGCGCGACGCGCGCGGCCTCCTCCCGCAGCTGCCGGTCGCGCTCCGCGAGCAGCGCCTCGCGTCGGAGCGCTCGCGCGACCTGCCGGCGGCTGACGCCGGCCAGTCCCCCGACGAGCAGGGCGACGAGCATCGCGCCGAGGCCCGGCAGCGACGTCGCGGCGCCGATCGCCGCGACCGCCACGATCCCGAGCGAGCCCGCCAGGACGATGCCGCCCGCGACCGGCGGGAACGCGGCATCCGCCAGCAGCACCATGACGCAGACGACCGCGGGCACGAGCGCGTTGCCGCCCGTGGCCGGTCCCGCGATCGAGCCCGTCGCGACCGCCGCGACCGCGGCCCACCGCGCGATGGCCGCCCCGGCCGCGCGTCGTGTCGCGAACACCAGCACCGTCCGCACGAGCCAGCACGCGATCGCGACCACGCCCAGCGCCACCGCCCACGTCGGCCGGTCGACGCTGAGCAGCGCCCAGAGCGTCAGCGCCGCGCCGAGCACGGTCAGCACCGCGCCGAACACCGTGGGGCGAGAGGTCACGAGACCATCATCGCGCCGACGCGGCGGCGGCGTTCCGATCCGGGCCACGGGCGTGGCGGCCCGGCCCGGCTCCACGGCCGGGCCGGTAGCGTAGAGACGTGGCACGGGCGCGATACGAACCGGACGAGCGCCCGCAGGTGCGCCTCTCCGACGGCTCCATCGCCCGCGTCGTGCCCTCCGGCTTCACCAGCGGCTACGAGCTCGAGGTCGCCGGAACCCCGCAGTCGCACGTCGACCTGGACGATCCGACGCATCTGCACTTCGAGTACGTCGCACGCATGGCGGCCGTGATCGACCGGCTCCGGATGCCCGGCCAGCCCCTCACCGCCGTGCACCTGGGCGCGGGCGCCCTCACGATCCCGCGCTACGTCGCGCACACGCGACCGGGGTCGCGACAGCAGGTCATCGAGCTGGAGCCCGCGCTCGTCGAGCTCGTCCGCGAGCAGCTGCCGCTGCCGCGCGGCGCCGCGATCCGGGTGCGGATCGGCGACGCCCGGGAGGGACTCGGCCGGCTGCCCGCTGCGCTGACCGGGGCCGTCGACCTGCTCGTCTCCGACGTCTACGCGGGCGCGCAGACCCCGGCGCACCTCACGACCGTGGAGTTCTACGGGGCGGCGGCGGACCTGCTCGCGCCCGAGGGGGTCCTGCTCGTGAACGTCGCCGACGGCGCCGGGCTCGCCTTCGCCCGCCGGCAGGTCGCGACCGTGCGCGCGGTGCTCCCGCACGTCGCGCTGCTCGCCGAGGTGCAGACCCTCAAGGGACGCCGCTTCGGCAACCTCGTCATCGCGGCCTCCGCCGCCCCGCTCCCCACCGAGTGGCTCCCCCGGCTCATGGCGGCCGGCCCCCACCCCGCCAAGGTCGCGCACGGGACCGAGCTCGAGGCCTTCGTGGGCTCGGCGGTTCCCGTCGCCGACGCCGACGCCGTCGCATCGCCCAAGCCGGCGGCATCCCTGTTCGAGCGCTGACCCCTCCCGAGCGGGGAAGGCGGGGCGCGAGGCCACGGGATGTCGGAGCGGCACCGTGCCGCGGCGCGGCGTCCGGACACCGCCGCGTGGCGTCGCCACGACGCGGCGTGGCCTCGACGCGATGCGCGCCACGACCGGCAGACTGGATGGGCGACCGCGCGGAGAGGAGACGACGTGAGCTACATCAGGGGTTACGACGCCGAGACGCTGCGAGAGATCGTCGACGAGCGCGAGTGCCTGCAGCGGCTCGAGGAGCTCGGCACGCTGCGGAGCCTGCCTGCTCTGCTGGAGCGGGTGTGGCTGCTGAAGGTGACCGATCAGCTCGACGAGGCCCTTCTGGTGTCCGAGCAGTCGGTGCGCACGGCCCGCATGGCCGGAACCCGCAAGGACCTGCTGCGCGCCCGCATCCTGCACGCCACGATCCTGCAGTGGCGCGGCCAGTACGCCGTCGCCGAGCAGGAGCTGACGACCTGCGCCGAAGAGGCAGAGGGCCAGGGGTGGGCCGGCATCGCCGCATTCGCCTACCAGCACCGCGGCAAGAACCGGTGGGATGCCGACGACCTCGACGGCGCGCGCGCGGACTTCAAGCGCACCCTGTTCCTCCGGCAGGAGTCCGGCGCCGTCGACGCGGAGCTCGAGCCGACGCTGCTCGCGATCGACGCGATCGACCGGCGGCGCGTGCACGCAGGGCTCGCGAGCTGAGTGTCGGAGCCGGCCTCTAGTCTTCCGCCATGTCCGAACTGCAGCGGGTCCGCGAGTGGGCCGAGGCGCTCATCGCGCTCCACCTCGACGAGTCGTGGTCGTTCGGGTTCGACAACGCGACCCGGCGAGCGGGGCTGTGCGATTTCTCCCGTCGGCGCATCAGCGTGTCGCGGTACCTCGCGGCCCGGTACGACGACGAGGACAACCATCAGACGCTGCTGCACGAGGTCGCCCACGCGCTCGCGGGGCAGCGCGCCGGGCACGGACCCGTCTGGCGGCGCATCGCGCGCGAGATCGGCTACGCCGGCGGGGCGACGCACCGGGGCGAGACGGCCACGGAGCTCGCGCCCTGGGTGGGTGTATGCCCCGCGGGGCATACGGTCTATCGCCATCGCCGAGCGACCCGGCAGGTGTCGTGCGCGCAGTGCGCGCCTCGCTTCGATCCCGCCCACGCGTTCGTGTGGACGCGACGCGAGATCACACGAAGCGACCGCATCGCCGCGATGACCCCGCGGTAGCCGTCGCGACGGCTCTCGCGCCGGCCGGCTCAGTCCGCGACGAAGACGCCGTCCCGAAGCACCGGCACGACGTGCGCCGCGTCGATCTCGGCCGCGGCGAGCACCTCGTCGCGACGTCCGGCATCCAGCAGCGCCTGCCCCGAGCCCGAGGCGGTCAGCAGGTGGCGGAGCGCCCGGCGGAGCCCCCGGAACGCCTCGCTCGCGGCGGCCGACTCCGGCGACGTGTGATCGATGCCGATGGCGGCGAGGGCGTCGATCACCGCGCCGGCGCCGAACTGGTCCTCCACCGTGACACGTCCCTGCTCGCCGAGGGGCACGATCGCGATGGAGGTGCGTGCTCCGCGACGGTGCTGCTCGGCCAACGCGGCCCGTGCGACGGCCGAGGCGTTGCGCAGGCTGCCCGCGAGCACCAGCGCCTCACCCGCGGCGGCGATCGCGGCGGCGAGCGACGCGGGCGCCGGCACGGCCTCACCGCGGGCCGCCGCATCCGTCAGCACCGTCGTCTCCGTGAGCACGTCCACGAGCACGACGACATCGGCGGGAGCGAGACGGGCGAGCCCCTCGGCACCCCATTCGAGGCGGACCTGGTACCGGGACTGATCGAACGCTGACGGCATCCGTCCAGCCTAGGACGCGGTCGGGGCCTCCCCCGCCGCGCATGTCGGAATGCGACACTGGGGCATGCGCATCCTGCTGAAGTTCCCGATCGCGTGCGATGCCGACGCGGCGTGGCGGGCCCTGCACTCCCCCGCGGCGCTCGCCGAGCTGTACGGACCGCTCCTCTCGCTCGACCAGCTCGGCCCGGCGCCGACGCGCTGGGAGCCGGGCATGGATGCGGCGGTGTCGCTCTCGGCGCTCGGCCTCCTGCCAGTGGGCCAGCAGCTCATCTCGATCAGCGACCGCGTCGTGACCACGGCCGACGGCGAGGTGCGGATCCTCCGCGACAGCGGGACGCCGTTGACGGGCCCGCTCGCTGCCCTCGACGTGTGGGACCACCAGATGGCGGTCTCGCCGCTTCCCGACGGCCGGTGCCTGTGGCGCGAACGCCTCGTGATCGGCGGCCGGGCCGCGCCACTGCTCTGGCCCGCCCTCTGGGCGACATGGCAGTGGCGGGCCGGCCGCATCCGCGCCCTCGCGCCCTCATGGGCTCACGACCCGGCCCCGGCCGCCGACTGACCGCGGGCGCTCAGGCGCTCGCCAACGCCGCGACGGGCGTCACCCGGGTCGCGAGGCGTGTCGGCACGACCGCGGCGACGACGGTGAGGAGCGCGGTCGCTGCGACGATCGCGATCAGGGGGGCCGCCGGCAGCGCGGGGGCGACGAGCGGCGCCTCGCCGCTCACCGTCGGCACCGAGCCGAGCAGCGACTGCGCACCGGCCCAGCCGTAGCCGATCCCCAGGACGAGCCCCGTGACGACCGCGGTGACCGTCACGTGCGTCGCCTCGAGCAGCACCATCGTGCGCACCTGCCCGTTCGAGAGCCCGAGCGTGCGCAGCAGCGCCAGCTCCCGGCGCCGCTGCACGACGCCGAGCACGAGGAGGTTCACGAGGCCCACGCCGGCGATGACGGCCGAGACCGCGATGAGAGCCATCATGACGGCCGAGAACGTGTCGATGCCCGTCGCGAGCTCGGGCGGCATCTCGCCGCCGACGGCATCCGAGAGCACGGCCTTCACGGTCTGCAGCGCGACAGCGAACATCGTCACGAGCGTCACTCCCATGACGACCCCGATCGCCATGCGGCTCGAGCGCTCGGGGCTGCGGAGCGCGTTCTCGGCGGCGAGCCGCGCCGTCGCGGAGCGTCCGAAGGCCCGACCGACCAGCCGCAGGAGCGGCGGCATGACCAGCGTCGCGCCCAGCACGATGCCGGTGAACGAGAACACGCCCCCGAAGAACGCGATCACGACCCCGAGGGGGGTGACCATGCCCGTGAGCACGCCGAGCCCGAGCAGCGCCGCACCGAGCACGAACAGCACGATCGCGACGACGTTGCGCACCGTCCGGCGCGCCACCCGGGCGAAGGGCGGCTCGCCCGCATCCCCCAGCGCCTGCAGCGGGGTCACGGTCAGGACCCGGCGCGACCCGGCCCACGCGGCCGCCCAGGTCGTCAGCACGACGATCGCGGCCGGCAGCAGCAGCACGGGGCGCACGAGCTGCATCCCCTCGGGGTGGAGCGAGAGCGCCGACTCGAGGACGGCCACGCCGGCCATGGCGACGGCCGTGCCGCCGACGAGGCCGAGGACGGCGCCGACGGCGCCCACGGCGAGCCCCTGACGGGCGATCGCTCGTCGCTCCGAGCGCGCCGAGGCGCCGATCAGGCGCATGAGGGCGATCCGGCGGGTGCGCCCCGCGACGATCGTGGCGAACGTGTTGGCGACGACGATCGAGGCGACGTAGACGGCGAGGCCCACCAGCAGCACGGTCATGATGGAGAGCACGACCAGCACCGTGCCGGACTCGCCGAGGATCGAGTCCGCGCGCATCAGGGCCGCGATGAGCTCGGTGGCCGAGAGCAGCAGCACGGCGAAGGCGGTGGAGATCGCCGCGACGAGCACGCTCGCCCCCATCCCCGGCTCGCGCTCGCGACGCGAGCGGCCGGGCCCCGGGCCGCGAGTCGGGACGGCGAGGTCGCGGCTCGCGGAGTCCGCCGTGCGCGCGCTCACGCCGCCACCTCCGACGCGAGCATGTACGCCGCGATCTGCTCGGCGCTCTGTCCGCGGGAGTCCGCGACGACCCGACCGTCGCCGAGGTAGAGCACACGGTCGGCGTGCGAGGCCGCGATCGGATCGTGCGTCACCATCGCGATCGTCTGCCCCTTCTCCCGGCTCGCCCGCTGGAGCAGCCCGAGCACCTCCCGGCCCGTGCGCGAGTCGAGGTTCCCGGTCGGCTCGTCGGCGAACACGAGGTCCGGCGCACCGGCGAGGGCCCGTGCGATCGCGACACGCTGCTGCTGTCCGCCGGACAGCTCGTGCGGCCGGTGACGGAGACGGCCTGCGAGTCCGAGCGTCTCGACGAGCTCGTCGATGCGCGCCCGCTCGAGCGATGTCGGACGCCGCCCGTCGAGGTCGAAGGGCAGCGTGATGTTGCCGATGACGTCGAGGGTCGGCACGAGGTTGAACGCCTGGAAGACGAACCCGATGCGTCGGCGGCGCAGCAGCGTCAGCTCCGCGTCGCCGAGCCTGCCGATCTCGGTGTCGCCGACCCACACACGCCCGGATGTCGGCGCGTCGAGCCCCGCCATCATGTGCATGAGCGTGGACTTCCCGGACCCCGAAGGGCCCATGATCGCCGTGAACTCGCCACGGCGGATGCCGACGCTGACGGAGTCGAGCGCGCGCACCTCGCCTTCGCCGGTGCCGTAGGTCTTGGTCAGCCGCTCGACGCGGGCGGCGAACCCCAGTTCGCTGGATGGAATGTGCATGTCCTCGACGCTACGAACCCGCCCGCAGGCGCCGCATCCACCGCCGGATGCATCCGCATCCCCCCGCGGTATGACCCGCCCCCGACCGCGAGACCAGTCCCGCGCGCCGAGACCGGTGGTTTTCTCGCCGGTCTCGGCGGCGCGGACTGGTCTCGCGGACAAGGGACGGGGGCGGGGCGGGGGGCGGGGGGCGGGGGGCTAGACGAGGCCGTGGCGGTGGGCGAAGACGACGAGCTGCACGCGGTCCCGCAACGACAGCTTGGCGAGGATGCGGCTCACGTGCGTCTTGACGGTGGCCTCCGAGAGGAACTCCGCCGCCGCGATCTCCGCGTTCGACAGGCCCCGGGCGGCGTGCACGAAGATCTCGCGCTCGCGATCGGTCAGGGTGCCCCAGGAGGGCGGCGGCGGGGCGGCCGCGGTCGGGAAGGCCGCGAACAGCTCCTGCGTCGCCGCCGCGGCGATCACGGCGGAGCCGGCATGGACCGTGCGGATCGCAGCGAGCAGGAACTCCGGCTCCGCATCCTTCAGGAGGAAGCCGCTCGCACCCTGACGGATGGCGCGCGCCGCCGCCTCGTCGAGGTCGAAGGTCGTCAGCATGATGATGCGCGGCGGGTCCGGGTCGCCCAGCAGCTCGGTGGTCGCGGCGATCCCGTCGAGCACCGGCATCCGGATGTCCATGAGCACGACGTCCGGCCGCGCACGACGGACGACCCCGACGCCCTCGCGTCCGTCACCGGCCTCACCGACGACGCGCAGATCGGGCTGCGAGTCGACCATCATGCGGATCCCGGCGCGGAACAGCGCCTGGTCGTCCACCAGCACGACGCGGATCGCCTCGTCGGTCATGCCGCCACCTGCCACGGGATGCGGGCGGTCACCGCGAACGCCTCGGCTCCGGCGGGCGCGGCCTCCAGCGTCCCGCCGACGAGCGCGGCGCGCTCGGACATCCCGATGATCCCGTGCCCGGCGCCCCGCGCGACGATCGGATCGCGCGCGTTGCGGACCTCCAGCTCGAGCTCGCCGGGATGCCAGGCCAGACGGACGTGCACGGGGCCCGGCGCACCGTGGCGGAGCGCGTTCGTGAGCGCCTCCTGCACGATCCGGTAGACCGCCAGCTGCACCGCGGCGGGCGCGTCGGCCGGAGCGGGCGGGGCGATCTCGACGCGCAGGTCGATTCCCGTCGACTGGACCTGTGCGAACAGGTCGTCGAGATCGGCGAGGCTCGGCTGGGGGCCGTCGCCCTGCCGGTGACGCAGCTGCGTCAGGAGGAGGCGGACGTCGCCGAGCGCCGCGCGGGCGGTCGAGGAGATCGTCCGCAGCGCCGTGTCCGCGACCGCGGGATCCGCCGCGGCGGCATAGCGAGCGCCGTCGGCCTGCGCGATGACGACAGCGAGCGAGTGCGCGACGATGTCGTGCATGTCGCGGGCGATGCGCACCCGCTCCTGCTCCGCCGCCATCTCGTCCTCCGCGCGCAGCTGGGCCTCCCGGTTCTCGCGCGCCCGCCGCGTCGCACGCACGAGAGCACCCGCGGTCCACGACAGGAGGAGCGCGAACAGCGCCGCGAGGAGGACGAGGAAGGCGCTCACCGGGTCGCCGGCGTGCCCGCCCTGCACGGCGGGCATGAGCAGCACGAGGTACCACGAGATCGTCGCGGCGCCCACGAACGACGAGGCGAGCCCGAGCCAGAACACGGTCCACGAGCCGTAGGCCGCCGCCGCGTACAGCACCCCGAGGATCGCGACGTCGCTCGGCAGCGGCGTGAGCCCCATCGCCATCTGGAGGATCGCCGCGGCCCAGGCGGCGGCGAGCGCGAGCACGGGCGAGAGCCGCCGGACGGCGAGCGCTGCCGACAGCAGCAGGGAGGCGAGGAGTCCTTGCCCCACCGTCATCCCGTCGATGCGGCCGATCATCACGCCGAAGCCGAGGAAGAACCCGACCGCGATCACCACGTCGAACAGGCGCTGCGGCCACGACAGGGAGCGGAACATCCCCTCCACGCTACGCGGCAAGCCGGGCCGCCGCATCCGTCTGCGGATGTATCCGCGGGCTCAGCGGACCAGCGGCGCGGCCGCCGCGGCGTCGGCGAGCGCCTCGGCGATGACGGGGATGTTGGCGGATGCGGCGCCCGCCGTCACGCGCAGGTTCGCGCCCCCCTCCGCGATGCGGAACGGGGTCCCCGCCGCGGCGAGCATGCCCGAGGCGGCGAGGTGGGCGAGGGCTGCGCGCTCGTCGGCGACGGGCAGCCACAGGTTGATGCCGTCGGGGTCGCCGACGTCGATGCCGCGGCGGCGGAGTCCGGAGGCGAGCCGGTCGAGCCGGTCGCGGTAGACGAGCCGCGCCGTGCGCACCCGCGCGACCGCTCCCGGGTCGGTCAGCAGGTCCACGAGCACCGCCTGGAGCAGCCGCGACGTCCACCCCGGCCCCAGCATGCGACGTGCGACGACCCGCTCGATCAGCCGCGCGGGGCCTCCCATCGCGGCGATCCGCAGGTCGGGTCCGTGCGACTTGGAGAAGCTGCGCACGTGGACGACCTGCGCCGGGAGCCATCGGCCGAGGGTCACGTCGGGGGCGGAGCCGATCAGGGCGGAGTGGTCGTCCTCGACGACCGTGACCCGGTCACCGCCGGGCACGCCGCGCAGCACGCGCACGAGCGCGCGCGCCCGCTCGGCCGACATCGAGGCGCCTGTGGGGTTCTGGGCGCGCGGCTGCAGCAGCACGGCGACCGGGCGGCGGGCGAGGGCCGCACCGAGGGAGGCCGGGACGACGCCTTCGCGGTCGAGCTCGAGCGGCACCGCCTGGGCTCCCAGCACGTCGAGCAGGTCGAAGAAGTACGGGAAGCCGGGCGACTCGATCGCGACCCGGTCCCCGAAGCGGACGACCTGCTCGAGCACGCGCGAGATGCCGTCGAGCGCGCCGTCGACGACCGTGATCGCCTCGACACCGCTCGTCGGCCACGTCTCGCGGAGCACCTCGGCCAGCTCCGGCAGCACGGGCTGATCGTGGTAGCGGCCGGTGTCGGCGCGCGGGGTGACTCGCGAGAACGCGGCCGACAGCGAAGGAAGCAGCGCCGGATCGGGCGTTCCGAGCGAGAGATCGAGCCGCGTCGGCGCCCCGGGCCCTGCGAGGTCGTGCACGCGGCGGCTCAGCCAGTCACGACGCTCCTCGCGGACGAACGTGCCGGCGCGCCCGCGCGAGACGATGACGCCGGCCCCGGCGAGCGCGCGCCACGCCGCCCCCACCGTTCCGGCCGAGACGCCGAGGTCCGCCGCGACCCGGCGCACCGTGGGCAGCCGGTCGCCGGGCGCGAGCACCCCCTCGGCGACGAGCCGCGAGATCTCGCCCGCGATGCCCTGCGGCGTGCGATCGGCCAGGGTCTCGGCGCGCAGCATCCGTTCGCCCTCCCATTGACGAGGATTTACCGCTCTGTCATATTCGGAAATTACCGAGAAATGTTCAAGCGGAACAGTAACAGAAACGAGCCCCGAGTCGGCTCGAGCGAGCCTGGGAGGACAACGATGACGACGGTACGTGCGGCCATCACGCAGACCACGTGGACGGGCGACAAGGCCTCCATGCTCGACAAGCACGAGGGCTTCGCCCGCGAGGCCGCGGCCCAGGGCGCGCAGGTGCTCTGCTTCCAGGAGCTCTTCTACGGCCCGTACTTCGGCATCACGCAGGACAAGAAGTACTACCGCTACGCGGAGCCCGTCGACGGACCGATCGTGCAGCGCTTCGCCGCGCTCGCGAACGAGCTCGGCACCGTCATGGTGCTCCCCGTCTACGAGGAGGCGCAGACCGGCGTCTACTACAACTCCTCCGTGCTGGTCGATGCCGACGGCCGCGTCCTCGGCACGTACCGCAAGCACCACATCCCCCACGTGGAGAAGTTCTGGGAGAAGTTCTACTTCCGCCCCGGGAACCTCGGCTACCCCGTGTTCGACACCGCGGTCGGCAAGATCGGCATGTACATCTGCTACGACCGCCACTTCCCCGAGGGATGGCGCGAGCTCGGCCTGAACGGCGCGCACATGGTGTTCAACCCCAACGCCACCAAGCCCGGCCTGTCGAACCGGCTGTGGGAGATCGAGGGCCCGTGCGCCGCGGTCGCGAACGGCTACTTCGTGCTGCAGCCCAACCGCGTCGGCCGCGAGGACAACGAGTACGGCGACGAGGCCGTGACCTTCTACGGCTCCAGCCAGGTGATCGACCCGCGCGGCAACTTCGTGGGCGCGATCGGCTCCGGCGAGCACGAGGAGATCCTCGTGCGGGACCTGGACCTCGACCTCGTCCAGGAGATGCGCGACGACTGGCAGTTCTACCGGGACCGCCGCCCCGACTCCTACGGCGACATCGTCGCCCCCTGACGACGCACGACAGACCAACCACAGACAGGAGAGACCCCTCATGGGAACGACCCTCATCACGGGCGGCACGGTCGTCAACGCGACCGGCACGGGCGACGCCGACGTCCTGATCGACGGCGAGAAGATCGTCGCCGTGCTCGCGCCCGGCTCGACCCTGCTCGGGCACGACCTCGCCGCCTCCGTCGACACCGTGGTCGACGCATCCGGCAAGTATGTGATCCCCGGCGGCATCGACGCGCACACGCACATGCAGATGCCGTTCGGCGGCACGGAGGCCTCCGACACGTTCGAGACCGGAACGCGGGCGGCGGCGATCGGGGGCACGACGAGCATCGTCGACTTCGTCGTGCAGTACCCGGATCAGAACATCCTGGACCAGTACCACGCATGGCACGAGAAGGCCGCCGGCAACTGCGCGATCGACTACGGCTTCCACCAGATCCTCTCGGACGTGCAGGAGAGCTCGCTGACCGCGATGGACGAGCTGATCGCCGAGGGCGTCACGAGCTTCAAGCTGTTCATGGCCTACAAGGGCGTCTTCCTCTCCGACGACGGCCAGATCCTCAAGGCGTTCCAGAAGGGCGCCGACAACGGCGCGATGATGATGATGCACGCCGAGAACGGCGCGATCATCGACGTCCTCGTGCAGCAGGCGCTCGCCCGCGGCGAGACGACGCCCTACTTCCACGGGACGACGCGCCCGTGGCAGGCCGAGGAGGAGGCCACGCACCGCGCCATCATGCTCGCCGACCTCACCGGCGCACCGCTGTACGTCGTGCACGTGAGCGCGAAGCAGGCCGTCGAGCAGATCGCCGAGGCCCGCGACCGCGGCATGAACGTGTTCGGCGAGACGTGCCCGCAGTACCTCTACCTGTCGCTCGAGGAGCAGCTGGGGGCCTCCAGCCAGGAGTGGGGCGACTTCGAGGGCGCCAAGTGGGTGTGCTCGACGCCGCTGCGCTCGCGCGCGGAGGGACACCAGCACCACATGTGGCAGAGCCTGCGCACGAACGACATCCAGATGGTCTCCACGGACCACTGCCCGTTCTGCATGAAGGGACAGAAGGACATGGGACTCGGCGACTTCTCGAAGATCCCGAACGGGATCGGCTCGGTCGAGCACCGCATGGATCTCATGTACCAGGGGGTCGTCACCGGCCAGATCACGCTCCCCCGGTGGGTGGAGCTGACCAGCACGACACCGGCACGCATGTTCGGCATGTACGGCCGCAAGGGCGTGATCCAGCCCGGGGCCGACGGGGACGTCGTCGTCTACGACCCGAACGGGCACACCTCGATCGGGATCGGGGAGGGGCGCAGCCACCACATGAACATGGACTACTCCGCCTGGGAGGGGTTCGAGATCGACGGACGCGTCGACACCGTGATCTCGCGCGGCACGGTCGTCGTCGACCGCTCCGGCTACGTCGGAACCGCCGGTCACGGACGCTACATCGCGCGTGGCCTGAGCCAGTACCTGGTCTGAGAGGAGACCCCCATGGACTTCGGCGTCGTCCTGCAGACCAATCCGCCCGCATCCCGCACCGTCCAGCTCGCGCAGCTGGCCGAGGCGCACGGCTTCAGCCACCTCTGGACGTTCGACTCGCACCTGCTGTGGCAGGAGCCCTACGTCATCCACTCGGCGATCCTCAACGCGACCAAGCGGCTGACGGTGGGCCCCTTCGTCACGAACCCGGCCACTCGTGACTGGACCGTGACGGCCAGCGTCTTCGCGACCCTCAACGAGATGTACGGCAACCGCACGATCTGCGGCATCGGTCGCGGCGACTCGGCCGTGCGCGTGACGAACGGGAAGCCGACGACGCTGAAGGAGCTGCGCGAGTCGATCCATGTCATCCGCGAGCTCGGCAACTCGCGCGCCGTGGAGTACAACGGCGCCACGCTGCAGTTCCCGTGGAGCCGCGGCTCGGAGCTCGAGGTGTGGGTCGCCGCCTACGGCCCCCTCGCGCTCAAGCTCACGGGCGAGGTCGGCGACGGGTTCATCCTCCAGCTGGCGGATGTCGACATCGCGGCATGGATGATCGGCGCCGTCCGCGACGCCGCCGAGAAGGCCGGGCGCGATCCCGACGCCATCTCGTTCTGCGTCGCCGCGCCGATGTACATCGGCGACGACTGGGAGCACATGCGTGCGCAGTGCCGCTGGTTCGGCGGCATGGTCGGCAACCACGTCGCGGACATCGTCGCCAAGTACGGCACGAGCGGCGAGGTGCCCACGGCCCTGACCGACTACATCGCCGGCCGCACCGGGTACGACTACAACACGCACGGCAAGAGCGGCAACGACCACGTGGACTTCGTGCCCGATGAGATCGTCGACCGCTTCTGCGTGCTCGGCACCGCCGCCGACCACATCGCGAAGCTCGAGCAGCTGCGCGAGCTCGGGGTCACGCAGTTCGCGGGCTACCTGCAGCACGACAACAAGGAGGAGACGATGCGGGTGTACGGCGAGACCGTGATCCCCGCGCTCTCCTCGCACATCACGGCGAAGCGATGAGCGCTGGACGCAGGTGGGCCCTCGGCGCGGCAGGCGTGATGCTGGTGCCGGTGGTCTGGGAGGGGTACAAGGCGATCGGCCCCGCCGACGGGGTCGTGATCGGCGGAATCACCGTGCTGCCGCGCACGAGCGATCTGGCCATGCCGCACGTGTGGACGATGTTCGCGCGCCTCGCGGAGCCCGTGCTGCCCGGGCGCGGGGGCGATCCGCTGTGGCAGGTCGTCGTGGGAGCGGCGGGGGTCACCCTCGGCGTCGCCGCCCTCGGCTGGGTCGTCGGGGTGGTGGTCGGCATGCTGCTGGCCCTGCTCATGCAGCGCGTGCGCCTGGCCGAAGCCTCCCTGCTGCCGTGGATCGTCGTGTCCCAGACCGTGCCGCTGATCGCGCTGGCCCCGCTGGTGGCGGGCCTGATCGCGCAGGCCAAGGTCGGGGGTCAGCAGCCGCCGATCTGGTTCGCCGTCGCGATCATCGCGAGCTACCTCGCGTTCTTCCCCGTCTCGATCGGGGCGTTGCGGGGGCTCGGCTCACCGCAGACCGCGCACGTCGAGCTGCTGCACAGCTACGCCGTCGGGTGGTGGCAGACCCTGCTGCGGCTGCGGCTGCCCGCATCCGTCCCCTATCTGCTCTCCGCCCTGCGACTTGCAGCGGCCAACGCGATCGTGGGGACCGTCGTGGCGGAGGTCTCGATCGGGATGGGCGGCGGCCTCGGCCGGATGATGGTCGAGTACGCCTCCGCCGCCTCGGGAGATCCCGGCAAGCCCTGGGCTCCCATCTTCGGCGCCATCGCGATCGGCCTCGTCTCCGCGGGAGCCGTCGCGCTCCTCGGACTGACGCTCGGCCGCTACCGCCGCGTGGAGGTCGGCGCATGAACGACACCGCATCCCCCGCCGTCCGCGTCCAGGGCGTCGAGAAGACCTTCTCGACGCGCAGCGGCATCGTCACCGCCCTCACCGGCATCGAGCTCACGGTCTCCCGTGGGGAGTTCGTCTCCCTCATCGGTCCGTCCGGATGCGGCAAGTCGACGCTGCTGCGCCTGATCGCGGACCTGGACCGACCGACCGGCGGCACGGTCGAGGTGTTCGGCCTCACCGCCGCGAAGGCCCGCAAGCAGCACGCCTACGGCATCGCCTTCCAGCAGGCCGGCCTGCTGCCCTGGCGCACGATCTCGGAGAACGTCGCCCTGCCGCTGCAGCTGCACGGCGTCGCCCGCGCCGCACGCGCCGACCGGGTCCGGGAGCTGCTCGAGATGGTGGGGCTCTCCGACTTCGCCGACCGCTACCCCGACCAGCTCTCCGGCGGCATGCAGCAGCGCGTCGCGATCGCCCGCTCTCTCGCCGAGAGCCCCGGGCTCCTGCTCATGGACGAGCCGTTCGGCGCCCTCGACGAGATGACCCGAGAGCGGATGCAGTCCGAGCTCGCCCGCATCCGGGAGCGCACCGGCGCCGCCGTCGTGTTCGTGACGCACTCCATCCCGGAGGCCGTGTTCCTCTCCGACCGCGTGGTGGTCATGTCGCCGCGGCCGGGACGGATCGTCGCGCAGCTTCCGATCGGTCTCACCCACGGCGGTGACGACGAGGCGCTGCGTGAGGATGCCGCCTTCTTCGGGGCCGTGAGCCGGGTCCGGGAGGCTTTGCACGGCGAGGCCCCCACGGGCGTGCGCGGCGTGGAGAACCGCTGATGCCCGTCTGGCTGCGCGCGCTCGCCCCGATCGTCTTCGGGATCGCGGCGATCGTCGTGTGGGAGGTGCTCGTCATCGCCCTCGGGATCAAGCCGTTCGTGCTGCCGGCGCCGAGCGAGATCTGGTCGCAGTTCGTGGCGCGCTTCCCCACGATCGTGCAGAGCGCGGGGATCACGGGCCTCAACGCGCTGCTGGGGCTGGTCCTCGGGGTCGTGCTCGCGATCCTGGCCGCCGTGATCGCGGCCCTGCTGGACGCCGTCGACGAGCTCACCCAGCCGCTCGTGACGGCGCTGTCGGTCATCCCGATCGCCGCCCTCGCCCCCGTGCTCTACACGATGTACGGGGCGGACCAGCAGACCGCACGCGTGATCATCGCGGCACTGGCGGTGTTCGTGCCGGTGTACGTCAACACGCTCCGCGGACTGCGGCAGGTCCAGCCGGTCCACCGCGACCTCATGCGGGCGAACGCCGCGACCGGGTGGCAGGCCACGCGGACCGTGACGCTGCCGGGCGCCGTGCCGTATCTGTTCACCGGCATCCGCATCGCCTCGAGCCTCGCGGTGATCTCCGCCCTGATCGCGGAGTACTTCGGCGGCCCCGTCAACGGGCTCGCGACCGCGATCACCTCCGCGATCTCGTACTCGGCGACATCCCTCGCCTACGCCTTCGTGCTCGGCAGCGTGCTGCTCGGGCTCCTGTTCTTCGTCGTCGCGCTCGGACTCGAGCGGCTGGCGACGCGGCACGGCGCACCCGCGTCGTGATGCACCATGCGGCGTCGCCGCACCCCCGCTGTCCCTGCACCATCCCGATTGCACCATGAGAGGAAACCCGATGACTCACCGCCGTCGCGCGGCGATCGGACTGGGATCCGTCGCCATCGCCACAGCACTCGTCCTCAGCGGATGCAGCGGCTCGTCCGCTCCGTCCAGCACCAGCAGTGACGGGCTCACCAAGGTCACACTCCAGCTCCAGTGGGTCGCTCAGGCCCAGTTCGCCGGCTACTACGCGGCCGCCGCGGAGGGCTACTACAAGGACGAGGGCCTCGACGTCACGATCGTCCCCGCCGGCACCGACACCGTGCCCATCAACGAGGTCGCCAAGGGCAACGCCGACTACGCGATCTCGTGGGTGCCCAAGGTCCTCGGCTCGATCGAGAAGGGCGTCAACGTCACCGATGTCGCGCAGATCTTCGAGCGCAGCGGCACGACGCAGATCTCGTTCGCGGACAAGGGCATCACGACGCCCGCGGATCTGAAGGACAAGAAGGTCGGCAGCTGGGGCTACGGCAACCAGTGGGAGCTGTTCGCCGGCATGCAGAAGGCGGGCATCGACACCGACTCGCAGATCTCGCTCGTGCAGCAGGCCTTCGACATGAAGGGCTTCCTCGCCGGCGACATCGACGCGGCCCAGGCCATGACCTACAACGAGTACGCACAGGTGCTCGAGACGATCAACCCCGCCACCGGCAAGCTGTACCAGCCGAGCGACCTGAACGTCATCAACTGGAACGACTACGGCACGGCCATGCTGCAGGACGCCATCTGGGCCGACGCCGACAAGCTGAAGGACCCGACGTTCCAGGACACGACGGTCAAGTTCATCAAGGCCTCGATCAAGGGCTGGGTGTACGCGCGCGACCACGCACAGGACGCGGCCGACATCGTGACGAAGGCGGGCTCCACGCTCGGCACGAGCCACCAGCTGTGGATGACCAACGAGGTCAACAAGCTCATCTGGCCCTCGACGGAGGGCATCGGCATGGTCCGCAGCTCGCTCTGGGACCAGACGGTGAGCATCGCGGAAGGCACGAAGGACAACACCGGGGCCACGATCATCACGAAGGCCCCGCCGTCGACCGCGTACGACAACACCTACGTCACCAAGGCGCTCGATGAGCTCAAGTCGGAGGGCGTGGACGTCATGGGAACCGGCTTCACACCGCTGACGGTCACCCTGAACGAGGGCGGCAACTGACGCGGGAGCCCGGGGTCCGTCGCGGACCCCGGGCTCTCCGTCCTATCCACCCCGCGCGAGCGCGCCGCACGACGGCGCTCGCGCGGGGTGTGCTCGTCCTGGCGGTCAGCCGGCCGCGGGCAGCGGCGGGCGGTGCTCGTAGAACGTCTGCAGCACCACGGTCGTCCGCGTCGAGACGGCGGCCGCCTGCCGGATGTCGCGGAGCAGCCCCTCCAGCGCCTTCGGGCTCGCGACCCGCACGAAGAGCACGTAGCTCGCCGAGCCCGCGACCGAGTGACACGCCTCGATCGCATCGAGGTGCGCGAGCCGCTCGGGCGCGTCGTCGGGCTGCGCGGAGTCGAGCGGGGTGATCTCGACGAGGGCGGCGAGCGGGCGGCCGACCGCATCCGGGTCGATGACGGCCCGATAGCCCGCGATCACGCCCCGCGCCTCGAGCTTGCGCAGCCGCGCCTGGACCGCCGAGACCGAGAGGCCGACGGCCGCGCCGAGCTCCTGCAGCGTCGCGCGCGCGTCACGGGAGACCGTGCCGAGGAGCGCGCGATCGATGTCGTCGAGGACAGGTGCGGATGCGGTCACTCGCTCATTCTGCCGGAAACTTTCCTGCATTCTCGACGTTCTCTCACAGATCGATGCGCTTTTGGGGAGACTGACGCCGACGAACGGAGGACCCATGACGACCCTGCTGCCCCTCGAGACGCCCGCGGCGACCGATCCCGCCTGGCTCACCCTCAAGGCGGAGGTCACCGCCTTCCAACAGCTGCAGGCCTCCGACGGATCCGTGCCGGAGGCCACGGACCGCGCGCGTGCGCACCTGGACACGATCATCGGCGCGGTGGCCGAGCTCTCGCCACGCTTCCCTCACGACCGCGCCTACCTCGATGCGGTCGTCGCGGACCTCGAGCGCTGGCGCGACGGCGGCCTCGGCATCCCGGACTTCCACGACGCGCTCGCGGCGTTCCGGCCCGAACGGAGCCGCATCGACGGTCTCATGCACCTGGTCGTCTTCCCCATGTACACGCAGAACGGGTCGCGGGATCGGCACCTGGAAGCCGTGCTCACCGAGGTCATCTGGCCGGAGGAGATCGAGCGGCTGGAGGCCGACTACGCGAACCCGCAGTTCGTCTCGCTGCGGCTGATCGACTTCACGCCGGGCTACGACAGCGACTCGGCCGTGCTCTTCCCCGAGACCGTCTCGGTGCGGGAGGCTCCCGCCTTCACCTGGGGTGCGATCTTCCAGGATCGCGAGGCGGCGCGCTATCGCCGCGTCGTGCGCGCCGCCGCCGAGGCCACCGGGCTGGAGCTGCCCGAGCGCACTCGCCGCATGCTGGACGACGCCTCGCTCGCGGAAGGCGCGTTCGTCATGTGGGACCTCATCCACGACCGCAGCCACATGCGCGGCGACCTGCCGTTCGACCCCTTCATGATCAAGCAGCGCATGCCCTACTTCCTCTACGCGCTGGAGGAGCTGCGCTGCGACCTCACGGCCTATCGCGAGTGCGTCGCGATCGAGCGGCGTCTGCGTGCCCGCCCCGACGCAGGGGATGCGGCCGACGCCGCCCTGCTCGAGGGTGCCGGTCTCGTGCAGGACGCCGTCCTCTTCGACCGGATCTTCCGGTTCGCGCTGACGGGTCCGCGCGTGCGCAACTACGACGGGCTGGGCGGGCAGCTGCTGTTCTCCTGGCTGCACCGCGGCGGGGTGCTGCACTGGACCGACTCACGGCTCCGGCTGGACTGGGATGCGGTCCCCGCCGCCGTGATGGCGCTCGGCGAGGCGATCGACCGGCTGTACTGGGAGTCGATCGACCGGCCCAAGACCGCGCACTGGCTCGCCGCCTACGAGCTGGTGCGGAGCGTCGTGACGCCGCATCCCGCCTCACGATGGGCGCAGGGCCTCCCCGACGAGGTCTTGGCGGGTCCGCCCTCGGGGTACACCGATGCCGTGCTCGACGACGAGTTCCCGCTCTCGATGTTCCACGAGGCGCTCGATCGGACGCTGCGCCCGGTGATCGCCTCGACCCGTGGCATCCGCGCCGCCCCCACGGCGCAGGCTCTCCCGGGGCTCGCTCCCACCGCTCTGACGCCGTCGTCCCGCAATGGCGCCACGGATTCCTAGCGCCCCTGCGGAACGAGAGCGGGATCCCGGCTCAGGGGTGGCGACGGGCGCCGTGTCGAGGCGCCGCGGCGCGGGGGGATCGCGGCGCGGGAGGCCGCAGCTAGTCCGCGAGCGGGGGCTCGGCGGCCGCAGACGCGGGGGTTGCGGCTTCGGCAGTGCCCGCGCGATCGGCGCCCTCGCCGGCACCCGCCGCACGGGCACCGGCCCCGACCCCCGCGCGAGAGGCGCCGGCACCCGCCGCATCGGCGCCGGCGGCGGCGCCCGCCCCGAACGCGCGGCCGACGGCCTGCCCCTGGATGAGGGCGGCGAGGTCGAGGCCCGTCGCCGCGCTCACCGAGTCGAAGACCGAGCGCAGCGCGCGGGCGTTGTCCGCACCGACGAACTCGCTCGGCGAGGCGCCCGCCTCGCCCGCACCGCCCACGATCGACACACTGCCGATCGTGCCGTACCCCTTGGCGAACTCGGCCATGAGCGCCGGCAGCGCGTCCAACGCCCGCTGGGCCAGCAGTGCGTCGCGATTGGACGCGATCGCCTCGGCCTCCGCCTCGATCGCGGCGGCGCGCGCCTCGCCCTCTGCGCGGATGGCCTCGGCCTCGGCCTGCGCCGTGAGCCGGCGGGCCTGCGCCTCCGCCTCGGCGCGCGACCGCAGCGCGTTGGCCTCACCGCTCGCACGGGCCTCGGCGGCGGCCGCCTCACCCGCGGCGCGAGCGCGGTCGGCCTCGGCCTCCTGCTCGGCGATGCGGGTGCGCGCCTCCGCCTGCTTGACCTGCTCGATCGCGGCCGCCTCGGCCGCGCGCTCGCGGGTGTAGAGATCGGCCTGCGCGCGCGTCTCGGCCTCGTACCGCTGGGCGTCGGCGACGCGCTTGACGTCGGCGTCCAGCTGCGCCTGCCGGTTCTCCGCCTGCTGCTGCAGGACCGCCTGCTCGGCCTGCGCACGAGCCAGCTGCTCGGCCTGCTCGGCCTCGGCGCGCGCACGGCCGACCTCGGCGTCGGCGTTGGCCGTGTTGCGATCGAGAGCGGTCTGCTCGATCAGGTTCGCCTCGTTGTTGGAGATGTTCTTCTGGTTGATCGCGCGGTCGGCGTTGGTCTGGGCGATCTCGGCGGCCTGCCGCTTGGCCTGGATCTCGGGCGCACCGAGCGACTTGATGTAGCCGACCTGGTCGGTGATGCCCTTGATCTGGAACGAGTCGAGGATGAGGCCCTGCTCGCTGAGCTCGCTGGAGACATCCGCCGCGATCTGGTCCGAGAACTTCTTGCGCTCGCGCATGAGCTCGACGACCGAGAGCGTCGCCACGATGCCGCGCAGCGCACCCTCGAGCTGCTCGGTCGTGAAGTGCTCGATGGCCGCGTCCTGCGAGGCGAAGCGCTCCGCCGCACGGCGCACGAGGGCCGGATCGGAGCCGATCTTGACGATCGCGACCCCGTCGACGTTCAGCGTCACGTTGTCGAACGACTGCGCCTCGGCGTTCAGCGAGACCTGACGCGAGCGCAGCGAGATGATCTCGTGGCGCTGCGTGATGGGGTTCACGAGCGACTTGCCGTTGACGATGACCGTCACCGGCGACTCGTCCGTCTCGGAGGCCGAGACGGGGGCGCCATCGGGTCCGACCGTCACGATCTCGCGGCGGACGCGCTGCTTGCGACCCGAGATCACGAGCGCCTCATCGGCGCGGGCGACCTTGATCCAGCTGCGCGCGAACAGCAGGACGATCAGCAGGATGACGACGACGGCGACGACTCCGACGCCCACCAGCAACAGGATGCCGGCAACGGCAGCGAACTCCACGTGATCCTCCCTCACTCGGGGACGGCCCCCAGCCTCGACTATGCCAGAGAGGCGCCGACGGCCTCCGAGGTCATCCACAGGCAGCCACGACCGGCCCGCTGACGCGACACGTAGATTGGAACACCGTGACCTCTCTCCACGACACCGCTTCCCGGGGCTTCGCGTCCGACAACTACTCCGGCGTGCATCCCGAAGTGCTGGCCGCGCTCGCCGACGCGGCCGGCGGTCACCAGCCGGCCTACGGCGGCGACGTCTACACCCAGCGGCTGCAGGAGGTGTTCGCCGAGCACTTCGGCCGGCCGGTCACGGCCTGGCCCGTCTTCAACGGCACGGGCGCGAACGTCGTGGGGCTGCTCTCGATGCTGCCGCGGTGGGGTGCCGTGATCTGCGCCGCGACCGCACACATCCACACCGACGAGGGCGGCGCACCCGAGAAGGCCGGCGGGATCAAGCTGCTGCCGGTCTCCACCCCGGACGGCAAGCTGACCCCCGAGCTCATCGCGACGGAGGCATGGGGCCACGGCGACGAGCACCGCGCGCAGCCCGCCGTCGTCGCGCTGACCCAGTCCAGCGAGCTCGGCACGGTGTACACGCCGGAGGAGCTGCGGGCGATCGCCGACCACGCGCACGCGCAGGGGATGCGCGTCTACATGGACGGCGCGCGGCTGGCCAACGCCGCGGCATCCCTCGACCTCCCCCTGCGCGCCTTCACGAGCGATGCGGGCATCGACGTCGTGGGCGTGGGCGGCACGAAGAACGGCGCCCTGGGCGCGGAGGCGATCGTCGTGCTGGACCCCGAGGCCGCCGACGGGCTCGTGTACCTGCGCAAGCATCAGATGCAGCTCGCCTCGAAGATGCGCTTCGTCTCGGCGCAGCTGCTCGCGCTGTTCGAGGGCGACCTCTGGCTGCGCTCGGCCCGGCACGCCAACGCGATGGCGGGCAGGCTGCGCGCGGGGATCGAGCGGGGCCTGGACGACGGCACGATCCGCCGCGTCGCGTTCACCCAGCAGACGCAGGCCAACGCCGTCTTCGCCACGCTGCCGGCCGGCGTCGCGGACCGTCTGCGCGAGCGGTTCCGCTTCTACGACTGGGATGCCGCGACCGGCGAGGTGCGCTGGGTCTGCGGCTTCGACACGACCCAGGACGACATCGACGCGTTCGTCGCGGTGATCGCGGAGCACACGAGCGGGCTCTGACGCATGCCGGCGCGTCGGGAATTCCCCGCGACGCCGCGCGATTGGGTCTGCAGGAGCAGTTCATCGGGCGTCCGCTCCGCGCCCTCCCCCGAACGAAAGGCACTCCATGACTCTGCGCGTCGGTTACATCGTCGGCAGCATCTCGTCGACCTCGATCAACCGCGCCCTGGCGCGTGCGCTCGAGCGTCTGGCCCCCGCCGCCGGCATCGAGCTGGTCGAGATCCCGATCGCCGGGCTCCCCTTCTACACCTCCGACTTCGATGCCGACTACCCCGCAGAGGCGGTCGCGTTCAAGCAGGCCATCGCCGACGTCGACGGCGTCGTCATCGTCACACCCGAGTACAACCGCTCGGTCCCCGGCGTGCTGAAGAACGCCCTGGATGTCGCGAGCCGCCCGTGGGGCCAGAACTCGTTCGCCGGCAAGCCCACCGCCGTCATCGGCACCTCGGTGGGCCAGATCGGCACGGCCGTCGCGCAGCAGCACCTGCGCTCGATCCTGTCGTTCCTCGCGTCGCCGGAGCTCTCGCAGCCGGAGGCCTACATCTGGTCGAAGCCGGGCCTGATCACCGCCGAGGGCGAGGTCACCGACGAGGCGACCGCGCAGTTCCTCACCGACTGGCTGACGGCCGCCGCCGCGCACATCCAGCGCTACAGCGCCTGAGATCGCCGGTCCGTGAGCCGGGCGTGCCCACCGGGGCGTGCCCGGCTCGCGGCGTCTCAGCCGAGGGGGCGGCCGAGCACGACGCTCGCCGCGGAGGGGCGCCAGTGGCGGGCCACGTACTGGACGGCCTCGTCGACGCCGAGCGCACGGCTGGAGTTGCCCACGCGCACCCACAGGTCGGTCGCCGTGCCCCCGTTCTTGGGCTGCGTGAGGTAGACGGGCCCCATCGCCGGGCGACACTGGACGACGCACACGAGCGCGTCCCGCTCGCCGACCGGCACGAACCGGATGCGCGGCAGGGCCGCCGCGTTGCGGCCGAGGGTCTGCGACAGCATGTCGCGCAGCCACAGCTCGAAGCGGTCCTCGTCCGCCGTGCGCAGCGTCGCGAAGTCACGCTCGAGACCGACCGGCTCCCCCGCGTCGTCCACGCCGATCACGAGCGTGCCGCCGCGCGAGTTCAGGAAGGCCGCGATCGACTTGGCGACGGCGATCTCCATGCGCGGGTCCTTGCGCTCCTCGCGCACGTTCCAGCGCGAGGTCTCCTTGAACTCGACGCGGTCGGTCTCGCCGCCCGCGAGCAGGGCCGCCACATCCGGGCTCCCCCAGCCGCGACGCAGCGCCGCGACGACGGCGGCGACCAGGACAGAGAGCCCGAGGCTCGCCCCCGCCGACAGCAGGAGCGTCGTGGGCACCCACAGCCGCGACCCGCCGAACAGCCATGCCGACAGCAGGAGCCCGATGCTGACCCCGAGCACGCCGATCACGGTCATGACCGACACGCTCAGCGATCGCGCCGCGCCGAACAGGCGCCGCAGCACGATCGCGATGACCCAGGCCACCAGCAGCACGACGGGCAGTGCGAGCGCCGTCTCGACCGGCGCCGACAGGCCCGACTCCACGGTGTCGGCCGTTCTCAGCGCAGCGCGCCGACGCTGGCGAGGCCCAGACGCACGAGCGTGCCCCTGCCCCCCTCCATCTCGGCGGCGAGACTGTCGGAGGCGGCCTCGGCCGGGTCCATCCAGGTGACCTCCAGCGCATCCTGACGCGGCTCGCACGTGCCGGTGACGGGGACGATGAAGGCGAGCGACACGGCGTGCTGCCGATCGTCGTGGAAGGCGCTGACGCCGGGGATCGGGAAGTACTCCGCGACCGTGAACGGCGCCGGCTGCGGCGGCAGCAGCGGGAAGGCCATGGGCCCGAGGTCGTTCTCGAGGTGGCGGAACAGGGCGTCGCGCACGGTCTCGCCGTAACGGACGCGGCCGGAGACGATCGTGCGGGTGATCTCGCCCATCGGGGTGGCGCGCAGGAGGATGCCGACCTGGGTCACGGCGCCCATCCCGTCGGTGCGCACCGGGATCGCCTCGACGTAGAGCATGGGGATGCGGCGGCGCGCCTCCGCGAGCTCGACATCGCTGAGCCAGCCCGGGTTGGCGGCATCCGCCGGCAGCGAGCGCCCCATCGAGCTCTCGAAGGCGCTGAGCGCGTCACGACGCGACTCGTCGCCGGACTCGTTCGGATCGGGATCGGGAGTACGCACCGGCATAGCTCCTGTATACCCCACCCGCGCCGGCGCGGACGTCGGCGCGGGTTGAGACAATGACGGCATGGATGCGACGCCACCCCTCGACGACGAGGCCGTGCTCCGGTCCGCGGACCCCGGCGATCCCCGACCCCTCGTCGTGCTGCTGCACGGCTACGGCAGCGACGAGCGCGACCTGTTCGCGCTCGTCGAGCATCTGCCCGACGCCTTCGCGTACGCGGCCGTGCGGGCCCCGCTCGCGCCGCCCTGGCCCACGCCGGGCCACTCCTGGTACCCCATCGAGGGCCTCGACGGCCGCGACGGCGGGCGGGTGACGGATGCCGCGGCACGGCTGATCGAGTGGGTCGACGCGCGTGTCGCGTCGGATGCCGTGGGACTCCTCGGGTTCTCGCAGGGAGCCGCGGTGGCCATCCAGGCGCTGCGCCTGGAGCCTGCACGGTTCGCCTTCGCGGTCAACCTGAGCGGCTATGCGGCGCCGGGCCCGCTGCCGGGCGACGAGGCGCTCGCCGAGTCGCGACCGCCGGTGTTCTGGGGCCGCGGCAGCCGCGACGAGGTCATCCCCGCAGCCCTCGTCGCGCACACCGTGCAGTGGCTGCCCGACCACGCCGACCTGAGCGGCCGCGTCTACACCGGGCTCACCCACAGCGTCTCGGCGCAGGAGCTGGCCGACGTCTCCGCCTTCCTCACGAAGCAGGCGGATCGGCTGGCCGGCGAGGCGACCGGATAGCGGCCGACGCACCACGGCGGCGCACGGACGCACACGCACGGCACCGGCGCCGCGGAGCCGCTATGATCGCGGCGGGGAGAACCGATCCGTCGTCGTTGCGCCGGGGCAGACCGAGGCCGGTTCCTGGGGAAGGACAACGAATGATCGAGCGCACGATCGCGCCAGAGGTCGCCGAGGTGTTCATCGGGCTCGCCCGGGGTCGACGAGGCCTGTACCGCGACGACGACCAGCTCGAGCAGCTGATCGCCGACGCGAAGGCGGCGCTCGAGACGGCCGATCCCGAGACGGTGGAGATCATCCGCCGGTTCGCCCGCGCCGAGGTGCCCGACGGGGGCGTGCTCTTCCACGGCCTCCTCGTCGACCAGGAGCAGATGGGCGAGAGCCCGCGCAACGCGGCCGACTTCGAGGAGAAGGACCGCGACCCGGTCACGGAGGCGGCGCTGCTCGCCTTCGCCGCCGCGGCCGGCGAGGTCTTCGCGTTCGCGCGCCAGCACCGCGGCCAGATCGTGCAGAACGTGACCCCCGTGCCGGGCCACGAGTACGACGCGGTCGGAACCGGCAGCCGGAGCCTGCTCGACTGGCACTCCGAGGACGCGTTCGACGACGCGCACCCGCAGTTCGTCGGACTCTTCTGCGTGCGCGGCGACGAGCGCGTGCAGACCGCGCTCGCCCCGGTCGACCGCATCGCGCTGAGCGACGAGGACGAGGCCGTGCTGCGCCAGCCGCGATTCATGCACGGAATCGACAAGGCCTCCGGCGGAACCGGCCGCCCCGAGGACGGCGTCCAGGGCGCCGCCCTGTACGGCGACGACGGCAAGCGCTTCGTCCGCATCGACACGGACTGCGCCGCGGCCGTGGCGGGCGACGAGGAGGCCGCGGCCGCGCTCCAGCGCTTCCACGACGGCGCCGACGCGGAGGGCGTGTACGTCACGCTCGGAGCCGGCGACATCCTCCTGTTCGACAACCGCAGGGTGATGCACGCACGCACTCCCTTCGAGCCCCGGTACGATGGCACGGATCGGTGGCTGCAGCGCGTCATCATCACCGACGACCTCGGTCGTTCCGAGGGGCGCCGCAGCGTCCGCCCCCGCGTCGTCGAGAACGAGCTCCTGAACGCCTGATCCCGGCGACACGGGATCGCCACATATGCATTCACGTTTCCGTGGGATCGCCCGCCAGGTCGGCTACATGAAGTGGCGGCTGCAGAACATCGACGTGCGCTCGGTCCTCGAGCGCGCCACCGAGGTGTCGGAGCACTTCGGCAGGTGGAGGCCGGCGATCGTCGCCGACATGTTCTGGCAGGCCTCGTTCCATCAGGTGGGCTTCCAGGACTACGTCGACTACGACTTCGCGATCCTGAACCGTGCGGAGCGGCGCACGATGATGACGCATCCCTACTCGAACCAGTACTCGGCGCAGCTGGACCACCCCGACTACCGCCACATCTTCCACGACAAGTGGGAGTTCGACCGCGTGTTCGCACCCCACATCCGGCGGGAGTGGATGCTGCTGGAGCCCGGCAACGCCGCAGAGCTGCGCGCATTCGCGGAACGCCACCCGGTGCTGATCACGAAGCTGCAGCTCGGGCAGTCGGGAAGCGCGATCCGCCGCTACTTCGCCGGCGACGTCGAGGACTGGGACGCCTTCCACGCCGAGCTCATGGAGCGCGGCGAGCGACTCATCGAGGAGAACATCGAACAGCACCCGGACCTCGCGGCCGTCTGCCCGGGCACCGTCAACTCGACGCGCGTGGTCGCGTACTTCGACGGCGAGAAGACGCACATCCTCGCCGTCGCGCAGAAGTTCGGACGCGGCCAGGTGGCCGACCAGATGGACTTCGGCGGCTTCTACACGATGCTCGACCCCGAGACCGGCAAGGCGCTCGGCGGCGGGTACGACTCGCACGCGCACGTGCACGAGGTGCACCCGGACAGCGGGTTCCGCATCGCCGACTTCCAGCTGCCGATGTTCGACGAGGTCGTCGCCTTCATCGACACCGTGGCCCGTCACGTGCCGCAGGTGCCCTACGTCGGGTGGGACATCGCGATGACCCCGGACGGCCCGGACCTCATCGAGGGCAACTGGGCCACCGGCGTCTACGAGAACAAGCCGAGCGTGCTCGGGATCCGCACCGGCCACCGTCCGCGGTACCAGAAGGCGATCGGCTTTTGACGAGCCCCACGGCCGCCCGCGTGGCGGTCTCCCGCGGGGCGCTCGCGGCCAACGCCCGACGCGTCGCGGCACACGGCGGCATCGCCGATCTGCGGCGTGACGCGTACGGGCACGGCGCCGGGGTCGTCGCGTCGGCGCTGTTCGACGCCGGGGTGCGCTCGGTCGTTGCCGACGAGCGCGACCGGGAGGCGGTGGCGCGCGCCGGACTCGCGGTGACGGATGTCTCGCCCACGATCGATCCGCGCGCGCTGTTCGGGCTGCCCGGCTCGGCGGGCGAGCCCGCGCTGCGGCTGTCGGCATCCGTGCTCTCGGTCAAGCGGCTGCGCGCCGGCGAGGGCGTCTCCTACAACTACACGCACATCGCCCCGCGCGACACGCGCATCGCGCTGGTCTCGGGCGGCTTCGGCCAGGGCGTCGTGCGCGCGCTCGGCAACCGGGTGTCGGTCGAGATCGGCGGCGCGGTGCATCCGATCGTGGGCCGCGTCGCGATGGACGTGTGCGTCGTCGACGTCGGCGCCGCGCCGGTGGCGCGGTTCGACGAGGTCGTGTACTTCGGCGGCGCAGGTCCCGCGCGGCACGCCCTCGCCGAGTGGGAGCGGGCGACGGGCCTGCGCGGAACCGAGCTCGTGGGCGCGCTCGGGCTGCGTCTGGCACGCGAGGTGGTCGCGTGAGCGGCGGGTCGGGCGCGCGGCTGCGGGTCGACCTGGGACGCATCCGCGCGAACGTCGACGCCCTCCGCGCGCGCATCGGGGACGCGGAGGTCATGCTCGTCGTGAAGAACGACGCCTACGGCCACGGCGTCGAGCGCGTCGTGGCGGATGCCGCCGCGCACGGCGTGGCCCGGTTCGGCTCGTTCGACGTGCCGACCGGCGTGCGCGCCCGCGCCGCCGCCGGCCCCGACGCCCGCGTGTTCGCCTGGGTCACGGTCGGACGAAAGGAGGTCGCGGCCGCGATCGATGCACGGCTCGAGCTCGGCGTCGGCGACCGCGACTACCTCGAGGACGTCGCGGCCGTGTCGCGCGGACGCGGCGTCCCGGTGCACCTGAAGATCGACACGGGCCTGCACCGCAACGGCGTGCGCCCGGAGGACTGGGCGGGGTTCGTCGGCCGTGCCGCCGCGCTGGAGGCGAGCGGCGACATCCGGGTCGTGGGGCTGTGGAGCCACATCGCCGAGACGAGCGAGGCGGCCGACGATGCGGCCCGAGCCGAGTTCCTCGCCGGGGTCGACGCGGCACGCGCCGCGGGGCTCTCGCCGCGCACGCTGCATCTCGCGGCGAGCGCCGCGGGCTACGCGCGACCCGAGTTCCGCTTCGACATGGTGCGCTTCGGGGCGTTCTGCTACGGCGTGCGCTCGACCGACGGGCCGGAGCTGCCCGGCATCGCGCCGGCCGCGACCCTGCTCGCCCCGGTCGTCGCCGTCGACGCGGACACCGTCGAGATCGGCGTCGGCGCGCTCGACGGCGTGCCGTCGACGCTCGCGCAGCGCTTCGCCGTCGGCACGGTGGCCGGCGCACGCCGGGTGCGCGCCGTGGGAGACGTCTCGCTCACGGTCGAGGCCTGGCCGGGCGCGACGCCGGGGCAGGACGTCGCGGTGTTCGGCCCCGGCGCGCTCGGCGAGTCGTCGGCGACGACGCTCGCGGAGGCCATCGGCACGGTCGGCGAGGAGATCCTCGTGCGCGTCTCGCCGCTCGTCCCGCGCGATTACGTCGGCTGACCCCGCCGAGCCGTCACAGAACGCGCTTCCGGACGCCGTTTTCGCGCGTTTTTGTGACGGCTCGGGGCGTGCGCTGTGAGCGCAACCCCGCCGGGGTGTCGGAGGGGGCGGTCATGATGGAGGGGTGGATGAGACGTCCGGCGTGCTGAGCAGGTTCTCGCCGGCCACGCAGGACTGGTTCCGCAGCGCTTTCGCCGAGCCGACCGCGGCGCAGGCCGGCGCCTGGGAGGCCATCTCGCACGGTCGGCACGCCCTCGTCGTGGCCCCGACCGGATCGGGCAAGACCCTGTCGGCGTTCCTATGGGCGATCGACCGCGTGTTCCGCGACCGCGGCGCACGGCCCGAGACGACGACGGATGCCTCCCCCCGCCGCCGCGACAAGGCTCCCCCGCGGACCCGCATCCTCTACGTGTCGCCGCTGAAGGCGCTCGGGGTGGACGTCGAACGCAACCTCCGCTCGCCGCTCGTCGGGATCGGGCAGTCGGCACGACGCCTCGGCCTCCCGGCGCCCGACGTCACGGTCGGGGTGCGCTCGGGCGACACCCCCGCGGCCCGACCGGCGGAGGCTGCTCGCGGATCCGCCCGACATCCTCATCACGACGCCCGAGTCGCTGTACCTCATGCTCACGAGCCAGGCCGCCGAGACGCTGCGCGAGGTGCACACCGTGATCGTCGACGAGGTGCACGCGGTCGCGGCCACCAAGCGCGGTGCGCACCTGGCCGTGAGCCTCGAGCGGCTCGACGCGTTGCTCGAGACGCCGGCGCAGCGCATCGGCCTGTCGGCGACGGTGCGCCCGATCGACGAGGTGGCCCGTTTCCTCGGCGGCGCCGCACCGGTCGAGATCGTCGCCCCGCCCGCGTCGAAGACGTTCGACCTGCGCGTCGCGGTTCCGGTCGACGACATGCTGCACCCGCCGCCTCCGCCCGGTGCCGAGCAGACGGCCGAGGGCGAGTGGTTCGAGGGCGGCGAGAGCACGGTGACGGGCTCGCTGTGGCCGCACGTCGAGGAGGCGATCGTGGACCGCATCCTCGCGCACCGCTCGACCATCGTGTTCGCGAACTCCCGCCGGCTCGCCGAACGGCTCACGGCGCGCCTCAACGAGATCTACAGCGGGCGGCTCGGGATCGACCTGCCCGAGCCGACCGTCCCGGCCTCCGTCATGGCGCAGGCCGGCGCGACCGCGGGCGCGGAGCCGGTGCTCGCGAAGGCGCACCACGGCTCGGTCTCGAAGGAGCAGCGGGCCCGGGTCGAGGAGGAGCTGAAGTCGGGGGCGCTGCGCTGCGTGGTCGCGACGAGCAGCCTCGAGCTGGGCATCGACATGGGCGCCGTCGACCTCGTCATCCAGGTGGAGGCGCCGCCCTCCGCCGCCTCCGGGCTGCAGCGCATCGGGCGCGCCGGCCACCAGGTGGGCGAGACGAGCCGCGCCGTGCTGTTCCCGAAGCACCGCGGTGACGTGCTGCACACGGCCGTGGTGACCGAGCGGATGCTGGCGGGCGCTATCGAGGCCGTCCGCATCCCCCGCAATCCCCTCGACATCCTCGCCCAGCAGACCGTCGCCGCCGCCGCGCTCGGCGCGATCGAGGTCGAGCAGTGGTACGAGACGGTGCGACGTTCGGCGCCGTTCCGCACGCTCCCCCGGTCGGCGTACGAGGCGACGCTCGACCTGCTCGCCGGCCGCTACCCCTCCGACGAGTTCGCCGAGCTGCGTCCGCGCGTGGTCTGGGACCGCGACCACGGCACCCTCACCGGGCGTCCCGGTGCGCAGCGCATCGCGGTGACCAGCGGCGGCACGATCCCCGACCGCGGGCTCTTCGCGGTCTACGTGGCGGGCGAGTCGCAGAACGCCCGCGTCGGCGAGCTCGACGAGGAGATGGTCTACGAGTCGCGGGTCAACGACGTGTTCACGCTCGGCACGACGAGCTGGCGCATCGTCGAGATCACCCACGACCGCGTCAACGTGGTCCCCGCCTTCGGGCAGCCCGGCAAGGTGCCGTTCTGGCACGGCGACGGACTCGGGCGACCCGCCGAGCTCGGCGAGGCCCTCGGCCGGTTCTCGCGGGAGGTGTCGGCGGCGACGCCCGAGAAGGCGCGCGACCGCCTCACCGAGGCGGGGCTGGACCGCAATGCCCAGGACAACCTCCTGGCGTACCTCGCCGAGCAGCGGGAGGCCACCGGACACGTGCCGACCGACCGGACGCTGGTCGTCGAGCGGTCGCGCGACGAGGTCGGCGACTGGCGGGTCATCCTCCACTCGCCCTACGGCATGCAGGTGCACGCCCCCTGGGCGCTCGCGATCAACGCGCGCATCCGCGAGCGGCTGGGCGTCGAGGGCTCCGCCGTCGCGAGCGACGACGGCATCATCGCCCGCATCCCGGATGCGGACGCCGAGCCACCGGGAGCCGAGCTCTTCGTGTTCGAGGCGGAGGAGCTCACCCAGATCGTGACCGAGGAGGTGGGGGGCTCGGCGCTGTTCGCCTCGCGCTTCCGCGAGTGCGCGGCGAGGGCGCTGCTCATGCCGCGAACGAACCCGTCGCGACGGAGCCCGCTGTGGCAGCAGCGGCAGCGGTCGGCGCAGCTGCTCGAGGTCGCTCGCCGCCATCCGACCTTCCCGGTGATCCTCGAGACGCTCCGCGAGGTGCTGCAGGACGTCTACGACCTGCCGGCGCTCGAGGACATCGCCCGCCGCATCGGGGACCGCCGCATCCGGCTGGTGGAGACGACGACCTCGCAGCCGTCGCCCTACGCCCGCGACCTGCTGTTCGGCTACGTCGGCGCGTTCATGTACGAGGGCGACTCCCCGCTGGCCGAGCGGCGCGCCGCCGCGCTCTCGGTCGACCCGGCGCTGCTCTCGGAGCTGCTCGGCACGGTCGAGATGCGCGAGCTCCTCGACCCCGACGTGATCGCCCAGTTCGAGCGGGAGGCGCAGCGCCTCGATCCGGGCCGACAGGTGCGGGGCGTCGAGGGGGTCGCCGACCTGTTGCGGCTCCTCGGACCGCTCGGCGTCGACGAGATCGCGGCGCGGCTGCGCGAGGGGGATGCGGCGGCGTGCGCGGCAGAGCTCGTCGAGGCGCGCCGGGCGATCCGGGTGCAGATCGCCCGCGAGACCCGGATCGCCGCGGTCGAGGATGCGGGAAGGCTGCGCGACGCGCTCGGCGCGGCGCTGCCGGTGGGGCTTCCGAACGCGTTCCTCGAGCCGACCCCCGACCCGCTGGGGGACCTGGTGGCGCGATTCGCCCGCACGCACGGTCCGTTCCCGACGGATGCGGTCGCCGACCGCTTCGGGGTCGGCATCGCCGTCGCCCGCCACGCCCTGCAGCGCCTGGAGGCGCAGGGCCGCGTCGCGAGCGGCTTCTTCCTGCCGGCGTCAGCCGCAGACGGCCCTGCTTCGCCGGCGGATGCGACCGAGTGGTGCGACAGCGAGGTGCTGCGGCGGCTGCGGATGCGCTCGCTCGCCGCGATCCGCGGCAGCGTCGAGCCCGTGCCGCCCGAGGCGTTCGCGCGGTTCCTGCCCGACTGGCAGCACGTGATGCGGCCGCTCGAGGGGGTCGACGGCGTGCTCGCCGTGGTCGAGCAGCTCGCCGGGGTGCCGGTGCCGGCGAGCGCCTGGGAGTCGCTCGTGCTCCCGGGGCGGGTGCGCGACTACGCCCCCGCGATGCTCGACGAGCTGACGGCGACGGGCGAGGTGCTCTGGTCCGGGCACGGCGCGCTTCCCGGCCGTGACGGCTGGATCGCGCTGCACCCGGCGGATGCCGCGAGCCTCACCCTCCTCCCGCCGTCGGACGAGGTGGCCTCCGGCTCGCTCGACGCCCAGCTGCTGGCCGCCCTCGCGCAGGGCGGGGCGTACTTCGCCGGTCAGTTGCGCGAGGCGACCGGCGCGGCGAACGAGCAGGAGGTGCTCGACGCCCTGTGGCGGCTCACGTGGACGAGCCGCGTCACCAACGACACGTTCGCCCCGGTGCGGGGGCTGCTCTCGGGCGGGTCGCAGGCGCATCGGTCCGTGCGTCGCGCGCCCCGCGCGCGGGTGTTCCGCGGACAGTCGCTGCCGCGTCCTGCCGCACCGCCCCGCCCGACGGGCGCCGGGGGCCGCTGGTCGCTGCTGCCGCAGGCCGAGTCCGAGCCGACCCTGCGAGCCACCGCATCCGCGAGTCTGCTGTTGGACCGCTACGGCGTCGTGACGCGGGGCAGCGTGCAGAACGAGGGCGTGCCCGGCGGGTTCGCCCAGGCGTACCGGGTGCTCGCGGGCTTCGAGCAGGCGGGGCACTGCCGCCGGGGTTACGTGATCGAGAAGCTGGGCGCGGCACAGTTCGCGGCCTCGGCGACGGTCGATCGGCTGCGTACCTTCGCCTCCGTCGCCGATCCCCCGCCGTTGGCCGCCCTCACACTCGCCGCGACCGACCCGGCGAACCCCTACGGCGCCGCCCTGCCGTGGCCGGGCCTGGACGCCGTCTCGCACCGTCCGGGCCGGAAGGCCGGTGCGCTGGTGGTGCTCGTCGACGGCGCGCTCGCCCTCTACCTCGAGCGAGGCGGCAAGACCGCGCTGCTGTTCACCGACGATCGGGATGTCGCGACCGCCGCGGCGGCATCGCTCGCCGAGACGTCGCGGACGCGACGGCTCGAGACCCTCACGATCGAGCAGGTGAACGGCGAGCTCGTGTTCGGATCCGCGCTGGCGGGACCGCTGCGCGAGGCGGGGTTCGTCGAGTCGCCGCGGGGCCTCACGATGCGACGGGCGCGCCCGTGAGAGACGCAGCCGGCGCTCACCTGCCGCGCGATGCGGGCGCTCCGGCGAGCGGCAGCCGCGCACGGCGACCGCGCGAGACGGCGGGGGGCGGCCGTGCCCGAGGGTGACACCGTGTTCCGGGCGGCGCGGCGTCTCGACGAGGCGCTCGCGGGCGACGAGGTCGTGCGGTTCGACCTGCGCGTGCCGCACGTCGCGACATCCGATCTGCGCGGCGAGTCGGTGCGCGGCTGTGTGCCGCGGGGCAAGCACCTGCTGCTGCGGATCGGCGAGTGGACGCTGCACTCGCACCTCAAGATGGAAGGCGAGTGGCACGTCTACACGACGTCGCAGCGGTGGCGGCGCCCCGCCTTCCAGGCGCGGGCGATCGTCGGGACGGCCGGGCGCACGGCGGTCGGCTTCGATCTCGCGATGGTCGACCTGGTGCCCACCGCCGGCGAGGACGCGCTGGTGGGGCATCTGGGTCCCGACCTGCTCGGGCCCGACTGGGATGCCGCACGCGCGGCCGAGAACCTCTCGCGCGACGAGCGGCCCGTGCACGTCGCGCTCCTGGACCAGCGCAACCTCGCCGGGCTCGGCAACGAGTACGCGAACGAGCTGCTGTTCGTCCGCGGGGTGCTGCCGACCCGACCCGCGACCGAGGTGGAGGCCGCGGGACTGGTCGAGACCGCGTCGCGCATGATCCGGGCCAACGTGGACCGCGTGCCACGAACCTTCACCGGCGACACACGCCCCGGCCGGACGACCTGGGTGTACGGACGGGAGCGGCGGCCGTGCCGACGCTGCGGGACCCCGGTCCGTTCCGGCCGGCTCGGAGCCGATCCGACCCGCGAACGCAACGTCTTCTGGTGCCCCACGTGTCAGCACTGACGCCCCTCTCCCGTGTAAGCGCGTGCACGGGAATGAATCCGTGGCCCGCGAGGTTCTCTCAGTGCTCAGCGTCATCAACGCTGTAGGAGGGAATCGTGGGCAAGAACTACGTCGACATCGAGAACGACCGCGGCGAGACGCTGCGGTACCGCAAGCACGTCAACGGCCGCGGCTTGATCGCGAACGGCGCCAAGGTGCACCCCTCGGCGATCGTCGAGGCGGGAGCCTATGTCGAACCGGGCGTGCAGATCGCCGCCGACGCGTACGTCGGCAGCGGCGCCTGGATCGAGAGCGACGTCGTCATCGGCCCCAAGGTGCGGATCGCCCCGCACGCCCACATCGGCCCCAAGGCCCAGGTCGGCGCGGGCGCCACGATCGGTGTGCGCACGCAGATCGGGATGGGCGCGAGCGTCGCAGGCGGGTCGCTGATCGGCGACGACCAGACGATCCGCGACGGCGAGCGCGTCGCGACCGACCAGCGCGGGTTCCGTCTGGCCGCCTGACGCCCGCGGGGTACGCCCGTCATCCGCGGGCGCCACGGCACGGTGCACGACCGGCGCGGCGGACCTGCCGCACCGGCGGGACGCGCAGCAGGTACGGTAGCGGGATGACGGAGGCGACCGAGTGAGCGGACGGGGGCGGGCCGCGTCGGGCGGTCGCAACACCCCACGGCGAGACGCCGCACGAAACAGTGGCGTCCCCCGCAGAGACGCCGGCAAGAAGACGCGGAAGGACACCGCCCCGCGCAGCGGCCATGCGCCGCGGCGCGACGCCGCGGCGGCCGCTTCCACCGAGTCGGTCCACGCACCCCTCGGTCCCTTCCGGCTCGGCGCGATCCCGGGAGCGACCCCGGGCAAGTGGATCGACACGTGGACCGAGCGGATGCCGCACAACCCCCTCGAGCTCGTCCCGCTCGAGGTCGCGGGACAACGGACGGCGCTGGATGCCGGGGAGGTCGATGCGGCACTGGTCCGCCTCCCCCTGGACCGCGACGGCCTGCATGTCATCCCGCTCTACGAGGAGGTGCCGGTCGTCGTGTGCGCCTCCGAGTCGCACCTCACGGCGGCGGACGAGCTCACCACGGCCGACCTCGTCGGGGAGGTGCGGATCGTCCCGGCCGACGACGTCCTCGATCTCGATGTGCCCGGCACGCTCGCACCCGTGTTCGACGCGCCGGAGACCACGGCCGACGCGATCGCGACGGTCGCGGCGGGCGTGGGGATCGTGGTCGTTCCGATGTCGCTCGCGCGGCTCCATCACCGCAAGGACGCCGCGTTCCGCCCCCTCCTCGACGTCCCGCTCTCGCCCGTCGCCCTGGCCTGGGTCGCGAGCGGCACGACGCCGCTCGTGGACACCTTCGTCGGGATCGTCCGGGGTCGCACCGCGCACTCGTCCCGCGGCTGACCGGCACGACCCGCACCGCGCGGGTCGCGCCGCGCGGGTCGTGCCCGCTCACGGGCACGGAAATAGACTGGCCCCTATGCACTCGCGGCCGCTCCTCTACGTCTGCGCGCGGCCGCAACAGGATGCCGCCGCGGGCGAGTACGCGTCGTTCCGCGCCGCGACGGGCCTGGACGAGCACACGCTGCACCGGCACGATCTCGTCCGCGACCCGCTGCCCGACGACGCGCTCGAGCGCTACGCGGGGTTCATGACCGGCGGCAGCCCCTTCAACGTGACGGATCCGGAGCCGTCCGAGGCTCAGGTCCGGCTCGAGCACGACCTGGAGCGCATCGCCGCCGCGGCGGCCGCCGGGACGACGGCGGCGCTGTTCACCTGCTACGGCATCGGCGTCGTGAGCCGCATGCTCGGCGGGGCGGTCACGCAGGAGTACGCGGAGGGAACGGGGGCGGTCTCGATCACCCTCACCGCGGACGGCGCCGCCGACCCCGTCTTCGGTGTGCTGCCGCCGCGGTTCGACGCGTTCACGGCCCACAAGGAGGGGACCTCCGCGCTGCCGCCGGGGGCGGTCCTGCTGGCCGAGAACCCCGCCTGCCCGGTGCAGGGCTACCGGGTCGGCGACCGGCTGTACACGACGCAGTTCCACCCCGAGCTCGCGCCCGCGGACTTCGTCGCGCGGATGCGGATCTATCGGGATGCCGGCTACTTCGACCCGTCGGAGTTCGAGCCGCTGTCGGTCGCCGTGCTGGCGGCGCCGGTCACGCAGCCCGCGCGACTGCTGCGCGCGTTCGCGAGCCGCTGCCGAGCCGCCTGACGATCGCCGTCCCCAGAACGAGGGCCGCGACGACGAGGGCAGCGATGCCCACCGACACGCTGCGCGGCTCGTCCGCGAGACGTCCGACGGCGAGCCAGGTCAGCCCCCAGGCCAGTGCGAGCGCGGGGGCGATGCGCCCGCCGCCGACCGAGACCAGGCCGCATCCGATCACGGCGACGACCACGAGCACCGCGATCGCCCACACCTGGGCGGCGCCGGCCTCCACGGGCGGCAGGATGCGGGTGAGCCAGGCGGTCGCGTTGGCGATCGTCGCAAGGGTCACCCACCCGAGGTGCAGGCCCGTGACGCCGTCGACGAGCATCCGGTCGGCGACGGCGCGGCCGGGCGTGCTTACGGTCCTCCGGTAGATCCGGCACAGCACGACGAGCAGAAGCGCGATCACGAGCACCGTGAGCGGGAGGGTGAGGAACTGCGCGGTGACGAGCCAGAGGCCGTTGAGCACCTCGCTGAGGGCTATCCACCAGCCGAGCGTCCGCTGGCGCGCATCCGACCGGCGGCCGGGAAGGGCCTGCCAGACCGCGTAGGCGATGAGTCCCAGATAGACGAGCGACCAGATCGAGAACGCCGGCCCGGCGGGCGCGAGGTAGGTCGCGTCGGCGGCGAGCGCGCCGTCCTGCAGATCCTGAACGGGGGTCCCGCCGAGGACGCCGGCTCCGACCATCGCGGCGACGAGCATGAACCCGGTCGCCGCGATCACGACGATCTGGCGGAGGAGGTCACGAGAGGATGCGGCGGCCATGCCGTCACGCTACGTGCGCGCCCCCGCGGGAGCACGGGGTTGACAGCGCGACCGGCCACGACACGCGGAGCTCGTCCGCATCCGCGTGTCGTGGCCGCGGCGGTCAGTAGCGCTGGCTGGCGAGAACCCGGGCGCTCTCGCGCTCGGCCTTCTCGTTGCGGCGACCCGCGCGGGACCCCGCGAGCTTCGCGGCGATGTGCTCGCCGACCGTGATCGGCTCGTAGAGGGCGGGATGCTCGTCGTCGATGCACTGCGGGAGCGTCGCGATGACGGCGTCGACGTCACCGTCGTGGAAGAACGCCGCCGACCGTCGGCGCTCGATCGTGCCGTCGATGACCGGGGGCTTGACCCGGTGCAGCGTCGACATCCAGCGGTCGTTGGTGAGCCGGCCGGTGGCGTCGCCGAGGTTGATGAGAAGGGCGCCGTCGGCGGGCTGCACGTCGTTCCACGAGCCGTCCGAGCCGAGCACCTGGAGCCCGCGCACCTGGTCCGCCCACAGGATCGTGACGATGCCGTAGTCGGTGTGCTCGCCCATGCCGATCAGGTCGCCGTCCAGCCGGACGTCGGTCCCGGGCGGGAGCGCGTAGTTGTTCATGCGCAGCACGTCGAGCGAGTGCCCCGTGCGCTCGGCGAAGAAGTCGGCGGGGAGACCGAGCGCATCGGCGAAGATGCGCGTCATGGTGCGGGCGACGCGGGAGGCCTCGGCGAAGTAGGTCTGCACCTGCGCCTCGAAGCCCGCGACATCCGGCCAGACGTTGTCCGCGTAGTCGGGCTGGGGGAGCTCCGGCGCGTCGGGGTAGTCCGCCTGGCCGGCACCGACGTTGAACGCCTCGAAGAAGTCGTTCATGCGGCTCGCCTGCTCGACCCCGAGTGAGAGGCTCAGCGACTCGGACTTGGGCGGGCTGTAGCCGCGGTTGATCTGCGGCGGCGTGCGGTACGCCTTCTTCTCCTCGAGGTCGAGGGCGAAGAATCGGTCCATCGCATCGGTGAGCCCGTGCGTGATCTCATCGGGGATGCCGTGCCCGGTGATCTGGATGAACCCGACGGTGCGGCAGGCGGCATCGATCTGCGACGCGACCGCGGCTCTGTCGGCATCCGTTCCCCGCTGCACGTAGGGGGTGATGTCGACGAGGGGTACCTGGAATGTCATGGCGACTCCTTGTGTGGGGCGTTGCGCCCGGTTCTGTGGGTGTCGCTTCATGCTTTCCCGCCGCCCGGGGGCGGCTCGCTTTCATGAGCACGGTCAGCGTACGCCGCGACGGTTTCGGGTGGGTTACGGCGGATCGGGAACCTTTCGGGCGGTGCCGGACAACACAGGGCATGGGACATCCGCCTCCCGCCGCCCGCTCGGACCGGCGACGCGCCCTCGCTGCGCGCGCATTCTCGATCGTCGAGCGCGAGTATGCGGAGGCGTATCCGCGGCTGTGCGTGCAGTCCGTCGCCCAGCGGCTCGGCACGACTCCCCGTCAGCTCGACCGGAGCCTGGAGCCGGGGCCGCCGCTGCGGCTCGTGATCGGGCGCGTGCGTGCCCACGCGCTGCACCGGATGCTGCTGCGCGGCGACGTCTCGGACGCGCGGTCGGCGGCGGCATCCGTGGGCTTCGCGAGCGTGTGCGAGATGCGCCGCCACTACCGCCGGGTGTTCGGAGAGTCGCCCGAGCGCCTGGCCGCCCGCCTCCGCGCGCGCTGAGCGCTGACTCGCCCGAGCGCCCGACTCGCCCGACTCATGACCGCGAGACCAGTCTGCCGCGCCGAGACCGGCGGGTTTCCCACTGGTCTCGGCGCGCGGGACTGGTCTCGCGGGGTACTACGGGGACGGGGCGGCCGGCGCTCGCTCGGCGATGATCCGCTGCGCGGCTTCCTTCTGCGCGACGACATCCTGTCGTACCCGGTCGAGCGTCGCGCGTTCCGTCTCCACGATGTGCGCCTGAAGGTTCCACGTGGTCTCGTACAGGGTCTCGGAGTACCCGCTCGATTCTGCGCACGTCGCATCGGCGACGGCGATCTCGATCTCCTTGGCCGAGGGCACCGAGCGTGCGCCGGCCGAAGGGTCGGGTAGACCGAAGGGTGTGAGGCCGAACTCGGCCGATAGCTCGGGCGTGGGCATGTCGTGGCGATCTTCCGGGAGAGCAGCAAGGCCCAACGGCTCCATGCACTCCCGCCAACGAGCAGCGGCGGCCGTCACGGCGGGGTCGGTCCTCGCGCGTTCCTGCGACTGGGCGGCGTACTGAGAGACGAGGAGCTGATCCTCGTACGACGGCGTCGAGTACTCGTCACGCACGGCGGCGATGCAACTCTTGAACTTCTCGTCGAATCCGGGCTGTTCCTGCGTCACACGCGTGTGCGCAAGAAACTCATCCCACAAGCGCGAGCTCTCGGTCTGGAACTCCCCAGGGTGATACCCCCACGTTCGGGCGATCTGTTCATCGAAGAGGCGCGCACCGAACGGGCTCAGCGTCGGCGTCGGCGTCGTTCCGACGTCCTGCCATGGCACCGGCCAGTCGTATCCCGCGTCCTCCAGACAGGGCTGCACCGCCAGCTGCTCCGCGTAGTTGATCGTGTTGTCGCCGGGCGTCGTGAAGTCATCAAGCGGAAGTGTCCAGGATGCGCGGTCCTTCCTCGCTTCCGGAGACGTCTCCGTCGGCGAATCGGTGGCGCGTCGACCGGATGGGTCGGCGGCATCCGCCGCACAGCCGGTCATGACCGAGAGCGGGAGAATCATGCCGCAGCAGAGCAGTGCGATCTTTCGGCGGACGGGCAGCCGCGCGCAGGCATTCAGCATGGTCTTCCTTCATCCTTCACCGGGAGCGGGATCGTGAGATTCGCCAAAGAGACCTTCATCCGCACGAAGTCGGCTTCCCTGTAGATCTCGGCCACAGGACGGTGATGCCCGGGCAAAGGTCAACGTATGTGCCCCGGAGGGCGACGACAAGCAACTTCAGTTGCTCCCGCCGTGAGCCGGGGGCTCGAGCGGGGGAACAACGGCGTTCCACTCGTAGACGTCGATCCCGAGGACCGCGAACACGCGAACGACCGTGTCCAGCGTGGGATTCGCGTCACCTCCGGCGGTGCCGCGGCCGCGTTCGAGACACCCGTACGCGAAGACCGAGATCCGGGCCGCGTTCGCGACCTCCTCCTGCGACATCCCCCGCGCCATGCGCGCCTGGCGCAACACCTCCGCGACCCGTCGCGCAACGTCGCCCTTACGGCGTTGATGGTCTGCTTCCGTCGGCATCGTCATCCCCTCACGCGGCACGCCGCTGCATCACGTGGTGTCCGGCACCGCCGAAGTGGTTCCCCGGACCGCCGTGAGAGACAGCGGGAACCATCCGAGACCATCCGGACATCACACAGCAGAGGTTTCCCGACACGGAGGACGGACCATGCGATCCAAGACGATGCTCGCGCTCGCGGGCGTGACCCTGATGGTGATGGCACTCATCCCGACCGCGGCGAGCGCCGCCACGATGGACGGCGTGAGCGATGCGACGCAGAATCGCGCGTGCACGGTCGGCACCTTGCCACAGCGCGGCGAGCCCGACCCCCACGCCCCGGTCGTCGTGTCCTGCTTCGACACGCTCGAGCAGGCCGAGGCGTTCGTCGAGGCGGGAGCGCCGGGCGACTACGAGAAGCTCGTGCCGCAGGCCCGCACGTCTCGCGCGGCGGCGACCACGGTCATCATCGGCCGCCAGTACACGGGCGACAACCGCACGGGCTCCGTGCTCGTGCAGTGGGGCTCGGGCAGCGGATGCTACGGCGTGACCTACGGCTTCTCGTCGATGCCGTCCGGGTGGAACGACGTCATCCGCTCCTCCGAGGGCTTCAACAACTGCTGGGTCACCGACTACGCGGATGCGGGGTACGGCGGAGCACGTGCGAACTGCACGCCGTACTGCGGAACGCTCGCATCGTTGGCGAGTCAGACCTCGTCGGTCGTCTACCGCCCGTGGGGATCAGTCGGCTGACCAGGGGTGCAGACGCAGCGACGAGCAGAGGATGTCTCCCGGAACGACCGTCGCCGTGCCGTCATCCGCAACGCACAGCGTGAACCTCGACGGCGCGACGCCGGGCGGCGGAGACGGGTCCAGCGGGTCGGTGCGGGTCATCGCTCCCGAGTTCCACGCGAGCCGGCACATCGCGATCGCGTCGTCAATGGCGAGCACACCCTCCGGTGTAGCGACGCTCATTGCCGTGCCGGCAAGCGACCCGTCGGGGTTCAGCTGCGCGTCGGACGCGCAGGTGACCATCGTGGTGTCGCTCACCGGCTTGTGCGTGAGCAGCGAGGTGCCCGCGAACGCCCCCGCACCGATCACGAGCGCTCCCGCACCCACGAGACCGAGTCGCCACTGCCACCGCGTGTACCAGGGCCGGCGGGTCAGGTCGGCGTGCATCCGTGCGACGAGGGCGTCCTCGATCTGCGGCCCGTGCGGCATCCGCTCGCTCACTCGGTCACCTCCTGCACGGCGGGGGCGACGTGCGCCAGATCCTGGCGCAGCCGCGCCTTCGCCCGCGACAGCCGCGACTTGACGGTGCCCTCGGGCACCCCGGTCGCCAGCGCGGCCTCCCGCATGGTGAGTCCCTCCACGAGGCAGAGCACCACGAGCGCGGCGTCGACGGCGCGCAGACGTGCCAGCGCATCGCGCACCTCGCGGCCGATCACGGCGCCGTCGAGCAGCCGCGCGACCTCGTCGGCGTGGTCGGGAACGGCGTCCTCGCGAGGCACCTTCGCCAGCAGCCGGCGGTAGCGCCCGAGGCCGCGCAGCTGGTTCTTCGCCGCGAACGAGACCACTGTGAGCAGCCACGGCCGCACCGACTCGTCGACCAGCCGCACCCGATCGCGGCGACGCCACAGCTCGGCGAACGCGGAGCCCACCGCCTCCTCGGCATCCCATGTCGTGCGGGTCATCGCCAGCGCCACCCGATAGCACGAGGCCTCATGGCGATGGATGAGATCGCGATAGGCGCCCTCGTCACCGCGCGACACTCGGAACAGCAGTTCGGCATCGCTCGGCTCGACGTGTCCCGCCACACCGATCACCCCCGACGCCCGCTCCTGCCTTCTCAGCATAAGCGGGCGCCGGGGGCTCAGCCGTATGCGCGACGGACGGCCGCGGCCACCCGAAAGCCGCTCCATCGACGTCGTGCATCCGGCCTCCTTTCCGTTCCCCCGCTCTGTGATGTCCAGCACCGTGCAGATGGTTCCCACTTTTTCGCGACGGATGTCGCCGGATTGCGCGGATGTCGCACGATTCGAGCGGGATGCTGCGACATCCGTGCGATCCTGCGACGCCCACGCAACCGCGAGGCGCCGCCGACCGGCGTCAGCGCGGGGTCGGCGCGTCAGCGCCCAACGATGCCCGCGGAGGCCGGCGGCAGCCGCAGCGTGCCCGGCGCGACGCCCGCGCTCAGCCGCGGACCCGTGCCCGAGGTCGCGAGCAGCACACGCTCGCCGTCCGCGAGCGGCACGTCCCAGGCCGTCTCCGACAGGTTCACAAGGATGCGGACGCCCCCGCGCCGCAGCACGAACCGCCGTGCCGACGGCGCCGCATCCGGGGTCTCGTCGACCGCGTCGAGCGACGCGAAAGCCGGATCCGTGAGCTCGGGACGCTCACGCCGCAGCGCGGCGAGCGCCCGGTACAGGGTGAGCAGACGCAGGTGCGCCCCGGTCGCGGCCTCGTCCCATCGCAGCTTCGCGCTCTCGAACGTGGCGGGATCCTGCGGGTCGGGGACGACCGCGGGGTCCCAGCCCATCTTCGCGAACTCCTCGGTGCGGCCGGTGCGCACCGCATCCCCCAGCCACTCCTCGGGGTGCGAGGTGAAGAAGGGCCACGGCGTGGAGGCGCCCCATTCCTCGCCCATGAACAGCATCGGCGTGCCCGGTGCGGTGAGCGTGAGCACGGCGGCGACGGCGAGCCGGTCGAAGCCGAGGGTGGCGGTCAGCCGATCGCCGGCGGCGCGGTTGCCGATCTGGTCGTGGTCCTGCGCGAACGTCACGAGCCGCCACGCCGGCACGGTCTCGGGGATCGGGTGCCCGTGCGTGCGTTCACGGAACGACGAATAGGTGCCGTCGTGGAAGAAGCCGTGCGTCCACACCTTCGGCAGAGCCTCCGGGGCGGCGAAGTCCTCGTAGTACCCGACCGTCTCACCCGTGAGCGCGACGTGCACGGCGTGGTGCCAGTCATCGCTCCACTGCGCCGTCAGACCGTAGCCGCCCGCCTCGCGCGGCAGGATCAGCGTCGGGTCGTTCATGTCGCTCTCGGCGATGAGGCTCAGCGGCCTGCCCACATGCGCGGACAGGGCATCGGATGCCTCGGCCAGCTCCTGCAGGATGTGCACGCCGCTCGACCCGGGCAGCTGCTGGGCGGGGTCGTCGAGGAGGGCGTGGACGGCATCCAGCCGCAGCCCGTCCACGCGGTAGTCGCGCAGCCACATGAGCGCGTTCTCGACGATGTAGGACCGCACGGCGGGCTCGTCGAGGTTGACCGAGTCGCCCCACGTGTTGCGGCTGCCCTGCCGCAGGTAGGGCCCGAACTCGGGCAGGTGGTTGCCGCTGGGGCCGAGGTGGTTGTAGACGACGTCCTGGATGACCGCCAGGCCCGCTGCGTGTGCCGCGGCGACGAAGCGGGCGTAGGCGGCGGGACCGCCGTAGGCCTCGTGCACGGTGTACCAGAGCACACCGTCGTAGCCCCAGTTGTGGGTGCCGTTGAACCCGTTGACCGGCAGCAGCTCGATGTGGGTGACGCCCAGGGCGGTGAGATGCCCGAGCTTGGTGGCGGCGGCATCCAGTGTCCCCTCGGGGGTGAAGGTGCCGATGTGCAGCTCGTACACGAGACCGCCCGCGAGCTGGCGCCCCTGCCACGTGTCGCCGGCGAAGACGGCGTCGATCGCGGCCTGGTCCACCCAGGCGGATGCCGCGTGCACCCCGTCGGGCTGCCGCCGTGAGCGCGGGTCGGTGACGAGGTCGTCGCGGTCGTCGAGCACGAAGCCGTAGCGGTCGCCGTCGGCGAGCGCGACGTCGGCACGCCACCAGCCGCCGGTCGCGCGTTCGAGCTCGACATCCGTCGTGCTGTCGCCCGCCGTCGTGCCGTCGCCCACCGTCGTGCCGTCGCCCACCGTCGTGCCGTCGCCCACCGCGCCTTCGTCAGCCGTCGTGCCGTCGCCCGCCGCCGCGCGCCGCATCCGCACCCGCTGCGCCGCCGGCGCCCATACCTCGATCATGCGTCCTCCTCCGGTCACCCGCGAGACCAGTCCGCGGCGCCGAGACCGGCGGGAAAACCACCGGTCTCGGCGCGCGGGACTGGTCTCGCGGTCATGCGTTGTGGGTGAGCAGTGCGACGGGGTACCGCGACAGGAGCTCGGCGAGCGGGGCGAGGCCGCCGGGCACGACGGCGCCGGTCAGCTCGTCGCGCCACGGGCCGGGGGACGGCAGCGGCACGGCCGTGTCGCGCCATCCCCCCGCGCGCTCGAGCCCCACCGGCAGGCGTGTCGCGACCGCGATCGCCCCGCCCCGATCGAACGCGACGACGTGCCCGGATGCCGGGCCCACCGCATCCAGCGGACGATAGCGGGTGAACAGCCCGGGGCGGTCGCGGCGCAGCCGCAGCGCCCGGGAGACCAGCAGCAGCTTCGCCGCCCCGGAGGCGTCGACCGGCGGCAGCGATCCGCCATCGAGGTCCCGCAGCATCCGCGCCCGCTCGGCGAAGTCCACCGCGCGCCGGTTGTCGGGGTCGACGAGGGATGTCTCCCACAGCTCCGAGCCCTGATAGACGTCGGGGACGCCCGGCCCCACGAGCTGCAGCAGCTTGGCCGACAGCGAGTTCGACCAGCCGTAGCCCGCGATCCGGTCGACGAACGCCTGCACGACGGGCTTCGCATCTTCAAACGCGGCATCGACGAGGGCGTGCATGCGCGCCTCGAACTCCGCGTCGACATCCAGCCACGCCGTGCGCTCCCCCGCCTCGCGGGCCGCCTTCTCGGCATAGGCGTGCAACCGCTCGGGGGTCGCCGGCCACGCGCCCACGATCGCCTGCCACAGCAGCGCGTCGAACGGCCCGTGCCCCGTCGACGCGTGCGCCCGCAGATCCTCGAGCACCCGCGCCCACTCCGCAGGCAGCTCGGCGAGCACGGACAGCCGCGCGCGCACGTCCTCGCCGCGCTTCGTGTCGTGCGTCGAGAGCGCGGTGAGCGCGTGCGGCCACTCTGCCTGGCGTCGCGCGAACGCGTCATGGAAGCCCGCGACGGGCAGCGCGAACACCCCGGGGTCGCCGCCCACCTCGGTGAGCGTCCCCAGCCGGGTCGCGCGGTAGAACGCCGTGTCCTCCACGCCCTTGGCCATCACCGGCCCGGTCGTCTGCTGGAACCGCCGGGCCGCCTCCTCGGAGGGATCGGCCAGCACCGGCACGAGCGCGGCGATCGCGGCGGCGAGATCGGGACGGCTCAGGGAGGCCGCATCCACCGCCTCCGCCAACCACGCGGCCCCCGCGGGCAGGTACGAGCGATAGGTCGGGAAGCAGGCCAGCAGCTCCGCGAGCGCATCGGTCGCCGCCGCCTCCCCCACGTCCTCGCGCACGGCCGCCGGCAGGCACCGCACGAGCCGCGCGATCTCGGACCGCTGGATCGTGTCGGCGATGCCGCGCTTGGTGTGGTGGATGAGTCCCGCCCAGCCGGGATACGGCGCGAGTCCGCTCTCGCTCCGCAGCCGGGCGTCGAGGGCGTCGAGTCCCGGCTCGCCGGCGGGGTCGATCAGGACCCGGTCGATCTCGGCCATCGCGTCGTATCCCGTGGTCCCCGCGGTCGCCCACTCGGCCCGCAGCCGCTCGGGGCGGTCCGTGGCGGCGCGCTCGAGGATCTTCTCGACCCACACCGGCAGGGGGCCGGCGGCATCCGAGGAACCCTCAGCGGCGGCGTCCCCGATGCCGGATTCGGTCTCTCGCCGCGCGGCCGCGGTCGCCGCCGCGAGCCGGTCGAGGTAGCCGCCCGGGTCGACGAGCCCGTCCGGGTGGTCGACCCGCAGCCCGTCCACGAGCCCCTCGCGCACCCAGCGGAGGATCTCGGAGTGGGTCTGGTCGAACACCTCGGGCCGCTCGACCCGCACACCGGCGAGGGTGGAGACCGCGAAGAAGCGGCGGTAGTTCAGCTCGGCCTGCTCGTCGCGCCAGAACCGCAGCTCGTAGTGCTGACGGGCGAGGATGTCCCCGAGCTCACGGGTCGGGTCCGACACGCCGTCGAGCGAGCCCGGCGCGAGCGGCAGCACGTGGTCGAAGTAACGCAGGACGCCGTCCTGGGCCGCCGCGCTCACCGCATCCGCGCCGATTTCGTGCGCCCGCGACGCCAATTCCCCGTCGGGTTGCACGAAATCGTCGCTGTCGTGGGGCCGCTCGGGGGCCTCGACCCGCAGGTCGCCGCGCGCGTCGGCGAGCGGCGCACCCAGGATCGGCAGCCGTACCCTGCCCCCTCCGGCGTCCCAGTCGATGTCGAAGGCGTCGGCGTGCCGCGAGGCGCGACCGAGCCGCAGCACGTCCCACCACCACGGGTTCTCGCTCGGCACGGCGACGCCCATGTGGTTCGGCACGATGTCGACGAGCACCCCGAGCCCGGCCTCGCGGGCCGCCGCCGAGAGCCGTGCCAGGCCCGCCGGACCGCCCCGGGCCGGGTCCACGCACGAGGGGTCGACGACGTCGTAGCCGTGGTCGGACCCGGACGTCGCCCGCAGCAGCGGCGAGAGGTACACCCACCCGACGCCGAGGTCGCGCAGGTAGGGCACGAGGCCCGCCGCCGCCTGCAGATCCAGCGCCGGCCGGATCTGCAGGCGGTAGGTGGACGACGACAGCCGTGTCACCTCGGCAGCTCCGACTTGGGCGCCGCCCCCGGCACCTCGTCGATCGTTCCGGTGAGCGCCTGTGCGAGCGAGGCCGCGACCGAGTGGTCGACCTCGGGCTCGGGCTCGTCGTGCTCGCACAGCACCATGACCGACTTCGCCGGCACCGACAGCGTGTCGCCGGGGGCGACGGGCGCCGTGTTGGCGCGCTCGCCGGCGGTGTCGACGAGGACGTCCCACATGGGCGAGAAGCTCACATCCGGGAGGACGAAGTCGACCGGCTCGTCACCCGCGTTGAACAGAACGATGAAGTGCTCGTCGGTGATCTGCTCGCCGCGACGGTCGCGCTCACGGATGCCGTTGCCGTTGAGGAACACCCCGACGGCGCGGCCGAAGCCGGCATCCCAGTCCTCCGGCTCCATGAGCGAGCCGTCGGGCCGCAGCCACACGATGTCGGGCACGTTCTGGCCCGCCTCGACCCGCACCGGGCGGCCGTCGAAGAAGCGACGACGGCGGAACGTGGGGTGATCGCGGCGGAGGCGCGCGAGCGCGGCCGTGAACTCGACGAGCGGCTGGTCGACGGCATCCCAGTCGACCCAGGTGATCTCGTTGTCCTGCGCATAGCCGTTGTTGTTGCCGCCCTGCGTGCGGCCGAGCTCGTCGCCGTGCGAGAGCATCGGCACGCCCTGCGAGAGCAGCAGAGTCGCGATGAAGTTGCGCTGCTGGCGGGCGCGCAGCGTCAGCACGGCCGGGTCGTCGGTGGGCCCCTCGACGCCGCAGTTCCACGATCGGTTGTCGTCGGCGCCGTCGCGGCCGTCCTCGCCGTTCGCGTCGTTGTGCTTCTCGTTGTACGAGACGAGGTCGCGCAGGGTGAAGCCGTCGTGCGCCGTGACGAAGTTGACGGATGCCGCCGGCCGGCGTCCCGAGTGCTCGTACAGGTCGGCGGATCCGGTCAGCCGTGAGGCGAACTCGCCGAGCGTCGAGGGCTCGCCCCGCCAGAAGTCGCGCACCGTGTCGCGGTACTTGCCGTTCCACTCGGTCCACTGCGGCGGGAAGTTGCCGACCTGGTAGCCGCCGGGGCCGACGTCCCACGGCTCGGCGATGAGCTTGACCTGGCTGACCACCGGATCCTGCTGCACGAGCTCGAAGAACGCCGCCAGCCGGTCGACGTCGTAGAACTCGCGGGCCAGGGTCGCCGCCAGGTCGAAGCGGAACCCGTCGACGTGCATCTCGAGCACCCAGTAGCGCAGCGAGTCCATGATGAGCTGCAGCGCATGCGGGTTGCCGACGTTGAGGCTGTTCCCGGTTCCGGTGTAGTCGGTGTAGTAGCGCTTGTCGTTCTGCTCGAGCCGGTAGTAGGCCTCGTTGTCGATGCCGCGCATCGAGAGCGTCGGGCCCAGGTGGTTGCCCTCGGCCGTGTGGTTGTAGACGACGTCCAGGATGACCTCGATGCCGGCCGCGTGCAGGGCGCGCACCATCCCCTTGAACTCCTGCACCTGCTGACCGCGCTGGCCCGTCGAGGAGTACGTGTTCTGCGGGGCGAAGAACGCGATCGTGTTGTAGCCCCAGTAGTTCGACAGCCCCTTCTCCTCCAGGGTCGAGTCGTTGACGAACTGGTGCACCGGCATGAGCTCGATGGCCGTGACGCCGATCTTCTTCAGATGCTCGATGATGGCGGGGTGGGCGATCGCGCTGTAGGTGCCGCGGATCTCCTCCGGGATCGCGGGATGCCGCTGGGTGAGGCCCTTCACGTGCGCCTCGTAGATGAAGGTCTCTGAGTACGGCGTCTTGGGCTGGCGGTCGCCGCCCCAGTCGAAGAACGGGTTGACGACGATGCCCTTCATCATGCGGGTCGCCGAGTCGTCGTCGTTGCGCGAGTCGGGATCGCCGAAGGTGTAGCCGAACACCGACTGGTCCCAGTCGACCTGCCCCTCGACGGCCTTGGCGTAGGGGTCCAGCAGGAGCTTGTTCGGGTTGAAGCGCTTGCCGGACGCCGGGTCGTGGGGGCCGTGCACGCGATAGCCGTAGCGCTGACCCGGGGCGATGTTGGGGAGGTAGGCGTGCCAGACGAAGGCATCCACGTCGACGAGCTCGACGCGGGTCTCCTTGCCGCGGTCGCCGAACAGACACAGCTCGACGCGTTCCGCACCCTCGCTGAAGATCGCGAAGTTCGTGCCGTTCCCATCGAACGTCGCTCCGAGCGGATAGGTGGATCCAGGCCAGGCTTGCACGTGTTCCCCTTCGCCGGTGTGGGGTCTCACCCTATCGGAGCGCGATGTCGCGGACGGGGATGCGGCAGAGGATGCGGTCACGCTCCGAGAGTGCCCGCATCGGCTGAGTTCGGGCGCCCCTTGACAATCGCCGCGAGAGGGCTCAGGCGTCCGGTCGGACGTGAGGACGAGCGATGCGCGGCGCCACGGCTCCAGCCGCCGGGCTCGCGAGGCGCCCGACTACGGCATGATGTGGACGCAACACCGAGAGGAAACGATGTCCACCGACCGCCATGACACCCCGCCGTGCGCCGAGCTGCACGTCCACGTCGAGGGCACGCTCGAGCCCGACCTCATCTACGCGCTGGCGGAGCGGAACGCCGTCGCGCTGCCCTACCGCGACATCGACGACCTCCGCCGTCGGTACGAGTTCGAGGACCTCTCATCGTTCCTCGACTTGTACTACGCGAACATGGCCGTGCTGCAGACGGCCGACGACTTCGCCGACCTCGCGACGGCGTACTTCGCGCGGGCCGCGGCCGGCGGCGTCCGGCACGTCGACCTGTTCTTCGACCCGCAGGCGCACCTCGTGCGGGGTGTGGCGCTGGCGACCGTGGTCGAGGGACTGGGCAGGGCGATCGACGAGGCCGCGGAGCGGTTCGACCTGACGGTGGGGCTCATCGCCTGCTTCCTGCGCGACCGGTCGCCGGAGGAGGCGCTCGCGGTCCTGCGGGATCTGCTGTCGATGGATGCCGGCATCATCGGCGTCGGGCTCGACTCGGCCGAGCGGGGCAACCCGCCCGCGCTGTTCGAGGAGGTCTTCGCGCTGGCCGCGGCGAACGGGCTGCGGCGCGTCGCGCACGCGGGAGAGGAGGGCCCGGCGGCCTACGTCGCCGAGGCGCTCGACGTGCTCGGCATCGAACGGGTCGATCACGGCATCCGCAGCATCGAGGACCCCCGGCTCCTCGCACGCCTCGCCGCCGAGGGCGTCGCGCTCACCGTGTGTCCGCTCTCGAACGTGCGCCTGCGGGCCGTGGCGACGATGGCGGACCACCCGCTCCCGCAGCTGATCGCGGCGGGGGTGCGGGTCACCGTCAACTCCGACGACCCGGCGTACTTCGGCGGATACGTCGACGACAACTACCGGGCGCTGGCGGACGTGTTCGGCTGGGGCCCCGCGGAGCTCGCGGCGCTCGCGCGGCACAGCGCCACGGCATCCTTCGCCTCGCCGGAAGGCCGGCAGCGGCTCCTGGACGAGATCGACGAGTGGGAACGGCGCGCCGTCGGCGTCTGATCGCGACGCGGCTCAGGTGGCGCCGGGCAGGGGGTGGGCGAGGAGCTCCACGCGCTCGTCGAGGTAGCGCGCGAGCGGCATGACCGCGCCCTGGGGGCTCCACCGCACGACCGCGACGCCGTCGTGGGGCGACACCGGACCCGAGGAGCGGCCCGCCGCCAGCGCGTCGAGGTCGATCGGCTGCCAGTCGAGGTGCACCGCCTGACCCTCCGGGAACCCGCCGCGGAACGCGGCTGCCGCCACGGCCGCCCGTTCCCGCTGCGACTCGGCCGTGAAGCCGCGCCGAGCCTCCTCGCGGGAGCGCACGATCGCCCCCGTCGCGAGCAGGGCGTCGTCGGTGAGGAGCAGCACGCCCAGGTGCCAGGCGGTGCCGGCCGGCCACAGCCGCGGGGCGCGGGCGATGCCGAGCACGCGCTTGGGGGCTCGCCACTGCGCGAGGGCCTCGCGCGGGGCGCCGGCCAGCCGCGCGCGGGCTGCGCTCAGCATCCCCTCGAGGTCGTCGCGTGCACCCATCGTCCCACCGTAGCGTCGCGGGTCAGCGGAGGCGGAGCGGGGACCACTGGCCGGGGACCGGGAGCGGAGCGGACCTCAGCTCGACGCCGTCGCGCCCGACCGACGCCGCGCACACGAGCAGCGACAGCGTCGGGTACCCGAGCGGCGTGTTGTCGCGGATGATCGCGCGGTCGTCGAACCGCCCCAGCTCGGCGCTGCGCTCGACGACGGCGAGCCACGGCGCGTACCACTGCTCGCCCTCGCCGGGCCCGGCGAGCCGGAAGTGCTCGAGCCAGTGCGAGATCCGCGCCGTCGCGGGGTCGTCGACCTCGTCGTGCGCGATCATGTGCGTTCCCGGGCCGATCGGCGTCACCCGGCGCTGCGCGCCGTCCCACGACACGACGCGGGCGGATGTCGCATCCACCTCGAGCAGGTTGAACCCGCGCATCGGGGGCCGCTCGCCCGGCGAGCGCCCGGCCACGGACTCGAGCGCCAGCGTGCCGCGCGAGACGACCGCCGCATCGGGCAGCGCCTCTCCCCCGCGGCGGTTCAGGAGCACCGCGAGCCGACGCCGCGCGACGTCCGCCGCCAGCCACGCGCCGCCGGCGCGGACGTCCTGCACGCCGACGACGTCCGGCTGATCCGGCCACCACCGGCCGAGCGGACGCCACGGGCGCGCGGGGTCCTCGTCCCGCACCGCGAGCAGCCGCACGGGCCCGGCGGCGTCCTCCGGGACGTGGATGACCACGGTGCACACGAGCAACTCCTCGGGGTCGTGCGAGAATCGAGCGATGTTCGTCGTCGTCGGGGTGACGGGCGGGATCGCCGCCTACAAGACCGTACATCTCGTGCGCCGGCTCATCGGCGAGGGGCACGAGGTGCACGTCGTGCCGACCGCGGACGCCCTGCGGTTCGTGGGGCTTCCCACCTGGGAGGCGATCAGCCGCAACCCGGTCACGACGAGCGTGCACGACGACGTCGCGACCGTGCGGCACGTCTCCCTCGGCCAGCGCGCCGACCTCGTGATCGTCGCGCCCGCCACCGCGAACACGCTCGCGCGCATGGCCGCGGGCATCGCCGACGACCTGCTCGGCACGACGCTGCTCGCCACGACCGCGCCGGTCGTGGTCGCCCCCGCGATGCACGCCGAGATGTGGCGGCATCCCGCCACCGTCGCCAACATCGAGACGCTGCGCGCACGCGGCGTGCACGTGGTGGGACCGGCCGACGGGCCGCTCACGGGCGGCGACAGCGGTCCCGGACGTCTCGTCGAGCCGGACGACATCGCCGACGCCGCCCTCGCGCTCGTCGCCCGACGCGACCTCGCGGGCCTGCGCGTGGTCGTCACCGCGGGCGGCACGCGCGAGCCGCTCGACCCCGTGCGCTTCCTCGGCAACCGCTCGAGCGGCCGGCAGGGCGTCGCCCTCGCCCGCGCCGCCGCCGACCGCGGCGCCGAGGTGACCCTCATCGTGGCGCACGTCGACGCCGACGTGCGCGCCGACGCGGCCCACACGGGCATCGCGCTCTCCGCCGTGGGCACCGCGCTCGAGCTGCAGGAGCGGGTGACGGATGCCGCGGCCACGGCGGATGTCGTCGTGATGGCGGCTGCGGTGGCCGACTACCGGCCGGCCGAGGTCGCGACATCCAAGCTCACCAAGGAGGCCAACGCCGGACGCCTCGTGCTCGAGCTCGTGGAGAACCCGGACATCGTCGCGGGGCTGGCGGCCGCACGCCCGGCGGGGCAGACGATCGTCGCCTTCGCCGCCGAGACCGCCACGGGGGACGAGCTTCTCGCGCGCGCCCGCCGCAAGCGCGAACGCAAGGGCGCCGACCTGCTCGTGGTCAACGAGGTCGGCTGGGAGCGCGGCTTCGAGCAGGTCGAGAACGAGGTGCGGGTGATCGGCGAGGGCGGCGCCGTGCTCGCCGCGGCCACCGGCACCAAACGACAGGTCGCCGACGCCGTGTGGGACGCGGTGCTCGCGAGCCGCTGACCGCGAGGTCGTCGCCCACGGGCCGGGCGCGCCGCCGTGCGATTCCCCTTGCGATGACCCGACCCGTCGCGGTTTCATGACCCCAGCGGAACTTCTCCGCCGGGAGGAGACCGCCGTGACCGCACCCGCGCGCACCGCCGGAGCCCGTGTCGCCGTCAGCGCCGCCTACGCCGCGCAGGGTCTCGGCTACGCCGCGATCGTGACCGCGCTGCCCGCGCTGAAGCAGCGGGTCGGCATCGACGACACGGTCGTGTCCCTCCTGCTGCTCGGCGTGTGCCTCGCGGCGGCGGCGGGATCGGTCGCGGCCGATCTGATCGCGGTGCGCTGGGGCAGCCGTCAGGCGCTCGTCGCCGGCCTCGCGACCCAGGCGCTCGCCTTCGTCCTGGTGAGCGCCGCCGGGGTGTTCCCCGTGCTCGCGGTCGGCGTCGCCGTCTACGGGCTCGGGCTCGGAACCGTGGACGCGGCCTCGAACATGCAGGGCGCGATCGTGCAGCGGCAGCATCCCCGTCCCCTGTTCGGCTCGCTGTACGCCGCGTACACGGCCGCCGCGATCGTCGCGACCGCCGCCACCGCCGGGGTGCTGGCGGTGGCGGCGCCGGCCTGGCTGACGCTCCTGGCGGCCGCCGCGCTGATGGCGGCGGTCGCCGTCTGGGGCGTGCGCGGGTTCGACCCGCAGCGCGCCGCGCGGCGCGTCGACGACGACGCCGCGCACCGTGTCCCGCTGCCGCGGCGGCCGCTCTGGATCGTCGGATCCTTCGTGTTCGCCGCGTTCGTCGTGGATGCGGCCGTCTCGAGCTGGAGCGCGATCTATCTGAGCGAGGGACTCGCGGCGGCCCCCGCCCTCACCCCGCTCGGCTACGGCGCCTACCTCGCGGCCGTGCTCCTGGCGCGCCTGGGCACCGACGCCGCGGTCCGCCGCCTCGGCCGGGTACGGGTGGGCGGTGTCGCGATCGTCCTCGTCGCGGTCGGCGCGGTGCTGCTGGCCACGCTCCCCGCCGTCGGCGCGGCGATCGCCGGGTTCGCGCTCATGGGCGCGGCCGCCGGAGCGCTCGTGCCGATCGCCTTCAGCCGGGCCGGGGAGCTGCTGCCCGAGCGGAGCGACGAGGTCATCGCCCGCGTCAACCTGTTCAACTACGCCGGCGCCGTCGTGGGGGCGGTCGTTCTCGGCCTCATCGCGACGGGCGCGTCGCTCGGTCCCGCCTTCCTCGTCCCCGCCGTCGTCGTGGCCCTCGCCGCCCCGCTCCTGCCCGCGCTCCGCCGCCGCTGAGGGCCCCGGCGCGCGTGGCCTCGTCCGGCAGCGCCGGCACCGGGACGACGAAGACGTCCTGCCTCTTCCCGTCCAGGTCCGCGATGCCCGCGCGGCTCGCGCAGCGGGGGTTCCTCCGCATCCCCCTGTCAACCCCCGATCCGCGCGCCGGCCCGCCCGCGTAGCCTCGACCCCCGTGGGAACGATGTACTACGGCGACGACAACACGGCTCTGAGCTTCGAGGACCGAGCACTGGCCCACCTCAAGGTCGTCATCGCCACCAAGCTCCGGCGCGGCGAGAGCTTCACGATCACCTGGACGCACCGTCCCGACGAGACCCCGGGACGCAGCACGATCTGGATCTCGCCGTCCATTCCGCTGCGCTTCGTGTTCGACGATCCCGAGCCCGTGGCGCTCAGCCCCCGCTACCTCGAGCAGCTGGCCACGAGCGCGAACTCCTCCGGCGGGATCATGCTCGTCGAGGAGCAGACCGAGTAGCCGACGTCCTCTCCTGAGCAGACCGCATCCTCTCCGCCCGGATCAGGACATCGCGCAGGATCAGGATGCTGCGCGCACAGAAGCGCCTGCCTGCGCACAGGGTCCTGATCCGGCGGGGGCGGCGGGGCGCGGGCGGGCCGGGCTCAGACGGTCACGAGCTCGGCGTGCGGCATGCGCCGGCGCATCACCGCGACCGCCTCCGGGTTGCTGTCCACGAGCACGGCGTGGCGTCCGAGCCCGGAGGCGACGGCGCCGGTCGTCCCGGACCCGGCGAACAGGTCCAGCACGGCATCGCCCGGCCGGGTGGAGGCCTGCACGATGCGCCGGAGGATGCCCTCGGGCTTCTGGGTCGGGTAGCCCGTCTTCTCGCGACCGGACGTCGGCACGATCGTGTGCCACCAGACATCCGTCGGCAGCTTCCCGCGGGCCGCCTTCTCGGCGGTGACGAGGCCCGGCGCCATGTACGGCTCCCGGTCCACCTGCTCGGAGTCGAACCAGTAGGCGTCCGGGTCCTTGACGTACACGAGGATCGTGTCGTGCTTGGTGGGCCAGCGCCGCTTGCTCTTCGCCCCGTAGTCGTAGGCCCAGATCAGCTCGTTGAGGAAGCGCTCGCGCCCGAAGACGGCGTCGAGCAGGACCTTCGCGTAGTGCGCCTCGCGGTAGTCGAGGTGCAGGTAGAGGGTGCCGTCGTCGGCGAGCAGCCGCCAGGCCTCCGCGAGACGCGGCTCCAGGAAGCCCCAGTAGTCGTCGAACCGGTCGTCGTAGGCCCGCAGGTCCCCGCGCAGCCGCTCGTAGCTCGTGCCGCGGAAGCCGCGCTTGACCTCGCCGCGCACAGGGCTCGGCGCCGGAGCCGGTGCGCCGTCGGAGGCGTGCTCCCCCGCCACCGGGTCGGGGGTCCTGACCGCCGACTCCAGGGCGCGCGGTGGCGGGTGCGACCGGTGTTGAACGGCGGATCGAGGTAGATCAGCGTGAAGGCGGCGTCGGGGAGCGTGCGGGCGACGTCGAGGTTGTCGCCCTGGTGGATGCGGACGGTCCCTGGGCGGGCGGGGTCGCTCACGGGACCCGGTGCAGCCACGCGTCGGTCGCGAACTTCGACGCGACCAGCGCCTCCGCCTCCGCGTACTCCTCGTCCGTGATCCGCCCCGGCACCGCCCCGTAGCGCTTCGTGAAGGTCTCGATGAAGCGCTCGACGATCGCCTCGCGCGGCAGCCCGGTCTGCGAACGGAGCGGATCGACGCGCTTCGCGGCGGAGGTGGTCCCCTTGTCGCTGAGCTTCTCCCGGCCGATGCGCAGCACCTCGGCCATGACCTCGCCGTCCATGTCGTACGAAAGGGTCGCGTGGTGCAGGACCCCGCCGTTCGCGAGCCGCTTCTGCGCGGCTCCCCCGATCTTGCCGTGGGGTCCGGCGATGTCGTTGAGGGGCTGATAGACCGCGTCGATGCCGAGGGAGCGCAGCGCCTCGAGCACCCAGTCGTCGAGGAACGCATAGGAGTCGGCGAAGGTCATGCCGGCGACGAGGGATGCCGGCACGTACAGCGAGTACGTCACGATCGCGTTCGCCCCCATGAGCATCGCCCCGCCTCCGGAGATGCGGCGAGCGACGTCGTAGCCGTGACGGGCGGCCCCCGCGGGGTCGACCTCGTTGCGATACGACTGGAAGGACCCGATGATGACGGCCGACTCGTTCCACTCCCACAGCCGCAGGGTGGGGTTGCGACGGCCGTCGCCGACGCGGGTCGTGAGCACCTCGTCGAGCGCGAGGTTCATGCGCGCCGTGACGGGCGGCTCGTGCACGACCTCCCAGTCGAACGCGTTCCAGCCGGGCGCCGTCACGAGCGCACGGCGCACGGCCGTGCCCACCGCCTCGGGCGTGAACCCGAGCAGCTGGGCGCCCTCGGGGAGAGCGGAGCGGACCGCGGCGGCGATCGCGGACGCATCCGTCTCGACCGGGAGCCCGGTGACGGCGGCGTCGATGTCGGCGAGCGCGTCATCCGGCTCGAGGAAGAAGTCGCCCGCCAGGTGGAACTCGGCGATGTGCCCGTCCCGGACCTCGAGATCGACGACGACGAGCTTGCCGCCCGGAACCTTGTACTCCCCGTGCATGCCTCTCAGCCTATGCGCGCGGGCGACGGATGCCGCGGGCACGGCGGGCGGGAGACGAATCCGCCGGATCCCTCATGTCCGCGCGCACCCGCGCACACCATGATCGAGGGAGTGCGGCGGCCTCGACCCTCGGCCGCGACGGACCGTCGACGGATCCTTCCCCCGGGACCCTCCTGCCCATGCCCTCGATCGCGTCGGGGCGGCCTCGGCGCCGCGACGACGACGCGTCACGACACGTCGTCAGAGGGGCGCGCGCCCGCGGCGAGACCCGCGACCGCCGCGCGCGAACGCACCCCGAGGCGGTCCATGAGGGCCGAGACGTGGTTCTCCACGGTCTTCTCGCTCACGCCGAGCTCGGCCGCGATCTCGGCGTTGCGGCTGCCCCGCGCGATCAGGTGGGCGATCTGACGCTGACGGGCGGTCAGCACGGCGAGCTCGTCGCCGACGGGCCGCGCCAGCGCGGCCGCGATCTCGGCCCGCGACCGGGCGCCCGTGAAGCGCAGGATGTCGGCGACGTGCGACTGCACGGTGCGGGGTGAGACGAAGAGGGCCTGCGCGATGGCCTCGTTGCTGTGCCCCTCGGTGACCAGCACCGCGACCTCGCGCTGACGCGGCGTGAGCAGCGCGACACCGCCGACCGCGCTCGGCAGCCGGGGCGAGAGCTCCCGCCACCTGCGCGCGGCGGTCGCGCGCATCGCCTCGTTGCCGACCGCCTGGGACGCCACCGCGACGCGCTCCAACAGCGCGGCGGCGGCCACCGGATCGCTCGCCGACAGCGCGCGGGCCTGCATCATGCGACCGCGCTGCACCTCGGAGATCGCGCCCGCGGCCTCGTCGAGGCGGATCGACGCGAGCGCAAGCGCCTCCGCCTCGGCGAGCCGTCCCGCCGAGACCGCCAGGGCGCCCTGCGTGCGCGTCACGGACGACGCGGCGACCACATGCCGCACCAGCGGAGCCGCCTGCCGCGCGATCAGGCCCGCGCGGTAGCGGTCGCCCCGCTCGAGGGCCGCCTCGACCAACAGCTCGGCGGCGAAGGCGCGGTCCCAGATCTTGCAGCGGGAGAGGTCGGCGCCGGCCGTGGCGACGAGGAGGGACGCGGAGCGCTGCAGCTGTCCGGCGGCGCGGAAGGCCCAGGCGACGTAGAGGCAGGCACCGACCGAGAGGTAGTTGCGGTCCGCACGGGCACGGGCCAGGACGAGCTCGGCGAGGGCCGAGAACCGATCACGGTCGGACGCCAGCGCGGCGCCGTAGCACTCGATCGCACGCAGGACCGTCTCCACGCGCGGCGGGATGCGGTCGTCGTAGCGCGCGAGGCCCTGCTGGATGCGCCGCACGTCGGCGACACGCGCGTGGAAGGCGTTGCTGCGCGCCGAGAGGAGCTGCAGCGCGAGGGCCGCGCCGTCCACGGGACCCTCGCGCGTCGCGCTCGCCTGTCCGGGGGCGAGCCCCGACCCGTCGACCAGCTGCTGCGCGGCGTCGAAGGCGCCGGAGCTCAGGGCCGCCTCGGCGAGGAGATAGCGCGTGAGCAGCGCGCCGCGCCCCGGCTCCGCGAGCAGGGTCGCGACACCGGGCACCGTGATGCCGCTGCGAGCGGCGTGGGCGGTGCCGGACATCGCGTCGGCCGTGAGCGCGGCCGCGGCGGCCAGCCGCCGCACCGGGGTGCGACATCCCTCCGCCGCTTCCAGCGCCGCTGCGCCGTGCTCCGCCGCCTCGTCGAATCGGCACGCGGCGACCGCGGCGATCGTCGCGGCCACCTCGCGCAGTGCCCGGTCGCCCGTGCGCTGCGCGGCCACCGGCGCTCCGAGACGGCGCAGCTCCGCGTCGGCGTCCCCGGTGAACACCGCGAGCAGCGCGCGCTCCGTCACCTGCCAGGCGTCATCGCCGGCATCGCCCCCTGTGACCATCGATTCCCCTCGGCGCGGAGGTCCCGCCCCGCAGGAAGGATCGTGCCATGCGGCGGGGGTCCGGGGCGCGCCCGCCGACACGATTCCGCCGAAACCCCTATGTACGGCGGCGCGTGTCGTCAGTCGCGCGCGGGAAAGCGCCGGTCGAGCCAGGCCAGCAGGTCGGCGCGCACGTCGGCCTGCTGGATCTCGTTGAAGATCTCGTGTCGGGCGCCGGGGTACACGAGGGTCGTGACGTCGGTGAAGCCGGAGCGCTCTCGATAGGCCGCGGCCAGCCGGTGCACGCTGCGGGGCCCGCCCACCGTGTCGTCACCGCCCACCATCAGCAGGGCGGGGACGTCGACGCCCGGATCCCTGCGGGGACGGCCGTACAGACGGACGGCGTCGAGGGGGCCGAACAGGCGCAGCAGGGGGATGCTCGTCGTGAGCGGATCGGCGAGGAAGGCCCGCCCGACCTCCGGATCGCTCGAGAGCCACTCCACCCCGCTGGCCCCGGCGCCGGCCCACGGCGCATTGAGGTCACCGGCGTTGAGCCCCGTGGGCGTCCGCAGCGCGGAGCCGGACAGCACGAGGCCGTCGTAGGCGTCGGGGTGACGGTTCAGCAGGATCTGCGCGAGGAACGAGCCCCACGAATGGCCGAGGAGCACGAGCGGCAGATCGGGGTTCTCCTCGCGGATGAGACGCGAGAGCTGCCAGAGCGCGGCCACCGCCGCCGGATGGCCGCCTCGACCGAGGCGGCCCAGACGCGCGGGGTCGTGCCACTGCCGCATCCCGGTGCGCCCGTGACCGCGATGGTCGTCGGCGTACACCGTGTAGCCCGCTCCGGTCAGCGCATCGATGAGGGCGCCGTAGCGCCCCGCGTGCTCGCCCACGCCGTGCAGGAGCTGCACGACCGCGCGCGGGCTCGCGGTGCGGGCGGGATGGCGGTCGTACACGATGACGACGCCATGGGCGTCGGTGAACTCGGGCATCCCCTCACGCTAGAGCACGGCGTGCGCGCCCTCCGCCTCACTCCGGTCGGCGGGGAAGCAGCTCGCCGTCGACGACGTCGATCCCGGGGACCTCTTCGAACGTGAGTGCGTCGTCGTGGTTCTCGGGCACGGAACCGTCGGGTCTCGGTTGCATGTGCCACCTCCTTGGATCGCTCGGGGTCGATCAGCGCCCGCGGTCCAGGATGCGCCGCCCACCGGCGGCGGGAAGCGGCCTTGACACACCGGCGGTCCGAGCCTAGACCCGGAGCCTGCGGAAAGGATCAGGCCGTCTGGGGCGGGAGCTCGTCCGCGGGCTCGGGCACGATCGACAGCCCGTTCGGCCCAGAGGCGGCGAGCATGAGCTCCTCGACCCAGGCGCGGTTGATGCGCGGCGGGCGACTGCCGTAGAAGTGGAACTGGAGCGGAACGGAAGGGTGCACCCAGAAGCTGCGTCGGCCGCTGCCGTCGCCGACCTCGACGTCGAACATGAACGGCTCGGCTCGGCGCAGCTTGTTCATGATGACGATCCGGAGATGCGCGAGTGTGCGGTCCTCGATGTCCACGGCGTTCGCGTTGGTGTCATAGATGAATCGGCCCACGCACCGAGCATAAACGGCTGATGTCACGCGTTCTGCCCTGGCGCGGACGATCCGAGCTATGGTGAGCACATGGGCACGATCTACTACGGCGGCTCCAGCACGCCGATCGACATCGAAGACCGCGCCCTGGCGCATCTGAAGGTGGTCATCGCCACGAAGCTCCGCCGTGGCGAGAGCTTCACGCTCTCCTGGCGCCACCCGGACGACGCCCCGCGGGGCCGGACGACCGTGTGGCTGCACCCCTCGATCCCGTTGCGTTTCGTCTTCGACGACCCGGAGCCGGCGACCCTCAGCCGCGAGTGGATCGAAGAGCTCGCGAACTCCGCGAACTCGTCCGGCGGCATCCTCCTCGTCGCCGAGCACCTCACCAACGGCGCGACGGCGGCGTCCTGATCGCACGCGTCAGCCGCTGACCGCGGCCGCGTAACGGTTCGCGGCGTCGGCGACGGCGTCGACATAGCTGTCGAGGTGGTTGTAGGAGAAGACGGCGCGACGCCACTCCTCCGGCGAGGAGACGGAGCCGTCGGCGCAGAGGTAGCGGGCCGCGGCGAGCGCGGCGTCGTCGATGTCGTCCGGGCTCGCCCTGCCGTCCCCGTCCGCGTCGGCGCCCCAGCGGCGCCAGGTCTCGGGGATGACCTGGAGGGGCCCCATCGCGCGATCCCACGTCGCATCGCCGTCCCACGCATCGCCGTCGGTGTCGGCGATCGCCGCGACGCCCGCGCCGTCGAGCGCCGGACCCCGGATGGCCGGCGCCGGGAACCCGTCCTCGCCGAGCACGGATCCGCCATGCCTGCCGTGATCGGACTCGATCGCGCCGAGGCCGGCGAGGGTGTTCCAGCCGAGCCCGCACTCCGGGGCCTCAGCGCCGAGCACGAGCGCCGCAGAGGCGTAGGCGAACAGGGCGCGGACGGGGATGCCGGTGGCCGCCGCGACCTCGGCCGCCCAGCCCGCATCGACCCGCGCGACCGCGGCGCCGGGCCCCGCGGCGCCGTCCTCGACCGCATCCGGCAAGCGCGCCTCGGCGACGGGCGCCGAGCTCGCGGAGGCCACGGGCTGCCGCGGCGGCTCGCGGTGCGTCACCTGCGCAGCGGCGAGCGCGCCGACCGCGAACGCCGCGAGGGCCCCGAGCGCCAGCACGAGCGCCAGACGCCCGAGGATCGGCTGCCCGGCGGCTGAGCGTGCCATGTCGTTCGGCCTCCCGGCGGATACGGCGGATACGCGGTCGCGGCGCGACCCGCGGCACGCTACCACGGCGAGGGGGACGGGAGCGAGCCGCTCAGACCGGCATGCCGGGCTCTGCCGTGCGGTGGTCGCGGAGCTCGCGATGGAGTCGCTCCATCCGCTCGTCGAGCGCGGCGGCCGTGTCGGCGGCATCCTTCAGGCTCCCGACGAGGTGGTCGGGGACCGACCCGGCGTACTTGTAATGGATCTTGTGCTCGAGGCTCGCCCAGAAGTCCATCGCGATCGTGCGGAACTGGACCTCGACGGGCACCTGCACCGTGCCCGTCGAGAGGAACACGGGCACCTCGACGATCGCGTGCAGGCTCTTGTAGCCGTTCGGCTTCGGCTCGGCGATGTAGTCCTTCACCGCGCGCACCGTGATGTCGTCCTGCCGGGTGAGCAGGTCGAACAGCCGGTACGCGTCGGCCGTGAAGCTGCACGTGACGCGGACGCCGGCCACATCGGTGATGTGCTCGCGGATCGACTCGAACCCGGGATCGATGCCCTTGCGCGCCACCTTCTCGACGAGGCTGTCGGGCGACTTGACCCGGCTCGTCACATGCTCGATCGGGTTGTAGTCGTGCATGTTCAGGAACTCGTCGCGGAGGATCGAGATCTTGGTCTCGATCTCCTGCATCCCGAAGCGATACTCCAGCAGGAAGCGCTGGATCTGATCACGGGCGGCATGGAGCTCGGCGATCGAGACGTAGACGGGCTCCGCGTCGAGGGGAATCGTCATGCGCCCGACCCTACGACCCGTTGCTGGGAGCCGACGATGCGTCGCGCGCCGGCCGCGTCACGCCGCGAGCACGGATGCCGCCTGCCGTGCGGCGCCGAGCGCCACGTACTCGCCGGGAGCCGGCACCTCGACCGGAAGCCCCAGCACGCCCGGCGCGACCGCGCGCACCGCGGGCGACTGGGCGGCGCCCCCGATCAGCAGCGCCCGGCGCAGCGGCACGCCGAGCTCGCGGAGGGCGTCCAGGCCCGCGCCCAGACCCGAGAGCATGCCCTCGACCGCCGCGCGCGCGAGGTTCTCCCGCGTCGTGGAGGCCAGCGTCATCCCCGTCAGCGATGCGGTCGCATCCGGGAGGTTGGGCGTGCGCTCCCCCTCGAAGTAGGGCACGAGGGTCAGCCCCGCCGCCCCCGGCTCGGCGGCGAGGGCGAGGTCGCTGAGACCGGCGTGGTCGACGCCCAGCAGCCGCGCGATCGCGTCGAGGACACGGGCCGCGTTGAGCGTGACCACGATCGGCAGGTAGCTGCCCGAGGCGTCGGCGAACCCCGCGACCGTCCCGGAGGGATCGATCGTCCGCTCGGCGCTGACCGCGAACACCGTGCCGCTGGTGCCGATCGAGACGACGACATCCCCCGCGGCGGCCCCCACGCCCAGCGCAGCGCCGGCGTTGTCCCCCGCGCCGGGGCCGACGCGGCGACCCTCGGCATCCGTGACCCACTGCGACGGCCCGAGCACGCGCGGCAGGATCGCGTCGTGGCCGAGGGCGGCCACGAGCAGCTCGCGGTCGTAGTCGCCGGTGTCGGGACGCCAGTAGCCGGTGCCGGAGGCGTCGGAGCGGTCGGTGACGAGCTCCTCGAGCACCGGACCGCGCGGCGACTCGCCGGCGGGGCCGAACCCGCGCAGCCGCCAGGTGAGCCAGTCGTGCGGGAGGGCGACGGCGGCGACGCGCGACGCGCGATGCGGCTCGGCGTCGCGGAGCCAGCGGAGCTTGGTGATCGTGAACGACGCGACCGGCACGAGCCCCGTGCGCTCGGCGAGCGCCGGGGCGCCGAACTCGGCGATGAGGTCGCGCGCCGCTCCCGCCGAGCGGGTGTCGTTCCACAGCAGCGCGGGGCGCACGACGCGGCCCTCCGCGTCGAGGGCGACCATGCCGTGCTGCTGGCCGCCGATCGACCAGGCCGCGACATCCGCCAGACCACCGGCATCCGCGATCGCCGCCTGCAGGGCGTCCCACCAGGCGGCGGGGTCGACCTCCGTGCCGTCGGGGTGCGACGCGCGCCCCTGCCGGACGATCTCCCCGGTGGCCGTGTCGACCACGACGACCTTGCACGACTGGGTCGACGAGTCGACCCCCGCCACGAGCGCCATGGCGCCCCTCCTTCGTACTGGCTTACCGCGAGACCAGTCCGCGGCGCCGAGACCGGCGGGAAACCCACCGGTCTCGGCGCGCGAGACTGGTCTCGCGGTCAGGGGATGCGGGTCAGCGCGCGCCGAGCAGGTGCTCGGTCGCGAGCTGCTGAAGCCGCACGAAGCCGAAGCCCTTGCCGCCGAAGTACTCGTCGGCCGCGAAGTCCTCATAGGCGGAGCGGTCGGCGACGAAGTCGTCGTACGTCTCGCCCTCGCCGAACGTCGGCTGCGCGAGCTCCGGGACGCGGGCGGCGGCGAGCGCCTCCTGCACCTCGGGGTCGGCGCGGAACGCGGCCGCACGCTCCTTGAGCAGCAGGTAGGTGCGCATGTTGGCCGCGGCCGACTCCCAGACGCCGGTCTCGTCCTCGGTGCGGGAGGGCTTGTAGTCGAAGTGGCGCGGGCCGTCGTAGGCCGGGACTCCGCCGGGACCGCCGTTCTCGAGCAGGTCGACGAGGGCGAACGCGTTGTGCAGGTCGCCGTGGCCGAACACGAGGTCCTGGTCGTACTTGATGCCCCGCTGACCGTTGAGGTCGATGTGGAAGAGCTTGCCGTGATACAGCGCCTGGGCGATGCCGGCGGCGAAGTTCAGACCCGCCATCTGCTCGTGCCCGACCTCGGGGTTCAGTCCCACGAGCTCGGGACGCTCGAGCGAGTCGATGAAGGCGAGCGCGTGCCCGAGCGTCGGAAGCAGGATGTCGCCGCGGGGCTCGTTCGGCTTCGGCTCGATCGCGAAGCGGATGTCGTAGCCCTTGTCGACGACGTAGTCGCCGAGGAAGTTGACGGCCTCGCGGTAGCGCTCGAGCGCCTGGCGGATGTCCTTCGCGGAGTCGTACTCGGCGCCCTCGCGGCCGCCCCACATGACGAACGTCTTGGCGCCGAGCTCGGCGCCAAGGTCGAGCTGGCGCAGCACCTTGCGGATCGCGTACCGGCGCACGGCGCGGTCGTTGGAGGTGAAGCCGCCGTCCTTGAAGACCGGGGCGCTGAAGAGGTTGGTCGTCACCATCGGCACGGTCAGGCCCGTGTCCGCCAGCGCGCCCTTGAGACGGTCGATCTGCGTCTGGCGCTCGGCCTCCGTCGAGCCGAAGGCGAAGAGGTCGTCGTCGTGGAAGGTGAGCCCGTAGGCACCGAGCTCGGCGAGCTTCTCGACGGCGTGCACGACGTCGAGAGCGGGGCGGGTCGGCCCGCCGAACGGGTCGGCGCCGTTGTAGCCGATGGTCCAGAGACCGAACGTGAACTTGTCGGCGGGGGTGGGGGTGGGCATGTCGCTCCTTCGCGCGAGTCAATAAGTTGCCGCTCACAACATACTACGATGTGACGATGAGCGCGAGTGCGGACACGACCGGGATGCGGCGACGCAACCTGTCGCTCGTCCTGGGCCTGATACACCGCGAGGGACCGCTCGCCCGGGCCGCGCTCACCGAACGCACCGGCCTCAACCGGTCCACGACCGCGGACCTCGTCGCCGAGCTCGAGCGCCAGGGCCTCGTGTCGCAGTCGGGATCGGACCCGGCGCGCCGCGTCGGCCGGCCCTCCCCGCTCGTGCACGCGTCCCCCGACGTCGTCGCCGTCGCCGCCAACCCCGAGGTCGACGCGCTCACGATGGCGCGCGTGGGCCTCGACCGCGTCGTGCGCGACCGCGTGCGCCTGCCCTTCGACGCGCCCCCGACCGCGGAGTCCGCCGTCGCCGCGATCGCCGCGCAGCTCACGCGCTGGGCGCCCGCGCGCACGGTCGGGATCGGGCTCGCCGTGCCGGGCCTCGTCCGCGCCGGGGACGGACTCGTGCGGGATGCGCCGCACCTCGGCTGGCACGACGTCCCGCTGCGCGACCTGGTCGAGGCCGCGACGGGCATCGCGACCGCGGTCGGCAACGATGCGACCCTCGGCGCCCGCGCCGAGCACCTCTTCGGGGCGGCGCGGGACGCCGCCGACGTCGTCTACCTCAACGGCGGCGCGAGCGGCATCGGCGGCGGCCTCATCGTGGGCGGGATGCCAGTGGGCGGCGCGGGCGGCTACGCCGGGGAGTTCGGCCAGAACCGGCCCGGCATCGAGGACGCCGCCGACCGCCGCGTGCCCGGCGGCGTGCTGGAGGACGAGGTCAACCGCGACCGGCTGCTCGCCGCGGCGGGCCTCGGCGCGAGCGACGACGCCGCGCTGGCGGCGGCCCTCGCGGGCGCGAGCGACCGGACGGTGCGCGACGAGATCGCCCGACAGCGCCGCATCCTGGCCACCGCGCTCGCGAACGCGGTCAATGTGCTGAACCCGTCGGTGGTGGTGCTGGGCGGATTCCTCGCGATGCTCGCCGAGCGCGATCCGGCGGGCTTCGTCGACGAGGTGCGCGCGCAGTCGATGCCCGCGTGCGCAGAGGACCTCGACATCCGCTCGGCGTCGCTCGCCGACGACCGGCTGCTGGTGGGCGCCGCCGAGCTCGCCTTCGCACCGCTGCTGGCGTCGCCCTCGGGCACCTAGGCGCCCCTCCTCACACCCCCGGCAACGTCTCGAGCACCACCCGATCGACGTCGACGAAGCCGTCACCGGCGGCGAACGGCCCGACCCACGCCCCGACGAACCCCCGCGGCGGCAGCGGCGCGAGACCCGCGACGTCGACGCTCGCGAGCGGCACCCCGTCGACGGATGCGGCCGCCACCAGGTCGACGATCTCGAGCCCGAGCAGGACCGGCCCGGATGCCGCGACCCGCCCGCGTGCCAGCTCGGCGCGCAGGCCGCCCTGGACGCGCGCGAGCACGACCTCGCCGCCCCGGTCGACCGCGAGCTCGAGCAGCTGCCGTTCGCCGACGCGCAGGAGGAGGCCGGCCCGCAGCGTCCCCTCGCCCGGCACCGTCGCCACGGTCGCCTCGACGCGTGTCCGCTCGCTCGGCAGCCGACGCCCCAGGAACGCGGGCAGCCCGACGGTCCCCGGGTCGTCGCCCGCCCGGAGCCTGACGTGCCCCGGACGGGCGACGGGATCCGCGAACAGCTGCGGCATCCGGCCCACGCCGTTCCAGGCGGGGTCGAGCGTCACCCCGTCGAAGTCGTCCACCACGAGACTCGGCCACGGCGCGGCGTCCGGCACGCCGGGCGCCTCGACCACCGGGGCGACACGGGCCGTGCCGGGCGCGAACAGCGGCCGGGCGCCCTCCCAGCCGACCGGCACGAGCGAGGTGCGCCGGCCGAGGAGCCCCCGGCGGCCAGCGACGGGATGCGACCCGAGCGCGACGGCCCAGGTCTCCCCCGCGGGCGTGTCGACCAGATCGGCGTGCCCGACCGCGACGATCTCGGCGCCGGAGCCCAGGTCGCGGTGCGTGAGCCGCGGGTTCCCGGTGTCGCCCGTGTAGGGGCCGGTGATCTCCTCCGCGTAGGCGGTGACGACCGCGTGGTCGAGGTCCGTGCCGCCCTCGGCGGCCAACAGCATCCATCCGCCGCCCGGGCGGGGCAGCACGTGCGGCCCCTCGGCCCAGACCGCCCGGGCGGCGGCCCCCGTCCAGATCGGCACGGGCTCGCCGCGCAGCGCGCCGCTCTCGAGGTCGAGCTCCGCGATCCACACCTCGGTCCTGCCCGGCCACTCGGCCGCCGCCGCCAGGCGCGTGCCGCAGAGCCAGACCCGGTCGCCGTCGACCGTGATCGAGGGGTCGAACCCGCCGACACCGTCGATCCAGACCGGGTCGGACCAGGGGCCCGCGGGATCCTCGGCGGTCACGAGGAAGTGGCCGGTCCGGCCGGACCAGGGGCCCTCCTCCGACCCGACGACCGTGCACACGACGACGAGCCGGCCGCCGACCACGCGGATCGTCGGGGCGTACAGGCCGCTCGACCCGTCCAGTCCACGCAGGTCGAGCTGCTCCTCGCGGTGGATCGCGTGGCCGACGAGCTCCCAGTCGACGAGGTTCGTCGAGGCGTGCACGGGCAGCCCCGGCAGGTACTCGAACGTCGAGGTCACGAGCAGGTAGCGGTCGCCGAGGCGGCAGATGCTCGGGTCGGGATGGCAGCCGGGCAGGATCGGGTTGCGGTAACGGCCCATGTCACTCCTTCGTCGGGGCGGATGCGGGTGGCCGGCGGGGGCGCGACGCCCTCAGCCGCGCGGCGGCGCCGTCGTGCCGCGCTCCACGAGCCGGGTCGCGAGACGGTAGTGCATCGCCTCGGGCGTCTCGCCGTTCATGAGCGCGATGACGAGCCGCGCGGCCACCTCGCCGATGTGCTGCATGGGCTGACGGACGGTCGTGAGACCGGGATCGGCCTGCGCCGCCTCGGGCACGTCGTCGAAGCCCACGACCGAGAGGTCGCGCGGCACGCTGAGCCCCGCCTCGCGCGCCACCGCGATGATCGAGAGCGCAGACAGGTCGTTGGCCGCGAAGATCGCGGTCGGCCTGTCCGCGAGAGAGAGCATGCTCTGCGCGGCGTCGCGGGCGACATCCTCCTCGTACCGGCCGATGCCCACCAGGGCCGGGTCGAAGGGGATGCCGGCCTCGGACAGCGCCGCGCGGTATCCGGCGTCGCGGGCCGCGGCGGAGCGCAGGTCGGGGCGTCCCGCGATGAATCCGATGCGCCGATGGCCGAGGCCGACGAGATAGCGCACGGCCTGCTGCGCGCCGCCGAAGCTGTCGGCCTCCACGGTCGGGATGTCGACCCCGCCCGTGTGCGGATCGACGGCGACCACGGGCACCTCCGCCGCGATGTTGACGACCGTCGGGGTCACCATGATGACCCCGTCGATGAGCGTTCCGGACAGGCGGCTGAGCGAACGGCGCTCCCACCCCGGTCCCTGACGATGCGACCCGCTGTAGGCCATGAGGTCGTAGCTCGTGTCGGCGAGCCCGCGGGCCACGCCCTTGAGGACCTCCGCCGAGAACGGCTCGACGTCGGCGACCAGCACCCCGATGACACCCGTGCGGCGGGAGCGCATGGAGCTGGCGACGAGGCTCGACTCGTAGCCCAGCGCCTCGACCGCCGCCATGACGCGCGCGGATGTCTCGGGCGCGACGCCGTAGCGGCCGTTGACCGCCTTGGACACGGTGGCGACCGAGACGCCGGCCGCCGCCGCGACGTCGTGGATCGTGGCTCTGCGCGTCATCGGACTCAGCATAGCCGCGTGGAAATTGATTTCGAAAACGTTTGACACTCCCCCACCGGATTGTCACACTGACACCGCCCGGTCCCCTCGTCCGGGTCTTGCACGACGTGAGGTCGTCGAGGCAGAGGTGCCCGAACCGTCGTGTCCATACCGCCGCATCCCCCTCCGGGATGCGCCTCGATGATGAGAAGAGGTTGGAATCACATGAGAATCCGGACGATCCTGGGCGGCGCCGCCGTCCTGGTCGCGGGGGCGCTCGCCCTCAGCGGCTGCACCGGCGGCGGATCCGGCACGGGTGCCGACGGCACCGTCACGCTGACGTTCTGGCACAACTCGACCACGGGTGACGGCAAGCAGTACTGGCAGGACACCGCCGCGGCCTTCGAGGCCGCACACCCCACGGTGAAGATCGAGATCCAGGCGATCCAGAACGAGGAGATGGACGGCAAGCTTCAGACCGCCCTCAACTCCGGCGACGCCCCCGACATCTTCATGGCCCGCGGCGGCGGCAAGCTCGCGGACGTCGTCAAGGCCGGCCAGGTCATGGACATCACGGATGCGATCAGCCCCGAGGCGAAGTCCGCCGTCGGCGGAGCGCTCTCGGCGTTCGAGGTCGACGGGAAGGACTACGGAATGCCGGTCTCGATCCTCCCCTCCGGCATCTTCTACTCCACCGAGCTGTTCGCCAAGGGCGGTGTGACGAGCACGCCCACCACGATCGACCAGCTCGAGAGCACCAACGCCCAGCTCAAGGGAGCCGGCATCACCCCCATCGCCGTCGGGGCGAAGGACGCGTGGCCGGCCGCGCACTGGTACTACAACTTCGCCCTGCGCGCATGCTCGAAGGACGCGATCGACAAGGCCGCCTCCGACCGCAGCTTCGACGACCCCTGCTGGCTCGAGGCCGGCAAGAACCTGCAGGCGTTCGTCGACACGAAGCCGTTCAACGACGGCTTCCTCACGACCGCGGCGCAGCAGGGCGCGGGCTCGTCCGCGGGCCTCATCGCCAACCACCAGGCCGCCATGGAGCTCATGGGCGCCTGGGACCCGGGCGTGATCGCCTCTCTCACCCCCGACCAGAAGCCGCTGGCGGACCTCAGCTGGTTCGCCTTCCCGGAGGTCCCGGGCGGCGACGGCGAGCCCGGCGCCATGATGGGCGGCGTCGACGGGTTCTCGTGCTGGGTCAACGCCCCGAAGGAGTGCGTGGACTTCCTCAACTTCATCACGCAGAAGGAGCAGCAGGAGGGCTATGCCAAGGCCTTCCAGACGCTGCCGGCATCCACGGAGGCGCAGTCGGCCGTGACCGACCCCGCCCTGCAGGCCATCCTCGCCGCCTACGGCAAGGCGCCCTACGTCGTGCTGTGGCTCGACACGGTGTACGGCCAGAACGTCGGCAACGCGCTCAACGTCGCGGTCGTCAACATGTTCGCGGGCAAGGGCGGCGCCCAGGACATCGTCGACGCGGTCAACGCCGCGGCCGCCAAGTCCTGACGGAGGGAGGGATGGCTTCCGTGAGCGAGAGCACCACCATCGACGCGACAGCGCCCGGGAGCCTCCTCCCGGCCGGGGGCGGCGCCGCGCTGCCCCCGGCCGCGCCCACCGCCCGCGCGTCGACGCGGCGCCGGCGGTGGGCGACGCGGGCCGAGCTGACGATCCTCATCGCGCCGGCGCTCATCGTGTTCGCCGCCTTCGTGATCCTCCCGGTCGCGATGGCCGCGTACTACGGGTTCTTCAGCTGGTCCGGCTACGGCACCCCCACCGACTTCGTCGGGATCAAGAACTACGTGACGATCCTCACGGACCCCGGCTTCCACGAGGCGCTCGGCCACAACGCGTTCATCGTCGTCATGTCGCTCGTGGTGCAGGGACCGATCGCGATCGGGCTCGCGCTGCTGCTGAACCGCAAGCTCCGCTTCCAGTCCGCCATCCGGGTGCTGATCTTCGTCCCCTACGTGATCAGCGAGGTCGTCGTCGGACTCGGCTGGAGCCTCATGCTGCAGTCCGACGGCGCGCTCAACGGCCTGCTCGAGAAGATCGGGCTGGGCTTCCTGCGGACCGACTGGATCTCCGACCCGGGCATCGCGATCTGGACGCTGTTGATCATCATCACCTGGAAATACGTCGGCTTCGCCGTCATCCTCTTCCTCGCCGGGCTCCAGGGCATCCCGGAGGAGCTCAGCGAGGCCGCGGCCATCGACGGCGCGTCCTACTGGCAGATCCAGCGGCACATCGTCCTGCCCCTCATGGGCCCGACCATCCGCATCTGGGCGTTCCTCTCGATCATCGGCTCGCTGCAGCTGTTCGACCTCGTCTGGATCATCTGGGGCCAGTACGTCGCCTCGACGGCCGGCACCTCGACCATGGCCACCTACATGGTCGCCAACGGCCGCAACGCGGGCAGCTACGGCTACGGCAGCGCCGTCGCCGTCGTCATGTTCCTCATCTCGCTCATCATCGCTCTCGTGTACCAGCGGTTCGTCCTGCGCCGTGACACCGCGGGCGCCATCACGGGAGGTGTCAGATGACCGCCACCGCCGCGATCGTCGCGCCCGGCTCGCGCCGGCCGCCGCGCACCGGTCAGAAGCCCCCGCGCCGCGGGTCCGGACTCGTCATCTACTTCGTCGCGCTGGTCCTCATCGGTCTCATGCTCGCGCCCGTCGCCTACATCATCATCGGCGGCTTCCGCACGAACTCCGAGATCACGGTGGACCCATCCGGCCTGCCCTCGACCTGGAACGGGGAGAACTATCTCGGCGTGCTCACGAGCGGCGTGTTCTGGCAGCAGGTCGGCAACTCCGCCATCGCCGCGGTCGCGACCACCGCCTTCGTGGTCGGCCTCGGGCTCATGGCCGCCTTCGCGCTCTCGCGCTACTCGTTCCGCGGCCGCGGCGTCGTGTACGCCGTCTTCACCGCGGGCCTCATGTTCCCGATGACGGTCGCGATCACCCCGCTGTACATCCTCGTCCGCGACCTCGGGCTCATGAACTCGCTCGCGGGCGTCATCGTGCCGCAGATCGCCTTCGCCCTTCCGATGACCATCATCATCCTCGTGCCGTTCCTCGGCGCGATCCCCCATGAGCTGCAGGAGGCGGCGTCGATCGACGGCTGCAGCCGGCTCGGCTTCTTCTGGCGGATGGTCCTGCCGCTGTCGCTGCCGGGAGTGATCACCGTCGGCATCCTCGCGTTCATCGCCAGCTGGAACTCGTACATGCTGCCGCTGTTCATCCTGAACAACGAGGCGACTTTCACCCTGCCCCTGGGAACCCAGGCGTTCGCCTCGCAGTACGCGGTCGACACGGCCAAAGTGCTCGCGTTCACGTCGCTGTCGATGATCCCCGCGCTCGTGTTCTTCAGCCTGTTCGAACGACGCATCGTCGGCGGGCTGACCGGTGCGGTGAAGGGCTGAGAAGAAGAATGACGATCGACACCGCCGCGCACCGGGCCGCGGCATCCCTCCCCTCCACGCGCATCGAGGCCCTGCTGGCAGAGATGACCCTCGAGGAGAAGCTGGCTCAGCTGGTCGGCTTCTGGGTCGACCAGGGCGACGAGGTCGTGGCCCCGCTGTCCGACGAGATGGCGACCTCCACGCGCTACGAGGATGCGACCGTGCACGGCCTCGGACACCTCACCCGCGTGTACGGCACGCGTCCGGTCGACCCCATCGAGCGCGCCCGCTGGCTGTGGACAGAGCAGCGTCGCCTGCGCACCGAGACCCGCCTGGGCATCCCGGCGCTCGTGCACGAGGAGTGCCTGACGGGGCTCGCGGCGTGGCAGGCGGCCACGTTCCCCTCCCCGCTCGCCTGGGGCGCCGGCTTCGACCCCGCGCTGATCGAGGAGCTGGGCGCCGTGATCGGCGCGTCCATGCGCGAGCTCGGCATCCATCAGGGTCTGGCCCCCGTGCTCGACGTCATCCGCGACCCCCGGTGGGGTCGCGTGGAGGAGTGCATCGCGGAGGACCCCTACGTCGTGGGGACGATCGGCACGGCGTACGTCCGGGGGCTGCAGGGCTCGGGCGTCCACGCGACGCTGAAGCACTTCGTCGGCTACTCCGGATCGCAGGCCGCGCGCAACCACGCCCCGGTGCACGCGGGCCGACGCGAGCTGCAGGACGTGTTCCTGCCGCCGTTCGAGATGGCCGTGCGCGACGGCGGCGTGCGGTCGGTCATGAACTCCTACGCCGAGATCGACGGCGTCCCGGTGGCCTCGGCATCCGAGCTGCTGACCGACCTGCTGCGCGACACCTGGGGCTTCGACGGCGTCGTGGTGGCCGACTACTTCGCCGTCGCCTTCCTGCACACGATGCACGCCGTCGCGCCCGACAAGGCCCGGGCGGCGGCGCTGGCCCTCACGGCGGGGATCGACGTCGAGCTGCCCACCGGCGATGCCTATCCGGAGCTCGCGGAGCTCGTGCGCTCGGGCGAGGTCCCCGCCTCGCTCGTGGACCGCGCCGTGCGGCGCGTGCTCGCGCAGAAGGAGGAGCTCGGGCTGCTGGACGCGGACTTCGCCTCTCCCCCGGAGAGCGTCGAGCTCGACTCGCCCGCGCACCGGCGGCTGGCCCGGCGGATCGCCGAGGAGTCGATCGTCCTGCTGCGCAACGACGCCCCGCTCCCGCTCGCCGCCCCCGCCCGCATCGCGCTGCTCGGTCCCAACGCGGCGGCGGCCGAGGCCCTGATGGGCTGCTACTCGTTCGCGAACCACGTGCTGGCGCACCATCCGGAGACGCCGATGGGGTTCGAGATCCCGACACTGCACGAGGCGTTGTCCGCGCGCTTCCCGGATGCGGCGATCGCCGTCGAGCGCGGCTGCGACGTCGAGGGGGAGGACCGGACGGGCATCGCCGCGGCCGTCGCGGCGGCGGCGGACGCGGACGTCGCCATCATCGCCGTCGGCGACCGGGCCGGCCTCTTCGGCCGCGGCACGGTGGGCGAGGGCAACGACGTCGAGTCGCTCGAGCTGCCGGGCGTGCAGCGCGAGCTCGTGACGGCCGTCGCAGCCACCGGCACGCCGGTCGTGCTCGTCGTGCTGTCCGGTCGGCCCTACGCCATCGGCTGGGCGCTCGACGAGCTGCCGGCACCCGTCTCGGTGCTGCAGTCGTTCTTCCCCGGCGAGGAGGGCGCCACTGCCTTGGCGGCCGTCCTCGCCGGGGACGTCGCGCCGTCGGGTCGGCTGCCGGTGTCGATGCCGCGGTCGGCGGGAGCACAGCCCTACACGTACCTGCATCCGGCCCTGGGCGGTCCGTCCGAGATCACGAGCGCCGACAGCACGCCCGTGCGGCCGTTCGGGTTCGGGCTCTCGTACACGACGTTCGCCCGCACCGGCCTCACCGTCGCGCCCGAGGTGCGGGCGGGTGACACGTTCACCGCCACCGTGTGGGTGCGGAACACGGGAACGCGCGCCGGCACCGACGTCGTGCAGCTGTACGCGCGCGACGTCGTGGGGTCGGTCACGCGGCCGGTGGCGCAGCTGCTCGCCTACGCCCGCGTCGACCTCGAGCCCGGAGCGGCGACCGAGGTCGCGTTCGAGGTGCCGGCATCCCGCCTCGCGTTCAGCGACCGGCGGATGCGGCGCGTCGTCGAGCCCGGCGAGGTCGAGCTGTGGGTGGGCCCGTCGTGCGCCGAGCGCGAGACCGGGGCCACGCTCACCCTGACGGGCGATCTCTTCGAGGTCACCGCATCCACCCCCCGCCAGGCCCGCGCCGCCCTCCGCCCCCTCCCCTAGCCCCCGCGCCCCCACCTTGACCGCGAGACCAGTCCGCGGCGCCGAGACCGGTGGTTTTCTCGCCGGTCTCGGCGCACGAGACTGGTCTCGCGGTCATTAGGGAGGCTAATGAGCTAGGCTAATGAATGGAACGAAGGGCGGGCGGATGGTGCTGGGCGACGAGGCGACGGATGCGGTCGCGCTGCGGATGGCGACCTTCCGGCTCGCGCGACGCCTGCGCCTCCAGCGCGGTCTCGACGACATGAGCGACGCGCAGTTCGCCGTGCTGGCCCTCCTCCGCCGCCACGGCCCACACACCCCCGGTGAGCTCGCGGAGCTCGAGCGGGTCAGCGCGCCGAGCATGAACCGCACCGTCAACTGCCTCGAGGAGTCCGGGTTCGTCGCCCGCTCCCCCGATGAGACCGACCGCCGCAAGGTCAACGTCACGATCACGGATGTCGGACGCCTGCTCGTCGAAGAGACGCAGCGACGTCGCGACGCCTGGCTCGAGGGCGCACTGGACGATCTGAGCGACGACGAGCGCGCGACGCTCATGGCCGCGGTCCCCCTGCTCCGACGGGTCGCCGACCGATGACCCGTCTGCGCATGTTCCGCTCGCTCTCGCTCTACAACTACCGCGTCTGGTTCCTCGGGGCGCTCGTGTCCAACATCGGCGGCTGGATGCAGTCGACCGCGCAGGACTGGGTCGTGCTCACCGAGCTGACCGACAACGACGCGGCCGCGATGGGCGTCACGATGGCGCTGCAGTTCGGACCTCCGCTGCTCCTGGTGAGCATCACCGGGTGGGTCGCCGACCGGTTCGATCGCCGTCGGCTGCTCATGGTCACCCAGTCCTCGCTGCTCGCCCTCGCGGTGGGCGCCGGCGTCCTGCTGCTCTCGGGCGCGATGACGCTTCCGCTCATGTGGTGCTTCGCCCTGGCGCTCGGCGTCGTGAACGCCTTCGACGCCCCGGCGAGACAGGCGTTCGTGTCGGATGTGGTCTCGACCGAGAACGCGTCCAACGCGATCGCCCTGAACTCGGCGTCCTTCAACATGGCCCGTCTGATCGGCCCGGCCGTCGGCGGCGTGCTCATCGTGCTGATCGGCACCGGCTGGGTGTTCCTCGTCAACGCGCTGACGTTCCTCGCGATGCTCCTGGCCCTCGCCGCCATGCACGTCGGCGAGCTCGTGCCCCGGCCGCGCTCGGGCACACGCGGGCGCATCGCGGACGGCTTCCGCTACGTCCTCGGCCGACCCGACCTGCGCGTGACGTTCCTGATGGTCTTCCTCATCGGCGCGTTCGGCATGAACTTCCCCATCTTCGCCTCGACCATGGCCCTGGAGTTCGGGCAGGCCGCCGACGGCTACGGCCTGCTGAGCTCGGTCCTCGCGATCGGCTCGCTCGCGGGGGCGCTCATGGCGGCACGTCGCGACCGGGCACGGATGCGGGTCGTCGTCATCGCGACCGGCGCGTTCGGGCTGGTCTCGCTCGTCTCCTCGCTCATGCCCGCCTACGGGCTGTACGCGGTGATGCTCGTGTTCGTGGGCTTCAGCACCGTGACGATCCTCACGACGGCGAACGGGTACGTGCAGACCACGACCGCGCCGGCCCTCCGAGGGCGGGTGATGGCGCTGTACATGGCGGTGCTCATGGGCGCCACGCCCATCGGCGCGCCCATCGTGGGATGGGTCGCCGACACGTTCGGCCCCCGGCGCGCGATCGAGGTCGGCTCGGCGGCGGGACTGATCGCCTGCGCCATCGGACTGGGCTGGATGCTGGCGAGCGGGCGGCTGCACCGGGACCGCACGCGACGTTTCGGCCTGACGATGGACCAGACCCGCCCGATGCCGGTCGTCCCGGGGGACGACCTCGTGACCGAGAGCGAGCTGGCCGACGCAGTGGCCGAGGTGCGCGCCGAGACGGCCGCGGAACATCCCGGACGCGCGCGCGGTTGAGTCCGAGCAGGCACCGGCTCCGACGGCCGGCCGGAGAGGAAGCGACGATGACCTGGAGCGAACGACTCGGCACGGTCGGCGTGTGGCGGTCGAACGACCTCGTCGATGCCGCGCTGGGTGCGCGGATCGAGGACCTCGGATACGGCGCGCTCTGGCTCGGCGGCTCGCCCGGGGCCGATCTGACGCGTGCCGAGGAGGTGCTCGACGCGACCGGCCGCCTGCGGGTGGCGACCGGCATCGTCAACATCTGGAACGAGGATGCGGCCGAGCTCGCCGACTCGTTCCACCGCATCGAGGCGCGGCATCCCGGGCGGCTGCTGCTCGGGGTCGGCTCCGGCCACCGCGAGGCGACGGCCGAGCGCGCCAAGCCGCTGGAGGCGATGGCGGCCTTCCTGGACGTGCTCGACGACCGCGGCGTGCCGGCCGAGGCTCGGGTGCTCTCCGCGCTCGGGCCACGGATGCTGCAGCTCGCGGCCGAGCGCAGTGCCGGGACGCATCCGTATCTCACCGTGCCGGCGCAGACCCGCGAGGCGCGGGAGGCCCTCGGACCCGATGCGCTCGTGGCCCCGGAGCAGACGATCGTGCTCGACGAGGACCGGGAGCGCGTGCGGGCGACGGTCCGCCCGTTCATGCGCCGCTATCTGGGGCTGTCCAACTACGTGGGCAACATGCGCCGAGCCGGCTTCGGCGACGCCGACGTCGCGGGCGAGGGCAGCGACGCGCTGGTGGACGCGATCATCGCCCACGGGGACGCGGCCGCCCTGGCCCGCGCGGTGCGGGCGCACCTCGAGGCCGGCGCCGATCACGTCTGCGTGCAGGTGCTCCCGCTGGACGATGTCGACCGCGCGCTGACGGCGCTCTCGGAGGCCCTCGCGCTGCGGTGAGGATCGGCGGTCCGGCTCAGCCGGACGTCGAGGCGCGCACGACGAGCTCGGGCTGGAAGAGCACCTGCTCCTGCTGCGGCACCCGACCCTCGGCGACCTCGACGAGCAGGTCGACCGCCGTCGCGCCGATCAGCGAGGCGGGCTGACGGACGGAGCTGAGGGGGACCACCGCAGCGGACGCGAAGTCGATGTCGTCGTAGCCGATAAGCGCGATCTCCTCGGGCACCCGCGTCGTGCCCGTCATGACGAGCGACTGCAGGACGCCGAGCGCGAGCAGGTCGTTGGCGGCGAACACGGCATCCGGTCGGGACCCCGGGGGACGCTCCAGGATGCGGGCGGCCGCCGCCCGTCCCTCCGCCACCGTGAGCGCACCTGTGCCCACGAACTCCAGCGTCGCCCCCGGAACCGCTGCGACCGCACGCTGGGCGCCCTCGAGGCGGTCGCCGACCTGACGCAGGGCCACCGGTCCGCCGACGAAGGCGATGCGACGGCGCCCCGCTTCCAGCAGGTGCTCCGCGGCGAGGCGGCCGCCTGCCACGTCGTCCACGGCCACGGAGGCGAACCCCGGCTCCTTCGCCGCGCGATCGACCAGGACCGCCGGCGTGCCGTGCTGGCGCAACCGCTGCACCCGCGAGAGGACGTCGGCCACCGGCGTCACGAGCACGCCGAACACGCGCTGCTCCTCGAACATGTCGAGGTTCATCGCCTCTCGGTCGCTGCGCTCGTCGCTGTTGGCGACGAGCACCGTCATCCCGAGCTCGGCCGCGCGCTCCTCCGCTCCTCGCGCGACCTCGGTGAAGAACGGGTTGCGCAGGTCGAGCACGACCAGACCGATCGAACGACTGCGCCCGACGCGTAGCTGACGTGCGGCATCGTTGCGGACGAAGCCGAGCTCGTCGATGGCGGCGAGCACGCGCGCGACCGTGGCGGGCGCCACCCGGTCGGGGCGGTTGAGCACGTTCGAGACGGTGCCCACGGAGACGCCGGCGGCGTTCGCCACGTCCCGCACGCTCACCGCCATCGCTCGCTCACCTCCGCAGCGAGCCTAGAGCACCGCCCGTTCAGCCGACGCGGTAGGCGTGCTCGCCTCCGGTCACCTCGTGGACCGCGCCGTCCGGCAGCACGATGCGCGCCGGCAGCCCGTCGGGGAGCCGCACCTCGAGGTCGAACACGTCCCCGGTCGTTCGCCACGACGTCTCGATCGCCCCCGCCGGAGCTTCGAACCTGGTGCGCGCCCAGTCGATCCCCGGCCCCGGCACGGGCTCGATCCGCACCCGGGCGTAGCCCGGGTCCGCGGGCCGGATCCCGCCCACGACCTGATAGATCCAGTCAGCGACCGCGCCGAGCGCGTAATGGTTGAAGCTCGTCATCTCGCCCGTGTTGATCGTGCCGTCGGGCAGCATGGAGTCCCAGCGTTCCCAGATCGTCGTCGCACCCATCGTCACGGGGTACAGCCACGACGGGCACCCCCGCTCCAGCAGCAGGCCATACGCCTCCGCGACGTGGCCGGTGTCCGACAGCGCCCACGTCACGAAGGGCGTGCCCGCGAATCCCGTGGTCACCCGGAAGCCGGAGGCGCGCACGAGCTCAGCGAGCCGGTCCCCCGCCGATCGACGGCCGTCGTCGTCGAGCAGCCCGAAGCAGATCGCCAGCGCGTACACCGTCGAACAGTCGGAGCGGATACGCCCGTCCGCCTGGACGTAGTGCTCTACGAACGCGGCGCGCGTGCGGTCCGCGAGCAGGGTCCACCGCTCGGCGTCGGAGTCGAGCCCGAGGATTCCCGCGGCCACGGCGGCGAACGACGCCGAGCGGAACAGCGAGGCCGTCGCCACCACGTGCGGGTCGGCCTTGGCTGCGGCCGCGTCCTGCGGCGGAGCATCGGGGTCGAGCCAGTCGGCGAACTGGAACCCCTCGTCCCAGAGACCGGAGGGCGAGAGCACGCGCTCGACGGATTCGAGGTGGAGGACCATCGCGGGGTAGTGCGCGGCGAGCCGGTCACGATCGCCGTACGCGTGCCACAGCGCTTGGGGCACCCACACGGCTGCGTCGCCCCAGATCGCGGTCGGACCGAGATCGGGGAAGGCGAAGTCGTCGCCGAAGTGCGCGTACTTGAGCACGTCCGGCACGATGATCGGCACGACCGCCTTCGGGCCGTTCGCGGTCTCCGCGTGCAGGTCGCGCAGCCAGTCGTCGAGGAAGTCCGCGGTGTCGAACGCGAACGACGCCGACGCGGCGAACGCCGCGATGTCGCCCGTCCATCCGAGACGCTCATCCCGCTGCGGGCAGTCGGTGGGCACGCTCAGGAAGTTGCCCTTCTGGCCCCACACGGTGTTGTGGACCAGCTGGTTCACGAGCGGCTCCGAGCACTCGAACCACCCCGTGCGCCGCATCTCGGAGTGCACGACGACCGCCTCGAGATCGGACGTCGTGAGCTCGCCCGGCCACCCCTCGACCTCGATGTAGCGGAAGCCGTGGAACGTGAGGGTCGGCTCGAACGCGTCCTGCGCGCCCGAGAGGATGAAGGCGTCGGTCGCCTTCGCGGCGCGCAGCGGGCGGGTGCCCAGCTCATCGTGCTCGAGCACCTCGGCGTGGCGGATCGTGATCTCGGTGCCCGCCGGGCCCTGTACGGTGAACCGCACCCAGCCGACGAGGTTCTGCCCGAAGTCGACGAGGGTCCGTCCCGACGGCGAGGTCCACACGGCCGTCGGATGCAGCACCTCGTGCCGCGTGATGGGCGGCCCGCTCGGCACGACGAGCGTGTCGCGGTCGACCACGACCTCGTGCACCGCGAGCGGCTGGAGGGCCGCGCCGCGGAGCCGGGCATCGATCGTCTGCCCGTCGTACAGCGAGTTGCGAGTCGTCTCGGACGCCGATGCCGACCAGTCGCGAGAGGTCGCGACCCGCTGCGTCGTCCCGTCGGCGAAGAGGATCTCCAGCGCGGCGCAGACCGAGATCTCCTCGCCGTAGTTGGCGTCGGCCCCCTCGAAGCCGAGATCCCCCCGGTACCACCCATTGCCGAGGAGCAGGTCGATCCGCAGGTCTCCGCTGCCGGAGCGCACGAGCTCGGTGACGTCGTGGCGGTCGACGTCGAGGCGCCACTCGTAGGCGCTCCACCCGGGGTCCAGCACGGAGTCCGACACCGGCCGGCCGTCGATTCGGGCCTCGTAGACCCCGTGCGCGGTAGCGGCGAGGACGGCGGAGACGACGTCGGCACGCGCTCCTCGGAGCACGATGTCACACGTGAAGCGCGGTGCGACGCCGCGCGGCGCGGCGGCGGAGATGAAGGCGGCGTCTGCCAGAGCTGCGGCAGCGGGGACGTCTGCGATCGTCGGCACGGGGAAGACCTTTCTGGAGCAGTGCGGGGGTCGGATCAGACGGACGGGACGGCGGCCTCGGGGTCCAGCCGCTTCTCCTCGTCGAACTGGTCGCCGGTGCGACGGCGGAAGACGATCCAGCCGACGAGCAGGCCGATGGCGACGAGCGCCGACAGCGCGAAGTACAGGCCCCGAGGGCTCACAGCGATGAGCGCGGGCGTCCCGAAGGCGAGCAGCGCCGCGACCACGCGGGCGACCGCGATGATCGTCCCCTGCGCCGTGGAGCGCAGCAGCGTCGGAAACGATTCCTGCGTCCACACCTTCATGATGCCTTCGAAGGCGAACGCACCGCCGAACGAGCCCGCGACGGTCATGATGACGATGGTCGGGAGGCTGAACCCGAACACGGCCGGCACCAGGTAGCCGATGAGCAGCGCCACCCCGCCGACGACGAAGTACGTCATACGGTGGCGGCCGCCGACGATCTTCATGAACCAGAGCCCGGCCAGGATGCCGACGGGGAACGTCAGCAGCCCGATCGTCGAGTTGGTGGACACCGAGATCCCCGCGACGTTGACGGCGAGGTACGTGCCGAACTGGCCGCCCGTGTTCGCGGCGGTGTTGGTCAGCGCGTAGAACACCAGCAGCGCGACGAAGGGTGCGAGGTAAGGAGCCTTCACGAGATCGCGGATGCGCGTCCGGTCGGCGCGGATCGTCTCGATCCCCTGCTTCCGCTCGGCCTGTGCCGCGCGCCAGCGCGCGGACTCGGGGATCGTGAGCCGGCAGAAGAACACGATGATCGCGACGACGCCGACCTGGCCGAACAGCAGTTGGCCCCCGAGGCGCCCGGCGTCGCCGAACAGTGAGGCGATGACCACCGCGCTCAGGATGCCGACCGTCCACAAGATGTTGGACAGGCCGATGATCGCGCCACGGTTCTTGTCGGTCGCCGCCTCCGAGATCGTCGACAGGGAGACGGGGAGATCCGCGCCGGTTCCGAGACCCGCGAGGATCACGCCCGCCAGGAGCAGCGGGAAGGTCGCCCCGAACACGAGGAGCGCGGACCCGACGATGACCAGGAGCATGGTCGCCAGGAACACCGAACGACGCCCGAACCTGTCGCTGAGCCGGCCGCCGAAGATCGCCCCGATCGCGATGCACAGGGTGAGCGCGCCGCTCATGATCCCGATCTCGGTCTCGGTGATCCCGAGAGTGTACTGGTAGATCACCAGGGCGATGCCCGTGGCGACGATCGTCGCGGAGTCGATGTAGGACGCCATACCGCAGACGATCCCCACCCACCAGGAGTTGGCCTGCCTGTAGTGGGAGGTCGTGATGGCCATGGGGCGGTTCTCCTTTGAACGAACGATGCGGGGCCGGACGCGGCCTCGCGGCATGGGACTGTGCCGTCGAGCACGGTACCAAGCTTTGAATCGATTCACAATATGGCACCTCCACCGCTCTGCTGCAGCCACCAGGTGAGCTTGACCAGGAGCACGACGGGCTCTAGCGTGGCTAGCGGCATTATTGAATCGATTCATGCAGCGAGCGTCTCTCGGCGCGTCGCCGCGACAGAGAGCAGAGACGATGACGACCCTCTCCCCCGACATCCTCACCACCCTGGAGACCCAGGCGATCGAGCTGCCGTCGTGGGCGTTCGGCAACTCGGGCACCCGGTTCCGTGTCTTCCCGACGCCCGGAACCGCCCGGGACCCGTTCGAGAAGATCGCCGATGCGGCGCAGGTGCATCGGCTGACCGGTCTCGCCCCTCGGGTGGCGCTGCACATCCCCTGGGACCTCGTCGACGACGTCGCCGCGCTCCGTCGGCACGCCGAGGATCTCGGCGTGGAGCTCGGCACGGTCAACTCCAACACCTTCCAGGACGAGGACTACAAGTTCGGCGCCCTCACGCACGAGGACCCGGCGATCCGCCGGAAGGCCGTCGATCACCACCTCGCCTGCATCGACATCATGGATGCGACGGGCTCGCGCGACCTGAAGATCTGGCTCGCCGAGGGCTCGAACTACCCCGGGCAGAACGACATGCGCGCCCGGCAGGACCGCCTGCACGACTCACTCGCGGAGATCTACGCACGCCTGGGTGGGCACCAGCGCCTCGTGCTCGAGTACAAGTTCTTCGAGCCGGCGTTCTACCACACGGACGTTCCGGACTGGGGCACGTCCTATGTGCAGGTGGCGGCCCTCGGCGAGAAGGCCATGGTCTGCCTCGACACCGGGCACCACGCACCGGGCACCAACATCGAGTTCATCGTCATGCAGCTGCTCCGCCTGGGCAGGCTCGGCTCGTTCGACTTCAACTCCCGCTTCTATGCCGACGACGACCTCATCGTGGGCGCCGCCGATCCCTTCCAGCTGTTCCGCATCCTGGTCGAGGTCATCCGCGGCGGCGGACTCAACAACCCCGACGTCGCCTTCATGCTCGACCAGTGCCACAACATCGAGGCCAAGGTGCCGGGGCAGATCCGTTCCGTGCTGAACGTGCAGGAGGCGACGGCGCGAGCGCTGCTGCTCGATCGTGTTGCGCTGGCCGAGGCGCAGTCGGCGAACGACGTGCTGGCCGCGAACGCGATCTTCATGGATGCGTTCCAGACCGACGTGCGTCCGGCGCTGGCCGAGTGGCGCGAGACCCGCGGCCTCCCGGCCGACCCGATGGCCGCGTACCTCGCCTCGGGGTATCAGGAGCGCATCGAGGCGGAGCGCGCCTCGGGCACGCAAGCCGGCTGGGGCGCCTGACGCCCCCTCTTCCCCCTCCTCGAGTCGCCCCGCGACCTCCAGCAGAAAGCATCCCCGTCATGACCGAATCCACCCCTGCCGCGCTCATCGCCCGGAGCAACCGCCTGGGCTCCGACCCCCGCAACACCAACTACGCCGGAGGGAACACGTCGGCAAAGGGCACGGCGATCGACCCCGTGACCGGGAAGCCGGTCGAGCTGCTGTGGGTGAAGGGGTCGGGCGGAGACCTCGGAACCCTCACCGAGCAGGGGCTCGCGGTGCTGCGCCTGGACCGCGTGCGGGCGCTCGTCGAGGTCTACCCCGGCGTCGACCGGGAGGACGAGATGGTGGCCGCGTTCGACTACTGCCTGCACGGGAGGGGCGGGGCCGCACCCTCGATCGACACCGCGATGCACGGGCTCGTCGACGCGGCGCACGTCGACCACCTCCACCCCGATGCGGGGATCGCGATCGCGACCGCCGCCGACGGCGAGGCCCTGACCGATCGGATCTTCGGGGGGAAGGTCGTGTGGGTGCCGTGGCGGCGCCCCGGCTTCCAGCTGGGCCTGGACATCGCGGCGGTCAAGGAGGCGAATCCGGATGCTGTGGGCTGCATCCTGGGCGGGCACGGCATCACCGCGTGGGGCGAGTCGTCCGAGGCGGCGGAGACGAACTCGCGGTGGATCATCGACACGGCTCAGGCGTACATCGACGCCCACGGGCAGGCGGAGCCGTTCGGCGGCGAGCGGCCGGGGTTCGAGGCCCTGCCGGCGACGCAGCGCCGTGCGAAGGCGGCCGCTCTGGCCCCGACGATCCGCGGCCTCGCCTCGACCGACACACCGATGGTGGGGCACTTCACCGACTCCGACGTGGTGCTGGAGTTCCTCGCCTCGCAGAAGGCCCCCGCGCTCGCCCAGCTCGGCACGAGCTGTCCGGACCACTTCCTGCGCACGAAGGTCAAGCCGATGCTGCTCGACGTTCCCGCGGATGCCTCGGTCGAGACATCCCTCGCGCGGCTTCGCGAGCTGCACGAGGCCTACCGGGCGGACTACGCCGCCTACTACGACACGCACGCCGACGCCTCGTCGCCGGCGATGCGCGGCGCCGACCCGCTGATCGTCCTGGTGCCCGGGGTGGGCATGTTCTCCTACGGCGCGAACAAGCAGACCGCCCGCGTCGCAGGCGAGTTCTACGTCAACGCCATCAACGTCATGCGCGGCGCCGAGGCCCTGTCGACGTACGCACCGATCTCGGATGCGGAGAAGTTCCGCATCGAGTACTGGGCGCTCGAAGAGGCCAAGCTCCAGCGCCTGCCGAAGCCGAAGACGCACCAGGGCCGCGTCGCCTTCGTGACCGGGGCCGCGTCCGGGATCGGCAAAGCGATCGCGACCCGGCTCGCGGCCGAGGGCGCGTGCGTCGTGGTCGCCGACCTCGATCTCGAGAAGGCGCAGGCCGTGGCCGCAGAGCTCGGCTCGGCCGACGTCGCGATCGGGGTCGCGGCGAACGTGGCGGATGCCGAGGGCGTGCAGGCCGCGATCGACGCCACCGTGCTCGCCTTCGGCGGCATCGACCTCGTCGTCAACAACGCCGGGCTCTCCCTCTCCAAGCCCCTGCTGGAGACGACCGAGAAGGACTGGGATCTGCAGCACGACGTGATGGCGAAGGGCTCGTTCCTCGTGTCGAAGGCCGCCGCCAGGGCTCTCATCGACCAGGGCATGGGCGGAGACGTCGTCTACATCTCGTCGAAGAACTCCGTCTTCGCAGGCCCCGACAACATCGCATACTCGGCGACCAAGGCCGACCAGGCGCACCAGGTGCGTCTGCTGGCCGTGGAGCTCGGCGAGCACGGCGTGCGCGTGAACGGCATCAATCCCGACGGCGTCGTGCGCGGCTCCGGCATCTTCGCCTCGGGCTGGGGCGCGAACCGCGCCGCGACCTACGGCGTCGACGAGGAGGACCTCGGCCAGTTCTACGCCAACCGCACGATCCTCAAGCGCGAGGTCGTGCCGGAGAACGTCGCCGACGCCGTCTACGTGCTCACCGGCCCCGAGCTCAGCCGCACGACCGGGCTCCACATCCCCGTCGACTCCGGCGTCGCCGCCGCGTTCCTCCGATGACCGCGCACCCCCTGCCCCCGTCGACACGACACGCGTTCCCTCCGACGGATCGGCGCCGCCCTTCGGCGATGCCTCCTCGGATCCCGGGCGCCGCCGCGGAACGAAGGCGCCATCGCGGCGGACGGCCGCGCGGGGGCGCGACGGGGGCCCGAGGGTGAGCACGGGCACGGTCGCGGCGGTCGACCTGGGCGCGACGAGCGGGCGCGTGATCCTCGGGCACGTGGGCGCGGACACGCTCGAGACGACCCACGTGGCGCGGTTCGCGAACGAGCCGGTCGCGACATCCGACGGCCTCCACTGGAACCTGCTCGGACTCTACGCGGCAGCCACCGCCGGGCTGCGCGAGGCCTTCCGCGCCGAGCCCGGGATCCGCAGCGTCGGGGTCGACAGCTGGGCCGTCGACTACGCGCTGCTGCGCGGAGGGCGCGTGCTGGGCGAACCCTTCCACTACCGCGACGCGCGGACGTCCGCGGGCGTCGCACGCACGCACGAGCGGATGACGCACGCCGAGCTGTTCGCCCGCAACGGCCTGCAGTTCCTGCCCTTCACGACGCTCTACCAGCTCGCGGCCGAGCCGGCGGAGCTCCTCGAGCTCGCGGACCACCTGCTTCTGATCCCCGACCTGATCGGCTTCTGGCTCACCGGCGTCGCACGCACGGAGCTCACGAACGCCTCGACGACGGGGATGCTGCGCGCCGGGGGGCGGGAGTGGGACGACGAGATCGTGTCGGCGCTGGGACTGAACCGCGACGTGCTGACGCCTCTCATCGCGCCCGGCGATCCGCTCGGAGCGCTGCGCGCCGAGATCGCGGAGTCCCTCGGAGCGCCCGCCGGGACGCCGGTCGTCGCCGTCGGCTCGCACGACACGGCGTCGGCGGTCGCGGCCGTGCCGATGCGCGCCGGAGCCGCGGCCTACATCTCCTGCGGCACGTGGGGTCTGGTCGGCGTCGAGGTCGAGCACCCCGTCCTCACCCCCGAGGCGCAGGCCGCGAACGTGACGAACGAGGGCGGGGTCGACGGGCGGACCCGCCTCCTCCACAACGTCATGGGGCTGTGGATCCTCAGCGAGACGCTGCGCGGCTGGGAGCGCGAGTCGTCGCCCGCGCCCGATCTCTCCTCGCTGCTGTCCGAGGCGGCCGCTGTGCCGGCGACCTCCGTGCCCGTGTTCGACGTGAACGATGCACGGTTCCTGCCACCGGGCGACATGGTCGGGCGGATCGACCTCTGGTGCGCCGAGCACGATCTGGCGCGCCCGCGCGGTCGTGCCGCCTACGTCCGCGCGATCGTGGAGTCGCTCGCACAGGCCTTCGCGGACGCGGTGCGCCTGACGGCGCGTGTCGGACGCGTCGACGTGCGGACGATCCACATCGTCGGCGGGGGCGCGCTCAACGAGCTGCTGTGCCAGCGCACGGCGGATCGCGCCGGGCTGCCCGTCGTCGCCGGCCCCGTCGAGGCGACCGCGCTCGGCAACGTGCTCGTGCAGGGGCGCGCCGCGGGCCTCGTGACGGGCTCGCTGGAGTCGCTGCGAGACCTCGTCGCCCGCACGCAGCGGCTCCGCCGCCACGAGCCCGCGAGCCGCTAGGCGCCACGCCCGCGGTCGCAGCGCAGGACACGGCCCCGGGTCGCGCCCGGAACCGCTCAGGTCAGCGCGTCGAGGACCGCGTGCTCGAACCGATACGCCTCGGACGCGTACGCCGACGCCGCGTCGAACACGAGCGCGCCGGCGCGCGCCTCGGCGACCGGAGCCCACGACGCCTCCGCCGTGCGGATGAACGCCGCCCACTCGGCGTGCATCCGCGTGACGAGCGGATGCGGCGGCTCGCCGAGCACGCGCGAGACGCCCTCTGCGTCGGGCAGCCCCCAGGCGAACGGCAGGTCGTAGCAGTGCGCCGACAGGCCGTCGAGGGGCGAGCGATACGCGAAGTCGTAGAGCCAGGTGCGCACGCCCGCGCTCGACGCGCGCCGACGCGCGAGATGCACGGCGGGAGCACGGAACATCGAGAGCACGGCGAGCTGGCTGCCGGCGTACCGATCGCCCACCCGCCCGATCTCGGCGAAGAAGCCGGCGGCATCCGCATCCGCCACTCCGGCGTCGCGGAGCGCTTCCGCGATCTCGGGGGCCGTCACCGGCGTGGGGAACGCGAACTCGTTGCGGGTCGCCCCGAGCAGCAACGGGATGTCGGCCGCCTCCCCCCGTGCCAGCGCGTCCGCGACCGCGACGACCACCTCGCCGTCGACCAGGGGCGCGAAGCCCAGGCCGGAGGCGAGCGGGTCGGCACCGATCCCGGAGAGCGCCTCCGCGGGCGCACGCCCGGGGACGAGGCCGCCGGGGGCGTGGTTGAAGCGGCGTTCGTGGTCGAGGATCTCGTCCTCGCCGAGCGATCGCCAGCCCGCGACCGTGGGCGGGATGCCGCGGTCCGCGGCGAACCGTCGACCGATCTCCGCCGCGACCGGCTCGGTGAGGTGCCCCGGTGCGCCGGAGTGCGACACGACCGCGCGGAAGAGGCCGCGGGCCGCCGGCGAGGTCAGCAGTGTCAGCACGCTTCCCCCTCCTGCGGACTGCCCCGCGACCGTCACGCGAGCGGGATCGCCCCCGAACGCGCGGATGTTGCGCTGGACCCACTCGAGGGCGGCGATCTGGTCGCGCACACCACGGTTGAGCGGGGCGTCCTCGATCCAGCCGAACCCGTCGAACCCGAGCCGGTACGACAGGGTCACGGTCACGATCCCCTGCCGCGCGAAGGCGGCGCCGTCGTACCACGGGCTCGCGGCGGAGCCGGCGAAGTAGCCCCCGCCGTGGACCCACACGAAGACCGGCAGGGCCGCATCCTCCTCACCTGCGGCGGGGGTGAAGACGTTCACGCTCAGCGTGTCGTCGCCGGGGATCGAGGGCTCCGGGATCGTCGTGACGTCGCCGAACGGCCGGCGCTGCGGGGTGGGACCGTACGCCGTGGCGTCGCGGACGCCGTCCCAGCCCGTGACGGGCGCGGGAGCGCGGAACCGCAGCTCGCCGACGGGCGGCGCCGCGTACGGCACGCCGAGGAAGGCCGCGTGGTCGCCCCGGTCGAGACCGCGGACGAGGCCGGTCTCGATCCGGACGAGGGTGTCGATGCGTGTGGATGACATGTCTCTCCCGGGCAGGGGGTCAGCGGACCGAGCGGATGGGGAACACCAGCACCGAGGACAGGAGCACCATCAGGGCGGCGAAGCCGAAGATGGCGGCGTAGTTCCCGCCCGAGAGGCTCAGCAGCGTCGCGGCCACGACGGGCGTGAGCGCCTGGGGGATGTTGGTGGCGACGTTGAGGACGCCGAGGTCCTTGCCGGCGTCGCCCTGCGAGGGCAGGACGTCGACCATGAGGGCGACATCCACCGCGGAGTACGCGCCGTAGCCGATCCCGACGATGAGGGAGTACACGACCATGGCGGGGACGGTCGGCACGAACAGCGGGATGGCGACGCCCAGGGCGATGACGATGCTCGCGGTGAAGACGAAGACCTTCCGGCGTTGGAGCCGGTCGCTGAGCCGCCCGAAGACGAGCGTGCCGATCACGAGCGTGACCATGGAGACGAGCGAGAGCATGCCCGCCACTCCGCCGGCGTCGATCGGGGTGAGGTGCAGGTGGTCGGTCAGGATGTAGAACTGGTACGCCTGGACGCCCTGGTACCCGAGCACCATGACGAAGCGGCCGGCGAAGGCCCACGCGTAGTCGGGGTGCCGGCGGGGGCTGACCCAGAAGCTGCGGAGGAAGGGACCCCAGCGGAAGGGGCCGATCGGGAGCGCGCGCGAGTCGCGGTCCCGATTGACGAGCACGAACAGGAGCGTCACCACGATGACGCCGGCTCCCAGCAGGGCATAGGCGACACCGAGCTGAGCGAGCAGCTGACCGGCCACGACGACGCCGATCGTTCCGCCGATCGCGGTCCCTGCGCCGGCGAACGCGGATGCGGTGGCCCGGCCGTCGCGCGGGATCCGGTCGGCGATGATCGCGGACAGCGGCCCCTGGAACGCGTTGAGCAGCATCTGGGCGGTGACCCACACGACCGTGATCCAGAAGACCCCGGGCGCAAACTGCAGCACGATCGTGAGCACGCCGCCGCCGAGGCCGCCCAGCAGCAGCCAGGGCGACCGGCGGCCGAGCCGGGACCGCGTCCGGTCGGAGAAGGCGCCGACGATGGGCTGCGCGAAGAGGGTGAACAGCGACGAGGTGCCGGTGACGATCGCGAGGTTGGCGATCTTGTTGGCCTCATCGAGCATGGCGAGCTGCTGCGGCAGGAGGATCGCGATGACGCCCGCATAGGTCGCGAACAGGAAGAAGTTCGCCACGAGCATCGAGACGACGAGGCGGTGACGCGCGGCACCCGCGACGGGCACCGTGCTGGTGAGGGTCGCGGGGTCGATCCCTTCTCCGGGCACCGGGCCCGTGCGCGCTCGTGCGCGGGGTCCTGGCGCCGCGTCGGCGATCACGGCCGCGACGATCTGCTCATCGTCCTGTGGCATGGCCCCTCCTCGAGCTCCGACGGCGTCGTCGGCGACGCCGTCGGCATCAGAGTAGGCGGAACCGGCTTTTAGTTCAAGACTTGAATTAAATGGATGCGGCCTCCCCCTCGCGCAGCGCGTCGCGGACCCGCCAGGGATGGGACAGCAGGTCTCGCCGCTCGCGGAGCACGGCGCCGTCGACCTCTGCGTCGTCGCCGTGGACCGCACCGCGCACGGGCGCCGACGGAATGCCCGGCGCCGCGTCCGGATCCACCGGCGTGCTCCGCAGCCGGTCGGCGTAACCCGACAGATACCCGCCCACCACCACGACCTGCGGCTGCAGGATCGCGACGCAGTTCGCCAGCACGATCTCGATCCACCGCAGCGCGTCCGACACCGCGGCGACGGCCGCCACATCCCCCGCCCGCTCGCGGCGGACGAGCTCGGCCAGCGCGGCCGGCAGCCCGTGCGCGGAGCGGAACGCGCCGAGCCCGGCACGCTCGACGACGACGTCCGGGCCGGCGACCGTGACCAGACAGCCCCGTCGGCCGCACGGGCACGGCACGCCGTCGGGGAGGACGATGACGTGACCCGGCTCGAACGCCACGCCGTTGACGCCCGTGAGCAGCTGCCCGCCGGAGACCGCGCCTCCGCCGATGCCGGTGTCCGACTTGAGGTAGACGACATCCGTCACCGGCGTCTTCTCCCCCGAGGACGCGGCCTCGAGCTCGGCGAACTCGGCATAGGCGGCGGCGTTCGCGTCGTTCATGACTCGCAGCCCGAGCGGCAGCGGCGGGATGCGCTCGCGCAGGAGCGCCGCGAGATCCACGTCCCGCCACCCGAGGTCGATCGCCACGGGGATGATCTCTCCCGGCTGCAGCACGGGGGCCGGGGCGACGACCACGAGACGCACCGGCGTCACACCCGCCTCGTCGAGCACGCGGCGCACGCGGGCGACGACCGCGGCGAGCTGGTCCGCGACCGCCTCGGGGTCGCCCGGCGGGGTGTGAAGCGCCGCCCGTTCCCGCACGAGGTCTCGTCCTGCGAGGTCGACCGCGGAGACGAACACCTCGTCGAGCACGAAGCGCACGCCGACGACGCCGATCCGCTCGCCCGCGACCGCGAGCGCCCGGCGCGGACGCCCGGGGCCGGACTCCCGGACCGGATCGTCGATCTCCCGCAGCATCCCGGCATCCATCAGCTCCCCGACGAGGAGCGTGATGGCGCCCGGCGCGAGGCCGGTCGCGGCGGCGAGGCCCGTGCGGGCGATCGCGCCGGCGCGATCGACGCGCGTGAGGACGAGCCCCACGTTGTGCGAGCGGACATCGGCCACCGATCGCCCTTCGCCCGGTGATGCGCGCATCCCCCGATTCTGCCGTGCCCGGCACGATCGCGCGCACGCCCTCGGCCCCGGCGGGCTCGGCGGCCGATCACGGAGACATGCCGCGTCAGGCGCGGCGGGGAGGGGCATGCTGGTCCCATGACGCTGCTCGGCTGCCCGGTCCCGATCGTCCTCGGCCCTTTCGGGGGGATGTCCTCCGTCGCCCTCACCGCGGCGGTGAGCGAGGCGGGCGGGCTCGGCTCGTTCGGCCTCTACGGCTACTCGCCCGACCGCATCCTCGAGACGGCGGCGCAGCTGCGCGCCGCGACCGACCGCCCCTTCGCGCTGAACCTCTGGATGCCGGCCGACGACGAGGTGCCGATCGACGCGGTCGATCTCACCGGCCCCCTCGCCACCGTCGCGCCCCTGTACGAGCGGCTCGGCCTCCCGGTGCCGTCGGGACGGCCGGCGCTGCCCGACGTCGACGCACAGCTCGACGCGCTGCTCGAGGCCCGGCCGGCCGTCGCGAGCTTCGTGTTCGGGATGCCGCCGGCCCACGTCGTGGACCGCTTCCGCGCCGCGGGCATCCTTCTGGTGGGAGCCGCCACCACGGTCGCCGAGGCCGTCGCGGTCGAGCGCGCCGGCGCGGACGCGGTCGTGGCGAGCGGCTTCGAGGCGGGCGGGCACCGGGTGTCGTTCCTGCGACCCGCCGAGCGTTCGCTCGTGGGAGCCTTCGCGCTCGTGCCGCAGGTCGTGGACGCGGTCCGGATCCCGGTGATCGCCGCGGGCGGGGTCGCCGACCGGCGCGGGGTCGCCGCCGCCTTCGCGCTCGGGGCCTCGGGCGTCCAGGTCGGGACCGCGTTCCTGCGCACCCGCCAGTCGGCGGCGACCGCGTCGCACCGCGCCGCGCTCGCACGGGTCGCCGACGACGGGACCGTCCTCACGCGCGCCGCGACGGGGCGTCTGGCACGCGGCATCCCGAATCGGCTGATCGAGACGGTCGAGGCCGGCCAGATCGCCCCGTTCCCCGGTCAGAGCTGGGTCGTCGGCGCGCTGCGGCAGGAGGCGAACCGGCGGGGCGAGGGCGATCTCCAGTCCCTCTGGTCGGGTCAGGCCGCGTCGCTGGCGCGCGGCGACGACGCCGACGCGGTGTTCGCCGAGCTGTCCGCCGGCATCCCCCGCTGACCGGCCCGGAGCGCGGCCCGTTCCCGGTCTCCCCATCCACCCGGGGTCCGCATCCGCAGCTGCGGGGATCGGGCACGACACGCCGACCACCACCCCCGATACCCGGCGCGCCGCGCACGATCCCCGCAGATCGGGCACGCCTCGCCCCCCCGACACCCGGGACACTGGCCGGCCCGGCGGTCACTCCTCCGGTGTGAGCGCCGATTCGACGCGCAGCCTCATGACCCCGAGCCCGGTCAGCACCGACCACACCCAGTGCGCGACCGCGGGGACGGGCTCGAGCGGATCGTGGCGCAGCCACTCCCCCACGACCGCCAGGACGCTGCCCGCGATCCCCGCCGCGACAACCTCACGGGGCACTCCCTCGAAGGCGATCGGCAGGGTCGGCGCGATCGCCGTGCCGACGACCTCGACGATCCGGTCACGGAGGCTCTCCGCCCCCGCCGAGGTCGCATGCGGCCCCAGCACCCGCCGGAACAGCTCGACGTTGGCGGCGATGTGCTCGAGGTACACGACGAGCTCCGCGGGCACGCCTGCCACGAACTCGGGCGGCCCCGTCCGCTCCGCGACACGCGCCGCCACCTCGTCCAGATCACGGCTCAGGGCGTCGGAGAGCAGCCGGTCCTTGTCGGCGTAGTGCTGGTAGAAGCTCGATCGGTTCACGCCGGCGCACTCGACGATGTCGCTCACCGTGATCTCCTCGAGCGGCCGGGCGAGCGCGAGTGCGAGGAGCGCGTCCTGCAGAGCCGTGCGCGTCCGCACGACGCGAGGGTCGACCCTCGACGCGTCGTCCGCCTCCGCCCCCTGAGCCATGCGTCGATTCTCGCTCATCCCGGCGTGCCATGGGCGTTCGCGCCGCACGGGCGCGCGCTGGTGAGGTTGCTGGGAGTTCCCCTCGCCGTGCCGTCTTTCCGACAGATGACGGAATACGCTGGGGGTGCCGCTCGTCACCGTCGTGGACGGCTCTCCCCCTCCCCTCAACGGAAAGACCCGCCATGGCTTCTCTCCTCGCCCGGCTCGGCCGCTTCAGCGCGCGACGCTCCTGGATCGTGATCGTCTCGTGGGTCCTGCTGCTGGGTCTGAGCGGCGGCGCGTTCGCCGCGTTCGGCGGCACGCTGGCGCAGTCGTTCACGATCCCCGGCACCGAGACGCAGCGGGTGACGGATCAGCTCGCCGACGAGCTGCCCGACGCCAAGGGCGCGACGGCGCAGGTCGTGTTCCGCACCGATGACGGCCAGCCGTTCACGGACGAGCAGAAGCAGCGGATCGCCGCGACCCTGAAGGATGTCGAGGGCGTCGACGGCGTGACACGGACGGTCGACCCGTTCGACGCGCAGACGCAGCGCGCGGCTCAGGAGCAGCAGCTCGAGGATGGACGTGCACAGCTCCAGGCGGCCACGACCCAGCTCGACGACTCGCAGAAGCAGATCGACGCGGGCACCGCGCAGCTCCAGTCCGCGCAGACCCAGCTGGATGAGGCCCGGGCACGGGCGAGCGCGGCAAGCGCTCCGGCCGCGGTGCTCGCCCAGCTCGACGCGCAGCAGCAGCAGCTCGACGCGCAGAAGCAGACGCTGCAGCAGTCCGCCCAGCAGATCACCGACGGCCGGGCGAAGCTCGCCGCCCAGCAGACCACGCTCGACAGCGGCGAGAAGCTCGTGCAGTACGCCGCGAAGCTGCAGACGGTCTCGAGCGACGACGCCACGGCCGTCGGCACGGTCGCGTTCCGCGACGACCTGTTCACGCTCTCGCCGGACACCAAGAGCGCGGTCGCCGGCATCCTCGACGACGCCGGCATCCCGGGGGTGACGGTGGACTACTCGTCCACGATCGCCACCCAGCTGGGCGGCATCCTCGGCGCGGGCGAACTGATCGGCGTCGCGATCGCCCTCATCGTGCTCATCGTCATGATGCGCGCGATCCTGCCCGCGATCACCCCGCTCATCAGCTCGGTCGTGGGCGTCGGGATAGGGGTGACCGCGTCGCTGGCGTTCTCCGGTGTCGTGCAGATGGCGTCCGTGACCCCCGTCCTCGGGGTCATGCTCGGTCTCGCGGTCGGCATCGACTACTCCCTGTTCATCCTCAACCGCCATCGCAAGCAGCTGCTGCAGGGGATGGCGGTGCGGGACTCGATCGCCCTCGCCAACGGCACCGCGGGCAACGCCGTCGTGTTCGCCGGATCGACCGTGATCGTGGCGCTCGTGGCGCTGCTCGTGACCGGCATCCCCTTCCTCGGCGTCATGGGCATCGTGGGCGCGGCGTGCGTGCTGATCGCGGTGCTCGTGTCGGTGACGCTGACGCCGGCCATCCTGGGCCTTCTCGGCACGCGGGCGCTCGGGCGGCGGGCGCGCGCCACGATCGGTCACGAGGCGCACGCGCCGAAGCCGCTGCGACGCCTGAACACGTGGGGGGCGGTCGGCACGGTGCTCGTGACCGTCGTCGCGCTGCTGATCATCGCCATCCCGGCCCTCTCGATGCGCCTCGGGCTCCCCGACGGCAGCTCGGAGGCGACCGACACGACGCAGTACCGCTCGTACATGGCGATCGATAAGGCGTTCGGCGCCGGTCAGAACGGTCCGCTCCTGATCGTCGCGGAGCTGCCCAGCGCCGTCTCGGAGGACGACGAGACGACGCAGGAGGCGGCGATCGCGGGGGTCCTGATGGCGCAGGACGACGTCGCCGGCGTCGCCCCGATCGCGGTGTCGAGCAGTCGCACCCTGATCGCGTTCCAGCTGATCCCCGAGAGCGGACCGGCCAGCGCCGCGACCGAGACGCTCGTGCACGATCTGCGCGAGCTCTCGCCGCTCACGGTCGACGGTCCCGTCTCGGGCGAGATCTCGCTCGGCGTCGCGGGACAGGCATCCGGCAACATCGACGTGTCGCAGAAGCTCGCCGATGCACTGCCCGTCTATCTCGCGGTCGTCGTGGGGCTCTCCCTCATCATCCTGATCATCGTGTTCCGCTCGCTCCTGGTGCCGCTGATCGCGACCGCCGGGTACGTGCTGTCGCTGTTCGCGGCCCTCGGCGCGATCACCGCGATCTACCAGTGGGGCTGGCTCTCGGCGATCTTCGGGGTGCACGATCCGGGCCCGGTGCTGAGCTTCGCGCCGATCCTCATCATGGGTGTGCTGTTCGGTCTCGCGATGGACTACCAGCTCTTCCTCGTCTCGGGCATGCGCGAGGCGTTCGCGCACGGCATCCCGGCTCAGGAGGCGGTCGTCGCCGGCCGCCGCAACGGCCGAGCGGTCGTGACGGCCGCGGCGATCATCATGATGAGCGTGTTCGGCGGCTTCATCTTCAGCCACCTCTCGATGATCCGGCCGATCGGCTTCGGGCTCGCGATCGGCGTCCTGTTCGACGCGTTCGTCGTGCGGATGCTGCTCGTCCCCGCCCTCATGCACCTCGTGGGCAAGGGCGCGTGGTGGCTGCCGCGCTGGCTCGACCGGATCATCCCGGACGTCGACGTGGAGGGCGCGAAGCTCGAGCGCACGCACGCCCTCCACTGACCCGACCGGACCGCCGCGCCGCCCCCTGTCCGGGCGGTCGCTGCCGCACGCCGACCTCCGGCTCCCGTCCGGGGCGGTGCGCGCCGGGCCGCCGCGACATCCGCACCTGCGGGGATCGTGATGAACACGCCGGTGCGGGATGCCGCGGCACGGCGTGTCGCACACGATCCCCGCAGGACGGCACGAGGGGGCGACCCGGGCCGCGCACGAGACGCCGCCGGCCGGGAGGCCGTCAGGCGATCTCAAGCCTCGCGCGTGATCGTGACCCTGACGTCGAGCTTGCCCTTGTAGGGTCCCGCGTACACACCGCGCAGCGGCGGGACGTCGTTGTAGTCGCGGCCGCGGCCGACCAGCACGTGCCGGTCGCCGATCTCGGCGTTGTTCGTCGGGTCGAACCCCGTCCACTCCCCCGCGAACCACTCGACCCAGGCGTGGGACTCGCCCTTGACCGCCACCCCGATCTCGGCGTTCTCGCGCGGGTGGAGGTATCCGGAGACGTAACGGGCGGGGATCCCGACCGATCGCAGCGCACCGATCGCGATGTGCGCGATGTCCTGGCACACGCCCTTGCGGGCCTCCCACGCCTCGGCGGCGGTCGAGTGCACGCCGGTCACGCCGTAGACGTACTCGACCGCGTCCCCGATCGTCATGCAGATGTCGTGCGCGGCGGGGCCCGGGTCGTCGTGGCGCGCCGCGATCGCACGGGCGATCTCCGCCACCTCCGGATGCGGGTCCGTCCGGGCGGACTGCGTCAGCTGTTCGACCGTCTCGATCGTGCGGCCCGCCTCGGCGCGCAGGCGGTCCCAGGTGATGCCGGTGTGCTCGATCGGCCGCGGGCGCACCTCGACGAGCGAGCGGGCGGTGATGGTCAGCATCCGGTGCGGCGAGAGCACGTCGAAGACGCTGACCCGCGTGCCGAAGTAGTCGACGTAGGTGTTGACGGACGTCTGGGGCTCGAGCTCGATCGACGAGCTCAGCACGAACTGGCTGTCGGTCGTGCCCGGCAGCATCCTCGCCTCGTTGTAGGACGCCGAGACATCGCCCTCGTAGGCGAACCCGGTCTGGTGCTCGATGCGCAGCCGCTTCATGAGATCTCTCCGATCCAGCTGGGCTCGGCCTGGGTGGGGAAGAATCGCTGCCGGATCGCCTCGGACGCCTCCCGCGTGACCCGCTGCACGCGGAGCATGTACGCCGGCAGCTCGGCGAGGATCTCGCTCACCGGCCGGTACTCGAGGTCGTTGCGGATGCGGCCGAGCGCGCGCTGGACCTGGTTGGAGTGCCCGACCCGGTCCACGCGCGGGTCGATCTCGCTGATGCACTCCTCCGCGCGCGAGATCGAGTAGATGATCGAACGCGGGAAGAGCCGGTCGAGCAGCAGGAACTCGGCGGCGTTGCGGGCGCTCGGCATGCCGCGGTACGTGCGGACGTAGGCCTCGTAGGCGCCGCACGAGCGGAGGATCGTCGTCCACGACGGGCCGGACGCCTCGGTGAGGGAGCGGGTCGCGAGCAGCCGCGCGGTCATGTCGGTGCGCTCGATCGAGCGGCCGAGGGTGAAGAACTGCCACGCCTCGTCACGGCTCGTGGAGGAGTCGACGATGCCGACGGCGAGCGCGGAGCGCTCACGCACCCACTGGAAGAAGGCGTGGCTGCGGTCGGACTGCAGCCGCCACGGCATCCGCGCGTTCGTCGTGTTCAGGCATTCCCACAGCTCGGTGGAGACGATCTCGCGCGCACGCCGGGCGTTCTCGCGGGCGGCGGTCAGCGAGTAGACGATGCTCGACGCGTTGCCGCGGTCGATCGCGAGGCGCGACAGCACGTCCTCGCGCGAGACCTGCTCGTCGGCATCCGGGAGCTCCGCGCCCATGACCGACAGGAGCGAGCGGCAGGCGGTGTCCTCATCGATCCAGGGGTCTTCGAGGAGGAGCTGGAGGTGGACGTCGAGGATGCGGGCGGTGCCGTCGCTGCGCTCGACGTAGCGGCCGATCCAGAAGAGGCTCTCGGCGATGCGACTCAGCAGCATCCCGCCTCACCCCCTTCCTGCTGCCCCACCGGGCATGTCCCACTTTCGACCCCACCATGTCCCACTTTCGACCGCTCGGCGATGCCGCGAGCGGTCGAAAGTGGGACATGGTGGGGAGAGGGAGGGGAGGCGGAACGCGACTGCTGCTGCTGTTGCTGCTGCTCGGACGTCGAGCGCGGCGCGTCGTGCGGCGAATGGGTGATCTCGGCGTCGGCGCTCCGCGCGGCCGCCGCCTCGGCATCCGTGATGACGGGGAGCGCCTGGGTGACGGTCGAGGCCTGGTCCGCCACGAGGCCGGCGAGCCCATGGCCCTGGCCGTACTCCACGTGACCGGGAGCGGCACCGCCCACGACCCAGGTGTCCTTCGAGCCGCCCCCCTGGCTGGAGTTCACCACGAGCTGCCCCTCCGGGAGCGCCACGCGGGTGAGGCCACCGGGGAGGACCCAGATGTCGTCGCCGTCGTTGACCGCGAACGGACGCAGGTCCGCGTGCCGCGGCCGCATGCCGTCCTCCACGAGCGTCGGGATCGTCGAGAGCATCACGACCGGCTGCGCGATCCAGCCGCGCGGGTCGGCCTGCAGCTTGGCACGGAGCTCGTCGAGCTCGGCGCGCGACGCATCCGGTCCCACGACCAGCCCCTTGCCGCCGGAGCCGTCGACGGGCTTGACCACGAGCTGGTCGAGCCGGTCGAGCACCTCCTCGAGGGCTGCCGGCTCCTCCAGCCGCCAGGTGTCGACGATCGGCAGGATCGGCTCCTCCGAGAGGTAGTAGCGGATGAGGTCGGGCGTGTAGGTGTAGAGGAGCTTGTCGTCCGCGACGCCGTTGCCGACCGCGTTCGCGATCGTGACGTTTCCCATGCGCGCCGCGAGCATGAGCCCCGGGGAGCCGAGCATCGAGTCGGCACGGAACTGCAGCGGATCGAGGAAGTCGTCGTCGACGCGGCGGTAGATGACGTCGACGCGACGCGGGCCGCGGGTCGTGCGCATGAAGACCTTGCCGCCCATGCACAGCAGGTCGCGGCCCTCCACGAGCTCGACGCCCATGAGGCGGGCGAGGAGCGTGTGCTCGAAGTAGGCCGAGTTGTACACGCCCGGGGTCAGCACGACGACGTTCGGGTCGTCGATGCCGGAGGGCGCCGAGGCGCGCAGCGCCGCGAGCAGCTTGTTGGGGTAGTCGCCGACCGGCCGCACCCGCATCGAGACGAACAGCTCCGGCAGCGTCTGCGCCATGACACGACGGTTCGAGATCACGTAGCTCACGCCCGAGGGCACGCGCACGTTGTCCTCCAGCACGCGCATCTTGCCGTGCTCGTCGCGGATCAGGTCGATCCCGGACACCTGGATGCGGACGCCGTTGGCCGAGTGGATGCCGGCCGCCTGGCGGTAGAAGTACTGGCTCGACGCGATCAGCTGCGCCGGGATGACCCCGTCGCGCACGCAGTTCTGCCGTCCGTACGCGTCGTCGAGGAACGCCTCGAGCGCGCGCACGCGCTGCTTGACGCCCGCCTCGATCTCGCTCCACTCGGCGTAGTCGATGATGCGGGGCACGGCGTCGAGCGGGAAGGGGCGCTCCTCGCCGGCGAAGTCGAAGGTGACGCCCTGCGCGAGATAGGAGCTGGCCAGCGCCTCGGTGCGCCCCCGGAGCTCCTCCTGCGTCATGCGCGCCAGGGCCTGATGCAGCTCGCGGTAGGCGCGGCGAGAGGTCCCGGGGTCGGCCGACTCGCCGAACATCTCGTCGAAGGCGGGAAGGCCCTGAGGGGTCTTTCGCGGCGCGAGTATGGAGCCGTAGCCGTCGAAAAGGTCACCCATGCGATGAGCCTAGTGGGCCGCGTGTTGCGCCGATGTTTCCCCGCCCGCGCGGGCTGCGCCCCGCTCGGTGAGCCGCTCGACGATCCGATGGCACGTGGCGACCGGCAGCCCGGCGCGACGTGCGATGTCCGAGAGCGGCTGACGTGCGCGGCCGCCTGGAACGTGCCGAGCTCGAGGAACGCACGATCCATGAGCGACCCGGCGTTCTCGTCCATCCCTCGATCCTCCCGGCCCCCGCGTCTCGAGCCCGCGACGCGGGGTTCTCGGCGGGGACAAGGGGTTCGGGGTTAGCATCGGGCCGTGCGACGCGAAGCGACGGGACGAGCGGCGGCCGCCGGCGTCGCCGCGACCGTGTTCGGCGTCGGCATCGGGGAGCTGGCCGGTGCGCTCGTGGGCACGAGCCCGATCGCCGCCGTCGGCTCAGCCGCGATCGACCTCGCCCCGGCCTGGGCCAAGGATGCCGCGATCGCCCTGTTCGGCACGGGCGACAAGGCCGCGCTCCTCACGGGCGTCGTGCTGGTGCTGCTGGCGGTCGCCGCGGGCCTCGGGACGCTCGAGCGTCGGCTGCCGCCGTGGGGACGCACGGTCCTCGTGCTGCTCGGGATGCTGGGCGTCGCCGCCTCCGTCTCCCGCGCGGACGCGACGGCGCTGTCCTGGCTGCCCGCGGCGGCCGCCGCCACCGCCGCGGTGCTCGTCCTCCCCCTGCTCCTGCGCCGATCGACGGCTCCCGGCGTTCCGCACCGTCCGGCGCCGGCGAGCCCGGATGCTGCCGGGACCGCCGCATCCGTCGCGACCCCCGTCCCGCGGCCCGCTCCCAGCCGACGCGCCTTCCTCGTGTGGACCGGCGCCGCGGCCGGCGTCGGCGTGCTCGCGACCCTCGGGTCCACCGCGCTGCGCGCGGGCGGCCGCGCCGTCGCCGCCGCGCGCGCGGCGATCACGCTGCCGAGGGCCACGAGGACCGTGTCCGTCCCCGCGGGCGCCGAGCTCGGCATCCCCGGCCTGTCCCCGGCGATCACCCCCAACGCCGACTTCTACCGGATCGACACCGCCCTCGTCGTCCCGCAGATCGATCCCGCCGCATGGCGACTGCGCATCCACGGTCTCGTCGAGAACGAGGTCACGCTCACGTGGGACGAGCTGCTCGCCCTGCCCCTCGCCGAGAGCGCGACGACGCTCACGTGCGTGTCGAACGAGGTCGGCGGGGACCTCATCGGCACCGCGATCTGGCTCGGGCACCCGATCCGCGAGCTGCTCGCACGAGCGGTTCCCCGCGACGGCGCGGACATGGTGCTCTCGACCTCGCAGGACGGCTTCACGGCCGGCACCCCGCTCGACGCCCTCACCGACCCGGGGCGCGAGGCGATCCTCGCCGTCGGGATGAACGGCGAGCCGCTGCCGCTCGAGCACGGCTTCCCGGTGCGCATGGTCGTCCCCGGCCTCTACGGCTACGTCTCGGCGACCAAGTGGGTGACCGACCTCGAGGTCACGCGCTTCGCGGACGCGACCGCCTACTGGACGACACGCGGCTGGTCCGAGCGCGGCCCGATCAAGCTCGCGTCGCGTATCGACGTGCCCCGCGGCGGCGCGTCGATCGATCCAGGCGACGCCGTCATCGCCGGCGTCGCCTGGCAGCAGCACACCGGGGTCCGGGGCGTGGAGGTGCAGGTCGACGGCGGCGCATGGCAACCGGCGACGCTTGCTGCGCCGATCTCGGGCGACACGTGGGTGCAGTGGTCGCTGCCGTGGGCCGCGACATCCGGGAGCCACACGATCCGCTGCCGGGCGACGAGCACGACGGGCGAGACCCAGACCGCCGCGCTCGCCCCGCCGGCGCCCGACGGTGCGACGGGGTGGGACGAGGTCAGCGTGACGGTGCGCTGAGCGCCCCCTCGAACAGCAGGCGCTCGAGCCGATCGCACAGCTCGTGGAACCGCGGCGACGTCAGCGTGCCCACGTCCCGCGGTCGGGGCAGGTCGATCGGCACGACGGCGACGATCCGGCCCGGACGCGCGCTCATGACCGCGACGCTGTCCGAGAGCAGGACGGCCTCCCGGATGCTGTGCGTGACCATGAGCGTCGTGGCACGCGACATCATCCAGATGCGCTGGAGCTCGAGGTTCAGCCGCTGACGCGTCATGTCGTCGAGCGCGCCGAACGGCTCGTCGAGAAGCAGCAGCCGCGGGTCGCCGACGAGCGCTCGCGCGACCGCGACGCGCTGGCGCATCCCGCCGGAGAGGTGTGCCGGCGTGGTCTGCTCGAAGCCCCGCAGCCCCACCAGCTCGATCAGCTCGGCGGCGCGCGCGGGAGGGAACGGCGCGCGCGCCACGGTGCGCGGGAGCCGGATGTTCTTCAGCACCGTCCGCCAGGGCAGCAGCGCCGGGTCCTGGAACGCGACACCGAGACGGTGGCTGCGGCGCAGGGCCGCCGGCGAGGCCCCGTCGACCGTCACGGTGCCGGAGGTCGGCACGTCGAGGTCGGCAAGGATCCTCAGGATCGTGCTCTTGCCGCAGCCCGAAGGACCGAGCAGCGAGACGAACGAGCCCGCGGGCGAGCGGAGGTCGACGCCGTCGATCGCCGTGACGACGGTGCGCCCGGACGTGAACTGTTTGGTGAGGCCGGAGATCTCGATTCCGTCGGCCATGTGCGGGCCCTTCCGTCGCAGGGGCGAACTGCTCCCGGGATCGGCCACACCCGATCCCGGGAGCAGCCGCGTCAGTTGATCATGTCGAGGATCTTGGTCGTGAACAGCTGGTCGGCCGTCACCGAGATCCCCAGCATCCCGATCGTCTTGATGTTGGCCGCCATCGCGTCCTTCGTCAGCGCCAAGGGCGTGGTCACGTCGGGCGTGAGGATGAGGTCCTTCATCGCCTTGGCCTCGAGCACCTGCTGGTCCAGGTCGAGCCCCTGGTCCTTGCCGTACTTCTGCACCGTGAGCTCTGCGGCCTTCTGCGGGTCGTCCATGAGGGCCTGGTAGCCCTGGCGCGTGGCCTTCAGGAACGCCGCGAGGGCCTCCGGGTTCTTCTCGATCGTCTCGTTCGTGGCGACGAACACGTCGGCGAGGACGTCGTAGCCGTGGTCCGCGAAGAGCATGACATGGGTCTTGAAGCCCTTCTTCTCCAGCTGGGTCGGCTCGTTGATCGAGAACACGACCTGGCCGTCGACCTCGCCGTTGGCCACGGGAGCGGGGTCGTACTGCACCGGCACGACGGTGACCTGCGAGGGGTCGATGCCGTTGATCTTGAGGAGCAGGTCGAACGCGGTCTGGTTGCCCGCGGCCACGCCGATGCGCTTGCCGATCATGTCCTGCGGGGTGTTGATGGGCTTGTCGGCCAGGCTGAGGATGCAGAACGGGTTCTTCTGGAAGGCCGCGCCGAAGATCTTCAGGTCGGCGCCCTCGGAGATCGCCTTGGCGATCGTGTCGGCGTTGGAGGATCCCACCAGCGCCTTCCCGGACGCCACGACCGTGTCGGAGGTCACGTTGGGTCCGCCGGGCTGCCACGAGAAGTCGACGCCGTTGGCGGCGTACATCCCCTCATCGTCGGCCAGCCAGTTGGCTCCCCACTCGACGGTGGGCAGCCACCCCAGCTGGTACGAGACCGGCGTCGCGCCGGCAGAGGTGGCGTCGCTCGACGCCGAGGGGCTGGCGCAGCCGACGAGCGCGATCGCCGTGGCGGCGACGACGGCGATCGTGGCGGCCAGACGGCGCCCGCGGCGCCGGGAGGGGGTGCTGCTAGGGTCTGACATTGCGTGTCTCCTTGAGTGGTGGACTGTTGTGATAGGTGGTGCATCTCTTGCGACGGAGCCGCAAGCCGTAGGCATCAGTGGCCGAGATGTCGTTGAACCGCGCTCTCGGCCACTGTGGCGACGCCGTACAGGAGGAAAGCCGCCGCGGTGACGGCCGCGACGGCCGCCCACACGAAGGCGAACTGCGCATCCGCTGCGGCTCGGAGCATGTCCGAGCCCAGCCCCGTGCCCGTGGCCAGCCACTCGGCCAGGAGGGCGCCGAGCATGGCGGTCGGCGCGGCGGTCCGCGCGGCGGAGAAGATGGCCGGCACGCTCGCCGGGATCATGACCAGGCGCACCTCCTTCCACCGGGAACCGCCGCCGACGCGCACGAGGTCCAGTCCGGACGACGGCGTGCGCGCGAGCGCGCCGGAGACGATGACGAGCGTGGGAAAGAGCGCGACCAGGCCTGCGATGAAGAGCACGACGGCGACGCCCCGCCCGAAGATCAGCACGAACAGCGGGGTGAGGGCGACGAGCGGAACGGCCCGCATCGAGACAGTGAGGGGCGTCACGAGCGACCGCACGGTCGGGCTCACCGTCATCAGCACGGCCAGCGCGAGTGCCACGAGCGTCCCGGCGACGAAGCCGAGCAGCGTGTCGAACAGCGTGACCCCGAGTCCGGACAGCAGCCGCTGCAGGTGAGCGGGCGCATCGGCATCCGTGACGAGGTAGCGGAACACGTCCGCCGGCCCCTTCATGAAGTACGCGCTCAACCCCGATCCGGAGACGACCGCCTGCCAGAGCGCGAGGATCACCGCGACGCTCAGCACGAACGATCCGGTTCCCAGGACCAGCCGACGCGGCCAGGAACCCCGCGCCCCGCCGACGGGAAGGCTCACGAGGGCGCCGTGTCGCATCCACGGCACGAGGAGGCGCTCGGCGAGCGCGGTGGCGGCGTAGAAGAGCCCCGCGAGCAGCGCCGTGTACAGCGCGAGACCCCACGTGCGAGTGATGTCGAGGCTCTGCGAGCTGTAGACCATCGCGATCCCGAGTCCGGCTCGGGCTCCGAGGTACTCGCCGATCACCGCGCCGAGAACGCATGCCGGCGCGGCGATGCGCAGGCCGGAGAAGACGGAGGGCAGGGCCGCCTTCATCCGGACGAGGGCGAGCTGCCACACCGCGCCCCCGCCCGCGGCGCGCACGACGTCGAGGCTCGCGGCGTCGGCCGATCGGAATCCGAGCAGGATCGCGATGAGCGTCGTGAAGAACACTCCCTGCGCCGAGACGACGACCTGTGCCCACCCCTCGGGCAGCACGGCGATGAGGATCGGGGCGATCGCCACGAGCGGCAGGCAGTAGAGCGCGACGAACAGGCGGAAGAACAGGGCTTCCAGCGGTCGGATCAGCAGGAAGAGCACGGCGCCGCCGACGGCGACGAGGTTGCCGAAGAACCAGCCGAGGGATGCCTCCCAGCCGGTCTGGATGAGGTGGGGCCACACGAACGGCACGTCGGCGACGGCTCGTGCCACGATCGCGGTCGGCGGCGGCACGGCATAGGAGTCCGCGAGCACCGTGACGGCGGCGAGCTGCCAGAGCAGCAGGAATCCCGCGATCCCGGCGACGGGGAGGACGACCGGCCGCAGGCGTGCACGCAGCGCCCACGCCCACCCGGCCGCCGCCGCCGCCGCCGCCGAGGCGGTCATCGCTCGGCTCCCGCCGCCGCGGCACGAGCATCGCGGAGGAGATCCGCGGCCCGCCCTGCGGCATCGTCCGAGACGACGATCGGCACGCCGGTGAACGTCCGGGCGCGGGTCGCGTCGATGCCCATCCTCGAGGTCGTGCCCTCCGCCGACGAGGACGGGTCGAGCGGGCTCCCCGGCAGGCCGTCGACGATGAGCACGTCCTGCGCGGGCTGGACATGGACGGCCATGGCCCACAGCACCGCAGCGTCGTCCGTGACGTCGATGTCGGCGTCGACCGCGATCACGGTCTTCAGATACGGATCCCAGCCGAGGAGCCCGAGCATGATCTGGCGGGCTTCGCCCTGCCGTCGCTGGTCGATCGCGACGTACGCGTGGAAGTGCGTCCCCGAGTTCGGGTAGTGCACGCGGCGCACCTGCGGGAACCGCGCCCGGAGCTTGTCGACCATCTCCGACTCCCGGGGCAACCGCGCGAGCGTCAGGTGCTCCGCGGAGCGGCCGCCCGTGACGCTCACCAGGATCGGATCGGGCCGGGTCATGACGGCCTCGACCGTCATGACGTTGTGGGTCGAACGGTCCGAGCTGTAACCGCTGAACTCGCCGAACGGGCCCTCCGGCGCCCGTGCGGCCGGGTCGATGCAGCCCTCGATCACGATCTCCGCGCTCCGCGGCACCTCCAGCCCGTGCCGCGGGGTCCGCACCACCTCGAGCGGTGCGCCGAACAGCCCACCGGCGACGTGCCGCTCGTCCACGTCCGCCGGGACCCGTGCGGAGGCGGCGAGCATGAAGAGCGGGTGCGCTCCCACGACCATGGCCACCGGCATCCGCTCGCCACGACGCTCGTAGGCGGCGAGGATGCGCCACAGGTCGCCGCGCGAGTGCAGGCTGAGCGCGAGCTCGCGAGCGCCCGCGGGCGTCGCGCGGTGGTAGCTGAGGTTTCCGACGCCGGTGTCGGGGTCCACGGCGAGCACGACGCCGCTCGTGATGTAGGGGCCGAGGTCGGAGGCGAAGTGCCGCAGGAGCGGCAGGGCGGCGAGGTCCACGTCCTCGGTCACGCGGTGATCGGATGTCGACGCCGCCGCGAGCGGGAGCGGGCGCGCGCTGCGTGCCGCGTACTCGGCGTGCAGCCGGTCGAGCGGCACGCCGAGCATCCGCGCGATGCGCTCCCGCGAGGCGAAGAGGTTCGTCACGACCGGCACGTCCGCCCCGGCACCGACGAGGCCGGGGGCGGTGACGACCGGCCATCGGCCCTCCGCGCTCAGCAGATCGACGACCGCCGTGAGGTCCTGGTCGGCGTTCACCGGTCGCGGGAGCGAGAGCACGTCGTCGCCGTGCTCGTCGGCGTACGCGCGCAGCCAGACGCGGAGGTCCTGCGGGAGGGCGGTCACGGGGCGGTCTCCTTCTCCTCGGGGCGCGGACGCGACGCACCGTCCCACGGCGTGTACAGCTCGTGCGCGATGCCGAACTGCTCGAGGATGCGGCCCGTGGTCTGATCGATGACGTCGGCCAGCGTGCGGGGACGCTGGTAGAAGGCGGGCACGGGCGGCATGACGGTGGCCCCCGCCTCGGTCACGGCGGTCATGTTGCGCAGGTGGATGAGGCTCAGCGGCGTCTCGCGGACCGCGAGGACCAGGCGCCGGCGCTCCTTGAGCGACACGTCGGCGGCACGGGAGACGAGATCGCCGCCGATGCCGGCCGCGACAAGTCCCAGCGTCTTCATGGAGCACGGCACGATCACCATGCCGAGCGTCGCGAACGATCCGGACGAGATGGGCGCGGCCAGATCGTCCGGATGGTGGACGACATCCGCGCGACTGCTGAATGCGGCGACGGTCGTGTCGAGCTCGAGCGCCAGGGTGCGCCGCGCACCGTGCGAGACGACCAGATGCGTCTCGATCTCGTCGCGGTCGCGGAGGACCTCGAGCAGCCGGTCGGCGTAGTGCGGGGCGCTCGCACCCGTCACCGCGATGACGAGCCGGCCGGTCGCGCTCATCGTGCCGCTCCTTCCGACACCGGGGTCCAGGTGCTCTTCAGCACCGAGAACGCCTCGAACGCCTCGACGCCGCCGACGACGCCCGTGCCGCTGTCGCGGCGCGGCGCGAACGGGATCGCCGCGTCGAAGCGGGAGACGGCGTTGATCCACACGACACCGGCCCGCAGCCCGCGCGCGACACGGGCGGCGCGGCCCTCGTCCGCGGTCCACACGCTCGAGGCGAGCCCGTAGCGCGTGTCGTTGGCGAGGGCGAGGGCGTCCTCCTCCGTGTCGAACACGTCGAGGAGGGTCACCGGGCCGAAGATCTCCTGGGTCCACGCCTCGTGGTCGCGCGGGACGCCGCGGAGCACGGTCGGACGCAGGAAGGCGTGTCCGGAGACGACCCCGCCCGCCAGCACCTCGGCACCGGCGGCGACCGCCCGCTCCACCGCGCCGGCGACGCGGTCGCGATGCTCGGCCGAGACGAGCGGTCCGCAGGAGGTCAGGGCATCGAACCCGTCGCCGACCGCGATGCGCTCCGCACCGGCGGCGAGCGCCTCGGCGACCTCGTCGAAAACGGGTCGCGCCACGAGGATGCGGGTGGCCGCCATGCAGTTCTGCCCCTGGTTGCCGAAGGCGCCCAGGAGCGCGCCCGACACGGCGGCGTCCAGGTCCGCATCCGCGAACACGACGAAGGGCGCCTTGCCGCCGAGCTCGAGGATCGTCCGCGCGCGCGAGGTCTGCCGGATGGACGCGGCCGTGTCCGGGGACCCGGTGAACACGATCAGATCGACGTCGGGGTGGGCGGCGAGCGCGGCCCCGGCGTCGGCGCCCGTTCCGGTGACGACGTTCACGACCCCGGCCGGGAGGATCGCGGCGACGAGGCGAGCGAGCAGCAGCGCGGACAGGGGCGTCAGCTCCGCGGGCTTGACGACGACCGCGTTGCCCGCCGCGAGGGCCGGTGCGAGCGCCCGGACGATCATGAGCGTCGGATAGTTCCACGGGGGTGATGAGCCCGACGACCCCCGCGGGCTCCCGCGACACGGTCGCCGTCGACGCTCCGGCCGCGTCGGTCAGGGTGCGGTCGCCGAGCGTGCGCGCGACGGCGGCCTGGTGGCGCAGATGCGCGACCGACTGGACGAGGTCCACCGAGCGGGCGAGACGGAACGGCTTGCCGCCGTCGAGGGTGTCGAGGGCCGCGAGATCGTCGGCGTGCGCGTCGACGGCCTCCGCCAGCTGGTCGAGCAGCCGCGCGCGCTCGTGCCTCGGCGTCGCGCCCCAGCGGGGCTGCGCGGCGCGAGCGGCTGCCACCGCCGCGTCGACGTCGCGCGCGGAGGCCGCTCCCAGGCTGCGCACGACGCTCCCGGTCGACGGGTCGACATCCACGATGACAGCGCCGCCCGTGGCCGGCTCCCATTCGCCGCCGATGAGAAGCCGGTCGGGCAGGCTCGCGGCCAGCGCGAGGGCATGCGATCTCATGAGACGGCCCTCCGCGCGGTCAGCGCCGCGCCGATCGCCGCGAGCTCCTGTCCTCCCCGGGCATGCACCGGAACCGCCGCGCCGGCGTCGATCGCGGCGCGGATGCGCGCGGACCGCGCACCGCCGCCGGTCAGCACGAGCGCGTCGACCGGGGCCGCGTCCACGACACGGGCGACCGAGCGGAGCGCGCCCTCCGCGACCGCACGCAGGACGCCCGCGGCCAGCTCCGCGCGCGTGAAGTCGGAGCCGATGCCGGTCAGCGATCCGCGGATGTCGGTGCCCCACGCATCCATGGCCGGCGGCCGGATCTCGGCGGCGGAGGCCGCGTCGGTGTGCGTCGCGATCTCGTCCATGCTCTCCGCCGGGACGCCGACCAGCCGCGCAGCCCAGTCGACGCTGGCCATTCCGGTGCCGTCGCCGGTCTCGAGGATGCGGATGCCGCCCGGGAGGACCTCCAGGGTGCACATCATCGCGACCTGATCGGGATCGGCGATGCGCGCGCTGACGACGGTCGAGGTGCCGAGGCTCACGAGCCCCGGCGCATCGCTGTCGAGCGAGGTGTCCTCGGTCACGGCCAGGAAGGCGGACGGCCCGTCGCCCGGCGCGGCGACGACCGGGATGCCCTCGGGCAGAGGGCGCTGTGCGAGGACCTCGCCCACGACCGACCCGAGCGGCCGCAGCGGGGCGAGCGTGGCGAGGTCGATGTCGAGCTCGCCCAGGAGCCCCCGCTCGTAGCACTGGCCCGAGCGGTCGAGGACCCCCAGCCGGAGGGCGGCGCCCGCGGAGCAGCCGAAGCGCCCCGTCAGCCACCACGCCAGCGCGTCCTGCAGGCCGAGCCATTGCGCGGCCCGCCCGCGCATCCCGATCAGCTTCGGCAGCCCGGACAGCGGGAACGCGGGGCAGCCGGTCCGATCCGCGAGGGACTCGCCGTAGCGCGCATACAGCTCACGGGCGGCGGGGGTGCTCGGCCCGTCGAGATCGGGCAGCACCGGGGTGCACGGCTGCCCGTCGGAGCCGAAGCCGACGACGCTTCCCCGCACCCCCGTCACGGCGACAGCGCGGGCCTGGCCCCGCACCTCCTCGGGCAACGACGCCAGCGCCCGTGCGGCGGCGTGCGTGTAGGCCGCGAGCGGGCGCCGTGCCGGAGGGGGATCGCCCTCGTAGTCGGCACGGGCGGTCGCCGCCACCACACCACGGCGCAGCGCGACGGCGCGCACGCCGTGCGAGCCGACGTCGAGGCCGATGACGGTGGGGCTTGCGGGATACATGTCGTTCCTGGGAGAGATCAGGCGGGGATGTCGACGGCGGTCTTGAGCACGCCCGGGTCCTGCACGGCGCGGAAGGCGTCGTCGACCCGGGCGAGCGGGACGTGGGGCCGGCGGATGAGGTCGACTCCGACGCGTCCGGTGCGCAGGACCCTGACCGCCTCGGCCGCGTGGCGCCGGTCGAAACCGACCACCCCGATGAGGGACTGCCGCCGGTAGTGCAGGCGGTTGCTGTCGATCGCCGCCTCGACCCCCCGCGGTCCGGAGGAGAAGACCACGGCACGCCCGCCGGGGGCGAGCGCCGCGAGCGCCAGCCGGATGGCGGGCACGTGTCCCCCTCCGCCCGCGGTGACGAACACGACGTCGGCCGTGTCGAACCGGTCCGGGTGCACGGCCCGCACGCCGAGTCCGGCCGCGACCTCGCGACGGTCGTCGCGAAGGTCGACGCCGACCACCTCGACGCCGTCGGCACGCAGGGCCTCGATGTGCAGCAGGCCCATCGGGCCGAGCCCGATGACGGCGGCCCGCTCCCCGGCCACGATGCGGGCCGCCTCGATGCCGTGCATGACATCGGCGAGCGGCTCCACGAGCGATCCTGCCGCGTAGTCGAGGTCAGCGGGAAGCGGGATGCAGGAGGTCGCCGGGACGATCACGTGCTCGGCGAAGCCGCCGCCGATGCCGTCCCTCACCGCGAGGCGGGCGCACGCGACAGGGTCGCCGGCGGCGGCGCCGATGCCGAGGAGCCCGGAGCAGAACTGCGACCTGCCCGCGACGCACTCCTCGCACCGGCCGCACCGCAGCACGGGGTCCACGGCGACACGGTCCCCCGCCCTCAGATCCGCGACATCCGCGGCGACGTCGATGATCTCGCCCGCGAACTCGTGCCCGAGCGGAACGCTCAGCCCTCCCAGCCGGTCGGCGAGGTCACGGTCGTCCCACTTCTTGACATCCGTCGGGCAGAGGTTCGCGGCGCGCACGGCGATGCGCACCTGACCGGAGAGGAGCGGGCGGTCCTCCCGCTCCACGGGCGCCATCCGCCGGTAGCCGACGAGCTCCATCGAGACGTAGGTCATGCGCCGGCTCGAGCCATCAGGAGCTCGCGCGCCCGCGCGGCGTCACGGCCGAGCACGACGGCCCGGAGCGCGTCGATCATGGGGGCGGGCTCGGCGCGCGCCCAGACGTTGCGGCCGACGACCACGCCCGCCGCGCCCGCGCCGATCCACGCGTCGACGAGCTCGATGAACTCCTCGGATGTGGGCGGGGTCGCCGCCCAGCACGAAGACCGGGCCGACGGATCGCTCCACGATCTCGCCCAGGACCCGGGTCTCTCGCGGCGCGTGGATCTTGATCATGTCGGCGCCCAGCTCCCAGGCCTGCCGGGCCGAGTGGGCGATCACCGTGTCGTCGTGGACCGCGTTCTCGCCCCACAGCGCGGGCTCGACCATGACGGGAAGACCCACCTCGTGAGCCTCCTCGCAGGCCGCCGCGACCAGCTCGAACGTGTCCGCGAAGTCGTAGGCGGAGCCGGGCCCGATGGGCACGAGGACCTTGGCCGCCGTGGCGCCGTACGCGAGCGCACCGCGCGCCGAGAGGACACGGCGGTGGCCGCGGACCACGCCGTGGCCGCCGGGCACGTCGCTGAACACCGGCGCATCCAGCGCGGTGATCATCGCGGGCGCTCCCGGATGGGCGAAACGCGGGCCGGCCGCACGGGAGACGCCCGGGCCGAGCAGCACGCCCTGCACGGCGCTCGCGGTGAGGAGGTCGAGCACGGCGGGCAGGTGCTCGCCCCCGCGCGGCGCACCGCCTCCCCCGTGGTCGAAGGCGAGCATGACGCTGCGTCCCGTCTCGGCATCGAGAAGCTGGTTGGTGCGCACGGCGCAACCGTTCATACGTTCCTCCACATGGAAACGGTGGGCTGGTGTCGGTCGGACCGGATCCACGTCTCCGCGACGTCGAGGACCACATCGCGCGGACCGAACGTGATCTGGACGAAGTTGAGAACGGGGTCGCCGGGGCTCAGGTCGAGGAGGCCCGCGACATCGTCGTCCGCGCGGAGCGCCCGGAACGTGCGCTCCGCGCGGAGCAGCTCGGCGTGGTAGTCCTCCTCGAGCACGGTGTAGAGGGGCCGGGACGTGAGGTCCTTCTCCTCGATGCCGGGGAAGGCCCGGAGGGGAACCGCGTTGGAGAGCACGGCGACCGGGGCGCCGTCGACGGAGCGCGCACGTCGCACGATGAGAGCCGGCTCGCCGTCGATGCCGTGCTCGATGCCGTCCTCCACGACCCGTCGCGACAGCTCGCGCGTCTCGAACGCCAGACCGGCCCGCGACATCCGTTCGCCCAACGACTCCATGCGATGGGCCAGCGGGGAGCTCTGCCGCTTGGCGACGAACGTGCCGAGCCCGTGCCGCTGCACGAGGTAGCCGGAGTCGCACAGCTCCTTGATCGCACGCCGGAGCGTGCCCCGTGCGACGCCGAGCTCGGCGGCCAGCTCCGTCTCGGCGAGCAGCTTCTGGCCGGACGCCCACAGGCCGGACTCGATGCGCTTGGTCATCTCGTCGGCGATGCGCTCCCAGAGCGCGGCGTCACCGGGGGGCAAACCCTGCAGCGCGAGCGATGATCTCGTGGTCATGCCGGCGAAGCTAGCAGGACGTCTATAGAGGTCTAGTCCCGTCTCGACGGATACTGGCGCGATGAAATCCCTGATCAGAAATCGTTTATCCGCTCATGCAGGCGAAGTGCGTCATTCGATCGTGCTCAAGAAATAACACGCCAGAAACACGCACCGTCGAGCTCACCTCGTGAGCGGAGAGGGGGAGCCGTGTGCCGGATGCGGCGGCTCAGCCGGCGAGCACGACCCGCAGCTGCTCGATCGCCCAGTCGAGCTCGGTCGCGCGAACCACGAGCGGCGGCGCCATCCGGATGGTCTGGCCGTGCGTGTCCTTGACGAGCACGCCGCGGCCGAGCAGCCGCTCGGCGACCTCGCGCCCGGTGCCCACGGCGGGGTCGATGTCGACGCCGGCCCACAGGCCGGCCACGCGCACCGCCGTGACGCCGTGTCCGACGAGCTCGCCGAGGCGCTGCTCGAGGTGCACGCCGAGCGCACGCGCGCGCTCCTGGAACTCGCCCGTCGAGAGCATCTCGACGACACGATGGCCGACGGCCGCGGCGAGGGGGTTGCCGCCGAACGTCGAGCCGTGCTCCCCCGCGCGGATGACGCCCAGCACGTCGCGGTCGGCGACGACGGCGGACACCGGCAGGATGCCGCCGCCCAGGGCCTTGCCGAGCACGTACACGTCCGGCACGACACCCTCGCGATCGCACGCGAAGGTGTGGCCGGTGCGGCCGAGACCGGACTGGATCTCGTCCGCGATGAACAGCACGTTCCGCGCGGCGGTGACCTCACGCACCCGTCGCAGATACCCCTCGGCGGGCACGACGACCCCGGCCTCGCCCTGGATCGGCTCGATCAGCACGGCCGCCGTGTTCTCATCGATCGCGGCCGCGAGCGCGTCCGCGTCGCCGAAGGGGACGTGCACGAAACCCGGCGCGAAGGGGCCGAAGTCCTCGCGCGCGGCGGGATCGTCGCTGAAGCCGACGATCGTCGTGGTGCGGCCGTGGAAGTTGCCGTCGGCGACCACGATGGTGGCGGCGTCGGCGGGCACGCCCTTGACGCGGTAGGCCCAGGCCCGAGCGGTCTTGATCGCCGTCTCGACGGCCTCCGCGCCGGTGTTCATCGGCAGCACGAGGTCCTTGCCGCAGAGGGCGGCGAGCGCGTCGGCGAACAGCCCGAGCTGGTCGTTGTGGTACGCGCGGCTCGTGAGGGTCAGCCGCCCCAGCTGCTCCTGCGCGACCGAGACGATCGCGGGATGCCGGTGCCCGAAGTTGAGGGCCGAGTACGCCGAGAGCAGGTCGAGGTAGCGCTTGCCCTCGACATCCGTGACCCACGAGCCCTCACCGCGGGCGATCACGACCGGCAGGGGTCGGTAGTTCTGGGCGAGATGCCCCTCCTCCGCCGAGATGATGCCGATGGTGGCGGTGTCGATGTGCGGGGTCGTCACGGGTTCTGCCTTCCGATGCGCAGTTCCAGCGTGCAGCATTTGATGCCGCCGCCGCCGAGCAGGAGCTCGGAGAGGTCGAGGGGGACGGGGTGGTAGCCCCGCTCGTGCAGCTGCGCGGCGAAGCCGTGCGCACGCGGCGAGACGAAGACGTCGAGCCCGTCGCTGGCGGCGTTGAGCCCGAAGGCGTCGCCGTCGGCGTCTGCGACCCGGATCGCGTCCGGGAACCGCTCGGCGAGGATCCCCTGGCTGCGCGCGTCGAAGGCGCCCGGGAGGTAGGCGATCGTGGCACGCTCGACCCCGCCGGGCCCTTCGACCGGATCGAGCACGGCCAGCGCCGTGTCGAGGTGGTAGAAGCGGGGGTCGACGAGGGTGAGCGAGACGACCTCGCGCCCGAAGACCTCCGCGACCTCCCGGTGCGAGTCCCCGGTCGAGCGGAATCCGGTGCCGGCGAGGATGGCGTCGCCCACGAGGAGGAAGTCGCCCTCGCCCTCGTTCGTCTGCGTCGGGACGACGGTCTCGAAGCCGTGCGCGGCGAACCAGTCCAGGAACGGCTGCTCCTCGCCCGCGCGCTCCGGGAAGCGGAAGCGCGGCCCGTAGGCGACGCCGTCGATCGTGAAACCGCCGTTCGCGGTGTAGACCATGTCGGGAAGGCCCGGCACGGGGTCGATGAGGTGGACCTCGTGTCCGGCCGCGACGTAGGCGTCGTAGAGGGTCTGCCACTGCCGCACGGCCTTGGCCGTGTCGGTCGGCGTCGCCGGCTCCATCCAGGGATTGATCGAATAACTGACCGTGAAATGGTCCGGCCGGCACATGAGGTAGGTGCGGTGCTGGCGGACGCGCGCAGTCGAGGTGGACATTCCTGCTCCTTCGGGACGACGGCGGACGCTGTCCTCGAGGCCCGACGGCCCTTCGACCCGCGGATCCCGCGGGGAAGGGGCGATTCGGACACGCCGGTCCTATTCTGTCACGCGGAAGCCCGCGACCGATGCCGGGCCGTTCAGCCGGCGGCCCCCGCCCACCGGGCGAGCAGGGAGCGCACGGTGTCCTCCATCCATCGCCGGTACTCGCTCGGGCTCCAGCCGGAGCGGAGGACGAGGAAGTCGTGGGCCTCGGGACCGACCACGAGGTTCAGCTCGTCGCCCGCGCGCGGCACGTCGTCCGGCCGGAGCAGCCCGCGCCCGGCGAGCCACTCGGCGGCCTGTCGCAGGTCGCGGCGGCGGCGCGCCTCGAGGTCGGCGACCGCCTCGGCGGCGGCGGCGTCCATCTCGCTCGCGGTCAGCATCGCGCGCGACAGACCGGCGGTGCGGGCGTTCGCGGCGGCCACGTAGTCGAGCCAGCCCGCGAGGACGTCGTCGAGGCTCTCCCGCGCCATGATCTCGACGAGCGCGGGCCGGTCGGCGAGGCTGTGGCGCCCCTCGTCGCCGGCGAAGGAGACCTCGAACGCCGCGATGAGGAGCGCGGCCTTGGGCCCGGCGAGATGCACCGACTGCACCGAGACACCGGCCCGGTCGGCGATGGCCTTCATGGTCGTGGCGGCGTAGCCGTCACGGGCGAAGAGCGCTCCGGCCGCCTCGACGATCCGTCGGCGGGTGCGTGCGGCCTCCGCGTCCCGGAGGGGGGAGGAGTAGCGGCGCGGTGACACGCGGGCGACCTTCTTTCTGCGAGGCGACGACGTCTTGGCGTCCCCGCACAAATATGATTAGATCTGAACTCTAATCAATATGCCCGGAGGCCACCATGGCAACCTACCTGCTCGCTTCGAGCCCCATCCACGGGCACGTCGGGCCCGTCCTCCAGGTCGCTGCGGCACTGCGCGAGCGCGGGCACGCGGTGACGATGCTGACGGGCACCCGCTTCCGCGAGCAGGTCGAGAGCCGCGACGTGCGCTTCGCGCCGCTCACCGGTCGCGCGGACTTCGACGACCGCGATCCCGACAGCGCGATCCCGGATCGGGAGAAGCACTCCGGCATCCGGCGCGCCCAGTACGAGATCAGGACGCTGTTCATCGAGACGGTCCCGGACCAGTTCCGCGCCCTGCGCGCGCTCGTCGACGGGCTCGCCCCCGATGCCGTGCTCGTCGACAACGCGTTCGGCGGGGCGATCGCGCTCACCCGCTCGGCTCGCCCCCGCCCGGCGGTCGCCGCCCTCGGCGTCATGCCGCTCAGCCAGGTCGACACCGGGATCGCGCCGCACGGCATGGGGCTGCCCTTCGCCCGCGGCCCGCTCGACCGGCTCCGCTATCGCGGGATGTCGTTCGTCGCCGGCGCGATCCTGTTCCGCGAGCTCCAGCGCGCGGCCGAGGCACGATACGGGGAGACGGGCTTCACGCTCGACTTCCCCGTCATGGAGATCCCGCGCGAGTACGACGTCTACTTCCAGTGCGGTCCCCGCGGACTCGACTACCCCCGGCGCCACCTGTCGCCGAACGTCCGATACATCGGCGTCATCCCGCAGGACGCGTCCGCCGGCGAGCGGCCGGCGTGGTGGGACGACCTGGAGGGCTCGCGCCCGATCGTGCACGTCACACAGGGCACGATCGACAACCTCGACTTCGGCCGGCTGGTGCGCCCGACGCTCGCGGCGCTCGCGGACGAGCCGGTGCTCGTGGTCGCCTCGGCCGGCGGGCGTCCCGTGTCGGAGATCGGGCCGCTGCCGGCGAACGCGCGCGCAGCGTCCTATCTGCGATACGACGAGCTGCTTCCGCTCACCTCGGTCTTCGTGACCAACGCCGGGTTCGGCGGCGTGCAGGCCGCTCTGGCGCACGGCGTCCCGCAGGTGCTCGCGGGGGTCACGGAGGACAAGCCCGAGGTCACGACCCGCGTGGCCTGGGCGGGTGCCGGCGTCGACCTGCGCACCGGGACGCCGAGCCCGGACGCCGTCCGCGCCGCCGTGCGGCGGGTCCTCGCCGAGCCCTCGTTCCGGGCGGCGGCCGAGCGGCTGCGCGCCGAGATCGACACCCACGACGCGGTCGACGAGATCGAGCGCGGGCTGGCGGACGCGACGGCCGTCACCGGGGGGTCCTCGCGCGGCTTCTGACGAGGTCGGAGGCGGCGCCGGTCCCCTTTTCCGCCCTGCGGACACCCGTGGGCCCTGGGCGTCACACGGGAGGCGTACGATGGGGCGTCCGCTCGTTGCGGAAAGTCAACCATCCATCGACACGCAGAGAGTGCTCATGTCTGACGCTGCAGCGACCTCCCGGCATCCGAACCAGCCGGTCATGACCCACCGCGCCATTCTGCTCGTGATCTTCGGGCTCATGGCCGGGATGTTCCTCTCGGCGCTCGACCAGACGATCGTCGGAACCGCCATCCGCACGATCGGCGACGACCTGAACGGTCTGAGCCTGCAGGCCTGGGTGACGACGGCCTACCTGATCGTGTCGACCATCTCGACCCCGATCTACGGCAAGCTCTCCGACATCTTCGGCCGGCGTCCGCTGTTCATCTTCGCGATCGTCGTGTTCATCCTCGGCTCGATCCTGGCGAGCTTCTCCCAGTCGATGGTCGAGCTCGCGGCCTTCCGCGCGGTCCAGGGTCTCGGCGCGGGCGGCCTCATGTCGATGCCGCTCGCGATCATGGGCGACATCCTCGCCCCCCGCGAGCGCGCCAAGTACCAGGGGTACTTCCTCGCGGTCTTCGGCATCTCGAGCGTGATCGGCCCGCTCGTGGGCGGTCTGTTCGCCGGCGCGAACCAGATCCTGTGGATCGCGGGCTGGCGCTGGGTGTTCCTCATCAACGTCCCCATCGGCATCATCGCCCTGATCGTGGTGCTGCTGTTCCTGCACGTCCCCCGGCATCCCCGCGAGTCCGTGCGCATCGACTGGTGGGGCGCGACGTTCGTGATCGTCTCGCTCGTGCCGCTGCTGCTCGTGGCCGAGCAGGGGCGCGAGTGGGGGTGGGCGTCCGCCATCTCGATCGCCTGCTACGTCGTCGGCGCGGTCGGCATCGTCGCGTTCATCCTCGTGGAGCGGGCGATGCGCGACGACGCGCTGATCCCGCTCACGCTCTTCCGCTCGTCGACCTTCTCCATGGCGACCCTCATCGGCGTGCTCGTCGGCTTCGGCATGTTCGGCGCGATGCTGACGATCCCCCTCTACCTGCAGCTCGTGCTGGGCTCGACCCCGACCCAGAGCGGCTTCGAGATGCTGCCGATGATCGCCGGCCTCATGATCGCCTCGATCGCCAGCGGCCAGATCATCGCCCGCACCGGCCGCTATCGGATGTTCCCGATCCTCGGCACCCTGTTCATGTCGGGCGGCTACCTGCTCCTCACGTTCCTGCGGTACGACAGCTCGTACTGGTTCCTGGCGGGCGCCATGCTCCTGCTCGGCCTCGGCCTCGGCCAGCTCATGCAGACCCTCACGATCGCGAGCCAGAACTCGGTCGGCGTCCGCGACATGGGCGTCGCCACGAGCGCGTCGACCTTCTTCCGCCAGATCGGCGGCACGCTCGGCACCGCGGTCCTGCTCTCGCTGCTGTTCACGCTCGTGCCCAGCGGCGTCCAGAACGCCTTCGGCGACCGGCCGACGCTGACCGCGGCACTGGATGCCGCACTCGACCCGACCGTGGTGACCGCCCCCGCCAACGCCGGGATCATGTCGAGCATCTACGCCCCGATGGTGTCGAGCATCACGACCGCGGCGACGCAGAACGCGCAGTCGGCGGTCGACCAGGCGAAGGAGGCCGCGACCGCGGCCGTCGCCTCACAGGTCGCCGCGGGCCAGATCCCCGCGTCGGCGCAGGCCGCGGTGACCGAGCAGGCCGTCGCGAAGGCGGTGGCCGCGGCATCCACGGCGCTGACCGAGAAGCTGCCGGTCGCCACCGTCGCGAGCGACGGCACGGTCTCGCTCGACTTCTCGGATGCGACGGCGCGCGCAGCCTTCGTCGACTCCGTCGTGCCGGAGTTCGAGGACAAGCTCGCTCAGGGCACCGGCGGGGGCTCGTTCGACTCGAGCGCGATGAACGACACGTCGTTCCTCAACGGCGCGGACCCGCGTCTGACCAAGCCGGTCCTCGTCGGCTTCAACGACTCGACGATCGTGGTCTACCGGGTCGCGCTCGGCGTCGTGCTGCTCGCCTTCCTGCTCTCGCTGTTCTTCCGCACGCCGCCGCTGCGCGCCAAGTCCGCACTGCAGGAGGCGGCCGACGACGCGGCGGCCATGTCGGCCCAGGCCGCGGCGGCGGAGGCCGGCGCCATGGTCGCGCCCGACACCGGTCCCGTCCGCACGGGTGCCGCGCTGACGCGCCGCGAGCTGCGCGAACGCGGCGAATGACCGATCGTGTCCCCGCCCGTCGAGGCGGGGACACGCGGTCAGATGACCTCCGCGCTCCAGGGGTCGGGAGTGCCGAAGCGGTGCGCCGTGATCGAGATCGCCTGCTCCCGGAGGAACGTCAGCAGCTCCAGACGCCCGGCCGTCGTCACGGGATCGTCGTGGACGGCGAGATCCGGGTCGCCGCCGACGGCGGCGGCGAGCTCCCGCGCGAGCCCGCGATCCGGGCCCACGAGGCGCGCACGCGCGGGACGTGAGGCGCCCGCATCCCCGCTCATCCGCTCCAGCCACTCCTCGTCGGACTCCACCGAGACCGCGACGCCCGCCTCCCCGAGCGCGCGGCGGACTCCGCCGGGCAGGCCCTCCGCGGCCGACAGCAGGAACCGCGACCCCGCGCGGATGCCGGCGATCACGACGCGCAGCACCTCCTGCAGCGGCGCACCCGCCACTGCGCGGACCGCGACCTCGGCCGGCCGGTAGCGGAAGAGGTTGCGCTCGAGACGCAGGCGGGAGACGTCCTTGACCTGCCCGAACTCACGGTCCCACTCGACCGCGTCGGAGAGCGCGGCGCGCCGCAGCCACTCGAAGGCCTCGTACCCGAGCGAGGGCTGCGCCGCCTCGATGATCGCCGTGATGCGCGAGTCGAGCCCCCGCAGGTGCAGCGTCGGGGACGGCGCGCCGGTCGTGGTCGGCCGCCACGAGCCGAGGCGGACGAGGTAGTTCGGCCCGCCGGCCTTCGCGCCCGCGCCGACGGCGGAGCGCTTCCAGCCCCCGAACGGGTGGCGCTGCACGATCGCTCCCGTCGTCCCGCGGTTGACGTACAGGTTGCCGGCCTCGACGCGGTCGAGCCAGACGCGGAGCTCCGCCGGGCTCTGGGTGTGAAGGCCCGCCGTGAGGCCGTACTCGACGGCGTTCTGCAGGTCGATCGCCTCGGAGAGGGTCGCGGCATGCATGATGCCGAGCACCGGGCCGAAGAACTCCTCACGGTGGAAGCGGGACCCCGGCTGCACGCCCGTGCGGATGCCGGGTGTCCACAGCCGGCCCGCATACTCGGGCGGGGCGTCGAGCTCCCGCGGCGCGACGAGCCACTTCTCCCCCTCCTCGAGCTCGGTGAGGGCCCAGCGGAGCTTGCCGGCCGGCTGCTCGATCAGCGGTCCGACCTCGGCACGCGGATCGGTGGGCGGGCCGACGTGCAGCGAGGTGACGGCATCCACGAGCTGTCGGGCGAAGCGCGCCGACCGACCGACCGGCCCGACGAGGATCACGAGCGATGCGGCCGAGCACTTCTGCCCGGCGTGGGAGAACGCGCTGCGCACGAGATCGGCGACCGCGAGGTCGAGATCGGCCGACGGCGTGACGATGATCGCGTTCTTGCCGCTCGTCTCGGCCAGCAACGGCAGGTCCGGGCGCCAGGAGCGGAACCGCGCGGCGGTCTCCCACGCGCCCGTGAGGATGACGCGGTCGACACCGTCGTGCGTGATCAGACGCTGGCCGAGCGTCTCCTCGTCGAGGTCGACGAGCCGCAGCACATCGCGTGGCACGCCCGCCTCCCACAGCGCCTCGGCGATCACCGCACCGCACCGCACCGCCTGCGGTGCGGGAGAGAAGACCACTCCGGAGCCGGCGGCGAGCGCCGCCAGCACGCCGCCGGCGGGGATCGCGAGCGGGAAGTTCCACGGAGGCGCCACGACCGTCGCGCGCGCGGGCTCGAACACGGCGCCGGCGACCCGGTCCAGCTCGCGGCAGGTGGCCGCGTAGTAGTGGGCGAAGTCGACGGCCTCGCTGACCTCGGTGTCCGCCTCGGCGAACACCTTGCCGGTCTCGGACGCCGCGACCTCGATCAGCAGCCCCCGGCGCTGTTCGAGCAGTCGCCCGGCCGCCTGGAGCACGACGGCGCGGTCCGCGGCGGCGAGACTCCCCCACGTCGCCGCCGCCGCGCGCACCTCGCCGATCACCGCGTCGAGCGCCGCCTCGTCGGCGACCCGGGACGAGGAGACCGTGGCGTCCCCGGCGTCGGAGGTCTCGACGCGGGCGAGGACTCCGGCCGCCCACTCCCGGTTCTGCGGCAGCGCCGGATCCGTGTCCGCGGCGTTGCGGAAGCCGGGCGCGCCCGTCGCACGCTCGCCGGACTCGCGCGGCGCGTACACGGCGGTCTCCACCAGCTCCGCGCCGCCGAAGACGACGGCACGCAGGTCCGGCTCATCGGCCGCGGCGGCCGCGATGCCGAGCACGGCCTGCGTGAGCCCCGCGGCCTCGTCCGGCGGGGCCGCCTCGCGCAGGATGGCGGGCTCCCCGCCGCTCGCACCCCCGCGGTCCTGCGTGCGGCGCGGGGTGCGGCGCAGCGCCAGGTCGCAGCTGCGGTCGACGGAGGCGAGGAACCGCTCGCGCTCGCGCTCGCGGAGCTCGTCGTCCGCGGCCAGGTCGAAGACGGCCGAGAGGAAGTTCTCGCTCGAGGACGCCTCCTCCAGCCGCCGCACCAGATAGCCGATGGCGACGTCGAACTCCTCGGGCGCGACGACCGGCACGTACAGCCGCACCGCGCCGACCTCGGCCTGGACCGCCTGCATCTGCGCCTGCGCCATGCCGAGCAGCATCTCGAACTCGACCGCCGCCCGCAGGTCCCGCTCTCCGGCGAGGAGCCACGCGTAGGCGATGTCGTACAGGTTGTGGCCCGCGATCCCGAGGCGTACCGCCCGGGTGCGTTCGGCATCCAGTGCCCAGTCCAGGCACCGCAGGTAGTTCGCGTCGGTGTCGAGCTTCGTGTCGTAGGTCGCGGTGGGCCAGTCGTGCAGCAGCGCATCGAGGCGCTCCATCGCGAGGTTGGCCCCCTTGACCAGGCGCACCTTGATCGGGGCGCCGCCGCCCTCGACCCGCAGCCGCGCCCACGCCGTCAGCTGCTGGAGCGCGGGCAGCGCATCCGGGAGATAGGTCTGCAGCACGATGCCCGCCTCGAGTCCGGCGAGCCTCGGGTCCTCGAGCAGGCGCGTGAAGACCGCGATCGTGAGGTCGAGGTCGCGGTACTCCTCCATGTCGAGGTTGAGGAAGGTGCCGGATGCGGCGGCCTCCAGCGCGAGCGGGGTGAGACGCTCGGCGACGTCCTCGACCTCCTCGTCGAACGCCCAGGGCGCGAGCCTCCCGGCGATCGCCGAGACCTTGACCGAGACGTAGTCGACGTCGGGCCGGCTCACGAGCGCGTGGATGCCGTCGAGCCGGCGACGCGCCTCGGCGTCGCCGTGCACGGCCTCGCCGAGCAGGTTGAGGTTCAGCCGTGCGCCGGACTCGCGCAGGCGCACGATCGCGGGGCCGAGCTTGGCGGGGCGCGCGTCGATGACCAGGTGCGAGACCAGCTGACGGAGGGCCCGCCGGGCGATGGGCACGACCGGTGCCGGCAGCACCGGCGCGAGCGCCCCGCCGGCGCGGACGGCCTGCCGCAGATGCCACGGCAGGAAGCCGGGCGCGAGCGGGGCGATACGGCTCAGCTGCGCCGCCGCCGCCGTCAGGCTCTCGGGCCGGAGGACGCCGTCGACGAACCCCACCGTGAAGGGGAGGCCGTCGGGGTCGTGGAGCACCCCCGCGAGGCGCTGCGCGGACGGGTCCGCCGCGACGTCCGCGGCCTGGGCGATCCATCGTTCCGCGAGCTGGACGGCCCGGTCGACGAGAGGGGGATCCACGTGCGCGTCGACCATGGAACCACCCTACGACCGGGGGTGCCCGAGACCGCGGAGCCCGCGCGTCAGTCCCACATGCTGGGGGCGGGAGCCTTGCTCGACGGCAGCGCGACGTCGCTCGCCCATCGCGTCATCCACTCGGCCGGCGCCGGCACGGCATCCCGGTCCACCCCGAGAGCGTCGAACAGCTCGCTCATCCGCACGACCCCTCCGGCGCGTCTGACGAAGCGGCCTCGGACGAACAGCTGTGCGTAGATCTCCCCGCCGACGACCGCCCGGTGCTCGAGGTAGACGGCGCGGTCGTCGGCGGCGATGACCCGCGACTCGACCGTGAACCGCTGCCACAGGTGCAGCGACCTGCGGAAGCTGATGGTCTCGTTCGCCACGACGGGGTACCAGCCGTGCTCGTCCATGACGTGCCACACGCCCGTGCGCATGAGCAGGTCGAAGCGGCCCAGGTCGAACAGCGACAGATAGCGGCCGTTGTTCATGTGGCGCACGAGGTCGAGATCGGTCGGCAGGGTCGTCAGCCGCACCCGCCCGACCGTGAAGGGATCGATGGGCCCGTCGCGGCGGTAGCGCCGCCGCGCCTTCCACAGCACCAGGAGGGTGCGCCAGAGGACGTTCACGGGCAAGGACGTTAGCGACATCCGCGCGCGAAGTCGGATTCGTTTGTCGATACACCACAGTCAGCGTCCGCATCCGCCGTCGATTTCGCCAGGTCACGTCGCCCGCGTAGAGTCTGGCCATGAACCCCGAAACGACCACTGACGTCATCGTCCGGCCCGTCCGCGACGTGGATGCCGAGGCCCTCGGTCGTGTCCACGCGCAGTGCTGGCACGAGACCTACGATCACCTGATCAGCAAGGCCGCCCTCGAGCGGGTCTCAGCGCGGAGACTGGCCGAGCTCTGGACGCACTGGGCCGCGCAGGGCCCCGAGTTCCGCATGAGCGCGGCGCTCGTCGATGGCGAGATCGTGGGCTTCGTCGGCTCCGGCCCCGCCCGCGACCGCGATGCGCCCCGCCCCCGTGAGCTCTACTTCATCTACCTGCTCGACGCCTTCCACGGCACGGGCCTCGGCCAGAAGCTGTTCGATGCCGCGGTGGACGCGGGCGAGCCGCTGTATCTGTGGGTCGCGGAGGACAACCCCCGCGCGCACCGCTTCTACACGCGCAACGGCTTCACGCTCGACGGCGCGACGCACACCGAGCCCTTCCTCGGCGAGACGCTGACCGAGGTCCGCTTCACCCGCTGACCCCCCCCGCCCCGTCCGCCCCCCGAGGAGGGCGGCGTCAGCGGGACGACACCGTGCCGAACAGCCGCGCGATCGGGGCCAGCACGAGCGGACGGGCGGCGACCCAGCCGCCGGCGATCACGACCAGGGACCCCGCGAAGATCCAGAACCCGGCCCAGTTCACCGCATCCTGCGCGGCGTACATGTGGTTGAGGTTGCGCAGCGCGCCCGTCGCGAGCACGAGCGTGACGTGCACCACGATGAACAGCACGAAGTAGATCATCACCGGGAAGTGCACCGCGCGCGCCCACTCGACCGGGTACGCCTTGTTGAGCGCCTTCGCGTTCTTGGGCCACACGCCGCTCATCCGCACGCCCGTGACGGCGGCGAGCGGTGCCGCCAGGAACACGGTCGCGAAGTACGCGAGCTGCTGGAGGGCGTTGTAGTTGACCCAGCCGTTCTCCGTCGGCCAGTCCAGCGACGCGTACTGCAGCGCGGCGGAGAGCGCGTTCGGGAACACCTCCCACGAGGTCGGCACGATCCGCATCCACTGGCCCGTCACGAACAGCAGCACGACGAAGACGACGCCGTTGACGAGCCACAGGATGTCGAGCGCCTGGTGGAACCACAGGTTCAGGCTGATCTTGCGCTTCTTGTTGCGCCGCGGGGACCAGAACGCGGCCGGTCGCTTCTCCCGGCGCACCTGGAGGCCGGAACGGATGATCAGCACCATCAGGAACACGTTGAAGAAGTGCTGCCAGCCGATCCATGCGGGCAGCCCCACGGGTGCGCCGTCGGGCAGGTGGTACTCGCCCGGATAGGTCGCCAGGAAGTCCTGCAGGAATCCGAGCGACACGAGCCACCGCACCGCGAGCACGAGCATGCCCACGACGAAGAGGAGTCCGAGACCGCCCACGACCACCGCACCCGCCCACTGCGCCCGCGTGAAGGGCCCGATCCGGGCGGGCTCCACGGCGGGGAGCGGCCCCTTGCCCACACGCTCGGCGCGAAGCGCATCCCACCGCTTCGAGGATGCGGTCGGGAACACCGTCGGGACGAAGGGCAGGGGGCCGGCCGCCGCGCTCGGCGCGGTCACGGCCGCCGCGCTCGGCGCGGTCACGGGCGCGGCGGGCGCCGCCACGGGCGCGGTCACGGCGGTGGCCGTCCCGGTCGGGGTGGCCGCCGTCCCGGTCGCGCTCATCGAGGCCGTCGTCGCCGCCTCGGCGGCGTCGCTCCGTGGCGCAGCCGAGGCCTCGGCAACGCCGACGACGGGCCGACGCGGCACGAAGGATGCGGGTGGCCACGGCTCACCGCCGGCCACTCGGGGCAGCCCACGGCGCAGCGTCGGCGCATCCGTCCCGGCGGCCGATTCCGCGGCCGTCGGGACCGGGCCGCCCACCGCGGGCACCACGACGCCGTCGATGCCCGCCGTCGCTGCGACGGCGCCGCCGTCCCGCGACGGCGCCTCGGGCTCCTCGCGCCCGTGCGCGACGATGTCGCCATCCCCGCCTCCCGGAGCCGCAGCAGCGGCGACCGACGCAGGTGCGGCGGAAGCGGCGACGGGCCGAGACGCAGCCGGCGGCGAGGAGAAGGACGCCGGGGGCCACGGCTCTCCCCCCGGCACCCGCGGAAGCCCGCGCCGTATCGTCCGCGCGGGCCCCGCCGCCGCGTTCGATGCACCGTCCGCGGCAGCCGCCGCATCGGCGCCGTCCGCCCCGGCCGCGACCGCCGGCGCGGCCTCGGCCACCGCGGTGCCCTCGTTCCGCGACGGCGCCTCGGACTCCTGGCGCTGGTGCGGAACGGAGACGCCCCTCCCGCTCTCCTGCGTCTCACCGAGAGGATCGGCCGCACCGGCGCCCGGCACGCCGGCTGCGCCCGACGGGACGGAGGATGCCGGAGGCCACGGCTCACCGCCGGCCACCCGGGGCAGTCCCCGCCGCGGCGTCGACCCGTACGTCGCCACCTAGGCCTTCTTCGCCTCGAGCGCCGCGATCAGCTGCGGCACGACGGTGAACAGGTCCCCGACGACGCCGAAGTCGGCGATGTCGAAGATCGGCGCATCGGCATCCTTGTTGATCGCGACGATCGTCTTCGCGGTCTGCATCCCCGCCTTGTGCTGGATCGCGCCGCTGATGCCCAGCGCGACGTACAGCTGCGGCGAGACCGAGACGCCGGTCTGCCCGACCTGCGCGGCGTGCGGGACGTACCCGGCATCGACCGCGGCGCGCGAGGCGCCGACGGCAGCGCCCAGCGCATCGGCCAGCTGCTCGACGAGCACGAACTTCTCCGCCGAGCCCAGTCCCCGGCCGCCGGAGACGACCTTCGCGGCTCCGCGCAGCTCGGGCCGCGACGACGAGGCCACGACTTCCTCGAACCGCTCGATGGTCGCCGCGGGGGCGCCCGAGGCGGCCACCTCCAGCGGCAGCACGACAGGCGACGCCACCGCATCCGCGCGCGCATCGACCGCTCCCTGGCGCACCGTGACGACGAGCGGCCCGAACGTGGATGCCGAGGTCACGTCGTACGATCCGCCGTACACCGAGTGCAGCGCGGTGATGCCGAGCTCGTCACGCGCGACGCCGACGGCATCGACCGCGATCGGCAGGCCGCGTCGCGCGGCGAGCCGCCCGGCGACATCGCGCCCCTCGATCGAGTTCGACACGAGGACCGCGTCCGGCGCCACCCGCTCGACGGCCGCGTCGAGGGCATCGACCAACGGCACGGTCAGCGCCGTGCCCGCGCCGCCGAGACCCGCGACGAGGACGGTCTGCGCGCCGAGGGATGCCGCATCCGCCGCGAGCGCCTCGTGCCGACCGGCGTCCGCGACGACGAGCGCCACGGGGGAGCCCACGAGCGCCGCGGCGCCGAGGAGCCCGGCCGACGACTTCGCCAGCTCACCCGCGGGGGTCACCTCCAGCAGCACCAGCACCGCATCAGCAGCAATCGTCATCGCACCCACCTCACGCCAGTCTGTTCTCGATGAGGAACGCGGCGAGCTTCTCTCCCGCGTCGCCCTCGTCCACGATCTTCACGCCCGCACCGCGCGGGGGCTTCGCCGCCACGGCCGTCATGATCGACCGCGCCGCGTCCGGTCGCTCGGCGTCGATGCCGAGATCTGCGAGAGACACGGTCTCGAACGGCTTCTTCTTCGCCGCCATGATGCCCTTGAAGTTCGGGAACCGGGCGTCCGGGAGCGCCTCCGTGATCGAGATCACGGCCGGCAGGCTCGCCGACACCGTCGCGACACCGACCTCGCTGGTCCTGGTGCCCGAGACCTTCCCCTCACCGATCTCGACGGCGGACAGCGCGGTCGCCTGCGGCACGCCGAGTCGCTCGGCGAGCATGGCGGGCAGGACGCCGCCCACACCGTCCGTCGAGAGGTTGCCCGCGATCACGAGGTCGAAGCCCGCCCGCCGCACGGCCTCGGCCAGCACCTCGGCCGTCAGCGACAGATCAGCGCCGCGCAGAGCATCGTCCACGACGTGCACCGCGGACGTCGCCCCCATCGCGAGCGCCTTGCGCACCGTCGCGGCGGCCGAGTCGGGCGCCATCGAGAGAGCGACGACCTCGGTGCCCGGATGCGCATCCGCGTATGCGAGGGCGACCTCGAGAGAGCGCTCGCCGATCTCGTCGAGCACCTTCTCCCCCGCGTCGCGCTCGGCCAGCCCGGTCTCCGGGTTCAGCGTCCGGTCGCCGTACGTGTCCGGCACCTCCTTGACCAGGACCACGATCCTCATCGGCATCTCCTCACATCTCGGTCGAGTCTATCCAGATCCGCGATGACACTACGTCTCATAGTTGACGACATCCTGTCTCACTCGGCCGTGCGGCGCATCCGATCACTGCGCCTCTTCGGCACGCTCCGCCGCCCGCCGCTCGGCATCGCTCGCGACGTAGCCGTCGATGTGGCGCTCATCGACGCCGTCGTACGCCGACAGGGGGCGGATGAGGGCATTGGATGCGGTCTGCTCGATGATGTGCGCGGTCCATCCCACCACGCGCGACGCCACGAACAGCGGCGTGAACGTCGGGGTGTCGTAGCCGATCAGGTGATACGCGGGACCCGAGGGGTAGTCGAGGTTGGGGTAGATGCCCTTGCGGGAGACGAACTCGCTCTCGAGCGTGTCGTAGAGCGCCGCGAGGTCACGGGCGTCGTAATGGTCGATGAGCGTGTCGAGCGCGGCCTTCATGGTCGGCACGCGGGAGTCGCCCTTCTTGTAGACGCGGTGGCCGAACCCCATGATCTTCCGCTTGGCGGCGAGCGCGTCATCGAGCCATGCGGTGACGTTCGCCGCCTCGCCGATCTCGTCGAAGATGTGCATGACGGCCTCGTTCGCACCGCCGTGCAGCGCCCCCTTGAGAGCGCCGATCGCGCCGACGACGGCCGAGTACAGGTCGGCCGTCGTCGAGGTGATGACGCGCGCCGTGAAGGTGGAGGCGTTGAACGAGTGCTCTGCGTACAGGATCATCGACACGTTGAACGCCCCCGCGACGACGTCGGCGGGCTCCTCGCCGAAGGTCATCCACAGGAAGTTGCGCGAGTAGTCGAGATCGCCCCGCGGCGGGATGAGCTCCTGACCGCGGCGACGGCGCTGGTCATAGGCGACCATGGCCGGGATCTTCGCGAACAGCAGCTTGGCCTTGGCGAGGTCGGCGGCCTCGGAGTTGTCGGCGACGCCGGGCGCCGCGGCGCCGAGCACGGAGACCGCGGTGCGCACGACATCCATCGGGTGGGCATCGAGCGGCAGCAGGTCGATGACCGTCTTCACGTCGTCGTCGAGGTCGCGATGCGTGCGCTCGAAGGTCTCGAGCTCGCTCAGCGCATGCGCCGAGGGGAGCTCGCCGTGCCAGAGGAGGTAGGCGACGGCCTCGAAGGGCTGGGTCGCGGCGAGCTCCTGCACGGGGTAGCCCCGGTACAGGAGCGAGTTGGTCTCCGGGTTCACCTTGCTGATGGCGGTGTAGTCCACCGTGACCCCGGCAAGGCCCTTCTTGATCTCGACGTCGGTCATGGTCACTCCTTCGTGTCACCCCCACCATGTCCCACTTCCGACCGCTCAGCGCACTGAGTTCCGGTCCGAAGTGGGACATGAAGCGGGGGAATGTGGGACATGGGGCGGATGCGGGGGTCAGTGTTCGATCGTGAAGTTGAAGACGGAGGTGTCGAAGCGGTTGTACTGCTCGTAGTCGACCAGATCGTAGAGATCGGCACGGTGCTGCATCTGGTCGAGCTGGCCCGTGAGATGCCCCTCCTCCTGCAGCGCGTCGAGCGCCCGGCCGGCGGCTCCCATGGCCATCCGCAGCAGGGAGACGGGCCAGATGACGATGTTGACCCCGACGTCCCGGAGCTGGTCGACCGTGAACAGGTCGCTCTTGCCGAACTCCGTCATGTTCGCGAGGATCGGGACATCCACCGCCGCCCGCACGGCAGCGAACTCCTCGAGCGTCCGCATGGCCTCGGGGAAGATCGCGTCGGCTCCCGCGTCGACGAGCCGGCGCGCCCTGTCGATCGCGGCATCCAGCCCCTCGACGGCACGGATGTCGGTGCGCGCCATCACGAGGAAGTTCGGGTCCCGACGGGCGTCGACGGCGGCACGGATGCGTTTGACCGCCGTGTCGGCATCCACCACGGCCTTGCCGTCGAGGTGCCCGCAGCGCTTGGGGTTGACCTGGTCCTCGATGTGGCAGCCGGCGAGGCCCGCGTCCTCGAGCGTCTGGATCGTGCGGGCGACGTTCATGGGCTCGCCGAACCCGGTGTCGGCGTCGATGATCGCGGGCAGCTCGGTCATGCGCGCGATCTGCCCGCCGCGCGCGGCGACCTCGGTGAGGGTCGTGAGCCCGATGTCGGGAAGGCCCAGGTCGGCGCTCAGCACGGCCCCCGAGACGTAGACGCCCTCGAAGCCCTTCCGCTCGATGAGGCGGGCCGACAGCGGGTTGAAGGCGCCCGGGAATCGCAGCAGCTCGCCCGAGGCGAGTCGCTCCCGCAGGATCCGCCGCTTCTCGTGCGCCGGCGTCGTCGCGTACAGCATCAGCAGGTTCCTCCTCGGCGTTCATAACTCAGGCAGATCGAGGCCTCGGCCCCGGACGCCGCCCCACTGCACGCCGATCTGCCTGAGTTATGCGCAGTGGCGAGGAGGGAGGGCACGGCGAGGGCGGGCGGGGCGAGGCGGGCGGGCATCAGAACAGGCCCTTCGGGGCGGGAGCCGAGGCCAGGACGCCGGGCTTCGCGACGATCGAGAGGGCGCGGACCTCGTCGGCGGTGAGCTCGGGCAGCCGCTCCGCGAGCGCGAGGAAGCGCTCGATCTCCTCCGGCGCGAGCACCGGCTCCGCGAGGATGCGGAACTTGCGGATGTAGTCCGCCCGGGCGAACGGGCGCGCGCCGAGCGGATGCGCGTCCGCCACCGCGATCTCCTCCTCGATCACGGTGCCGTCGGCGAGGCGGATCTCGGCACGGCCGCCGAAGGCCTTCTCGTCGGGGTCCTCCGAGTGGTAGCGACGTGTCCACTCCGGGTCCTCGGCGGTCGTGATCCTGTGCCACAGCGCGACGGTGTCCGGCCGTGCCGCCCGCGCGGGCGTGTAGGAGTCGACGTGGTGCCAGGCGCCGTCCTGCAGGGCCACGGCGAAGATGTACGGGATCGAGTGGTCGAGCGTCTCGCGCGAGGCCTGCGGGTCGTACTTCTGCGGGTCGTTGGCACCGGAGCCGATCACGTAGTGCGTGTGGTGGCTGGTGTGCAGCACGATCGAGGCGACAGTGGCGGGGTCGATGAGCTCGGGGTGCTCGCCGTGGAGCTTGCGGGCGAGATCGATCCACGCCTGCGCCTGGTACTCGGCCGAGTGCTCCTTGGTGTACGAGTCGAGGATCGCGCGCTTGGGCTCGCCCGCCGCGGGCAGCGGCACGTCGTAGGACGCGTCGGGACCGTCGAGCATCCACGCGATGACCCCGTCCTCGCCCTCGTAGATCGGCGAGGGGCTGGTCTCGCCCCGCATCGCGCGGTCGACCGCCTCGACCGCCATCTTGCCGGCGAACGCCGGGGCGTGCGCCTTCCAGGTCGAGATCTCGCCCTTGCGCGACTGACGCGTCGCGGTCGTCGTGTGCAGCGCCTGGCCGACCGCCTGGTAGATCGTCTCGACGGGGAGGCCCAGCAGGGCGCCGATGCCGGCGGCGGCGGACGGGCCGAGGTGCGCGACGTGGTCGATCTTGTGCTTGTGGAGCGAGATCGCGCGCACGAGGTCGATCTGGATCTCGTATCCCGTCGCGAGACCCCGCACGAGCGCGGCGCCGTCCGCATCCGTGTGCTGGGCCACGGCGAGGATGGGCGGGATGTTGTCACCGGGATGCGAGTACTCGGCGGCGAGGAACGTGTCGTGGTAGTCGAGCTCGCGCACCGCGACCCCGTTGGCCCATGCCGCCCACTCCGGGCTCGTCCGACGCTCGAGGGCGCAGCCGAAGACCGTCGCCCCCGCGCCGTTGACCGACACCGGGTGGTCCAGCGCCTGCTGCCGGGCCGCGCTGACGGGCGCACGGGTGAGGGACGCCGCCGCCACCGCCGCGTTGTCGATCACCCGGTTGATGATCATGTCCACGACCTCGGGCTCCACCGCGACCGGGTCGGCGGCGACCTCGGCGATCCGCCAGGCCAACTGCTCTTCGCGCGGGAGGCTCTCCTCGCTGCGGTGGACGCGGACGTGGTGCGTGACGGTCATGCTGCTCCTTGTCGGGTGGCTTCCTGCGTCTGCGACGCAGAGGTCGGGGGGTTCTCGAGGGAGTCGAGAATGCTCGTGAGCGCGTTATGCAGGTGCACGTGCGTGGCATGCGCGGCGAGGTCGCCGTCGCCGGCGGCGATCGCGCTCGCGATGACGCGGTGCTCGGCGACCGAGGCGGCGAGCCGCTCGGGCTGGTACCGCGCCAGTCGCCGCACCCGGACGAGATGGGTGCGGATCGTGCGCAGCCCGCCGGTCAGGTAGTCGTTGTCGGCGGCGGCGTCGAGCGCTGCGTCGAACTCGGCGATGAGCCCGTAGTAGGCGTCACGGGCGGCGTCGCCGTCGAGGCTCGCCCGTCCGAAGTCCTCGGCGAGCCGGCCGAAGGAGGGGGCGTGCGGCGAGGCCGCGGCGAGTCGCGCCGCGGTCTCCTCGAGCGCGCGCCGCACGACGAAGAGGGCGCGGATGTCGTCGGCGTCGACATCCGTGACGACCGTGACCCGCGGCGAGGTCTGCGCGACCAGGCCGTCGGCGACCAGCCGGGCGAGCGCCGCGCGAAGCGGCGTCCGGCTCACGCCGAGGCGGGCGGACTGCTCGACCTCGCCCAGCACGGTTCCCGGCGCGAGCCGGCCGGTCTGGATCTCGGCCAGGAGGGTCTCGTAGGCACGGTCGCTCGCCCGCATCTGCCCTCCTTCGGTCTCGTCCCGGTCAGTGTATACACAGAGTGAGAAAAACGCGACCCTCACGCACGTTCGCGCCATCTAGGTATACATAGCCGGATCTCGACCCGCGACGAGGAGCGCTTTCCTTCCCGCTTGTCAAGATCGAGCGAACTTTGCAGCCGGATCGATGATCAGGCCCGGGAAACCTTCCCTAGCGTCGGATCACGGCAGTGCGCGTCCGCGCCGCCGGGAGAGCGACGACGTGAGCCCGACCCCTGACGCCACCGTCGTGTTCTTCGTGTCGGACAGCACGGGGATCACGGCCGAGACGCTGGGCAACGCCCTGCTCGCGAACTTCCCCGGCCTGTCGTTCCAGCGGCGCACCATCCCGTTCATCGACTCGGTCGAGGGCGCGCGCGCCGTGGTGCGCGAGATCGAGGCGGCGACGGTCGCCGAGCCCATCGTCTTCAGCACCGTGAAGACCCCGGAGGTGGGCGAGACGATCCGTGCCGCCCGAGCCCGTCACATCGACCTGCTCAGCGGACACCTCACGGAGCTGGAGCAGTCGCTGGGCACGACAGCATCCGAGCAGCTGGGCCAGTTCCACACGGTCGGCGACACGGAGAGGTACTTCGCACGGATGCGGGCGGTCGAGTACGCGATCGAGCACGACGACGGGCAGAGCTACCGCGCGCTCGACCAGGCGGACGTCGTCATCGTCGCCCCCTCGCGGTGCGGAAAGACGCCCACCACGATGTACCTCGCGCTGCAGTACGGCCTCCTGGTGGCGAACTACCCCCTCACCGACGACGACTTCCCCACCGACCACCTGCCCCGCGCCGTCCGCCCCTACACCGCCCGCTGCTTCGGGCTGACCACGACCCCGCTGCGACTCAGCCAGGTGCGGCACGAACGGCGCCCGAACTCGACCTACTCCTCGCTCGCCCAGTGCACGGTCGAGCTGAGACGAGCCGAAGACCTCTACCGACGTACCCACATCCCGTTCGTCAACTCCGCCACGAAAAGCGTGGAGGAGATGTCGGCGGTCATCATGCAGTCCCTCAAGATCCGCCCCTGACCGCAGCGGCGCATCCCTCCCGGCACGACCGAAAGGAACGACACCATGGCACGCATCCTCTGGCTCGACCAGCTCGGCCTCGACGACCTGCCCGCCGTCGGCGGCAAGAACGCATCTCTGGGCGAGATGATCTCGCACCTGTCCGCGCTGGGGGTGCGGGTGCCGGGCGGGTTCGCCACCACCGCCGACGCCTACCGCGAGTTCCTCGCGGAGAACGGCCTGGGAGACCGCATCCGCGAAGCCGTCGAGGCGATCGACGTCGAGGATGTCGCGGCCCTCACCGCGACGGGCGCCACGATCCGCGAGTGGATCGAGACCCAGCCCTTCCCGGCGGCGCTGGAGGCCGAGCTCGCCGAGGCGTACGCCCGGGCCGAGGCCGAGAACCCCGGCGCAACGTGGGCCGTGCGATCGAGCGCGACCGCCGAAGACCTGCCGGACGCCTCCTTCGCCGGCCAGCAGGAGACGTTCCTGAACGTCGCGGGCCTGGACAACGTCCGGGATGCGGTGCGCTCGGTGTTCGCGTCGCTCTACAACGACCGCGCGATCGCCTACCGCGCGCACCACGGCTTCGACCGCACCGAGGTCGCGCTGTCGGCGGGGGTGCAGCGGATGGTGCGCTCGGATCGTGGCGCCTCCGGGGTCATGTTCACGGTCGACACCGAGTCGGGGTTCGACGGCGCGGTCTTCGTCACGAGCTCCTACGGGCTGGGCGAGGCGGTCGTGCAGGGCGCCGTGAACCCGGACGAGTTCTACGTCTCCAAGGTGGCGCTGCGAGCAGGCCGGCCCGCGGTCCTCAAGCGCTCGGTCGGCGAGAAGGCCATCGCGATGCGCTACACCGATCGGGTCGAGGCGGGCGCGAGCACGGCGTTCGTCGATGTGCCGGCGGCGGATCGCGCCCGCTTCTCGATCACCGACGAGGACGTCCAGGTCCTCGCCCGTCATGCGCTGGCGATCGAGGAGCACTACGGACGTCCGATGGACATCGAGTGGGGCAAGGACGGCGTCGACGGCGGCATCTACATCCTGCAGGCCCGGCCGGAGACGGTCGTCTCCCGGACCGAGGCCGGCGTCATCCGGCGCTTCGTGCTCGGCGAGCAGGGCGAGGTCGCGGTCGCGGGCCGGGCGATAGGCCAGCGCATCGGCGCCGGGCCCGTGCGTGTGCTGCGCGACCTCTCGCAGATGGAGGCGTTCCGTCCGGGCGAGGTGCTCGTGGCCGATATGACCGACCCCGACTGGGAGCCGATCATGAAGCGGGCGAGCGCGATCGTCACCAACCGCGGCGGCCGCACGTGCCACGCCGCCATCATCGCGCGCGAGCTCGGCATCCCCGCCGTCGTGGGCACGGGCGATGCGACGACGGCGCTCGGCGACGGGGATGACGTGACCGTCTCCTGCGCCGAGGGCGACACCGGCTTCGTGTATCGCGGCATCCTCGCCTTCGAGGAGCAGGAGACCCTGCTCGACCGGATGCCGGAGGCCCCGGTGAAGATCATGATGAACGTCGGCACCCCCGACCAGGCCTTCTCGTTCGCGCAGCTGCCCCACCGCGGCGTGGGCCTGGCGCGGCTGGAGTTCATCATCAATCGGCAGATCGGGATCCATCCGCGCGCCCTGCTCGAGTTCGAGACGCTGGAGCCGGCGCTGAAGGCGAAGGTGCAGCAGCTGACGCAGGCCTACGCCTCGCCGCGGGACTACTTCGTGCAGCGCGTCGCGGAGGGCGTGTCGATGATCGCCGCGGCGTTCGCGCCCGAGCCGGTGATCGTGCGCCTCAGCGACTTCAAGTCGAACGAGTACGCGAACCTGCTCGCGGGCGAGCTGTACGAGCCGCACGAGGAGAACCCGATGCTCGGGTACCGGGGGGCGTCGCGTTACATCTCCCCCGACTTCCGCGCCTGCTTCGACATGGAGTGCGAGGCGCTGAGCTACGTGCGCGACGAGATGGGCTTCACGAACGTGCAGATCATGGTGCCGTTCGTGCGCACGGTCGGTGAGGGGCACGCGGTCGTCGAGCTGCTCGCCGAGAACGGCCTGCGCCGCGGCGAGAACGATCTCAAGGTCATCATGATGTGCGAGCTGCCCTCGAACGCCCTGCTGGCGCCGGAGTTCCTCGAGTTCTTCGACGGCTTCTCGATCGGCTCGAACGACATGACGCAGCTCACGCTCGGCCTCGACCGCGACAGCGCGCTCGTCGCGCAGACCTTCGACGAGCGCGACCCGGCGGTGCTCCGCCTGCTGTCGATGGCGATCGCCGCCTGCCGCGAGGCGGGCAAGTACGTCGGGATCTGCGGTCAGGGTCCCTCGGACCATCCCGACCTGGCCGAGTGGCTGGTCGCCGAGGGCATCGAGTCGGTGTCGCTCAACCCCGACACCGTGGTCGAGACGTGGCTGCGCCTCGCGAAGACGGCCGCGCCCGCACCCGCACCGACTCCCACACCCGCACCGACTCCCGCACCCGCCGTCTCACACCCCTGACCATGTCCCACTTCTGACCATGTCCCACTTCTGACCTGATGATGTCCCACTTTCGACCGCTGAGGCGCCCGCCCAGCGGTCGAAAGTGGGACATGCTGGTGGATACCTGCACACCTGCGACAGAGGAGTACGTCCGTGAGGGATGCCGTCATCGTCGACGCCGTGCGCACCGCCGTCGGCAAGGGGAAGCCCGGCGGCGCACTGTCCGGCATCCATCCGACCGACCTGCTCGCCCTGACGCTCGAGGCCCTCGTCTCCCGCTCCGGGCTGGATCCGGCCGTCGTCGATGACGTGATCGCCGGCTGCGTGAGCCAGGTCGGCGAGCAGTCGACCAACATCGCCCGCCAGGCGCTGCTCGGCGCCGGGTTCCCCGAGCACGTGCCCGGCACGACGATCGACAGACAGTGCGGGTCGAGCCAGCAGGCGGCCGCGTTCGCCGCTCAGGCGGTCATGTCGGGCTTCCAGGATGTCGTCATCGCCTGCGGCGTCGAGTCGATGAGCCGCGTGCCGCTCGGAGCGGCCGCCCGCGGTCAGGACGCCTCGGGGACGAAGGCGCGAGCCCGCTACCCCGAGGGCCTCGTGCACCAGGGCGTCTCGGCCGAGCTCATCGCCGCCCGCTGGGGCTTCTCACGCGCCCAGCTCGACGACTACTCGGCGCAGTCGCATCAGCGCGCGGCGCAGGCGATCGCCGAGGGCTCGTTCGACGCCGAGCTGATCCCGATCGAGGTGACGGATGCCGCCGGCACCGTCCGCGTCCACCGGATCGATGAGACGGTACGCGCGGCGACCACGGCGCGGGCGCTGGCCGAGCTGCCGGTGTCGTTCCGCGACGAGCGGTACGAGCGACGCTTCCCGCAGATCGACTGGAAGATCACGCCCGGCAACTCGTCCCCGCTCAGCGACGGGGCCTCGGCGGCGCTGATCACGTCCTCCGAGACGGCCGAACGCCTCGGGCTCCGCCCCCGCGCCCGCTTCGTCTCCTTCCAGGCCGTCGGCGACGACCCGCTCCTGATGCTGACCGGCCCCCTCCCCGCGACCGCGAAGGTGCTCGACCGCTCCGGCCTGTCGATCGGCGACATCGACGTCTTCGAGGTCAACGAGGCGTTCGCCCCCGTGCCGCTGGCGTGGCTCGCCGAGACGGGTGCCGACCCCGCCCGCCTCAACCCGCTCGGCGGCGCGATCGCGCTCGGCCACGCCCTCGGCTCCTCGGGAACCCGGCTGCTCGCGACGCTCGTCAACCGGCTGGAGGCCACCGGCGGTCGCTACGGGCTGCAGACCATGTGCGAGGGCGGAGGGATGGCGAACGCCACCGTCATCGAGAGGATCTGAGTCGGACGATCCCGCCCGGCTCGGCTGCCACGGTGCTCGTGGACGATGATCCCCGCAACTATTACCGTCGTGTTTCGGGTGCGTGAAAGCTGAATCAGATACTTCTGCCGCGCGCACGCGACGTATATCGTCGCTGATTATGCCCAAGGCAACGGAAGGCGCCGACCCGCGCCGACTCGCTCTCGACGACATCTCGAAGGCGATCATCGAGCAGCTGCAGGAGGACGGGCGTCGCCCCTACGGCGAGATCGCTCGAGCGGTCGGGCTCAGCGAGGCCGCCACCCGGCAACGCGTGCAGAAGCTCATCGACCAGGGCGTGATGCAGATCGTCGCGGTCACCGACCCGATGCAGCTGGGCTTCTCCCGCGAGGCCATGATCGGCGTCCGCGTCTCCGGGGACACGCGGCAGATCGCGGAGCGGCTCTCGACCGCGCCCGGCGTCACCTACGTCGTGTCGACCGCGGGCTCGTTCGACCTGCTCATCGAGGTGGTGTGCGAGAACGACGACGACCTGATCGACCTGCTCAACGACCACATCCGGATCCTCCCCGAGGTCGTCTCCACCGAGACCTTCGTCTATCTCAAGCTCCACCGTCAGCTCTACAACTGGGGGACACGATGACCATCGATGACAGCGCACTGCAGGCCAAGGCCCGCGACCACCTCTGGATGCACTTCGCCCGACAGTCCGTCATGACGCAGGGCCCCGGCGTTCCCATCATCGTGAAGGGCGAGGGCCACCACATCTGGGACTCGCAGGGCAAGCGATACATCGACGGCCTCGCGGGCCTCTTCGTCGTCAACGCGGGTCACGGTCGTCGGCGGATCGCGCAGGCGGCCGCGAGGCAGGCGGAGGAGCTCGCCTTCTTCCCGCTGTGGTCGTACGCGCACCCCTCGGGCATCGAGGCGGCCGACCGCATCGCGAACCTCGCCCCCGGAGACCTCAACCACGTCTTCTTCTCGACGGGCGGCGGCGAAGCCGTCGAGACCGCGTTCAAGCTCGCGAAGCACTTCTGGAAGCTGCAGGGCAAGCCCGCCAAGCACAAGGTCATCTCGCGCGCGATCGCGTACCACGGGACGACCCAGGGCGCCCTGGCGATCACGGGCCTGCCGGTCATGAAGCACATGTTCGAGCCCGTCACACCGGGCGGCTTCCGCGTTCCCAACACGAACTACTACCGGGCCGAGGAATCCGGCTTCGGCGGCGGGACGCCCGAGGAGTTCGGGCTGTGGGCCGCCGACCGCATCGAGCAGATGATCCAGTTCGAGGGCCCCGAGACGGTCGCCGCGGTGTTCCTGGAGCCCGTGCAGAACGCCGGCGGATGCTTCCCCGCACCCGCCGGGTATTTCCAGCGGGTGCGGGAGATCTGCGACCGCTACGACGTCCTCCTCGTCTCCGACGAGGTGATCTGCGCGTTCGGCCGCCTCGGGCACTACTTCGGGGCGCAGGCGTACGACTATCAGCCCGACATGATCACCTTCGCCAAGGCCGTCACGAGCGGCTACTCCCCGCTCGGCGGCACGATCGTCAGCGACCGGGTCTATGAGCCCTTCGCGCACGGCGACCTGTCGTTCCCCCACGGATACACCTTCGGCGGGCACCCCGTCTCCGCCGCCGTGGCGCTGGAGAACCTCGACGTCTTCGAGGAGGAGCGGCTGCTGGAGAACGTCCGCGAGAACTCGCCCGTGTTCCGCGCGACGCTCGAGAAGCTCCTGGACCTCCCGATCGTCGGCGACGTGCGCGGCGACGGCTACTTCTTCGGCATCGAGCTGGTCAAGGACAAGGCCACGAAGGAGACGTTCGACGACGACGAGTCCGAGCGTCTGCTGCGGGGCTTCCTCTCGAAGGCGCTCTTCGACGCCGGGCTCTACTGCCGCGCCGACGACCGCGGCGACCCCGTCATCCAGCTCGCCCCGCCCCTCACGATCGGCCCGACCGAGTTCGGAGAGATCGAACAGATCCTGCGCTCCGTGCTCACAGAAGCCGGCGCGCGCCTCTAGCACCTCCCGTCGTACCCGCTCCACCCGTACCCGCTCCACCCGTACCCGCCCGGGCGTCCGGGCCCACCCCTTTGGAGGAGATACGAACACGCACTCGGCCGCTCCGGCGGCAACACGCGCAGGCGGCGCCTCGCTCGCCCGCACCCTGGGACTCTGGTCGATCGTCGGACTCGGCCTCGGCTACATGACGCCCACCGTCGTCTTCGACACCTTCGGGAACGTCGCCGCCGAGACGAACAACGTCGTCCCGGCGGCGTACCTCGTGGCCCTCGTCGTCATGGGCTTCACGGCCATCAGCTACGGCAAGATGGTCGGCGTCATCCCGAGCGCCGGCTCCGCGTACACATATGTGCGGGAGTCGATGCACCCCAGCCTCGGGTTCCTGGTCGGCTGGACCTCGCTCATCGACTACCTGCTGCTCCCGATGGTCAACGTGCTGATCCTGCGCAGCTACATGGAGGCGCTCTTCCCCGACGTCCCGGGCTGGGTGTGGGTCGTGGTGATCACGGGCGCAGTCACGACGATCGTCTACCTCACGATGCGCGGCACGTCGAACGTGAACATGATCCTGCTGCTGTTCTCGATCGTCGTGATGGCGGTGTTCGTCGTGCTCGTCATCGTGCAGCTCCTGCAGGGAGCGGGATCGGGCACCGTCGTCTCGGTGGCCCCCTTCGCGCACGCCGATGTCAGCTTCCAGGCGGTGCTGGCGGGCGCCACCATCGTGTGCTTCTCCTTCATCGGCTTCGACGCCGTGACGATGTACGCCGAGGAGGCGAAGACCCCGCGGACGATGCCACGCGCGATCCTGCTGACCGTGCTCGCGGGCGGGTTGATCTTCATCGTCGCGGCCTACTTCACGCAGCTGCGCTTCCCCTCCGTCGACGCCTTCCCGCAGGAGGCGATCGAGGACTCGACGCTGCCGGAGATCGGATCACAGGTCGGCGGTCTCGTGCTCCAGTCGGTCCTCACGGCGGCCGGTTTCGCCGCGACGCTGGCGTCCCTGTTCGCCTCCCACGCCTCGGTCGCGCGGATGCTGCTGGTCATGGGCCGCAACGGCGTTCTGCCGCGCCGGCTCTTCGGCTACATCAGCCCGCGCACCCACACCCCGGCCTTCACGGTCGTCCTGGTGGGCGTGATCAGCCTGCTCGCGATCGCCTTCACGCTCGACCAGATCGTGGACTACATCAACTACGGCGCGCTCATCGCGTTCTCGTTCGTGAACCTCTCGGTCATCGCGTGGTTCGCGATCCGGAAGGGCCGCCGACGCACGGTGCGCGACATCCTGAGCTACATCGTCCTGCCGGTGATCGGCGTGGGGCTCACGGGCCTGCTGTGGGTGAACCTCGACGACCACGCGCTCGTCGTGGGGCTCATCTGGACCGGGATCGGCCTCGTCTACCTGCTGATCCTCACCCGCGGCTTCCGCCGACCGGTCGTCTCGTTCGACGAGAAGCAGCCCGTCACCGGGTTCACCAAGATCGTCGAACCCGGCCCCCGCTCCCAGATCTGATCCGAGTCACGTCGCCGCCAGCGCCTCCAGCGCGGGGCGCTGTGCGGCGACGAGGAGCGGTCCGGCCGCCGCGACCGACATCCACTCGGCGCGGTCGACCTCGGGGAACCGGCGGCGGACACCCGAGCCGGGCGGCCACTCCAGCTCGAACGAGCCGAACGCGAAGGGCGGATGCCGCCAGTCGCTCGCCTCGACGGCGAACACCGACAGCCTCTTGCCGCTCGCGTAGCGGAAGACGCCGAGGGGTCGCAGCCCGGACGACGGCGGGTCGACCCCGAGCTCCTCTCGGAACTCGCGGACCGCCGCCTGCTCGGCGGTCTCCTCGGCAGGGTCGTACTCGCCCTTCGGGATGGACCATGCCCCCACGTCCTTGCGCGCCCAGAAGGGCCCGCCCATGTGCGCGATCAGGACCTCGCGGCCGCCCGCGCGGTGGAGCAGCAGCCCGGAGCTGGTCACGACCATGGGCGGGCGGACCTCAGTCGGTCAGCCGATGCCTCGGCGAGGACTCGTAGGTCTTCTCGGGATCGGTCTCCGCCACCGGCAGCAGCGCCTCGTCGATCGCGGCGAGCGTGTCGGCATCCAGCGTCACCCCGGACGCCTTCACGGTGTCGTCGAGCTGCTCGGGGCGCGAGGCCCCCACGAGCGCCGCCGACACGTTGGGGTTCTGCAGCACCCAGGCGATGGCGAGCTGGGGCATCGTGAGCCCGGCCTGCTCGGCGACGGGAACGAGGCGCTGCACGGCCTCGAGCACCTCCTCGCGCAGCAGCCGCTTGATGAAGTCCGCCCCGCTCTTCTCATCGGTCGCCCGCGAGCCCGCCGGGACCGGCTGCCCCGGCTTGTACTTGCCGCTGAGCACGCCCTGCGCCATGGGCGACCACACGATCTGCGAGATGCCGAGCTCTTCGCTGGTCGGCACGACCTTGCCTTCGATCACGCGGTACAGCATCGAGTACTGGGGCTGGTTGGAGACGAGCGGGAAGCGGAGCTCGCGGGCCAGGGCGTGGCCGGCGCGCAGCTGCTCCGCGGTCCACTCGCTGACCCCGATGTAGAGGGCCTTGCCCTGCCGGACGATGTCGGCGAAGGCCTGCATCGTCTCCTCCAACGGCGTCTCGTAGTCATACCGGTGTGCCTGGAACAGGTCCACGTAGTCGGTGCCGAGCCGGCGCAGCGACCCGTGGATGCCGTCCATCACATGCTTGCGGGAGAGCCCCGTGTCATTGGGTCCCTTGGGTCCGATCGGGAAGTACACCTTCGTGAAGATCTCCAGCGACTCACGCCGCTGACCCTTCAGCGCATCGCGGAGGACCTCCTCCGCCGCCGTGTTCGCGTAGGTGTCGGCGGTGTCGAAACTCGTGATGCCCAGGTCGAGGGCGCGGCGCACCGTCGCGATCGCCTGCTCGTTGCCGACCTGGGAGGCATGCGTGATCCAGTTGCCGTAGGTGATCTCGGAGACTTTGAAACCGCTGTTGCCAAGGTATCGATAGCTGACCATGTGTCCACGCTAGCCCGCGGCGGAGGACATCGGGGCGCGAGCGGTCGTCGCGCGGCGGCGCGGCTCAGAGGATCCCGAGCTCCATCGCCCGCGTGACGGCGCGAGTGCGATCGCCGACGCCGAGCTTGGCGAAGACGTGCAGCAGGTGCGTCTTCACGGTCGCCTCCCCCAGGTGCAGTCGTTCCCCGATCCCCCGGTTGCTGAGACCCGCCGCGACGAGCTCCAGCACCTGGTGCTCCCGTCCGCTCAGCCGCGGCGCCGGCGCCGCGGTCGCCTGGCGGGCGAGCGCGCGAGCCACGGTCGGCGCGAGCGCCATCTCGCCCCGGGCGACGGCGCGGACGCCGGCCAGCAGCTCTCCCTCCGGCGCGGCCTTGAGGAGGTACCCGCTCGCTCCGGCGCCGATCGCGCCGAGGATCGCGTCGTCCGTCTCGTAGGTCGTCAGCACCAGCACCCGCACGTGCGGATGACGGGCACGGATGCGGGCGGTCGCCGCCGTGCCGTCGAGCTCGGGCATCCGCAGGTCCATGAGCACGACATCCGCCGCCGCGGCGGCGGTGACCGCGTCGAGCCCCGTGGCGACCGCGCCCACCACCGTCACGTCCGCGACCGCCTCCAGCACCGCCGCGAGTCCCACCCGCACCACGGGGTGATCGTCGGCGATCAGCACCCGGATCACGACTCGCCCCCGCCGGGGACCCGCGCGACCACCCGGACCGCTCGCGGCGTCCCGTCGACCGCGAACGAGCCGCCGATCGCCTCGATCCGGGCACGCAGCCCGGGCAGGCCGTAGCCCGCGGCGGCGGCTCCCGGGTCGAAGCCGTCGCCGTCGTCCCCCACGACCAGAACGGCTCCGGAGCCCTCGGCCGCGAGCTCCAGGGTGGCCCGGGCCGCATGCGCATGGTTGCGAACGTTCGCGAGCCCCTCCTGGGCGCACCGCAGCAGGGCGACCTCCTCCTCTCGCGACAGGCGCGGACAGGCGCCCACCCGCACGTCGAGGTCCAGCTCCGTCTCGCGCCGGAAGCGGTCGGCGACCTGCGAGAGCGCGCGGGCGAGACCGTCCCCGCTCAGGTCCGGCGGGGCGGCGCCGGCGACCAGGTCGCGCGTGTCGGTGAGCGCGGAGCGCACCGACTCCTCCACGAGCGCGAGCGCGGCGTCGTCCAGTTCGCCGTCACGAAGCCGGCGGCGCGCTCGCTGCACGAGCAGCACGCCGCCGGCGAGCGACTGCGCGAGCGTGTCGTGCAACTCCCGCGAGAGCCGTTCGCGCTCGGCCGTGACGCCCGCGTCGCGGTGCAGCACCGCGAGTTCCTGCTGGGCCGCGGTCAGCTCGTCGACGAGGCGGTCGCGTTCCCGGCCGTACCGCTGGATGCCGGTGATCCAGAGACCGAGGACGACACTGGCGGCGAACGAGATCGTCTGCGTGAGCGCGGCCTGCAGCCACAGCGGATCCGCGCCGAACCCCGTGAGGGCGGCGAAGACGGCGAGCGCCGTGAGCAGACTCGCAGCGATGGCCGCCGCGGGCCTGCCGGCGAGCACCCACAGCAGCGGATATGCCCAGAACTGCAGCATCGCTATCCATGGCACGAGCGCCGCCGCGATCAGGAGAGCGACGACCGTGAGCGCCATCGTCAGGAGGCGGAGCCCCGGCGCCTCCTCGCGCACCGCCGCCGGCAACGCCCGCGGAAGAAGGGCGACCATGACCACCGACAAGACCACGAGGACGAGCAGCGCCGCCGCGCTCTTCCCCCACGTCTCGGGTGAGAAGACGCCTGCCGCGAGGGCGATGCTCGCCGCGAGAGCGGCGATCACCCCGTACGCGATGAGCCAGGCACGCACGTTGCAGGCCGCGGCATCCACTATGTGTCCCTTCGTATCCATCGAAAGCTCACGCGCACGACGGCGAGGCCGAAGACGAGCCAGAGTCCGGTGACGAGCGCGACCTCCGGCAGTTGCCAGGATCCCACGGTCTCGCCCGCGGCGAAGGACTCGGGCAGGAACACCGACCGGAGTCCCTGCGCCAGCCACTTCAGCGGGAAGACGCTCGCGACGTTCTGCAGCCACGTCGGCAGCGCGGCGAAGTCGATGTAGACGCCCGAGACGAACTGCAGCACGAGCACGATCGGGACGACGACGCCCGTGGCGCTGCGGCCGCTGCGCGGGAGTGCGGAGAGCCCGATCCCGAGCACGGCGCAGGTGGTGACGCCCAGGAGGAACACCCAGGCGAACGTCGCCCAGCGGGCCGGATCGGTCGGCAGCGGAACCCCGAACGCGACGCCGGCGACCACGATGAGCAGCGCCGACTGCAGTGCACCCGTCACGAAGACCTGGCCGATCTTGCCGATGAAGTACGCGGCGGGGCCGAGCGGTGTGCCGCCAAGGCGCTTCAACGTGCCGTCGCTGCGCTCCATCGCGATGTCGAGCGACATGTTCTGAAGCCCCGACAGCAGCAGGCCGGCTGCGAGCATCCCCGGCAGGTAGAACTGCGCGGAGCCGATCGTGTGCCCGGGAGGGCCGAAGTTCTGCGAGGCGAACGCGACCGCGAAGATGAGCAGGAACAACACCGGGAACAGGAACGTGAAGAACACCGAGTCGAGCTGCCGGAAGTAGGAGCGCACCTCGTAGCGGACGCGGGAAAGACCGAGCCGGAGGGTGCGCGCCGGTCCGAAGTCGGCTTCCGGCGCCACGTACGCGCTCACGCGGCGGCCGTCTCTCGCGCGAGCAGATCGAGGTAGACGTCCTCGAGCGAGGGACGGATGACCTCGAGATCCTCCGGTTCGGTCGCGCTCGCCCCGACGAGCCGCGCGACGAGCTCGCCCGGCCGCTCGGCCCGTTCCTCCCGCCGTATCCCGCCCTCTCGCCACCGGACGATCGGTGTTCGCGCGTCCTGGCCTCCGAGCTCACCGATAGGACCGCGGGCCGCGATCCTGCCGGCCACGACGATCGCCGCACGCTCGGACAGGGCAGCCGCCTCGTCCAGATAGTGGGTCGTGAGGACGATGGTCGTGCCCTCGGACTGGAGCTCGCGGATCAGGTCCCAGAACTGCCTCCGCACCTCGGGATCGAAGCCCGTCGTCGGCTCATCGAGGAACAGCAGATCGGGTCGGCCCACGATGCCGAGGGCGACGTCCACTCGCCGACGCTGCCCGCCGGACAACCGTCGCACGCTCGTCGACGCCTTCGCCGAGAGCCCCACGGCCTCGATCAGCCCGTCCACATCGCGCGGGTGCGGGTAGAAGCCCGCGACGTGGCGCAACAGCTGACGGACCGTCGCCGTCGGGCTCTCGCCCGTCTCCTGGAGCACGATCCCGAGTCGCGCCTTCCAGGCGCCGCCGCCGCGGGCGGGATCGACACCCAGGACCCGGATACCGCCGCTCGTGCGGGAGCGGTATCCCTCCAGGATCTCGATGGTCGTGCTCTTGCCCGCCCCGTTGGGGCCGAGCAGGGCGAACGTCTCACCGCGCCGGATGTCGAGATCGATGCCCCGCAACGCCTCGAATCCATCACGGTAGGTCTTGCGGAGGTCTACGACCTCGATCACGGGTTCCGTCATGTCTCCAGCCTCACGACCGCGGCGCGCACGCGGCACCCCCGACCGGTGGCCGCCCGCATCCACCGAACGGTGGATGCTCAGCGACTGCCGCGGCGGCGGGCGAATGCGAGGCGCAGGCTCCGCAGCACGAGGAGCAGACCCGCGAGCCCCACGACCGACCCGAGGAACGGGAACACCGGGACCTCCGGCGTGAGCTGGGGTCCCGCCCCCGACACCCCGAGGATGACGGCGACGATGACGAGCGAGATGCCCACCAGGGTGCTGGTGACCCGCCCGACCAGGGTCTCGACCCAGGAGCGTTCGTCGCGATCGTCGAAGGTGCGCAGCCGCACCTGGAACGTGCCGTCCTCGAGCTGGCGCGTGAGAGCCCCGATCCGGCGGGGCAGCAGGCGCAGCTGCTCGGAGAGCAGCGCCGTCTGCGTCTGCGCGGACAGCGCGATCGACTGCGCGGAGACGATCTGCCGCGCGAAGTGCGGCGCACGGTGCAGGGCCCGGCCGACCATGTCGTAGTCGGGGGCGAGGCGGCGCAGCGACCCTTCGAGCGAGGCGAGGGTGCGGAACACGAGCAGCAACGCCGGCGGCAGCGCGAGCCGGTGCCGGCGCATGACGTCCACGAGCGCGCGGAACACGTTCTCGTCGACGCGCGCGTTGTGCACGCGCGTGAGGATGACGCCGATGTCGTGCTGCAGGGCTGCCTGATCGAACGTTCCCGTGTCGGGCGGGTTGACGAGCATGAGGACGACATCCGTCGCGGCGACGTCGTCCTCGTTGGCCATCGCGATGAGCAGCGGCAGGAGGAGCCGGCGCATGCTCTTCTCGAGGATGCCGACGGCCCCGAAGTCGATGAGGGTCACACGGCCGTCGGCGCCGAGCACGACGTTGCCCGGGTGCAGGTCGGCATGGAAGACGCCGCGTACCGCGATCTGCTCGAACACGGCGTCGAGCACCTGATCGGCGGTGCGGCGGGCGCCGGCCGCGTCGAGTCCCGTGGCGTCCACACGGCTGAACGGGACGCCCTTCGCGCGCTCCTGCACGAGCATCTGCGCCGTCGTGAACGTGTCGTAGACCTTCGGCACCCGCAGCGGCGACCCCGACACGGCGCCGCGGAGCATCTCGGTGTTCGACGCCTCGATCCGGTAGTCCAGCTCCTCGCGGAGCGTGCGGGCGAACTCGACGGCGAGTGCCACGACCCCGTAGGCGCGTCCCCACTGCGTGTGCCGCTCGGCGTCCGCTGCAAGACGTTCGACGATGTCGAGGTCGGTCGCCACCTGCGCCCGCGCCTTCGGCCGCTGGATCTTGATGACGACGTCCTCACCCGTGACGAGGGTCGCCGCGTGGACCTGCGCGACGGATGCGGCGGCCATCGGGGTCTCGTCGACGAACGAGAAGGCGGCTTCCAGCGGCGTGCCCAGCTGCGTCTCGATCGCCGCCTTCGCCTCGGCCCACGGGATCGGGGTGCTCTCCATCTGCAACGTCGAGAGGGCCGCGGTGAGATCGGGCGGCAGGACGTCGTCGCGCGCCGAGAGCACCTGGCCGATCTTGATGAACGTGACGCCGGCCTCGTTCATGGCACCGACGAGCGCGGTCGGGAAGTCGTCGCTGCGCTTCTCGCGCCGGCGTCGATACATCCCGAGGCCGTGCTTCGAGGCGATCGCGATGATCTGGGCGTAGCGGCGGGCGCGGTCACGGCGCCGATAGGCGTCGCGGACCCAGGTGACCGGGTTCGTCAGCGGACGCGTCGGCCAGAGGAACTCGAGCGTGATGAGGGCGATCACGACGATCGCGAACATCCACCCGAGCGTGAGCGCGAGGAAGACGACGGCGAGCGCGTTGCCGACGACGAGCTCCTCGCCGCGCATCACACCGGACTGCTCGAGCGCCCAGTAGGCCACGGGGCTGATCAGCACGAAGACGACGGCGGCGACGAGGATCGAGCGGATCCACCCGACGGGGGTCTCGAGCAGTCGCCTGCTGGTCCAGCCCGCGACGATCGAGAAGACGGCGATGACGATCGCCGCCGAGATCCACAGCCAGATGTCCAACGCCCGCGCCTCCTGTCCGATCAGACTACGGGGCGCGGGCGGAGGGGAAGGGGTCAGACCGCGGTGTATCCGCCGTCGACCGTGAACTGGGCGCCGTTGACGAACGAGGCCTTGTCGCTCAGGAGGAAGAGCACGAGGTTCGCGACCTCCTCGGCCGTGCCGAGGCGACCGGCGGGGTGCTTCGCCGCGAGCGCGTCGTAGGCCTCCTTCGGAAGCGCAGCCAGCAGGGGCGTCTCGATGTAGCCGGGGTGGACCGAGTTGATGCGCACGCCCTGCGCGGCGTAGCCCGCGCCCGCGGCCTTGGTCATGCCGGCCACGCCGTGCTTAGCGGTCGTGTACGGCACGGCCGTCGGCTCGGCGACGAGCCCGAGGACGGAGGAGGTGTTGACGATCGCGCCGCCGCCGGCGGCGACGATCGCCGGGATCTCGTATCGCATGCCGTAGTAGACCGAGTCGAGGTTGATCCCCATCAGGGCACGGTAGGCGGCGAAGTCATCGCCGTCGTCGTAGTCGGCCAGGAGACCCTGGGGACCGCCGATGCCGGCGTTGTTGAACGCGAGGTGCAGCGCGCCGAACGCCTCGACGGCGGCGTCCACCGCCGCCTTGAGCTGGTCGGGCTTGGACACGTCGGCCGCGACCGCCCGAGCGGAGCCGCCCGCTGCGGTGATCTCGTCGACGACGGTCTGCGCGGTGTCCTCGCGCAGATCCAGGACGACGACGTCGGCTCCCTCTACGGCGAGCTGGAGCGCGACGGCCTTGCCGATCCCCGATGCTCCCCCGGTGACGAGTGCGGTCTTGCCATTGAACTGTCCGGACATGGTGATGAACTCCCTTCGCGGGATCCGTGCGTCTCGCGGACCTGCCGCATCTCAGGTCAACGACGCAACCGCGTATATATTCCCATGCATGCAACCGAGTCAGTCGGCTGCGCCATCCGTCGGGACCGGCCGCGGGCTCTCCTCGCCGGCGACGAGGGTCGGTTCCCCGGCGTCCGCGTCGAGATCGGTCGCGGCCTGGGCGAACTGCGAGTTGTACAGCCGGAAGTAGGCGCCCTCCGCGGCGATCAGCGCGGCGTGGGTCCCCTGTTCCACGATCCCGCCGTTCTCCATGACGAGGATGAGGTCGGCGTCGCGGATCGTGGAGAGCCGGTGTGCGATCACGAACGAGGTGCGCCCCTCGCGCAGGGCCGACATCGCCTGCTGCACCAGCAGCTCGGTGCGGGTGTCGACCGAGCTCGTGGCCTCGTCGAGGATGAGCACGGAGGGCTGCGCGACGAAGGCGCGGGCGATCGTGATGAGCTGCTTCTCGCCGGCCGAGATGTTCGACGCGTCCTCGTCGAGGCGCGTGTCGTAGCCGTCGGGCAGGGAGTGCACGAACCGGTCGACGTAGGTCGCACGAGCGGCGGCGGCGATCTCGTCGTCGGTCGCGTCGGCGCGTCCGTACCGGATGTTCTCGCGGATGGTGCCGGCGAACAGCCACGGGTCCTGCAGCACCATCCCGGTCTTGGCGCGGATGTCGCGCCGCGTGAGGGTGGCGATGTCCTGACCGTTGAGGAGGATACGGCCGGCGTCGAGCTCGTAGAAGCGCATGATGAGGTTCACCAGCGTCGTCTTGCCCGCACCCGTGGGACCCACGATCGCGACGGTCTGGCCCGGCTCGACCCGGAACGACAGGTCGTGGATCAGGGGCCGGTCGGGCGAGTACGAGAACGCGACGTCGCAGAACTCGATCGTGCCGTCGCCGTCCGCCGGGGCGGGAGCGTCGTCGGCGTCGGGCTCCTGCTCGGGCTCGTCGAGGAACTCGAACACCCGCTCCGCTGACGCCGTGCCCGACTGGACGACAGCCGCCATGCCGCCGAGCTCCGACAGCGGCTGGGTGAACTGCTGGGAGTACTGGATGAACGCCTGGACGTCGCCGAGGCGCAGCTGTCCGCCGGCGACCATGAGCGCACCGAACACCGCGATTCCCACATAGGTCAGGTTCCCGATGAACATCATGGCCGGCATCATGATGTTGGACAGGAACTGCGCCCTGAACGACGCTTCGAACAGCTCCTGGTTCTCCGCACGGAACGCGTCCCGCGACGCCTGCTCTCGCCCGAAGACACGCACCAGGGCGTGACCCGAGAACGACTCCTCGACCCGCGCGTTGAGCCGCCCCACCTTGCGCCATTGGATGCCGAACGCCTTCTGCGAGCGCGGCCCGATGACCCCGAACAGCACCCCCATGAGCGGGAAGCTCACGAGCACGACGATCGTGAGCTGCCAGGAGATCGAGAGCATCATGATCAGCACGCCGACGACGGTCAGCACGCTCGTGAGCGCCTGCGACAGGGACTGCTGCATCATCTGGGTGATGTTGTCGATGTCGTTCGTGACCCGGGAGATGACCTCCCCCCGCTGCACGCGGTCGAAGTAGCGCAGCGGCAGCCGGTTGATCTTCGCCTCGACCTGCTCACGCAGCCGCCACATCGTGCGGACCATCACGACGTTGACGACATAGCCCTGCAGCCACAGCAGCAACGCGGAGGCGAAGTAGAGCACGAGCACGCCCAGCAGCACCCGGCTCAGCGCCATGAAGTCGACTCCGGCGCCCGGGGTGAACCGCTCCATCGCCTCGACGATGTTCGCGAGATCGTGCTGACCCTGGTCGTTCAGGCTCTGCACGACCTGTTCCTTGGTGGCCCCCGCCGGCGCCATGGGTCGACACCACGCCCTCGAAGAGGATGTTGGTGGCCTCGCCCAGGATCTTCGGGGCGAGCACCGAGAGGACGACACCGGCCGCGCCGAGGACCGACACGAGCAGGAAGGCGAGCGCGTTCGGACGCAGGAGGCCGATCAGCCGCCGGAAGGCCGGCCAGAAGTGCGCGGCCTTGCCCGGCGCCACGGCGCCGCTCCAGTCGTCGGCGGCCAGGCGCGCCTGTTCGCCCAGCTCGATCTCGAGCCTCTCCTCCGCGCTGAGCTCGACGGGCTCACGGCGGGATCTCGCGGCGCTCATCGGGCGGCCTCCGCACCGAGCTGCGACTCGACGATCTCGCGGTAGGTCGCACTGGACGCCAGGAGCTCGTCGTGGGTGCCGAGCCCCACGACACCGCCGTCGTCGAGCACCACGATGCAGTCGGCGTCGGTGATGGTCGAGACGCGCTGGGCGACGACGATCTTGGTCACGTCCGGCAGCTCGCGCCAGAGCGCCTGGCGCAGCCGCGCATCCGTGGCCAGGTCGAGCGCGGAGAAGGAGTCGTCGAACACCAGCACGCGGGGGTCGTGCACGATCGCGCGGGCGATCGCGAGCCGCTGCCGCTGCCCGCCGGACACGTTCGTGCCGCCCTGGGCGACGGGGGCGTCGAGTCCACCGGGCATCTGCGCGACGAAGTCGCTCGCCTGGGCGATCTCGAGCGCCCGCCACAGCTCGGCATCCGTCGCCTCTTCGCGACCGAAGCGCAGGTTCGAGGCGATCGTGCCACTGAACAGGAAGGGGCGCTGCGGCACCAGGCCGATGGTCCGCCAGAGCGCGTCGAGATCGGCGCGGCGCACGTCGACGCCGCCGACGAGCACGGCGCCTCCGGTCACGTCGAACAGCCGGGGGATGAGGGAGACCAGCGTCGTCTTGCCCGCACCCGTCGACCCCACGACCGCGACGGTCTGGCCGCGCTCGGCCCGGAAGGCGACACCCGAGAGGATCGGGTGCTCCGCACCGGGGTAGGTGAACGAGACATCGCGGAACTCGACCGTTCCCGGCTCCGGGAACTCGGCCGCTCCGTCGATCGGGCGCTCGAGCGATGAACGCGTGTCGAGCACCTCGCCGATCCGCTCCGCGGACACGGCCGCGCGCGGGATCATGAGGGTCATGAAGCTGGCCATCATGACACCCGTGAGGATGATCATGACGTACTGCATGAAGGCGAACAGGGTGCCGATCTGCACCTCTCCGGCGTCGACCTTGATGCCGCCGAACCAGATGACGCCCACGACCGTGACGTTGAGGATCAGCATGACGGCCGGGAACAGGAGCACGAACAGCGAGCCGACCTTGCGGCCGACGACCATGATGTCGGTGTTCGCGACCCGGAAGCGCTGTTCCTCGATCGGCTCGCGGACGAACGCGCGGATCACGCGGATGCCGGTGAGCTGCTCGCGCATGATGCGGTTGACCCCGTCGAGCTTGCCCTGATAGCTGCGGAACAGGGGCACCATGCGCGAGATGACCAGGCCCGCCACGACGAGCAGAGCGGGCACCGCGATCGCGATGATCCAGGCGAGGCTCACGCTCTGGCGGATCGCGAGGATGACGCTGCCGATGGCCAGCAGCGGCGCCGACACCAGGAAGGTCGCCGCCATCATCGCGAGCATCTGCACCTGCTGCACGTCGTTCGTGTTGCGGGTGATGAGCGATCCGGCGCCGAGATCCGTGACCTCGCGCTCGGAGAACCCCGAGACGCGCTCGAAGATGTCGTCGCGCAGGGTGCGCCCGAGCATCATCGCCGCACGGGCGGCGAACCACGTCGCCACGACGGAGCACACGATCTGCCCGAGCGACACGGTGAGCATGAACAGCCCCGTGCGCCAGATGTAGGCCGTGTCGCCGCGCGAGACGCCGTTGTCGATGATGTCGGCGTTGAGGCTCGGCAGGAACAGGGACGCCAGCGCCGAGAGGAACTGGAACACCAGGACACCCGCCAGCGACCACCGCGAGGGGCGGAGGTAGCGGATGAGGAGCGTGGTCAGCACACGAACACTCTGCCGCACCCCTCCGACATCCGCGATGTCAGGGGGCGGGCACCGCCTCGGCAGCCTGCTCGTCGGCCTCGGTCGCCACGAGCTGGCCGCACGCCCCGTCGATCTCCTTGCCGCGGGTGTCGCGCAGCGTCGTCGGGATGCCTGCGGCGTTCAGCCGACGCACGAACTCGTTCTGCACCGACCTGTCCGAGGACGTCCAGATCGATCCCGGGGTCGGGTTGAGGGGGATGGGGTTCACGTGCACCCACCCGCGTCCTCGCGCGTTGAGCTTCTCGGCCAGCAGGTCCGCGCGCCAGGCATGGTCGTTCATGTCCTTGATCAGCGCGTACTCGATCGAGACGCGGCGGCCGGTCTTCTCGAAGTAGGCGCGCACGGCGTCGAGCGCCTCGTCGACCTTCCAGCGCGAGTTGACCGGGATCAGCTCGTCGCGCAGCTCGTCGTCCGGAGCGTGGAGCGAGAGCGCGAAGGTCACCGGGATGTCCTCGTCGGCGAGCTTGCGGATGGCCGGGACCAGGCCCACCGTCGAGACCGTCACCCCGCGCGCGCTCATCCCGAGCCCGTGCTTCTTGTCGGTCATCACGCGCACGGCGTGCAGGACGCGCGCATAGTTGGCCAGCGGCTCCCCCATGCCCATGAACACGATGTTGGTGACCCGCTCGTCGGCGTGCTCGGCGGCGCCGAGCCCGCCTTCCCGGATGAGCCGGTTCGCGCGCACGACCTGCTCGACGATCTCCGCCGCCGACATGTTGCGCGTGAGCCCCGCCTGCCCCGTGGCGCAGAACGGGCAGTTCATGCCGCATCCCGCCTGCGACGAGACGCACAGCGTGATGCGTCCCGGGTAGCGCATGAGGACCGACTCGACGAGCGCGCCGTCGTGCAGCTTCCAGAGGAACTTGATCGTGTCGCCGCGATCGGTCTGCAGCCGGCGCACCTCCGTCAGCAGCGGCGGGAGGAGTCCCGCCACCAGCTCCTCGCGGCCGGATGCCGGCAGGTCGGTCATGAGCGCCGGGTCGGAGGTGTAGTGCGTGAAGTAGTGCTTCTCCAGCTGCGCGGCCCGGAAGCGGGGGAACCCCAGCTCGACCAGCCGCTCCGCGCGCTGCTCGGAGGTGAGATCGGCCAGATGCACCGGCGGCTTGCCGCGCTTCGGGCTCGCGAACTGCAGGAGCGGCCGGCCCTCGGCATCCTTCTTCTGCGTCCACCCCTCCGCCTGGGGGCGCACCTGCGGCGCGCTCGCGGGTCGCGTGGAGATCACGCGGGGGCGTGGCGGCTGCTCGGTCATGCCTCCAGCGTACGGGCCGCTCGCCGCGACGGCGCGGTCCTGCGCGCTTTCACGCGCCCCCGGAGGGGTCACCGCATGTTTAAGATCGGTGTATGGGGGACCTCCGAGGGCGCAGGGGACGCAACGGGCCGTCGGCCGTGCACAAGGTGCTGAACAACAACGTCGTCGTCTCCCTCGACGAGCAGGGTCGCGAGCGCGTGCTCATGGGGCGCGGGCTGGGCTTCCAGCTCAAGCCCGACGACCCGATCGACCCCGAGAAGGTCGAGAAGACCTTCGTGCTGCAGACCGGCGCGGAGGGCGACCGCGAGCGCCGGCTGCTGGCCGGCGCTCCCTACGCCGTCATCGAGGCCGTCACGGATGCCGTCGACCAGGCCGAACGCGAGCTCGGCCACGATCTGGGCCGCCGCATCGTCATCACGGTCCTCGACCACATCAGCTTCGTGCTCGAACGGCTCGACGAGGGGATCCGCATCCCCTCCGCCCAGATGCCGGAGCTACGGGTCCTCCACCCGCAGGAGTTCCGCGCCGCCGAGAACATGGCCGCCCACATCGGCGCGGCGCTCGAGCGCGAGCTCCCCGCGGAGGAGGCCGTGTTCCTGACGATGCACCTGCTGAACGCGACGCGCGACGAGCCCAACGGCACGGCCGCACTGCTGTTCCGGCGCGTGCAGCACGTCGCGAGCGTCGTGGAGACGGGGCTCGGCGTCACCCTCGACGTCGAGAGCCCCGACTACGCGCGCTTCGTCCTGCACGTGCAGTTCCTGCTGCAGCGGCTGGTCTCGAAGACCATGCTGCGATCGAGCGACACCTCCTTCTTCGAGTTCGCCAAGCGCAGCTACCCCCGCTCGTACGAGATCGCACTCCAGGTCAAGGACTACGTGCACGCGGCCACCGGATCCGACCTGACCGACGAGGAGCTGCTCTACGTCATCGTGCACGTCGAACGCCTCGCGACGCAGGTCGGCGTGAGCGCCGGCGACACGGACGGTGGCGGGAGCGCCGGGGAGGTGCTACGGTAACTCGCGCAGGGCCCGGCGCCCTGCGGACGCGACGGATTGTTACTGCGGCAGCAGGCAAAACCTGAACTCACATCGCCTCACGGGCGATGAACGAGTTCAGGTTTTTTTGTTGCCCGGAAACAAGCCGGACCCGCGCGTCCCTTCATCGAATGCCGCACCGGAGCGGCGGAAAGAGGGAGTCCGAGATGGACTACTCGAAGACAGCATCCGGCGTCCTCTCGGGCGTCGGCGGGGAAGAGAACGTCACCTCGCTCGTGCACTGCATGACGCGACTGCGCTTCGTCCTGAAGGACGAGAGCAAGGCGGATGCGGCGGCGCTGAAGGCCGTGCCGGGAGTGGTGACCGTCGCACAGGCCGGCGGCCAGTACCAGGTCGTCATCGGCAACGAGGTGCCCGAGGTCTTCGCGGCGATCGGCAAGATCTCCCGCTTCGGCGGGTCGTCCGCGGCGGCCGAGCCGGCCGACGAGGGCCCCAAGGGGAACCTCTTCAACCGCTTCATCAAGATGATCTCGGGGGTCTTCACGCCTGTGCTGTGGGCACTGGCCGGCACGGGGCTGCTGAAGGCGTTCCTCTCCGCCGCCGTCACCTTCGGCTGGATCGATGCGACGACCTCGACCTATGTCGTGCTCAACTCCCTCTCGGACGCGTTCATCAACTTCCTGCCCCTGGCGCTGGCCATCACGGCGGCGCGCTACTTCAAGGCATCCGAGTTCACCTCGTTCGCGATCGGCGCGGCACTGCTGTATCCGGCGGCGACCGCGCTGGTCGGTGCCGAGGGGCTGACGTTCTTCGGCATCCCCTTCACGATGGTCAACTACGTCTCCAGCGTGATCCCGATCATCATCGTCGTGTGGCTGCAGAGCCACGCCGAGCGCTTCCTCTACGCGAAGCTCCCGGCCGCCGTGCGCCGGTTCCTCACCCCCATGATCATCGTGCTGGTGGCGGTTCCGCTCGTCTTCGTCGTCATCGGCCCGATCTCGTCTGTCCTCAGCGGGTGGGTCGGAGCCGCCATCGGCTGGGTCTTCGCCACCGTGCCGTGGCTCGGCGGCGCGATCATGGGCGGCCTGTGGCAGGTGTTCGTGATCTTCGGCCTGCACTGGGGCCTCGTGCCGCTGTTCCAGCTCGAGCTGCAGACCACGGGTCGCATGCTGCTCATCGCCCCCGTCTTCGCCGCCGTGCTGGCCCAGGCCGCCGCGGTCGCGGGCGTCTGGGTGCGGGCCCGCGACAAGAACCTCAAGTCGCTCGCCGCTCCGGCGACCCTGTCCGGATTCCTCGCCGGCATCACCGAGCCCGCGATCTACGGCATCAACCTGCCGCTCAAGCGCCCGTTCGCCTTCGGCATCGTCGGCGGCGCGATCGGCGGCGCGATCATCTCGCTGGGCGGTGTCTTCTCGACCGCGTTCGTCGTGCCGTCCGGACTGGCGGTGACCGCGCTCCTGGGCAACGGCAACATGGTGTTCCTGGGGATCGGCCTGCTGGCGGCCATCGTCATCCCGTTCCTGCTCGTGGTGCTCGTCGGCTTCAAGGAGCCGAGCGCCCAGGCGCCCGCCCCGGAGAGCACCGACCTCCAGGTGCTGAGCCCCGTCGACGGGACCGTCGTGCCGCTGAGCGAGACCCCGGATGCCGCCTTCGCCGACGGGTCGCTCGGTCAGGGCGTGGCGATCCGGCCTCGCAGCGGCGCACTGTACGCCCCCTTCGACGCGACGATCGTCGCCGCGTTCCCCACCGGCCACGCGATCGGGCTGCGGCATGCCGACGGCGCCGAGGTCCTCATCCACATCGGGATCGACACGGTCAAGCTGGGCGGCGAGCACTTCGCGCTCAAGGTCACGAGCGGTCAGCAGGTCGCGGCCGGTGACCTGCTGGTCGAGTTCGACCGGGAGGCGATCACCGCCGCCGGCTACGACCTCACGACCCCGGTCGTCGTGACGAACCCCGATCTCTACCCGACGATCGGATCCCCGGCGTCCGGCCCGATCGCGCACGGCGAGCCGCTGTTCGTGGCCGTCGCCGTGGAGCAGGTCGTCGCTGCGAGCTGATCCCGTGTCGGGCGGGGCCGCGCGCCCCGCCCGACCGGTTCCCGGAAACACGAAACGGAACAGAGCAATGAACACATCCACCCCTTTCCCCCCGAGCTTCCTCTGGGGCGGCGCCACCGCGGCGAACCAGGTCGAAGGCGCCTACGCGGAGGGCGGCAAGGGCCTGTCGGTTCAGGACGTCATGCCGCAGGGCATCGTCGGGCCCCGCACCGCGGCACCGACGCCCGACAACCTCAAGCTCGAGGCGGTCGACTTCTACCACCGCTACGCCGAGGACATCGCGCTGTTCGCGAAGATGGGCTTCCGCGTCTACCGGTTCTCGATCGCGTGGAGCCGCATCTTCCCCCTCGGCGACGAGTCGGAGCCCAACGAGGAGGGCCTCGCCTTCTACGACCGCGTGCTCGACGAGCTCGAGAAGCACGGCATCGAGCCCCTCGTCACGATCTCGCACTACGAGACGCCGCTGCACCTCGCCGAGACGTACGACGGCTGGACCGACCGCCGGCTCATCGGCTTCTACGAGAACTACGCCCGCACGCTCTTCGAGCGCTACGGGTCCCGCGTGCGGTACTGGCTGACCTTCAACGAGATCAACTCGCTGCTGCACGCGCCGTTCATGTCGGGCGGCATCAACACGCCGAAGGAGGAGCTCAGCGACGCACAGCTCTACCAGGCGATGCACCACGAGCTCGTGGCCTCGGCGCGCGCCACCCGGATCGCGCACGAGATCGCCCCGAACGCGCAGATCGGGTGCATGGTGCTGTCGATGCCCACCTACCCGCTCACCCCCTCCCCCGCCGACGCGCTCGCGGTCATGGACTTCGACCACTCCAACCTGGTCTACGGCGACGTCCACACCCGCGGCGCCTATCCGGGATACTTCCTGCGGACGCTGGGAGAGAAGGGCATCGAGCTCGAGATCACCGACGAGGACCGCGAGGATCTGACCCACACGGTCGACTTCGTCTCGTTCAGCTACTACATGTCCGTCGCCCAGACCGCCGACCCGGAGAAGAAGGTCGCCGGCGCGGGCAACATCATGGGCGGGGTGCCGAACCCGACGCTCCCGGCGAGCGAGTGGGGCTGGCAGATCGACCCCGTGGGGCTCCGGCTCGTGCTCAACCAGTTCTGGGACCGCTGGCAGAAGCCGCTGTTCATCGTCGAGAACGGGCTGGGCGCGAAGGACGAGCTCGTGGAGGTCGACGGCGTCAAGACCGTCATCGACGACTACCGCATCGCCTATCTCAACGACCACCTGGTGCAGGTGGGAGAGGCGATCGCGGACGGCGTCGAGGTCCTCGGCTACACCTCGTGGGGATGCATCGACATCGTGAGCGCCTCGACCGCCCAGCTGAGCAAGCGGTACGGCTTCATCTACGTCGACCGCAACGACGACGGCAGCGGCACGCTCGAGCGCTTCGAGAAGAAGTCGTTCGGCTGGTACGCCGAGGTGATCCGCACCAACGGCGCGTCCCTCACCCGCTGACCCCGGCAGGCGTTCATAACTCAGGCGATTCGCGCCGCTGGGGCCCGAAACCGGCCTCCGGGCGCGATTCTGCCTGAGTTATGGACGTTCCCGGCCGGTGAGTCGGCCACGCGCACGCCGCACCGGCGAGAATGGAACATCGTGACCCCTCCCCGCATCGCCTTCCTCGACGTCGACGGCACGATCCTCGACCACGGCCGCACCATCGCCCCCTCCACCGTGACCGCGATCCGCGAAGCGCGCGAGCGCGGCGCCCTCGTCTACCTCAGCACGGGACGCTCCGCCGGCGACATCCATCCCGCCGTGCGCGAGATCGGCTTCGACGGCGCCATCACCAACGGCGGCGCGTACGCGGTCGCCGGTGACGTGTCCGTCGTGGCCGAGCCCATGCCCCTCGACGCGGTCGACCGGCTGGAGGCGTTCTTCCAGGGCCACGGCATCCACTACTTCCTGCAGACGGGCGAGGGCGTCTACGCCGACGCCGCCGTGCAGCGCGCCGTCGAGGCGATGCTGGCCTCGATCCGCCCCCACGGGCCCGTGGACCCGCAGACCGCTCCCCAGCGGCCGCCGCGGTTCCGCGAGCTCGCCGAGATCGACCGCGAGCAGGTGGCGAAGGCCGTGTTCCTCAGCGATGCGCCGGATGCCGTCGACCGCGCCCGTGCCGAGCTCGGCGACCGGTTCCACGTGATCCCCGGCAGCATCCCGCTCCCCGGCGGCTCCAACGGCGAGATCGGGCTGAAGGGCGTGACGAAGGGCTCGGCCATCACGGCCGTGCTCGCCCACCTCGGCATCGACGCCGCCGACGCGATCGGCATCGGCGACAGCTGGAACGACGTCGAGATGTTCGAGGTCTGCGGCACCGGCATCGCGATGGGCAACGCAGACCCGGAGCTGAAGGCCATCGCGGACGAGGTCACCACCGCGGTCCTCGACGACGGCGTGCACAACGCCTTCGCGCGCCACGGACTGATCTAGGGGGATGTCGCGGAGGGAGGCGCGGTGACGATCGCGGCGCGTTCGCGCCAGGTCTTCGCCGTCACCCGGTCGAGCGCGACCTGCTTGCGCATGGTCTCGGCCTTCTCGTAGAGCGAGGGGTCGCCGTAGCTCGTCAGCACCTTCACGAGCACCGGCAACAGCTCGATCATGAAGAACAGCGCTGCGATCAGCCAGTGCGCCCAGGCCAGCGTCGGCTCTCGCTCGGACAGCCGCTCGAGCGCGCCGATCTGACTGAGCAGGCCGACCGCATCCGCGTTCCCGCCGGCGACGGCCGCCGCCCGATCGTTGTAGGCGGCGAGCGCGGCGTCGTACTGCGCCTGCGCCGCCGGCAGCTGGTCCTGGGCCTGCTTCTTGTTCTGCTCGGCGGAGGTCGCGGCGGCCTCGGTGCTGGCGCCGTTCGCGGCGGCCAGCGTCGCCTGCGCCTGGGTGAGCTGGTTCGCGAGCGCGTCGTACGCCGACTGCGCCTGCGCCAGCTGAGCCTTCGCCGCATCCGCGCTCGCGCCCTCGCCCTGCAGACCGGTGCAGCCGGGGACCGTGCCGGCCCCTTCGCCCGTCAGCTCGCACTGGTACAGCGCTCTCGCCTGGTCGATGACCTTCTGCTGGTCCGCCAGCTGGGTCGTGAGCTGGTCCACCGTCGCCTGGGCGGCGACCGACTCGGCCGAGGTCGAGGAGGTCCCCGCCACGATGCCGGTGGCGGCCTGGTTCTGCAGGGCGGCGAGGGAGGCGGATGCCGCATCCAGCGCCTGCTTCTCGGGGCCGTTGGCGACCGCGTCCTGATCGGTCTGGGCCTGCACGACGTTGGTCGAGGTCACCTCGCGAGCGATGTCGTTGTGGAACACCTGCAGGACGAGGGGCTCGGCGACGACGATGCCGATGAGCGCGGCCATGATGACGCGGGGCAACGCGAGCCCGAGGAGCCGCCAGAGGTTGCGCGTGGAGCGCATCGTCGAGGTGAGGAAGCGATCGAGGTTGAAGATGATGAGCGCCCACACGATCGCGAGCGGCACCGCGAGCCAGATCGAGATCCGCACGCCCGTGATGAGCGCGAACGTCATCGACAGGGCGGAGACGAGCGCGGTCCCGGCGAGCACGAAGAACATCTGCACGAAGCGGGACGTCTCGCTCGGCACGTCGTCGAGGATCTCGTTGTCGGCCCCGCCCAGCACCGCGAGCCGCCGCCACAGCGGGAGCCGTCGTCCGCGTCGCTCACGGGGCACGCGCGTCGTCGGCCGCTGCGCGACCGGCTCGGGCTCCTCTGATGCCGTCTGCTCGGGCGTCGTGGTCTCGACCGGCTCGGCCGGCGTGGTCTCGTCGATGGGCAGGGTCGCCGCATCCGGGCTCTCGCCCTGCTGCGCACGGACGTCGCTCAGGTACATCGGCTCGTCCTCGGGCGTCTCGGACGAGAGCTCGATGCGGCCGTCGGAGCCGAAACGGCCGGGCCTGTGGGCGGAGAAGGACACTGCGCAAGGGTAGGGGGAGCTGCCTGTGTGCCAGGTGCGAGCCGCGGCGCCGGCCGCGGGCCTCAGTCCAGGAAGATGTCGGGGAACAGCTCCGTGTCCGGAGTGCCGGGCACCGCCGCATAGCGCGCGAAGTCGGTGACCCCCGCGGCCTCCAGGACGTCCTCGACCACGAGCGTCTGCCCCGTGTACGTGCGCGCCGGCTGCGTGATCACCTCGTACGCCGCGTCCGCGTAGATCTCGGGCGTGCGGCTCGCGCGCATCATCCGCTCGCCGCCGAGCGAGAACTGCACGGCAGCCGTCGCGATCGTCGTCCGAGGCCACAGCGTGTTGGCGGCCACGCCGTCCTTCGCGAACTCCGCCGCAAGCCCCAGGGTCGCCATCGTCATGCCGTACTTGGCGAGCGTGTAGCCGGTGTGGGCCCCCAGCCAGCGCGGGGAGAGGTTCAGCGGCGGCGAGAGGGAGAGGATGTGGGGGTTCGCCGCCTCGGTGAGCATCGGCAGCGCGGCGCGCGAGAGCAGGAACGTGCCGCGGACGTTGACGTCCTGCATGAGGTCGTATTTCTTCGTCGAGAGCTGGAGCGACCCCGACAGGTCGATGACGCTCGCGTTGTTGACGACGACATCGATCCCTCCGAACTCCCCCGCGGTCTTCAGCACCGCCTGCGTGATCGAGTCCTCGTCGCGCACGTCGCCGACGATCGGCAGCGCCTGCCCGCCCGCCTCCCGGATCTGCTCGGCCGCCGTGTGCACGGTGCCCTCGAGCTTGGGATGCGGCGCGTCGGTCTTGGCCAGGAGCGCGATGTTCGCGCCGTCCCGCGCCGCGCGCAGGGCGATCGCGAGCCCGATGCCGCGGCTCCCGCCGGACATCAGGATGGTCTTGCCTGCCAGGGGCGGGGTGTCGGTCACGGCTTCTCCTTCGTGGCGGTGCGGGCGGACGCGGCGGCGAACGCGCGGATGCGGGTGCGGGCGGCATCCGTCTCGGACGCCGCCCCGATCGTGACGGCCTCGTCCGCCAGGTTCTCCTCGAACGTGCGACCGGCGCCCGCGCGCACGAGCCGCTTGGCCTGGCCGAACGCCGCCGCGGCGCCGTCGAGCCAGAACCGCGCGATCTGCTCCGCCCGGGCGGCGGGGTCGTCGGCGACCTCGCTCACGAGGCCCCAGTCCAGGGCCGTCGCGGCATCGATCGTCTCGTCCTGCAGCAGCAGCCGGAGCGCGCGCGTCCGGCCGATCGCGGCGGGCAGCAGCGTCGTGACGCCGAGGTCGGGGGTCAGCCCGATGTTCGCGTAGCGCGAGACGAACCGGGCGCGCTCGCCCGCGACGACGTAGTCGGCCGCGAGCATGAGCCCGAGCCCGCCGCCGGCGACGGCGCCCTGGACGGCGGCCACGACCGGGGTGTCGCTGCTCGTGAGCGCACGGATGCCGTCGTGGATGACGTGCGCCATCGCGGTGATCGACGCGCCGATGCCCGACTCCTGCGCCGACATCGCGATCACGTCGCCGCCGGCGCAGAAGGCCGGGCCCTCCGCATCCAGGATCACCGCCCGGATGTCGGGATCGTCGGCGACGCGATGGGTGAGCTCGCGCCAGCGCTCCCCCATCTCGAAGTCCATGGCGTTGAGCGAGGCGGGGCGGTTGAGCGTGAGCCGGGCCAGGCCGCCGTGCGCCTCGTAGCGGATCGTGTCGCTCATCGCGGCGCCATCCGGATCGCGCCGTCGAGTCGGATGGTCTCGCCGTTGAGGTAGCCGTTGCGGACGATCTCGAGCACGAGCGAGGCGTACTCGTCCGGTCGGCCGAGCCGAGACGGGTAGGGCACCTGCTGTCCGAGCGAGTCCTGCGCGGCCTGGGGCAATCCCTTGAGCATCGGGGTCTCCATGATCCCCGGCGCGATCGTGCACACCCGGATGCCGTGGCGGGCGAGCTCGCGCGCCACGGGAAGGGTCATGGCGTGCACGCCCCCCTTGGAGGCGGAGTAGGCCGGCTGGCCGATCTGGCCGTCGAAGGCGGCGACGCTCGCGGTGTTCACGATGACGCCCCGGTCGCCCCCGGCGGCGGGATCGTTGCGGGCCATGACCGCCGCGGCCTGGGCGATCACGTTGTACGTGCCGATGAGGTTCACGCGCACGAGCCTCTCGAAGTCGGCGAGCGGGGTGGGCTCGCCCTCGCGGTCGAGCACCTTGGCCGGCGGGGCGATTCCGGCGCAGTTGACGACCAGGCGCAGCGGGGCCGGTGCGGCGGCGCGCTCGACCGCCGCGGCGATCTGCTCGGGGCTCGTGACGTCGGCGGCGATGAAGGAGCCGCCGAGCTCCGCGGCCCGCGCGGGGCCCGGCGAGCCCTCGAGGTCGACGATCGTGACGGCGGCGCCCGCGGCGGCGAGAGCGGTCGCCGTCGCGAGCCCGAGGCCGCTGGCCCCTCCGGTCACAAGGGCGGACGAACCCGTGATGTCCATGCGTTCTCCTTCGAATCCCGGCATCCCGTGCCAGCATACGCGGGACTGCGTCTCGGCCGCGCGGTGCGCCCGCCGCGCCGTGCACCCCCGGCGCCTCCCGCCTGCGGCCCGTGCTCGTGCCGCGCCCGTGCTCGTGCCGCGTCTTCCGCGCGGAACCGGGCGAGCCGCGGGCTACAGGGCGAAGACCAGGGTCCAGGTGCCCGCGATCACGGCTGCGACGACGGATGCGGCCGCCACCGCGATCGCGATCGCGACCAGCACCGCGTCGCGCCACCCGAGGCGGGACGGCCGCGCCCAGCTGCGGGCTCCGCGCGCGCCGAAACCCCGTGCCTCCATCGCGGTCGCCAGCTTCGTGCCCCGCCGGATCGCGAGCACGAGCAGCGCGAACGCCTGGCCGAGGAAACGACGGATGCGGCCGCGGTCGGCGACGCCGCGGGCACGCCGCGCCATCCCGAGCTCGCGCCAGTCGGCGACGAGGAGGCCGACCAGGCGAAGCCCGGCGAGCGCGCCGAGGACGAAACGGGCGGGCAGGCGCAGCACCTGGGCGAGCCCGTCGGCGAGATCGGTGGGGTCGGTCGTGGCGAACAGCAGAACGGAGGGCACCGCGATCGCCAGCACGCGCAGCACGATCGCGATCGCCAGATCCAGCGAGCCCTCGCTCACGCGCACGAGTCCCCAGTGGAAGAAGACCTCCCCGGAGGCGCGCCCGTAGAGCACGGTGCCGGCGCCGGCGATGAGCGCCGCGACGACGATCGGCCAGAGGCGGAGCCACACCGCCCGCGCGGGCAGCCGCGCGAAGGGCAGCAGCACGAGGGTCGCCGCCAGCGCGACACCGGCGGAGACCGGGTCGATCGAGAGCAGCAGCGTCACCGAGACGGCGAGCGTCGCCGCGAGCTTCGCGACCGGGTTGACGCGCGCGAGCGGGCTGCGGGCGACATCCATCGTGAACAGGCTCATCGGCATCCCCCCTCGCCCGCCCTGCGTGCACCGCCTGCACCGCCCGCCCCGCCGAGCATGTCCCACTTTCGACCGCTGAGCGGAGTGCGCTGCGGTCGGAAGTGGGACATGCTGCGGTCGGAAGTGGGACATGCATGAGGGGCGAGGGGCGCGGAGGCGAGGCGCGGCGGGACAGCGGGAGGGAGAGGGAGCGCGGACATCAGGCCGATCCCAGGGTCAGCTCGTCATCGGCCAGCAGCGCCACCAGGTCGGGATCGTGCGAGACGAAGCCGACGGCGGTCCCCGCCGAGCGCAGCGCATCCATGAGGTCGGCGAGCTCCTGCCAGGTGCGCGCGTCCTGCCCGTACGTCGGCTCGTCCAGCAGCAGCACGCGCGGCTCGGTCGCGATCGCCGCCGCCACCGTCAGCCGCCGCTTCTCACCGCCGGACAGGGTGAAGGGGTTCGCGTCCGCGAGGTGACCGAGCCGCAGCCGCTCCAGCAGCGGCTCGATCCGCGCGGAGATCTCGGCCTCGCCGAGCCCGAGCGCGCGCGGGCCGACCGCGAGCTCGTCGCGGACGCGGGCGGTGAGCAGCTGGTGCTCCGGCGTCTGGAAGACCATGCCCACCCGCGTCAGGAGGTCGCGCGACCGCCAGCGGTGCGGCGCCCCCCGCACGCCCCCGCGCAACGCGGCGGATGCCGTGACCTCGCCGGCCAGCGGCTCCCGCAGTCCCGCGAGCGTCTCGGCGAGGGTCGACTTGCCGGCGCCGTTGGCCCCGGTGATCGCCAGCGCACGTCCGGCGCGCAGCACGACCGAGACCCCGGATGTCGCAACCCGCGGCATCCGCTCGCCGAACCCGCGCCGCCCCACCGCGAGCCCGGCCGCGCCCAGCACCTCGGGCGCCTCGCCGAGCCGGGGGCGCGCATCGATCCCGACCCGTCGACCCGGCACCCACACGCCGGCCTCGGCGAGCGTCACACCGTGGACCGCGAACACCTCCGCGGGCGCGCCGTCCGCGAGGAGCCCTCCGCCGGCGGCGAGCACGACGACGCGGTCGACGTGCTCGGCCCACAGCGCCACGCGATGCTCGACGACGACGAGCGTCGCCCCCGCCTCCGAGACGGCGCGCACGACCGCGTCGCGGACCTCCGCGGCGCCCGGGGGGTCCAGGTTGGCCGTCGGCTCGTCCAGCAGCAGGAGCCCCGGTCTCATCGCGAGCGCACCGGCGAGCGCGAGCCGCTGCTTCTGCCCGCCCGAGAGCGCCTCCGCCGGGTGGTCGCGCCCCACGGCGAGACCGACCGCATCCCGCGCCGCATCCACCCGCCGCCAGATCTCCTCGCGCGCGACGCCGAGGTTCTCGCAGCCGAAGGCGATGTCGTCCCCCACGCGCGCGAGCACGACCTGCGCGTCGGGGTCCTGCAGCACGAGCCCCGCGCGGCCCCGCGCACGCGCCGGCTCCTCGCCGTCGATGCGCAGCTCTCCCGCGGCCTCGCCGTCCTCGGCGTCGCCGAGCACGCCCGCCAGGCCCCGCAGCAGGGTCGACTTGCCGGCGCCGCTCGCGCCGAGCAGCAGAACGCGTTCGCCCGGGGCGATGTCGAGGTCGATCCCGGTCGTCGCCCAGCGGCGTCGGCCGGCGTGCCGCCAGCCCCAGCCGCGGGCGACGACGCGCGCCCCGGCTGCGGTCACGCCGTGTCGGCGGCGCGCGCCTCGCGGCCGGCGGCGAACCGATCGAGCGCCCCGGTCGCGGCGAGCGCCTTCACGATGAGCCACGACACGAGGCCGGCGATCAGGATGCCGGAGACCACGGCCGAGACGAAGTAGATGACCCGCGCCCCGAGGTCGTATGCGGCGATCGACGAGAAGTTCGTGTCCAGCAGCGCCACCGACAGCCCCGCGACCGCGCCCGAGCTGAGAGCGCCCAGGAGCCGGAAGTTGCCGTAGAGGAAGAGCGCGAAGCCGATCTCGGCGCCGAGCCCCTCGATGACGCCCCACACGAAGGTGAGGAACCCCCACTGGGTGCCGACGGCCATCGAGACGACCGCCGCGACGATCTCGGTGTACAGCGCCGCGCCGGGCTTGCGGATCACGAGCCCGCCGAGGACGCCGGCGAACAGCCAGCCCCCGGAGAGCAGCCCCTCGAGCCCCGGGAGGAAGGCGAGCGCGGTGCTGAGCGGCGTCCAGGCCTGACCCCAGATCCAGAAGATGACGCCGGCGGCGACCCCGATGACGCTCGCGACGACGATGTCGACCACCCGCCAGCGGAGGTGGACGGACCGCACGGATGCGGACGTGGACGTAGACGTAGACGTGTGCATTGATGCTCCTTCCTGCGCCGGCATGATCCGGATCAGGTTCGACGGTCGAAGCGTGGATTCGCTTCCTCTCAGCCCGGAACACCGGACTCCCGTGGTGGTAGATGCCGAGTATAGACCCCCGCCGCGATACCGTAGGCGAGTGACCCCCGAAGGCCCGCCGACCACGCGACGGTCGTTGCGTGCCCGCGGCTCCTCCGAGAGCCCCACGGTCGAGACCTCGGTCGTCGACCCCGCGACCGTCCCGCTGCTCGTGGCCGCCGCCGCCCGCGCGGATGCGCCCGAGGAGCCGGTGACGGCTCCTCCGGTCCTCGTCGCCTCCGAGGCCGGGCAGGCCTCGTCCGCGACCGTCGTCGTGGCCTCCGAGCACATGATCGCCGCCGCGGCGCCCGCGGCGCTCGGCTGGGTCGACGAGGGCGGCGTGGCCGAACGCTCGGCGCCCCGACTGCAGCTCGAGGCCGGCACCGGCTACGTGCCCGTGGCCGCCGACCTGCTCGCTCGCGCGCCCCGGCGCTCGCCGTGGCGGCCGGCGGTCGTCGTGCCGGCGGCGTTCATCCTGGGACTCGTCGTGGCGTACTGCGCGACCGTGCTGCTGTGGCCGCTGTACGCGGTCGCGCCGACCCTCACGCCGATCTCGCCCCAGCCGGCCGCCGCGGCGGCCGCGGCTCCCGCGTGGCCCGCGGAGGGGAGCGCCTCGGTCGCGGTCGACGGCGTCGGGTCGCCGCTGGCCTCGACCGGAACCGCCAGCGCCATGGCGAGCATCACGAAGATCGTGACGGCGCTCGTGGTGCTCGACAAGATGCCGCTCGCGCTCGGAGAGCAGGGCCCCTCCTACTCGTTCACCTACAGCGACCGCGTCGAGTACTGGGATCGCCTCGGGCAGGACGAGTCCTCGCTCGACGTCCCCGTCGGCGGCAGCCTCACCGAGTATCAGCTGCTGCAGGGGATGCTGATCGGCTCGGCGGGCAACTACGCCGACCGGCTGGCCGGCAGGATCTGGCCGAGCGACGCGGTGTACGCCGACGCGGCCAACGCGTGGCTGCGCCAGCACGGGATCGACGGCATCACGGTCGTGGAGCCCACCGGCATCGAGGAGGGCAACACGGCGACGCCCGCGGCGCTGTTGGACCTCGCCCGCCGGGCGCTGGCCAACCCCGTGATCGCCGAGATCGTGCGCACCCCCGCGGTCGACCTGCCCGGCGCCGGCCACGTCGTCAACACGAACGCGCTGCTGGCGGACCCGGGCGTCATCGGCATCAAGACCGGCACCCTCGACCTCTACAACCTGCTCTCGGCCAAGCAGGTCACGGTCGAGGGCACGACCGTGACGATCCTCGCGAGCGTTCTCGGCCAGCCCGACCACGAGACCCGGGATGCCGCCACGCGGGCACTGTTCGCCCAGGTCGAGAAGGAGCTGCAGCCGGTGCCCGCCGTGGCCGAGGGAACGACCGTGGGCCAGGTCGACACGCTGTGGGGCTCCCCCGTCGGTGTCGTGACGGCATCCGACGCGAGCGTCGTGCTCTGGAACGGCGCGTCCGCGACCGCGACGACCACGTTCTCGCTCGGCGACGCACGCGACGCCGGTGAGAAGGTGGGCGTGCTCACCACGACGGGACCGGTGAACAGCGCCACGACCGACCTCGTGCTCGCGGGGGATGTCGAGGGCCCGAGCCCATGGTGGCGGCTGACCCACCCGCTGCAGCTGTTCGGTCTCGCCGGCTGAGCCGAGTCGTCCGCCGCGTCCCCGCCGGCGCGGGCTGCGCCTACGGCTGCGGAAGGTTCAGCCAGTGCATCGCGTCCAGGGCGAGGCCGACGTTGGTGCCGTGGCGCTCCAGTGAGACCGGAAGGCGGCTCTGGGCGCGGCGAACGCGCTGGAGGACCGTGTTGCGGTGGGTGAACAGCAGCTCCGCGGTCCGCGATGCGTTGTAGCGCTGGTGGATGAACGTGCGCAGCGTGTCGCGCAGCTCCTGCGGCGCCAGGGCGAGCGGGCCGAGCACGGCATGGATGAACTCGCGCAGCCGGGCGTCGTCCCGGGCCATGACGAGGACGGCCGCGACGTCGTCGTAGAAGCCGATCGGGTGGGCGTTGTGCGTCTGCATCAGCCGCTGGGTCTCGAGCGCACGGTCGTGCGTGCGCCGGAAGCCGTCCACGCCCTCGTCCAGGGACCCGATCGCCAGCCTGACGTCGCGGTAGGGAGCCAGGGCCGTCTCGATCGCCTCGGGCGGCACCGGGACGCCGGGGGTCAGCCACAGCCACAGCGACGACGCGCTGGCCTGGACGAGCAGCTGGTTCCGGGACTCCGCGACGCGGCCGAGCCGGTCGGCGGCGCGCACGAGGGCCTCGCGATCGGCGACCTGGGCGGGAGCCCAGACGATGACGCCGAGGTGCGCCGCCCGCAGCGGGTAGCCGAGCCTTCGGTCCATGCCGGCCGGCGGCGCCGGGGCGCCGCCCAGGATGAGGTTGACCAGCTCGAGCCGGCGCACCTGCTGATCCGCCGACAGCGTCGCGCGCTCCTGCTCGAGGACCTCGATGAGGGCGCTGACCGTGGCCTCGATCCAGAGCGACAGTGATCGCGAGGCCCTCTCGAGCGCGGGGAGCAGGACGTCCGGGTCGTCGCACAGCGAGAAGGCGATCGTCATCCAGAGCGACCACGTCGCCCGCTCGCCCGCGCGGTACGAGGCGCGCAACGTGGCCTCCTCGCCCCACCGATATCCGTCGCGGGCGATGCCGACGACCTGGCTCGTGAGGTGGGGCTCGACGTCGCGCTGCGGGTCGTCGTACATCGAGCGCGCCCAATGCTGCGTGTTGGCCCAGGCCGCCTCCCCGATCGCCTCCGAGATGGCGGGGTCCGATCCGAAGCGGCGGTCGGTGGCGTCGGCGACCGCCTCCCGGATGGGCCGTATGACGGTCGGGTCGGTGAGGAACACCTTGGCGGTGTTGCGCAGCAACTCGTCGGTCGCGCCCCGCACGCTGCCGCTGGACATGGCACTCCTCTCACGACTCTCACGACTCTCACGACTCTCACGACCGAACACTGTTCAGACAGTGCGATTATCACATTTCAACCCATCGATAATGTGCAATCCGACATTGTGTGAGCCATGCCGCTGAGCGAGCATGACAGCACCGGTGCTCACGGGCCCGGCTCCGCGATCGGATCAAAGAAGAACGGTGATGGGAGAGTCACATGACGGGTGCATCGATGCCTTGGACAGCAGCGCGGTTCAGGTCGGGGGACGGCGAGTGCGACGCGTCGATCTTCCGTCCCGCCGCTGCCGAGGACGGCGGACCGCTCCCGATCATCGTGCTCGCGCACGGGCTGTCGGGGGTGAAGAGCCTTCGACTGGACGTCTACGCGGAGAGGTTCGCGCAGCGCGGCTATGTCGCCATGACGTTCGACTACCGCCACTTCGGTGCGAGCACGGGCGAACCGCGAGACTTCGTCGACATCCCGGAACAGCTGGAGGACTGGCGCAGCGCCGTGGCGTTCGCCCGGACCCTCGAAGGCGTCGACCCCGAGCGCGTGATCCTGTGGGGCACATCCTTCGGAGGCGGACACGTGATGACGACGGCGGCGGACGACCACCGCATCGCCGCGGTGCTCGCGCAGTGCCCCTTCTCGGACGGAGAGGCCACCGGGCGCGCGACCCCGAAGAAGACCGCGCAGGGCCTGGCGCGGCTCGCGCTGAGAGACCGTGCGGCCAAGCTGTTCGGGCGTCGGCCGGTGCGCGTGCCCGTGGTCGGGAACCCCGGCGACGTGGCGATCATGACGGCTCCGGGCTCCTTCGAAGGGTTCCGCGCGATCTACGAAGCCGCGGGGGTGCCCTTCGAGATCCCCGAGATCCCCGCTCGCGTCATGCTCCAGGTACGGAACTACCGCCCCGGTCTCCGAGCGGCCGACGTGACGGCGCCGCTGCTGATCTCGCTGTGCGAACGGGACACCGTGACCCCCGCCGCGGCGACGGAGGAGCTGGCCCGCCGCGCGCCGCGGGGCGAGATCAAGCGATTCGACTCCGGCCACTTCGGCATCTATGTCGGCGACCTGTTCGAGTCGGTGATCGCGGGCCAGATCGAGTTCATCGAACGCCACGTGCCGATCGGCACGGCCGCACCGCGCTGAGCACCCGCTCGAGAACGGACCCCCGAACGACCGGCCCGACGGTCGATCACCTCGCAGAAGGAGCACCCATGGAATCTGGACTGGAAGGCCGAGTCGCGCTCGTCACCGGCGGCGGCAGCGGGATCGGCCGGGAGGCGGTCCTCGCCTTCGTGCGCGCCGGCGCCCGCGTCGTCGTCGCCGATCTCAACCTCGACAGCGCCCGCACGGTCGCCGACGAGGCGGTGGCCATCGGCGGCAAGGCCGCCGCGGTCCGCGTCGACGTGGCCTCCGAGGAGTCCGTCCGCGACATGGTGCGCGCCACGGTCGACGCCTTCGGACAGCTCGATGCGGCGTTCAACTCGGCCGGCATCGGCGAGCCGGCGACGCTGCTGGATGTCACGGAGGCCCAGTGGGACCGGATGTTCGCCATCAACGTCAAGGGGATCCTCTACTCCATGCGGCAGCAGATCCTGTGGATGCGCGAGCACGGCGGCGGCGCCATCGTCAACGCCGCGTCGAAGGCGGGCCTCGGAGCCGTCCCGGGCGAGGCGCACTACATCGCGGCGAAGCACGCCGTCGTGGGCCTGACCCGTGCCGCAGCGCTCGAGCATGCGGCGGACGCGATCCGGGTCAACGCGATCGCCCCAGCGTTCGTGGACACGCCCTTGATCGCGAACGCGCCGCGGGCCGCGCTGGACGCGGTGGCCGCGACCACCCCGCTGCGGCGGATGGCCCAGCCGCGGGAGGTCGCGGATGCGGCCGTCTGGCTGTCCTCTCCTGCGGCGAGCTACATCACCGGGGTGATCCTCCCCGTCGACGGCGGCCTGGGCGCTGCATGAGCGCGCCCGCGGCGGAGACTGCTCAGCCGCGGAACCGGGGTGAGCCGAGGACCCGCTCGACCGTGATCTCGAGCACGACCCGTGCGGGGTTCGGCGGAGGCTGACGGTAACGTGCGGCGTACAGCTCGACCGCGTGGGCGACGGCATCCGGGTCCTGGTTCACGCGCGCGGGGCCTTCGAAGCTCAGCCACCGGCGGCCGTCGACCGTGCTGACGCTGGCGCGGCCGGAGCGCTCGGCGTTGACGAACTTCTGCGTCCCGCGGCTGCCGATGACCCGGACGATGCCGTCCTCGTAGGTCATGCCCACGGGCACGGCGTGGATGCGGCCGCCCCGCCCCAGCGTCGAGAGGGTGGCCAGGTGGCGCTCGGCGAGGAATGCGAGCGCGTCGTCGGTGATCACCCTGCCAGCTTGCCAGCAGGTCGGCTCAGAACCGCCACACGAGCGGCACGTAGAGCACCGCGAAGAGCACGAAGACGAGGGTCAGCGGCAGCCCGAGGCGCCAGTAGTCGCCGAACCGGTAGCCGCCCGGGTCCATGACCATGAGGTTGGCCGGAGTCGCGACCGGGGTGAGGAACGACGCCGCGCCCACGACCGTGAGCGACATGAGGAAGGGCAGCGGGCTGAGCCCGAGGGTCGCCGCGATCGAGGTCGCGACGGGCGCGACGATGAGCACGGTCGCCACGTTGGAGATGAACTGGCCGAGCACGACGACCACGATCGCGAGGACGAGCAGCGCGAGCTGGGGCGGAGCCTGCCCGACGAGCGAGACGACCGCATCCGCGACCATCTCGGCCGCCCCCGTCGTGAGGAACGCCTGCGAGAGCGGGATCATGCCGGCGATCAGCACGACCGTGGTCCACGAGATGGAACGGTAGACCTGAGTCACGCCGAGCACGCGCGTGAGGATCAGGGCGCCCGCGGCCAGCAGGCCGGCGACCGCGGCGGGCACGAGGCCGGTCGCGAGCAGCACGACCATGACGCCCGTGATCACGAGCGTGCGCCGCGAGCCGCGCCCCAGGCGCAGCCGCGGCACGCCGAAGCCGCGCTTGCGCGCCAGGATGCGGTTCTCGCCCGTGAGCACCGCGTCCGGGAGGAGTGAGAGCGTCTCGGTCGCGCGCTCGCCGAGCGTGGTGCGCGCAGCGGCGTGCCGCGGGAGGAGTCGGGGGCCGGCGAGGAGGACGACGGCCGCGGTGACCACCAGGAGCGGTCCGCCGACGAGCGCGAACTCGAGGTAGCCGAAGGGTCGCGCCCCGCTCTCGGCCGCGAGCTCGGAGACGACGACGTTGACGGGGGTGCCGGTGAGCGTGAGCAGGGATGCGGCAGAGGCGAGGAACGCGAGGGGCATCATGAGCTGGCCCGCGGCGATCCCGGCGCGGCGGGCGATGACTGCGACGACCGGCACGAGGGCGGCGACGGCCCCGTTGATGCTGATGAAGGCCGTGAGAACGGCGACCAGGAGCGCGATCGAGAGCACGACCCCGACCCGGCTGCGGCCCGCCCTGGCGACGACGAGGCGCCCGGCGCGCGCCGTGAGCCCCGTCGCGTCGAGGGCCGCGGCCACGACGAACAGGCTGGCGATGAACAGGACGGTCGGGTCCCCGAAGCCTGCCAGGGCCTGCGGCAGCGTCAGCACCCCGGTGGCCCACAGGGCCAGGGAGACGCCGACCGCGACGACCTCGAGCGGCACCTTGCCCGACAGGAAGGCGACGATCGCTGCGCCCAGGATGACGAACGTCCAGGTCACAGGGTCCACGAGCCCACGCTACCCGCCGCCTCCGCCGCGCGCCCGGGAGCTGCGGGGGCGGCAGCGCGGCTCAGACGAAACGCACGGTCTGGTCGAGACGGGTGCGGATGTCGAACACCTCGTTGCCGCCGATGTCGCGGGCGCCGCGGACGCCGCGGCGCAGCACGGTCGACAGGGCGGACCGCCCCACGACCGCGACCGGGACGCCCCGGATGCTCCCGAGCTCGGTGATCTGCTGCGGCACGTCGTCGTCCGGGAGCACGACGATCGCCCCGCCGAACCGCACCCGCGCGGCGCGGGCGACGTGACGGACGCCGCTGAGCAGCCGGGTCACGGGCGCATCGGGCACCTGCGGCCCGGTGATCTCGCCGCGGCGGAAGCCGACGGGCCCGCCGAAGTCCTCCGACAGCAGACCGTACAGACCGCTCGGGCCGAGCACGATGTGATCGAGCTTCGCCTCGGGATCCCCGTCGCGCGAGGCCGCGACGTCGTGCCAGACGGTGTACCCCATGCCCAGGTCCGCCACGATCCGGGCGGTCGCCTCCTCGGCGAGCGCATCGGCGAGCAGTCGCCGCAGGTGGCGGGGCGCGGAGCGCAGCAGGGCCGGGTCGTAGGGGTCCTCGAGCGCGACCCCGCGCCCGGCCCACTCCCGCACGAGCGTCAGGTAGCGCTCGCGCCGCCACCCGCCCGGCTGACCGGCGCTGCGGGCCCGGGGGCGCGTGTCGGGCCGTGCCGACGCGGGACGCCAGCCCCCGGCATCCGGCCCGGCGGCGGCGAAGCCGTGACCCCGGTCGTAGACCGCACGAGCGTGGGCGGTGCCGACGAGCTCCCAGGCCCGCTGCACGCGCACGAATGCCGCCGCGTCTCCCCCGGTGTCGGGGTGCGTGTCGCGAAGCCGCTGCCGGAAAGCGCGCCGCAGCTCGTCCTCGGTCGCCGTGGCGTCCACCCCGAGCACCTCGTAGGCGGATGCCGACAACGGGCTGTCGAACACGCGTCCTCCTCGGTCCCTCGGCGTCCAGGCTAGCGGCCGCGGGCTTTGCGGGCGCTGTGGGTCACCGGCGCTCGTTGCGACGTGCGTAGGCCGCGGCGCTGCGGCTCGACAGCGCGAGCAGGATCAGGATGTCGAGGGCGAGCGTGACGAGGGTCGTGTGGAGACGGATCTCCTGCCCCCGCACCCACCACGACACGAAGGTCCCCGAGATCGACCCCACCGCGGAGAGCATGATGAGCACGCGCGGCCAGTTGTGTCCCCGGAGCACGAGGATCGCCAGCGCCACCTCGAGCAGGAGCACGGAGCCCGCGATCCCCCACACGGCTCCGATCCCGAGGAGCACGACATCCGGAGTGAACGTGACGCCGTCCAGCGCGATGTCGAGGCCGCGCGCCAGCTCGGGCCAGATGGTCGTGAGCCCGATCATTGACGCGACGCCGGCGGCGACGCGCAGGAGCACCAGGACGGCTCCCGCGACGGTCGTCGCGGGCCGCGCCATGGCCGGGTCGTACGCGAGCGGGCGGGCGAGCCGGGCGGGCGACTCGAAGGCGGCGCGCTTGCGCACGCGCGTGCTCATGCGGTCACCCGCCGTACGTCCACGATCGGCAGGTCGCCGTCGGTGCGGATGCTGTCGCCGCCGCCGTTTCGGGCGTGGTAGCCGCTCGAGAAGTCGCGGATCACGTCCACGGCGATCCGAGGATCGGCCTGCGTGAGCGTGCGCACGATGTGATCGCGCTCGATGTCGGTGTCCGCATCGATCCGGTGCGTGATCTGCAGGGTGAACAGCGAGAGGCCGACCGCCGTGTCGAAGGTTCCCGCCGCGAGCCAGTCGACGCGGCGGCCGCCCGGCAGCAGCCAGCCGTCGGGGCAGCGCCAGAAGCGCACGTGGTGACGCTGGGCCGGGTTGCCGTCGACCTCCTGCTGATAGGCGAAGTCCTGCATCCGGCCGAAGAGGAAGAGCGGGCTGACCGGCGCCTCGTCGTAGCTGCGGCGGGTGAGGGTCGAGGCGACGATGCGCCATGACGAGCGCAGGGTGACCGGGTCGGCGCGGGTCCAGCCGGCCTCGACGAGCGCGCGCTCGATCTGGTCCGCTTCACCCATGAGCGCGAGGTTGACGGGATCGCCCAGCAGTCCGTCGCTCGTACGGGTGCGACCGATGAAGTAGTCGGGAACGTAGATCGTCGTGAGGATGCGGTGCAGCCGCGGCAGCACGAGATAGGCCAGCAGCGCCCAGAACACGACCGCGAGCGGGATGCCCCACCAGCCCACTCGGAACGTCTCGGTGAAGCTGAGGTAGGCCAGCCAGACCGCGGCCAGGCCCGCGAACACGAAGAAGAACCAGTCCAGCGCGACGCCGACGGAGTAGGCCCGGCGGGGGCGGTCCGTCACGTCCACAGCGGCACCGGGGGGACGAAGCCGAACGCCTGCGCGACGACGTCCTCCGGCACCTCGGCGAGGGACGGCGGGTGCCAGCGGGGCGAACGGTCCTTGTCGACGACCTGCGCGCGGATCCCCTCGACCAGGTCGGGCTGGGTGTGGGCGAACCAGAGCACGAGTCCGTACTCCTGCGCGAGCGCGGCGCGGAGCCCCGGCAGCTCGCGCGCACGGCGCACCGCGGCGAGGGCGACCGTGAGCGCCGTGGGCGAGAGGGCGCGCATCGCCGCCGCCGCGGCGGCGGCCTCCGGCTCGGCGCGCACGTCCAGGCGCTCCAGGATCTCGGGCACGGATGCGGCGGCGAACGCCTCGTCGATCCACACGCGGGCCGCAGCGAGGCGTGCCGGCTCGGGCGTCTCGTCGAACAGCAGCGCGATCTCGGTCGGATTGGCGGGATCGGCCCGCGAGGCGAGCGCCTCGGCGAGATCGGGGAGCCGGTCGGCGGGGACCAGATGGTCGGCGAAGCCGGCGTAGATCGCGTCCGCCGCATCCATGGTCTCGCCCGTGAGCGCCAGGTACTCGCCCAGCCGCCCGGGCGCGCGGGCGAGCAGCAGGCTGCCGCCGACGTCGGGGGTGAAGCCGATGCGGGTCTCGGGCATCGCGAGCCTCGAGCGCTCGGTCACGATGCGCACGGCGGCATGGCACGCGAGCCCGACGCCGCCGCCCATCGTGATGCCATCCGCGAAGGCGACGACCGGCTTGGGATACTCGGCGATCAGCGCGTCGAGCGCGTACTCGTCGCGGAAGAAGCTCGAGGCCTCGGCGGCCCGGCCCGCGGCCACCTGGTCGTGCAGTGCGCGCACGTCGCCGCCCGCGCACAGGCCGCGCTCCCCCGCGCCGTCGAGCACGACGACGGCGATGTCGGGGTCGTCCCGCCAGGCGTCGAGGGCGGCACGCAGACGGGCGACCATGGCGATGTCGAGCGCGTTGAGCGCGCGGGGACGGTCGAGCGTCAGGCGTCCCACGGACCGCTCCACCCGCACTCCGACGCCGTCGACGGATGCGCTCTGCCCCTGCCTCACGCGCCCACGTTATCGCGGGCGGGGCGCGCGGCCGACTCGCCCGGCGCGCAGGATTCCGGCAGGATGGGAGGAATCGGTCAACGACGAGAGGTTTTCTCTATGCCCGACGGCCAAGTGCTCGAGTTCACAGACGTCACGAAGAGGTTCGGCAACGTCGCCGCCGTGTCCCACCTTTCGGCGACGATCCAGCCGGGTGCGGTGACGGGCTTCCTCGGCCCCAACGGCGCCGGAAAGACGACCTCGCTGCGCATGCTGCTGGGACTCGTCTCCCCCACGTCGGGACGCGCCCGCATCGGCGGACGCGCCTACGCCGATCTGGCGGACCCCCTGCGGACCGTGGGAGCCGCCCTCGAGGCGTCGAGCTTCCACCCCGGTCGCAGCGCCGCGAACCACCTGAAGGTCTATGCCCGCGCCGCCGGCCTCGCACCCGCCCGGGTCGACGAGGTGCTCGGGCTCGTCGGGCTCGCCGACGTCGCGGGCCGCAAGGTCGGCGGGTACTCCCTCGGCATGCGGCAGCGCCTCGGGCTCGCGACCGCGCTGCTCGGCGACCCGGGCGTGCTCGTCCTCGACGAGCCGACCAACGGCCTCGACCCCGAGGGCATCACCTGGATGCGGACGCTGCTGCGGCTGTTCGCGCGCGAGGGACGCACCGTGCTGGTCTCCTCGCACCTGCTGGGCGAGGTCCAGCAGACGGCCGACCGGCTGCTGATCATGTCGCGCGGCAACCTCGTCTTCCAGGGCGCGCTCGACGAGCTCACCGACCCGAGCGAGTTCGCCACGGTCGTCGACTCCCCCGAGCGCGGAGCGCTCGTCGAGGTGCTGCGTCAGGCCGGCTGGCAGGTCGAGGTGCTGCGGGCGGGGCTGACGGTCCGCGGCGTCGAGCCGGCCGAGGTGGGCGCGGTCGTCGCAGCCACCGACGTCCCGCTCTCGCTGCTGGCCCGGCGCGGCCCCGAGCTGGAAGAGGTCTTCCTCGACCTCGTGAACGGCGTGCGCACCGCGGTGCGGGCCGACAGCGGGCCCCGCGCGCTCGAGGCCGGCGCGCCCGCCGCCGACGAGGTGTACGTCGCCGCGGTGGTGGCCGGAGCGGGCGGCGCCCTGCCGGAGCCGGACGGTGCGCCGGATGCCGAGGGCCCGGCGTCCGCGCCGGACCCGGACGCGCCGCTCGTGGAGGACGCCGCCGATCTGGCGGCGGCCCCGGTCGAGGAGTCCCCGGATGTCGAGACCTCCGCGACCGACCAGGCGCCGCCGGGTGCGTGGACGCCGCCCGCAGCGCCCGACACCCCCGTCGGCACCGAGCCGGCGGCGGACAGCGGCGAACCGGTCTCCGATGATCCCCACCGCCCGGAAGGAGGCGAGCGATGACGCTGCTGCGCGCGACCTCGTCCGAGCTGACGAAGCAGTTCACGACCGCGATCTGGTGGATCCTGGCCCTGGTGCTGGCGCTGTACGTCGGCATGATCGCGACCGGGCTCGCCTTCGCGATCGCCGCGAGCGCGACGGGCGCGCTCCCCGGTACGACCACGACGGGCGAGGGCCCCGCCTCCGGGAGCCTCATCTACAGCCTGGCGAACTCGATCGGCTACGTCTTCCCGCTGCTGATCGGCACTCTCCTCGTGACCGGAGAGTTCCGTCACAAGACCCTGACGCCGACGTTCCTCGCGATCCCGCGGCGCGGCGCGGTCCTGGGCGGCAAGCTGCTGGCGGGCGCGGTCCTGGGCCTGCTCTACGGCGTGATCGCGGTGGTCGTGACGGCTGCGCCGGGCGCGGCCGTGTTCGCCGGCTTCGGCCTGGAGACGGGTCTCGGCACCGGCGACACCTGGGCGATGCTCGGCCGCATCCTCATCGCTTTCGTGCTGTGGGTGCTCGTGGGCATCGGCACGGGGCTCGTCGTGCGCAATCAGGTCGCGGCGATCGTGATCGTGCTCGCGTTCACGCAGTTCGTCGAGCCGCTGCTGCGCGTCGGTGCGGCCTTCGTGGAGTCGCTCTCGGGCATCGGCCGGTTCCTGCCGGGCGCCGCCGGCGACGCGCTGGTCGGCGCGAGCGCCCTGAACATGGGCTCCGGGACGGCGGACACCCTCGCCTGGTGGGGCGGCGGCCTCGTGCTCCTCGGCTACGCCGTCGTGCTGCTGCTCATCGGCTACGTCACCAGCTGGCGCCGCGACGTCGCCTGATCGGCATCCTGCGCGGGGTCCCGCGGCGCGGACGGATGTGCCGGCGCGGGCGGATGCCGCGGCTCAGGCGGTCGCAGGCTTCGGCTTCGCCGGGCGCGGGGTCCGCGGCTTCGCGGCGAGCTCGGCGACATCCGTCTGCGCCGTGACCGTGTCCAGTCGCAGCGCCTGCACGAGCGCGAGGCCGTGACGGGTGGAGAGGATGACGCGCTGGAACTCGCTGTCGGGTTCGAGGTCGATCACGACGCCCGGACGCTTGCGGCGGATGACGGCGAAGTCCTTGCCCGCGGCGTAGCGCCAGGTGCCGATAGCGAGCGTCGCCGGCAGGTAGGTGCCGGGGGCGCGGACGCCGCGGAGCCAGGTCCACGGGTCATCGGTCAGCTGCACGCGGGTGATCGCCGGCCGGTCGAGGACCACGCTTCGCCGCCGGACGGCGAGCGCACGCTCGGCGGGGGAGAGCACGACCTCGAGATGCGCGGAATCGAGCATCAGGGTCACCATGCGACAAGTCTGCCAGCGTCGCGCGCGCCGTGGCCGAGGTTTTGCTCACAGAGCGGCAACGATCGTCGTGACCCGCGCGACACATGACGGTGGAAGACTTGTCTGGTGCCCGTCACTTCCGCATCCGTGTCCGTCCGTGATGTCCTGACACGCGCATCCGCGGGCGAACGGCTGTCCTTCGAGGACGCCCTCGCGCTGGTGACGGCGTCCGGCGACGACCGCGAGCGGGTGTTCGCCGCGGCCGCCGCACTGCGCGACGAGGGCCTGGCGGCCGCCGGGCGACCGGGGGTCATCACCTACTCGCGCAAGGTCTTCGTGCCGCTGACGACGCTCTGCCGCGACCGCTGCCACTACTGCATCTTCGTCGACACGCCGGGCCAGCTGCAGCGTCTGCGCAAGCCCGTCTTCATGTCGCCGGAGCAGGTGCTGCAGGTCGTGCGTCAGGGGCAGGCGCTCGGCTGCAAGGAGGCGCTGCTGACCCTCGGCGACCGCCCGGAGGAACGGTGGCCGGATGCGCGCGCCTGGCTCGACGAGCACGGCTTCGCCTCGACGCTCGACTACGTCGGGCACATCGCACGGCTCATCACGGCCGAGACGGGGATGCTCGCGCACCTCAATCCCGGCGTCATGTCGGACGCCGAGCTGCGCACCCTGCGTCCTGCGGCGCCGTCCATGGGGATGATGCTCGAGACGACGTCGCGGCGCCTGTTCGAGGAGCCGGGCCAGCCGCACTACGGCTCCCCCGACAAGGATCCGGCCGTGCGGCTGCGGGTGATCGAGGACGCCGGTGCCGCCCGCATCCCGTTCACGACCGGCATCCTGGTGGGGATCGGTGAGACACCCGCAGACCGCGCCGAGTCGCTCCTCGCCCTGCGCGACGCGCAGGAGCGGCACGGGCACGTGCAAGAGGTCATCGTGCAGAACTTCCGCGCGAAACCGCGGACGGCGATGCAGGACGTGCCGGATGCCGACCTCCTCGAGTACGCGACGGTGGTCGCCGCCGCCCGGCTCGTGCTCGGTCCGCGCATGCGGGTGCAGGTCCCGCCGAACCTGTCGGATGCGGGCGAGCTCGAGCTTCTGGTCGGGGCGGGCATCGACGACTGGGGCGGGGTGTCGCCGCTGACGGCCGACCACGTCAACCCCGAGCGGCCGTGGCCGCACGTGGACGAGCTCGCGGCCCGGACCGCCGCCGCCGGGTTCGAGCTGCGCGAGCGGCTGACGGCGCATCCGGAGTACCTCGCCGACCTGGATCGCTGGGTCGATCCGGCCCTGCACGACGCCGTCGCCGCCCTCGTCGACCCCGCGTCCCACCTGGCCCGCCCCGCCCCCGCGGCCTCCCCGTCCTCGTCGCCGAGTCGGCACTCCGCTGCCGACTCCGCATCCGATTCGCGCGATTCTCGTGCGGAGTCGGCGATCGAGGGTGGAATCGCCGTCGCGACGGGCGGAGTGCGGCGGCTCGCCGAGCGGGCGGCGGCCGACCCCGCGGGCCTCGACGACCACGAATGGGTCGAGCTCCTCGAGGCGACCGGCGACGGGCTGGAGGAGCTCGTCCGCACGGCCGACGACCTGCGCCGCTACACGGTCGGCGAGGCCGTCAGCATCGTGGTCAACCGCAACCTGACGACCTCCGGATTCCGCGCGGCAGGGGCGACGGCGCCCGACGAGTTCGACCTCGCGGACGCGGCGGCCATCGCGCGGTCGACGCGGCGGAGCTCGGCGCCACCGAGATCTGCGTACAGGGGATGCTGCCGCCCACCGAGGACGCCGGCGGCTACCTCGAGGTCATCCGGGCGATCCGCGCCGCGGCTCCCGGCATCCACCTGCACGCGCTGCGGCCGCAGGACGTCCACGACCTCGCCGATCGCACCGGCCTCGGGCTCGACGGCGCGCTCGCGGCGATGCGAGCGGCGGGCGTCGACACCGTGCCGGGCACGGGCGTGAAGGTGCTGTCGGAGCGGGTGCGCGGCATCGTCGCCCCCGGCGACCTCGACATCGACCGCTGGGTCGAGGGCATCACGGCGGCGCACCGGGCGGGCTTCTCCTCGACGAGCGTGCTGTTCTACGGTCACGTGGAGACCGCGCACGAGCGCATCGTGCATCTGCGCCGGCTCCGCGACATCCAGAGCCTCTCCGCCACTCCCCCTCTGGACGTCCCCCTTTTGGATGTCCCACTTTCGACCGCTCAGAGCCCCTCAGACCGGTCGAAAGTGGGACATGCCCAGCGGGAGTCCCCCGGCGGGTTCACGGAGTTCGTGCCGATCCCGCTGCCGGGGCCGCAGGGCGGCGTGCCGCTCGTCGCGGACCGCTCCCCGCTCGACGAGCACCGCGCCATGGTGGCCGTGTCGCGGCTGCTGCTGGCGGGCAGCATCCGCCACATCCAGATCCCGTGGACGCGCCACGACACCGCGACGACGGCGGCGCTGCTGCAGGCCGGCGGCGACGACCTCGGCGGCACGCTGCTCGACGGGCGCGTGCGTCCCGAGACCGGCATCGAGCACGGTCACGAGCTGACCCTGGACGCCGCCGCCCGCCTCGTGCGTCCGCTGTTCCGTCCGCTCCGGCAGCGCGCGACCGACTACGGCGACGCCGGCCGGAAGCCGACCGCCTGATGCTCGACACCGCGATCGTGGGCGCCGGCTTCGCCGGGCTCGGCATGGGGATGGCGCTGCGCGAGGCGGGGCGGTCCGACATCGCCGTGCTCGAACGGGGGGCGGATGTCGGGGGCACCTGGCGCGACAACACCTACCCGGGGGTCGCGTGCGATGTGCCGAGTCACCTCTACGGCTTCGCGCGGCGGCCGAACCCCGGATGGTCGGGCGTCTACGCCGAGGGCGCCGAGATCCAGGACTACCTGCGCCGCGCCGCGGCAGGCCTCGCCCCCCAGCTGCGGCTGCGCACACCGCTGCTCGGGGCCACGTGGGCCGGGGCGGCGTGGCGGCTCGAGACGGGCGGGCCCGATCCCGGAGTCACCTGGGCGCGCAGCCTCGTGCTCGCCTGCGGCCGGCTCACCGAGCCGCGCATCCCCGCCATCCGGGGGCTCGAGACGTTCGCCGGTCCGATGTTCCACACGGCCCGGTGGGACCATTCGACCCCTCTCGCGGGCACCCGCGTCGCGGTCGTCGGCACCGGCGCCTCGGCCGTGCAGCTCGTGCCCGAGCTCGTCCGTCGCGGCGCGCGCGTCACGCTGTTCCAGCGCACGCCGGCATGGATCGTGCCCCGTGAAGGGCGACGGTACACGGATGCCGAACGCCACCTTTTCGCGACACGCCCCGACGAGCTCGCCGCGCTCCGCGACCAGCTCTACCTCGAGGGCGAGGAACGCTACGCCTCCCGGTCGGGGGATGCCGAGGCCGCCGCGGCGGCGGAGGCCGTCGCCCGCGCGCACCTGGCCGCGCAGGTCGCCGACCCGGACCTGCGCCGGGCACTGACGCCCGACTACGCGTTCGGGTGCAAGCGCGTGCTGCTCTCGGACGACTTCTACCCGGCGCTCTCGTCCGGTGCCGTGACGTTCGAGCCGTCCGCCCTGTCCGCCGTCGAGGCGGGCGAGCTGGTCGCCGCATCCGGTGCCCGCTACCGCGCGGACGTCCTCGTGCTCGCGACCGGTTTCGCGTCGTCGCAGCAGCCCTACGCCGACCTCGTGCGCGGCGAGCACGGCACGCTGGCCGAGCACTGGTCGGGTGGGATGACCTCGTACGCGTCGACCGTGGTCGCCGGCTTCCCGAACCTCTTCGTGCTGAACGGGCCCAACGCCTCCCTCGGGCACAACTCGTCCGTGCTGATGGCCGAGGCGCAGGCCGAGTACGTCGTGCGCGCCCTCGCGCTGCGCGACGAGCGCGGTGGTGTGCTGCGCGTTCGCCCGGACGCCGAGAAGACCTACACCGCGCGGATCGACGAGGCCGCCGCATCCACGCCCTGGATCGCCGGCGGATGCGAGAACTGGTACACCGACGAGCGGTCCGGACGGCTCACGCTGCTGTGGCCCGGCACGGTGGACGCCTTCCGCGCGATGCTCCGCGGCAGTCGTGGCGACGAGTTCGACACCGGCAGCAACCGACCCCGCGATCCGTCGCGGACGAGAGGAGAACCATGACAACCCTCCCCCTGCGCCTGGGATACAAGGCTTCGGCCGAGCAGTTCCCGCCCGACGAGCTGGCAGACTACGCGGTGCTCGCGGAGGAGATGGGCTTCGACTCCGTCTTCATCTCCGACCACTTCCAGCCGTGGATGCACGAGGGCGGACACGCCCCGGCGGCGATCCCGTGGCTCGGCGCCGTCGGCGCGCGCACCTCCCGGGTCGTCCTCGGCACGAGCGTGCTGACGCCCACCTTCCGCTACCACCCGGCCGTCGTGGCCCAGGCCTTCGCGACGCTCGGCGTGCTCTACCCGGGGCGCATCGTGCTCGGCGTCGGCACCGGTGAGGCCCTCAACGAGGTCACGCTCGGTCTCGACTGGCCCGACGCTCCCGAGCGCTTCCAGCGGCTCAAGGAGTCGATCACGCTCATCGAGAAGCTGTGGGAGGGCGAGCGCGTCACGTTCGAGGGCAACTTCTGGCACGTGACGGATGCGACGGTGTACGACCGGCCGACGACGCCGGTGCCGATCTACATCGGCGCCGCGGGACCGGCGGCGACCCGTCTCGCGGGCCGCATCGCCGGCGGGTTCATCACGACCAGCGGCAAGGACCCGAAGCTCTACACCGACACGCTGCTGCCCGCCCTGGCCGAGGGCATCGAGAAGGCGGGGCGCGCGGCGGACGAGGTCGACACGCTCATGGAGGTCAAGGTCTCGTACCACCCCGACCACGCCACGGCGCTGGAGAAGACGCGATTCTGGGCGCCCCTCGCCCTCTCGCCCGAGGAGAAGATGGGCGTGCACGACCCGATCGAGATGCAGCGGCGCGCCGCCGAGCTGCCGATCGAGCGGGCGGCGTCGCGGTTCATCGTCTCGACCGACCCGGACGAGCACGTCGAGAAGATCGCCCGCTACGTCGAGCTCGGATTCCGGCACCTGGTGTTCCACGACCCCGGCGCCGACCAGGCCGAGTTCCTCCGGATGTACGGCGCCGAGATCCTGCCGCGACTGCGCGCCCGCTTCGGCGCGTGAGCTGGACCGTCGTCGTCCCGCTGAAGCCGGCGGCGCGCGGCAAGTCCCGGCTCACCGGGGCGTCGGTCGAGCTCGTGCGTGCCATCGGTCTCGACACCGTGACCGCCGCGGTGGGTGCGGCATCCGTCGTCCGCGTGGTCGTGGTCACCTCGGATGCGGCGACCGCGGCGGCCGTCGCGGATGACGCGCGGGTGACCGTGGCCCCCGACCCGGGCGCGGGGCTCAACGCCGCGATCGCGGCGGGGGTTGCTGTGGCGGGTGCGGGGCCGGTGGCGGCACTGCTCGGCGATGTTCCCGCCCTCGTGCCGGCCGAGCTCGACCTCGCGCTCGGCCTCGCCGCCCGGCATCCGCGCTCCGTGGTGCCGGATGCCGAGGGCACCGGCTCGACCCTCGTCACCGCCGCAGGGGTGCCGTGGGAGTCGGCGTTCGGCCCCGACTCGTTCGCCCGGCACCTGGCGCTCGGGTGCGTCCCGCTGGCGGTGGATGCGGCATCCGGCCTGCGACGCGACGTCGACACGCTGGCGCAGCTGCGCGCCGTGCTCGACCGTGCCGGGCCCCTCACCCGCGCGGCGTGGACCGCCGGGGCCTGAACCCGCTCCCGCGCCCGGGCTCGCGGCGCGCTCCGCCCCTCCGCCCTCCCCCCAGTCCCTCCGCCCTCCCCCCAGTCCCTCCGCCCTACCCACCTGCGGGGATTGTGCCCGACACGCCGCGCCACACGGCTCCACCCCGGCGTGTCGCCCACGATCCCCGCAGTTGCGGATGGATGCCGCGACGCCCCACACGCCCGATCGGCTCGGGCGAGAACCGGCCGGCCCGAAGGCTGGCCGCGCGGTCACGGCCGTAGACCCGGTGCCCGCCAGAACACCCTGCTGCCTGTAGCGTCACACACATGGTGCAGGCCTCTCCGCTCGAACGTGCTCGACCGTCATGGCGGCTTCTGACAACGGCGACGGTCTTCGGCGCCGTCACCATCGCCCTCATCTGGTCTCTCGCGGTGCCGTACGGGGTACTCGTGTGCGCCGCCGATTCGACCGCCTGCTATCCGCAGTTTCGCGCAGGAAGCGGCGTGATCGCTTCCTGCGCGGTCGCTGTCCTCCTGGCAGGAACGGTCACCGTCGGCATGTTCGCCCCGCGCCTTCGCGGCATCATCATCAGCGGAGTCGCTGTTCTCGGTGCGGCGCCTCTCGTCACATACGTCGCCATCTCTTACAGTCCGGGTTTCGAGCTCGGCTGAGAGATCATCGCTATGAATCTTGACATACCAAAAGACCCCCGTTGCGTTGTGAGCGTAATCAAAGATTAGGGGGAATCATGACTACACGTCGCTCATTTTTGCTAGTCGCGATTGCGAGCGCGACCCTATCCATCGCACTGGGAAACGCCAGCTACGCAGCGCCGACAACCTCAGAAGTCAATCCCGAGCATGTCGGACTTATCCCCTTCAACGCTCCGATCCCCGAGGGGCTGGACCGCGCGGAACCGATTGCGATGGAATCTGGAATCTAGAGTTCACTGAAGCAGGATCCAAGGTGAATTCATACATTTGGAATGAAGATTCCGAAAGCTTGTCGATATACAGCGCGGAATCTTTCGAATACTGGGAACCTTTAATCACGAAACACTTTCCGGACGAGCGAGTACACCTCGTTCCCGCAAAGACATCACAGGAGGAAATAGAAAAACTCACGTCGATCGTGGTTGCGACCGGCGGAAAGCTCTCCGATGGGACGCAGGTCGTCACTGTTGTGCCCGAGAACGACGGAGCCTACGTCACCATCGGCGTACAACAATCTGACGGCATGGTGCTACCTTCTAGCGAAGCCCTACGAAAAGCACTCGGTACCCCCGTGCCCCTCATCGTCGAAGCTGCCTCCGATGTGGCGTCGGCTCAGCGCAACATCTCGCCGATTTCTACCATCTGGGTGGGCGGCGCGGTCGACAGTAGCGGTATCACAGATGGCTACTACACGAAGTGCAGCACGGCCTTTCGGATTGGGAATTTGACAGATTCAACGGTCGGAATGCTATCGGCCGATCATTGCGGCAGCGGGAAGCCAACGAATTCTTGGTACTTTTCTACGAATCAGACATCAACAAGTTCATTGGGAACCTACCAGGGTTCACTAGCTAGCGTCTGGCCTGTCTCGGACACTGCTCTATGGACAGGTGGAAACGTGTCCAAACTCTACCCGATACTCTTAACCGGCGACCACAATGATCCAAACACATCGCAACTTGTCAGAGGCGGCAACTACCCGGCTGTCGGAACGGAAGTGTGCTACTCCGGTTCCCAGTCTGGAAACGTCTGCAGCAACGATGTTCTATATCAGAACGTAACGGTCTGCTATCCGGGCTCAAACTGTTATTCAAGCCTCACTTGGACAAGCCAGCAGTCCGATGTTCCTGCTGCCGGAAACGGCGATAGTGGCGGCCCCGTTTACCAAATGGTGAATGGCTTGCTCAAGGCATCGGGAGTGATTAGCGGAATCATCAACGGCACATCCACGTGCACCGGCGAACCTGGCTCTTCCGGGGGACGACAGTGTAGTTCGGTTGCACTTTTCGCTCCGATTGCAGCAGCCCTAGGCGGCTCCAGCAGTTGGGGGTTGTCTTACTATCCGTGAGCCACGGGTCGCGCCAACAGCGACTTGAGGAGCCGAATAGGGATATGACATTTCCCCGGGCAAGCCCAATGATATCGCCGAAGGGCTCCGGCGCAGGGCTCAACGCGGCGATCGCGGCAGCGGTTGTTAGCGGGCATCGGACCGATGGCGGCGCAGCTCGGCGATGCTCCCACCCTCATGTCGGCTGAGTTCGCGTTCGGCCTTGCCCGGCATCCGCGTTCCGTAGTGCCGGATGACGAGGGCACACCGGCTCTACCCTCGTCGCCGCCGCGGGGCGCCGTGGGAGTCTGCGTTCGACCCCGACTTGTTCGCCTGGCACCTTGATCTCGGGGCTGTCCCACTCATGCTCGACGTCGCGGCCGGGCTCCGCCCTCCCCAGTCCCTCCGCCCTGCCCACCTGCGGGCATTCCGCCCGACACGCCACGCCACACGGCCCCACCCGGCGTGTCGCCCACGATCCGCGCAGTTGCGGATGGATGCCGCGACGCCGGGCTCCTGAGTCGCGCCCTCAGAACAGCAGATACACGGCGCCGACCACGATGAAACGATCCCGAGCCGATCGAAGACCGCCTGGTTCGGCCGACCGGCGAGCGATCCCCGGCCGAGCTGCGTTCCGCCAACTCCCGCGCGGCCGGCACCTCATAGCACATGGTGCTCGCGCACGAGCCGGTCATCAACCATTCGCCGTTACAGGCGATAAGTCCCCGAGGACAGGCCGACTCACAGTCCTTCGATGCCGCAGACAGCATGCTCAGCGGACATGACGAAAAGCTGACCGCCCCACACGATCTCGTTGACCACGATCGCGAAAACCGTCGCCACCAGCAGAACGGCCAACGCGAGGCATATGCCCGCACCACGTCGGCTTCGTTGGCTTGCACCGATCGCGATCAGCGGCACCCCAACCGTGACGTACGTGACGACGAGAGGAAAGCCTCCGAGAAGCGCACCGGCGCGAGCCTGCGAAGAACCTGCGACGACGGCCTTGCACCGCTCGGTCATCTCCTCGGAAAACGCGAGTCCGTACCAGAACCACGCGATGGCGATAAGAACGAGACCGACAACCGCGACCACCCAGAACCAGGTACTCGCACTCTTGAAGAGCCAAACGGCTGACGGTTGGCGCTCATTGCCCTGAGTGCCCAGACCTGCCAACTCCTCACCGAAAGGACTCATGCCACCTCTGAATCACGTAGTACAACTGCATGTGGCTTCGGCCGTAGACCATGTCCGTTGTCGCCATGACAACAAGTACGGATCACCTGACTCGGCGTCAGCCGTCCCAGGTTCGTTGTCGTCGCTCGCTCCACCTTTACCTGCGACAAGCAGCGGGCCGCACGAACTTGTCGCAGCACGCGTGAGTGACGGTCGACGAGCACGCTTGCGCAGTTGGTGGTCGGCTTCGGTCGGCATCGTCATCCCCTTCACGGCAACTGCTTTGTGATGTCCGGCGGCATCCGAATGGTTCCCACCGGGCTGTCGTCGAGGGGAGCTCTCGCCCCGGCATGTCCCACTTTGCACCGCTCGCGCGGTGGCTGAGCGGTGCAAAGTGGGACATGAATCGGTGCAAAGTGGGACATGAAGCGCTCCGCGACGCCGGGCGACCCGGATCGGGCACTCAGAGCAGCAGGTACACCGCGCCGACGATCGTGAAGACGATCACGAGCCGGTCGAACACCGTCTGGTTCAGCCGCCCCGCGAGCCACCGGCCGCCGAGCGCCCCGACCACGACGAGCGGCACGAGCACGAGATCCAGCAGCAGCTCGGGCGGGGTCAACAGACCCAGCCCGATCGAGAAGGGGAGCTTCGTCAGGTTCACGAGGAAGAAGAACCACGCGGCCGTCCCGAGGAAGCGCTTCACGTCGAAGCGCGCCGCGAGGAAGTACATCGACATGACCGGTCCCGCGGCGTTGGCGACCATGGTCGTGAAGCCGCCGAGCGCACCGTAGGTCGCGGTCGCGACCGGGTGGATGCCGCCGGTCACCGCGGCCTGCGCCCGCCGCCGCAGCAGCGTGATCGCGATCACGACCAGCAGCAGGACGCCGATCGTGCGCTTGACCCAGCCGTCGGAGGCGAACGCGAGGAAGACGGCGCCGAGCAGCAGCCCCGCGACGACCGCGGGCGCGAGCCGCACGAGCGCCCGCACGTCGGCGTGACGCCGGTAGGCCGTCACCGCGAAGAGGTCGGCGACGAGCAGCAGGACCAGGAGCGCGCCGGTCGACTGGCGCGCGGGCAGGAGCGAGGCGAACACGGCGACCGACACGGTCGTCGCCCCGGGGATCGCCGTCTTCGACAGGCCGACGATGACGGCGGCCACCGCCAGCAGCGCCCAGGCCCAGGCGGCGAGATCAGGCATCCGCCGCCCGCAGCGCCGCCTCGGCCAGCGCCGCCGACAGCTCGAGGTCGCGCATCCACAGCGGCGCCACCTGGGCGCGGATGCCGAGACCGTCGACGGATGCGGCGAGCCCGGCGTCCTCCTCCGCGAGCAGCCAGGCGTCCAGCACACCGCCGTCGGCCCGCGCGCCGTAGTGGGCGGCGACCGCATCCGCCGCCGTCGCGACGCCGATCGCCGTCAGGCAGACGTCGGCCATGCCGCGCACGACCGCGCCGCCGATGATGGGAGACACCCCGACGACGCGCGCGCTCGTCCGCCGCAGCGCTTCGCGCACACCGGGCACCGCGAGGATCGGGCCGATCGAGACGACGGGGTTCGAGGGGGCCATGAGGACGACGTCGGCCGCGGCGATCGCGTCGACCACGCCGGGAGCGGGGGCCGCGTCGACGATCCCCGGGTTCTCGAAGGCCGCGGGGGCGAGCGTCGCGCGATGCCTCGTCCACCACTCCTGAAAGTGCATGTCCCCGCCGCCTTCGAGACGCACCCGGGTGTCGACCTCGGCGTCGGTCATCGGCAGCATCCGGATGCCGAGCGGCCACCGTCGCGAGAGGCGCTCCACGACCTCGGTCACGGTGAGGCCGTCGCGCAGCCAGCCGGTGCGTGCGAGGTGCGTGCCGAGATCGAGGTCGCCGAGCGTGAACCACGGCCAGCCGGCGCCCCATGCCTGCAGTTCCTCGTTCACCCGCTCGGTGTCGCCCGCGCGCCCCCAGCCGCGGACCGTGTCGTTGACGCCCCCGAGCGCGTAGAGGACGGAGTCGATGTCGGGCTGCAGGCGCACCCCGGACAGCCACAGGTCGTCGCCCGTGTTGACGATCGCGGTCGCCTGGGGAGCGCCGCGGCGAAGCAGGGCCTCGCGCACGCCGAGAAGGAATCTCGATCCGCCGACCCCGCCGGCGAGCACGACGACGCGGGGTCGCTCACTCGATGTCACCGATCAAGTCTCGCAGAGCCCTCTCGGGCGCCCTTACCACCGCCGCCCGGATTCCTCCACAGCCCCTCACGCCGACACCGCCGAGTTGCCAGAATGGTCGGAGGACACGACGAGGGGAAGAGCATGGCGGATCACATCCGGATCGAGTTCGAGCGAGTCGGGCAGACCGTCGAGGCGCTCAAGGCGGCCTCGGTGCAGATCCGCGCGGAGCTCGATCAGCTCGACGCACGTCTGGCCGTGATGGAAAGCGGCTGGCAGGGCGAGGCTCGCGAGGCCTACTCCGTCGCGCGCGCACGGTGGGAGACCCAGATGCGCCAGATGCAAGCCACCCTCGACGCCTACTCGCAGGTCCTCCTCGCGACGGGCTCGGCGATCGCGGATGCGGAGTCCAAGCTCGCGAAGTCGTTCTGAGCGTCCTCATCGATGGCCGGAATACGCTGACCACGTGATGTTCGACGGCAGCAGGAAGAAGCAGGCCGCGGCGGCCCGGAGTGCGCTCGTGCGAGACGCCGAGGCGGCTGGATGGACGTGGCATGGCCCGACCCCGCCGCCATCCGCAGAGATCTGCGAGGCGGCGCTGCGCGGTGCACGTCGAGCAGGCTTGCCCTGGACCAGCGGCATCCAGCCCGTCTGGACGGTAGGGCTCGCCGATGGCGTGAGCGGGACGGTCGGGGACCGAGGCTTCGTCGCGGGACGCCTGGCAGGATATGCACGCGGCACGACAAATGACGGGACGGTTTTCGGTCACCTTACGGAAGCATCCGTCGTGTGGTCGACGCTGCCCGCCCCGCTGCCGGAGATCCGGCTCGTGGACCGAACCGGCACCGCGGATGACGCCGGGATCCGGCTGCCGGCGATCCAAGCGCTCGGAACACGCTGGTCCGCCGAGGGCTTCCTTCCGGCGTTCGCCGCCGACCTCTTGTCCCCAGAGTTCATGGCCGCGCTCGATATGGTCCCGGCGTGCTCGGCCATCGTGATCCGGGCCGGCGTGATCCTCGCGTACGGTTTCGAGCCCTGGGATGCCGCCGCGATCCGCGACCGCGTGGCCGCGCTCGATCGCCTCATCCGAGCCGTGCCCGCCCACTGCTGGAACCGCGCGGACGCGCTCGTCGCCGGCACCGGGGTCTTCCCCCACGACATCGCCGACGGCGACCGCCTGCGGCTCGACCAGCGGCTCGTCGCTCTCGACTGGCAGGGCGGGGGCCTGTCCAAGTTCCGTTGGGAGGACATCGACACCCTCGACAACAGAGTCGTCCTGAGCGGGCGCGAGTCCGTCGAGCTCGAGGTGTACCCGATCGACCGGGCGCCCGCCGAGCTCCGGCGCGGTGTCGGCGTGCAGTTCGGCGGCTTCGGCGACCCGCTCGCCGAAGCCCGGGCGCGCGGCGTCCGCACCGTCGCCTCGACCCTGTCGTCCCAGAGCGCGTAAGCGAGCGACGATGCGATACCCAGATCTCACGATCCTCGTACGAGCAGACGGCGAGGCTTCTCAGCCCGCGCATGGGACCCCGGCCTAGGCTGAGGCCGTGGTGTTCGGACAGCGCAAGCGCGAGGAAGCAGCCGCGCGTCGGCGGGTGCTGCAGCAGCAGGTCGAGGCGGAGGGCTGGACCTGGAACGAGGCGCAACCCCCACCCGCGTTCGAGATCAGCGAAGCCGCACTGCGCGGACAAAGACGGTACGAGATCTGGACCATCGGGATCGCCGAGGTCATCGACGGGACGACCTCGGACCGCACGTTCCGCGCCGGCCGTCTCGTGGGCTACGAGTTCGGCACGACGAACAGCGGCATCCCCCACGGCGATCTGCGGCAGACCAACGCGATCTGGATGTCGCTTCCCGCGGCCCTGCCCGAGATCCGCCTCGCGGACATGACCACCACCACGACGACCGTCCGAGACTACGGCCTCCGCCTCCCCCCGCTCACCCCACCGCGCACCCCTGACGGCCGCTGGCAGATCGAGACCTTCATCCCCGCCTTCGCCACCGACCTGCTCCACCCCGCCTTCCTCGCCGCGCTCGCCACCCTCCCACCCCTCAGCGCCATCGTCATCCGCGCCGGCGTCATCCTCGCCTACGGCACGCCCACCCTCGACGTCTCCATCATCCACACCATCGCCCGCACGCTGTCGGCTCTCATCGACACCGTCCCGGCCACCGCCTGGGGACGCGCCGACCCCCTCGTCGCCGGAACCGGCGTCTTCCCCGAAATGATGAACGACGGCCCCGGCCTCACACTCAACGCACGACTCATTCGCCCCGACTGGAAAGGCTACGGACTGGCGAAGGAGGTGCCGTGGCAAGACGCCGCCAACGCACGGAGTCACGTCGTGCTCACCGGACGCGGGGCGGGAGTCGACGTCTGGGACCCGGTCCCGGACGCAAAGCCGGGGTGGTACGTGAGCGCCGCGGTCGGCAACCTCACTATGGGTAGCCCCATGCCACACGGCATCCCCACCGTCGCCTCGACCCTCGGAGGCGACGGGGCGACGGAAAGCTCCTAGAACGGCTTAGCGCTCGTTGATCGTTGCGCCCGGATCCTCCAGCGCCCTGAGAGGCCCGGAGAGTCCGGCGTCGGCCTCGCGGAGCGTGACTGCGCCGATCTCTCCCGCGCCAGCCTCTTCGACGACCTCGCCCAGCCGCTCCCGCAGGTCGAGCAGTGCGTCGCGGACTGTCGCCATGATGAGCCGGCTGAGTGCCTGGGGGCCCAGGTCGACACCGTGGCGTGTGATCTGCAGATCGGTCAGAAGGCCGCCGGCCGAGACCGTGGCCTTGACCTCGCCACGCAGCGAGGACGCCGAACCGGACACCACAGCCAGCTGCTCCTGCAGCACGGCGGCGGTGGCACCGCGAGCGTAGGCGGCGGCGTACTGGGCATCGCGCAGAGCGAGTCGCTCCTGGATCTCAAAAGGCATCTGAGAGAAGTCGGGCGCGTCGGTCACTTGTTCTCGCCCGATCCATACACACCGTTCTCCTCCATCGACTTCGTGACTCCGTCGTTCGTTCCTCTTACAATTCCGACCAGATTGACCGCGTTGAGGTCGATCTTGATGCTCGCGCCGCCGAGTCTGGCCGGAAGCCGACCCACGTGATGCGTGAACTCGTGGCCAACTTGCGTGAACCTCTGAATAGCATCCGAAACCTTCTTCATCACGTCCTGGATCTTCTCCACCCACTTCGCGACCTTGCTCACCCACTGCGCGATCTTCGGAGATACCTGCGCGACGATGAGGGGAATCCCAACGCCGGCGGTGGCAACCGCTTCCACGACCGCTTGGATGAGCTGACCGACGAGATCGGCGATGATGCCCTTGACGATCTCGTACACGATCTGCACGACGGACGCCGCGAGCCGCAGTCCGTTCGCGTTGCTGTGGGCGGCCTCCGAGAGCAGGCGCAGAATCCCGGTGAGGCCGTTCGCGACGGCTTCGTACCCGGTCGCCGCCGCGCCGTCCCAGTTCTCGCGCAATCCGCTGAGCGCCTGGTCTCGTTCGTCGGCGACGGCGCCGAGCGCCTCACCGACGTTGTCCCAGGTCTCGCCGAGGGCTCGCACCATCTCGGGGCTGCCGGTGAGCAGCTCGAGCTCCTGATGAAGCGGCTCGATGTAATCGAGCAGGAACGACGCACACGACGACGCCAGCGTCGCGATCGGGTTGGCGATCATGCTGACGACATCCAGCGCCGATCCCGCCACGTCGATGACGCCGGAGGTGATGTTGCCGTTGCCGAAGTCGCGGACCGAGCTGGCGATCCCGCCGGCGACCGGCAGCGCTCCGAGCACCGCCTCTCCGCTCAGACCGCTTTCGTAGGTGGGGGCGGCGATCAGCGACACGGTCAGATCACCTTCGCGATCGCGTCGGCAAGACCGTCGTCGAGCGCGGAGTAGGTGAGGGCCGCGCCCGACACGGCGGCCGACTCGGCGGCCAAAGCGACCCGCAACGCGCCCAGGCCTGCGAGGGTCGTCGACTGCTGGAGACTCACGATGGGCACGAGGAAGGAGCAGAGGAGCCCGAACGCCGCGGGCTGGAGCGCCACGGCCGTCAGCGACGCCTCCGCCGCCTGGCCGACACGATCGGCTGCGTCTCCGAGCTTGGACGCGTGCGCACGCAGCGCGTTGACCTGTACGTCGAGATCTGTCATCGCTTTCCTTCCTCTACTCCGTCGCCTTCGGGCGTCACTGCCCGTCCCGCCGCTGGATCTCCTCGTAGAGCTCATCGATCCGCTGCGAGAAGTCGACGCGCGGCGCCTGCAGGTGCGGCTGCAGCACGGCGGCGCGAATCGGCTCCGCCTGGCGCTGCACGTCTTCGATCGCGCGGGACGTCGCGGTGAGCACCCAGCCGGAAACGGTGCGCCCGTCCGCATCCGAGATGGCCTCGGAGAGCGCGACATCGATGACGATGCCCTGGTGGTCGACTGTGACGGTCGCCTCGTCCTCGTCGCTGTGGCCGATGCCGCGCAGCTTCGCGAGCTCGCCCGTCAACTCCTGCGCGACGTTCGACAGCTCGGTCGCGCGCTCCAGCTGGGCGGCGATCCCCATCAGGATCTGGGCGGCGTCTTCCATGCGACTCTTTCTCGAGCGAGCGGCTTCCGCCCGCATGCTATCGAAACGGCGGGGCCCCCACGCGACTGTCCACAGGCTTGACCCCCGTGAGAGATTCAGACATCCGCCGCCGCGGCCGCACGGGCGGCCCCGGGGAGCGCGGCGACGACCCGGGAGAGCGCGTCGTCGTCGTGCGCGGCGGTGAGGAACCACGCCTCGTAGACGCTGGGGGGCAGCGAGACACCGGCATCCTGCATCGCGTGGAAGAACGCCGGGTACCGCCCGGCCTCCTGAGTCAGGGCTTCGTCGTAGTCTCGCGGCGCCTCCGGCAGGAAGGCGAGACCGAACAGGCTGCCCGCACGCGGAACGCTGTGGGCGACCCCCGCCGCGTCCAGCGCGCCACCGAGAGCATCGGCCACGACGGCGGATGCCGCATCCACCCGCGCGTACACGTCGCTCGTCGCGAGCCGCAGTGTCGCGAGGCCCGCCGCGACCGAGAGCGGATTGCCGCTGAGGGTGCCCGCCTGGTAGACCGGGCCGACCGGGGCGAGGAGGTCCATGACCTCGGCCCGGCCGCCCAGAGCGGCCAGCGGCATCCCACCGCCCACGACCTTGCCGAACGTGAACAGGTCGGGCAGGTAGTGCTCGCCGGCGGCCTGCTGCAGCCCCCAGTAGCCGGCGGGGTGCACGCGGAAGCCGGTGAGCACCTCGTCGAGGATGAGCAGCGCGCCGTGCCGGTGGGCGAGGTCGGCGAGCGCGGCGTTGAAGCCGGGTTCCGGCGGCACGACGCCCATGTTGGCCGCCGCCGCCTCGACGATGACCGCCGCGATGCGGTCGCCGTGGGCGGCGAAGACCTGCTCGATCGCGGGCAGGTCGTTGTAGGGCACCACGAGCGTCTGAGCCGCGATGGGCGCGGGAACGCCCGCCGAGCCCGGCAGGGCGAGGGTCGCGACGCCGGACCCTGCGGCGGCGAGCAGCCCGTCGGAGTGGCCGTGGTAGTGACCGGCGAACTTCACGAGCAGGTCGCGGCCGGTCGCGCCCCGGGCGAGGCGGATCGCCGTCATGGTGGCCTCGGTGCCCGTCGACACGAGCCGCACCTTCTCCACCGGCGCCGCCTGCTCGGCGACGACGCGGGCGGCGATCAGCTCCGCGAGCTCCACCTCCGCCTCGGTGGGCGCACCGAAGGACAGTCCTCGGGATGCGGCCTCCTGCACGGCCCCGACGACCTCGGGGTGCGCGTGGCCGAGCAGGGCGGGGCCCCAGCTGGCGACGAGGTCGACGTACTCCCGACCCGCGGCATCCGTCACGGTCGCGCCGTGCGCGCTCGCGAGGAATCGCGGCGCCCCGCCGACCGCCCCGTAGGCGCGCACGGGCGAGTTGACCCCTCCGGGGATGGCGTTGCGCCCCCGGGCGAACAGCTCGTCGTTGCGGTCGGTCATGCGGTGTCCTCCTCCGCGAGCGCGCGCGTCGGCGACGCATCGCGCGATCGTTCGTCGTGGGTGTTCCCTCGCACGAGGGTCGAGGGCGCCGGGGTGCGGGATCTCAGCGCAGCCACGCGGCCGCCTCGACCGCCCAGTACGTCAGGATCGCGCCGGCGCCGGCGCGGCGGATGCCGGTCAGCGACTCCAGGATCGCACCGCGGCGATCGATCCAGCCGTGCGCGGCAGCAGCCTCGACCATCGCGTACTCGCCCGAGACCTGGTACGCCCACACCGGCACGTCGACGGATGCCGCCACCTCGGCGAGCACGTCGAGGTACGGCATCGCGGGCTTGACCATGACGATGTCGGCGCCCTCCTCGACATCCAGCAGCGCCTCGCGGACGCCCTCGCGTCCGTTCGCGGGATCGAGCTGGTACGTGCGGCGGTCGCCGGTCAGCTGCGAATCGACCGCTTCGCGGAACGGTCCGTAGAACGCCCCCGCGTACTTCGCCGCGTAGCCCAGGATCAGCGTGTCGACGAACCCCTCGGTCTCGAGCGCGTCGCGGATGGCCGCCACCTGGCCGTCCATCATGCCCGACAGCCCCAGCAGGTGCGATCCCGCACGCGCCTGCGCCAAGGCCATCGCCACGTAGCGCTCGAGCGTCGCGTCGTTGTCCACGGCGCCGGAGGCGTTCAGCACGCCGCAGTGCCCGTGGTCGGTGAACTCGTCGAGGCACAGGTCGGTCTGAACCACCAGCGCATCGCCGACCTCGGCGACCACGGCGCGGGTCGCCACATTGAGGATGCCGTCGGGGTCGTCCGCGCCGGAGCCGAGGGCATCCCTCTCGGCGGGGACGCCGAACAGCATGACGCCGCCGATGCCCGCGGCCGCCGCATCCGCCACGGCCCGCCGCAGCGAATCCATCGAATGCTGCACGACGCCCGGCATCGAGCCGATCGGCAACGGCTCCGTGATCCCCTCGCGCACGAACATCGGCAGCACGAGCTGCGCGGGGACGAGGTGCGTCTCACGCACCAGACGGCGGACCGCCGGCGACTGTCGCAGCCGCCGCGGCCGATGCGCGGGGAAGCTCACGGCTGGAACTCGTCGGCGGCGTGCGGCAGGGCGAAGTGCGAGACGGCGTCGATGAGCGCATCGACCGTCTGCCGGTCGGCGACGACGTCGACGTCGAGGCCCGCCTCGCGCGCATCCTTGGCCGTGCGCGGCCCGATCGCGGCGATCACGGTGCCCTCGGGGATGTTCGGGAACTGCAGCGACACCTGCTCGGCGACCGAACCGCTCGTCACGAGGATCGCGTTGATGCGGCCGGACTCGACATCGTGTGCGATGCGCTCGGTGACGGGCACGCCCACGGTGCGATAGGCGACGACGCTGCGCACCCGGTGCCCGGCCTCGATGAGGCGCTTGGTGAGCACGGGCTTGGCGATCTCGCTGCGCAGGGTCAGGATGTCGCGCGGCTCCGGCTCGAGCCCGATCATCTGGTCCGCCATGCCGGCCGCGGAGTTGTCGCGGTCGGGCACGAGGTCGACCCGGTATCCCGCGGCCTGCAGCGCAGCGGCCGTCGTCTCTCCGACGGCCGCGACGCGGGTGCTCGCCGGGATCTTGGCGCGATACGCGAACAGGACGTCGACCGTCGTCGCACTCGTCACGGTCAGCCAGTCGAAGGCGCCGGCGGCGAGGTCGGCGAGCGCCTTCTCGAGCGTCTGGATGTCGTTGGTCGGGGCGAAGTTGATGAGCGGCGCCACGACGGGCACCGCTCCCTGGCTGCGCAGCGATGCCGCCACGCCGTCGCCCCAGGGGCCGCCGCGCGGCACGAGGACGCGCCAGCCGGTGAGCGGCTTGGCGTCGTGCCGGTGTGGTTCTGCGTGCATCAAGTCGGCTTTCATCAGGAAACGTCTGCTGCTCCGCGGTCGAGCAACTCGCGAGCGACGTCATCACCGGTGCGCCTCGCGCGCGTTACCGGGTCCGCGCCGCCGACAGCCTTCGCACCATTGCCGCTGCCTGAAGCCCTAGCATACCCGTCTAAGAGAGAGACCGTCCGATCCGTGCCCACGCGGGCGGACCCGTCGAGCGCGTAGACGACCGCACGCACGCGCAGCAGGTCCCCCTCGAGCTCGGCGTGGACGCCGACCGGGGCGTGGCAGCCGGCTTCGAGCGTCTCCAGCACGGCGCGCTCCGCGGCGACGGCGACACGGGAGGGCGCGTCGTCGAGCGCGGCGATCGCGTCCGCGAGCGCCTGCGGCGCATCGTCGCGCGTCTCGACCGCGAGCGCACCCTGCCCGGCCGCGCTCGGCCATTCCGCGAGCCCGAGGGGTTCGAGCGCGAGACCCGCGGGGATCGCACCGAGCCGGGCGAGCCCCGCGGCGGCGAGCACGACCGCATCCAGCTCTGCGTCCTTCACCCGCGCCAGGCGCGAGTCGATGTTGCCACGGATGTCGCGTGCCTCGACGCGGTGATTGCGGATGCGGAGCTGCGCGATGCGGCGTGGCGAGCCCGTCCCCACGACCGATCCGGCGGGCAGCTCGTGCAGCGGCGTGCCGTCGCGGGTGACGACGACGTCGCGCGCGTCCTCCCGAGCCGGGATCGCGGCGATCACGAGGCCGGGCGCGGGAGCCGTCGGGAGGTCTTTGAGCGAGTGGACCAGCAGGTCGCACTCGCCCGCCAGCAGGGCTTCGCGCAGACGCGTCGCGAACACGCCCGTGCCGCCGAGCTGCGAGAGCGAGGCACGGGACACATCCCCCTCCGACACGACGGGCACCAGCTCGACCGGCTCCCCCGCGACGGCCGAGAGCGCGTCGGCGACGCGCTGTGACTGGGCGAGGGCCAGCGCGGAGCGGCGGGTCCCGAGCCGGATCACGACAGCACCTCGGCGATCGCCGAGGTGGGGATGCGACGACCGGTGTAGAAGGGCACCTCCTCGCGCACGTGCCGGCGGGCCTCGGTGTAACGGAGGTCGCGCATCATGTCGACGAGGTCGGTGAGCTCGTCGGACTCCATGGGCAGCAGCCACTCGTAGTCGCCGAGCGCGAAGCTGGCGACCGTGTTCGCGGTGACGCCCGTGAACGCTGCGCCCTTGCGACCGTGGTCGGCCAGCATCGCACGGCGCTCCTCCTCCGGCAGCAGATACCACTCGTAGCTGCGCACGAAGGGATAGATCACGAGCCAGTCCTTCGCCGGGACGCCGCGGAGGAAGCCGGGGACGTGGGAGCGGTTGAACTCGGCGTCGCGGTGCACGCCCATGGCGTGCCATGTCGGCAACAGGTTCTTCAGCAGCTCGGTGCGACGCAGCCGACGCAGGTCGCGCTGGAGCGCCTCGGCCTCGGGGCCGTGGAGCCAGATCATGAGGTCGGCGTCCGCGCGCAGACCGCTGACGTCGTAGAACCCGCGGACGGTGACGCCGCCCTGCTCGATCAGCGCGACGAGGTCCGACAGCTCGGCGTCATCGGTCTCGGTGACGGGATGCTGCGGATCGCGCCGGAAGACCGCCCAGAGCGTGAACTGCGAACGGGACTCGACGGCATCGTGGTTCTCGGGCATGAGGCAAGTCTCCTCCCCGGTGCGTGCTCGCGGCAAACGCACGCGGGGCACGCCGCCCGAATCCACCCTCCCCCGCCCAGCCCGCACTCGATCAGCGCACATGGATGTGGACTCGCGGCGCGGGGCGGGCGGCGAGGAGCCGTGGGGGTCAGCGCGTGTAGAGACGCACGGCGCCCCACACGGCCACGCCGACACCGAGGGCGATGCCCGCGACCGCGAGGGCTGCGGCCGCGGGGTTGCGGTGCGCGAAGTGGCGCGCCTCGGCGACGCGCTGCTCGATCGCGCGTCCGGCGCGGCGCGGAACGTTCGCCTTCTCCTCGATCGCGGCGAGCGCTGCCTTCAGCTCGGCGCGCGCCTTCTCGACCGGATCGGTGATCCCGACCGGGACGGCGGTGCGCGGAACGGGAACGATGTCACTCACTCGATCGCCTCCTTGACGGCGCGCACGTCCTCCGAGACGGAGGCGACGGGATTGTTCTTGCCGATGCGCTTGAAACGCCGATAGCCCATGAACGCCAGGAAGAGCGCCACGACGATCAGCACGCCGAAGACGATGAGCGCGGACGCCCACACCTCCAGCCACAGCGACAGCACCGCGATCACGACCGTGCCCAGCACCGGGATCGACCAGAAGAGGACGAAGAGCGCGGCCACGACCCACACCGCGCCGAAGCCGGCGTTCTTCGACGTGTCGGCGATCCACTTCTTCACCGAGTTGAACTCGGCGATCACGAGGTTGCGGACGAGCTCGGGAATCTCGCCGACGAGCGTCAGCAGACTCTCGTCGGACTTGTCGCGAAAGCCGCGGGGCGTCGTCATCTCACTCCCCGGTGGTCTTGCGCGTCGTCGAACGCGCCCGCGTCGTCGTCTTCTTCACGGCTTTCTCCGCCGCCTCGGCAGAGGTCTCGGCGGCGTCGGCGACGTCGTCCGCCGCCTCGTCCGCGGCATCCAGGGCGGCGTCGAGCCGCTGGCCCGGCGTGCCCTTCGTGGTCGCCGCCTTGCCGACGGCGACGGCGCCCTTCCACAGCGCCGACGGCAGCGCCATGAGCGCCGACTTGCCGAAGTCCTCGACCTTGGCGACCTGCTTCTGCACAGGATCGAGGTTCCAGACCTTCAGAGCCTGCGCCTTGATCTGCTCATAGCGCTCGCGGCCGGCGCGCGTACCGAGGACGTAACCTGCGGCCAGTCCGATGACGAGTCCTACCCTGCCCCTCATGGGGTCTCCTCACGCTCGATGGAGCTGAAATCGTCGTCCCAGGGTATCCCCATATGCCGTTACCGGCATCCGCTTGACAAGGGCTGTGGAATCCGGTGGCGCGTGCGCTCAGCGGTCGCGCCAGAGAGCCCCATGACGCAGCCGGTCGGCCTCCGCGATCGCATCCGGGACGACCTGCGCCAGCCCGGTGCCGCTGAGCCACGCCCCGACCGCGCCGAGGCCGGCCAGGCCGCGGATCGCGGTGCGCGCGCCCGCGACGAGCTCCGCCCTGCCGATCACGGACGCCGGCTGGGACTGCTCGTACCGCTCGCGGTGCGCGCCGCGCAGCCGATCGGGGGCCAGCGCGACACCGAGCATCTCGGATGCCTGGGCCAGCGCGAGCGCGGCGGCGTCGTCGTCGTCGAGCGCCGCCGTCGCCGGTTCCTCGTCCTGCGCACCGAAAGAGACCCGCACGACGTGCACGCCGGCACCGGAACGCTCCCCGATCCACGCCCACTTCGCGGTCGCATGCGTGAGGGCCTTCGCCTCGAAGGCGTGCGGAACGGTGAGGACGCCGGTTCCGCGGGGCGGCGCGTCCAGTTCCGGGGCATCGACGACGAGGGTGACGATCTCGACGACCGGAGCGGCCGCGGGCGCGTCGCCGAGGGCGGGCAGGAGCGGCCGCAGCAGCCGGCGGGCCTCCGCCTCGGGGGTCGCGACGACCACGATGTCGGCGTGCACGACCTCATCGCCGTCTGCGGGGCCGTCGGGCGCGCTGTCCGGCGTGTCCTCGCGCTCGTCCGCCGTGGCGAGGGCCACCTCCCAGACACCGTCCACGCGGCGGATCCGCTCGACGGCCGTGCCCGTGCGCACCTCGACACCGAGCTCACCCAGCCGCACGGCGAGCGCGTCGACGAGCCGCGTCATCCCGCCTTCGAGTCCGGCGACGGCGCTGCCCGGCGTGGCCGGCACCCCGGCCCGGAGCTCGGCGACCGCGCCCGAGAGCGAGCCGGTGCGGGTCAGCGCGGCGTTCAGGCCCGGAGCGGCGGCGTCGACGTCGATGTCGTCGGGCCTCGCCGAGTAGACGCCGCTCGTGACCGGCGCGACGAGCCGGTCGAGGACCTTCGCCCCCATGCGCGAGCGGACGAGGTGGCCGAGGCTGCGGTCGTGCCCGATCGTCAGCGGCGGGCGGAGCCGGTCGAGGTAGGCACGCCAGGCCCCGCCCCAGCCGATGACCCGGCGAACGGCCGGGTCCCACACGTTCTCCGGGATGCCGAGCACTCCGCCGCGCGGAAGCGGCGCCGCCCCGACCCCCGGGATCCCGGCGACCCACGCGCCGCCCGCGGCGGGCGTCACGACCGCGTCGGAGAGGTCGAGCTCGTCGATGAGGGCGCGGACGTGACCGCCGCGGGTGGCGTAGCTCTCGGCGGCCGACGTCGAGCCGGATGCCGGCGACCTCGGCCGCGCGCAGCACGCCGCCGAGGCGTTCGCTCGCCTCCAGCACGGTCACGCGCATGCCGAGCTTGGCGAACTCGATCGCCGTCACGAGTCCCGAGACGCCGCCGCCGGCGATCACCACACGGGTCGCGTGTGCGCGGGCGGCGAGGTCGCCGAGCGCCTCCGTCATGCGGGGTCCCCCGCTGCCGGCGCGGCGGCGCCGCCCTCACCGCCGCGGACGAGCTCGACGATGCGCGTGAGCACCTCGGGATCGGTGTCGGGCGGCACCCCATGACCCAGGTTCAGCACGTGGGCGCGGGCCGCGCGGCCGCGGCGGACGACATCCATCACGTGGTCCGCGAGCACGGGCCACGGTGCCTGCAGGAGAGCGGGGTCGATGTTGCCCTGCAGCGTGACGTCGGCCCCGAGGACCGACGCGGCCTCGTCGAGCGGGGTGCGCCAGTCGACGCCGACCGCGTCGACCGTTCGCCCGCCGCCGGCGGGGTCGAGGCGCATGTCGCGCAGCAGGTGCCCGGTCCCGACGCCGAAGTGGATGCGGGGAACCGACACCGCGGACAGCGCACGGGCGGAGTGCGGGGCGACGAAGGCGCGGTAGTCGGCGACCGAGAGCGAGCCGGCCCAGGAGTCGAAAAGCTGCACGGCGGCGGCGCCGGCATCCGTCTGCGCGCGCAGGAACGCGGCCGAGAGCTCGGCCAGCCAGCCTGCGAGCGCATGCCACGATGCGGGGTCCGCGTGCATCATGGCGCGGGCGCGCAGGTGCTCCTTCGAGGGCCCGCCCTCGACGAGGTAGGCGGCCAGGGTGAAGGGGGCTCCGGCGAAGCCGATGAGCGGCGTCGCGCCGAGCTCTGCGACGACGAGCCGCACGGCCTCGCGGATCTCGGGGCTCGCGGCGACGATCTCCGGATCGATCGCCGTGAGACGGGCCACGTCGGATGCGGTGCGCACCGGCTGGGCGAAGACCGGCCCGCGCCACGGGCTCGATCTCGACCTCGACGCCGGCGATCTTCAGGGGAACGACGATGTCGCTGAAGAAGATGCCCGCGTCGACGCCGTGACGGCGGACGGGCTGGAGGGTGATCTCGGCCGCGACATCCGGCGTGAGGCAGGCATCCAGCATCCGGGTGCCCACCCGCAGCGCACGGTACTCCGGCAGGGATCGGCCCGCCTGCCGCATGAACCACACCGGCGGACGCGCGGACTTGTGACCCGTCAGGGCCTCGACGAGGAGCGACACGCACTCCATCCTCCCACCCCGGCCCGCCCCGCTCCCCCACCCCACTCATTCCGCGAGACCAGTCCCCGCCGCCGAGACCGGTGGGTTTCCCGCCGGTCTCGGCGCGCCGGACTGGTCTCGCGGTCAGGGGGAGGGGGCGGGGAGGGCGGGGCGGGGGGCGGGTACGATAGGGGACCGTGCTGCTGTGTGTGAGCGCGAGTCACCAGACCGCGTCCTTCGACCTCCTCGAGAGGCTCAGCGCACCCACGGACCCCATCGGTCCCGTCATCGCCGCCCACGACGACTGCGTCCAGGGCGCCGTCGTCGTCTCGACCTGCAACCGCTTCGAGGCCTACGTCGACATGGACGAGCCGGTCACCGCGGCCAGCGCGGTCGGCGTCGAGGCCGCCCTCATGGCGATCGAGGCGGCGACCGGGGTCGACGCCTCGCAGCTCGACGGCTCCTACCGCGTGATCGCGGGACCGGCCGTCGCCGAGCACCTGTTCGCCGTCGCCTCGGGCCTCGAGTCGGTCGTCGTGGGCGAGGGGGAGATCGCCGGCCAGGTCCGCCGCGCGCTCGCGGAGGCCCGGGAGCAGGGCACGACCTCCCCGGAGCTCGAGCGACTCTTCCAGCGCGCCTCCGAAGCACAGCGCGACGTGAAGAACTCGACGGCCCTCGGCCGAGCCGGCCGCTCGCTCGTCCGCCTCGCCCTCGATCTCGCCGACAGCCGCATCGCCGACTGGGGCATGCTGAAGGTGCTCCTGGTCGGCACGGGCGCCTACGCCGCGGCGACCCTCGCGGCCCTCCGCGACCGCGGTGCCGCCGACATCACCGTGCACTCTCCCTCGGGGCGCGGGGAGCGCTTCGCCCGCAAGCACGGGATCGACTGGGTCGAGTCCGCCGGCTACCCCGCCGCCGCCCGCCGCGCCGACCTCGTCATCACCTGCACGACCGCCGAAGGACACGTGCTGTCAGCGGCCACCTTCGGCGGCTCCGCCGGCCCGGATGTCGCGGCATCCTGCCCCGCACACGCAGCGCCGCGACGGCTCGTGATCGATCTCGGGCTGCCGCGCAACGTCGACCCGGATGTGGCGACCGCCGTGGGAACGGACCTGCTCGACCTCGAGACGATCCGGCTCCACGCCCCGCTCGAGGAGCTCCAGGCCACGGATGCCGCGCGAGCCCTCGTGCTCGACGCGGCCCGCAGATTCACGGTCGTGGGCGAACGCCGTGCGGTGGCACCGGCGGTCACGGCACTGCGCGAGCACGCCTTCGGCATCCTCGAGGAGGAGATCGCGCGGGCGCGCGCGAAGGGCGACGACGGACGCACGGAGCAGGCCCTGCGGCACCTGGTCGGGCGGCTCCTGCACGTCCCGACCGCGCGTGCGCACGAGCTGGCCGAGTCCGGCCGGGCGACCGACTACGTCGATGCCCTCGAGGCGCTCTTCGGCCTGCGCCCCGAGCACGCCGAGCCCGACGCGCCGGTCGCGCAGGATCTCGCCGGCTGACGTACGCGGCCTCGGCGAGACCCGCGTCAGCGGCGGCGGAGGAACGGCACGGCGATGGGGCACCGGAACACCCGAGAGCCCGAGACGACCGTCCCGACGATCGTGACGACGGCGTGCGTGAGCGCGAGCAGGAAGTACACGATGACCGCGGCGCCGATGGGGAAGAAGCCGTGCGTCGCGCCCGCCAGCGCCCATACGAGGACCCAGAGGCCGCAGAGCACAAAGACGCCGAGCAGCGTGAGCGCCCAGTTGGCCGCGTTCCGCGCGTTCTCGGCGGCGAGCGGTCCGCGCCGCTGCTGCGAGCGGTACGCCAGGAGCATCGCGAACGCTGCGATCACCACGCCCACGGCCGGCACCGGGATGTAGGCGAGGAACCCGAGCGCCCACGCGACCCTGCCCGTGGGCACGGCCGGCGGATAGCCGGGAGCACCGGCGACGGGCGGGCCGGGCAATGGGGCACCGCCGCCAACCGGCGTCGTCCACGGGGCGTCGGGCTGAGTCATCGGAGTCCTTCCACTGCAGGCGGGTCCTCCAGTGTGTCGCATCGGTCTCGCGGCCGTCAGGGGGCTGTGGACAACGCGCGCGGACGACGCCGAGGGGTCGGCAGAGCCGGCACACAGCGATCGCAAAGCAGCGCGCCCGATACTCTGGAGACCATGCCGATACCGCGGGATGCCGCTTCCGTCGTGCTCGAGGGGTTCGAGCTGCGGGTGCTCCACATCCCGCTCGTGAGTCCCTTCACGACCTCGTTCGGCACCGAGAGGGTACGCGAGGTGATCATCGTGCGGGCGCTGACCGCGGACGGCGACGGCTGGGGCGAGATCGTCACCCAGGAGGCACCGCTCTACTCCAGCGAGTACACGCACGGCGCCTGGGACGTCGCGCTCCGGTGGCTGTGCCCCGCCCTCCTCGAGCTCGATGCGCTGGCCCCCGCCCAGGTCGCTGAGACGCTGCGCCCCTTCGTCGGTCATCGCATGGCCAAGGCCGGCCTCGAGCTCGCGGTGCTGGATGCCGCCCTGCGCGCGGAGGACCGCCCGCTCTCCGCCCACCTCGGTGCCGTCGTCGATCGCGTTCCGAGCGGCGTGAGCGTCGGCATCCAGGAGTCCGCCGAGTCTCTCGTGGATGCCGTCGGCTCCTACCTCGAGGACGGCTACGAGCGGATCAAGATCAAGATCAAACCGGGCCGCGACATCGCCGACACCGCGGCCGTGCGCGACGCGTTCGGCACGATCCCGCTGCAGGTCGACGCGAACTCCGCGTACACGCTCGCCGACGCCGACACCCTCGCCGAGCTGGACCGTTTCGACCTGCTCCTCATCGAGCAGCCGCTGCAGGAGGACGACCTCGTCGACCACGCGGTCCTCGCCGAGCGGCTGTCGACGCCGATCTGCCTCGACGAGTCGATCACCTCGGCGAAGGCGGCCGCCGACGCGCTCGCGCTCGGCGCGACCTCCGTCATCAACGTCAAAGCCGGGCGGGTGGGCGGCTACCTCGAGGCCGTGCGCATCCACGACCTCTGCCGAGCGGCGGGGGTGCCGGTCTGGTGCGGCGGCATGCTGGAGACCGGCATCGGGCGGGCGGCGAACGCAGCGCTCGCGGCGCTTCCGGGTTTCACACTGCCGGGCGACATCTCGGCATCCGGCCGCTTCTACGCGCGCGACATCGTCACCGAGCCGGCCGTGCTCGAGGACGGTCACGTGCGCGTGCCGACGGGCCCGGGACTCGGCGTCGAGATCGATCCGGTCGCGCTGGAGGAGTTCACTGTCGCACGGGAGCTGCTGCACCGATGAGACGACGGATGCTGTGGGCCGCCCCCGCTCTCGCCCTGCTGTGCGCGGGCGTCGTCGTGGTGGCCGGATGCGGCCAGATCCAGGCGCGACCAGCGCCGTCCGCGACGGCGCTGCCGCGCGGCATCAGCGCGACCCTGCTGCCGGCGACACCCGCCCAGACCGCCAAGCAGGTGCGGCTGTGGGTGCACAACAACACGAGCGACGACCTCGTCGTCAACAAGGTGCGGCTGACCGACCCCCGCTTCCTCGGCTACGGGCGTCCGGCGCAGTACGGTTCGGTGACGATCCCCGCCGGCCAGGAGGGGGAGCTCACGGTCACCCTGCCCCCGGTCGCGTGCACGGACGCGGCGACCCCCTCCCCCGCAGCGGTCGCCGAGCAGCCGGACCCGACCGCGAGCCCCAGCCCGACCGCGACCCCGACGACGCCGGCGCCCGACACGACCCTCGTCGTGGGCTTCACGGTCGGCGCCGCGACCGGCACGACGAGCGAGCGCGTGTCCGACCCCGACGACGTGATCGAGGCGTACGTCGCGGCACAGTGCCGGTGACCCGCGCCGACTAGAATCGGGGGATGCGGACGCCCCCGGTGTGGCCGACGCATCCCTCATCTCTCCCCCGACCATTGGAGCCACCGTGGCCGAGCAGTCCCGCCTCGACAAAGTCATCGCCCTCGCCCGTCACCGCGGGTTCGTGTTCCAGGCCGGTGAGATCTACGGCGGCTCGCGCTCGGCGTGGGACTACGGCCCCCTCGGGACGGAGCTGAAGGAGAACATCCGCCGCCAGTGGTGGCAGACGTTCGTGCGCGGCCGCGGCGACATGGTCGGGCTCGACAGCTCGATCGTGCTCCCCAAGCGCGTGTGGGAGGCCTCCGGCCACGTCGAGACCTTCGCCGACGAGGTGGTCGAGTCGACCATCACCCACAAGCGCTACCGCGCCGACCACCTGTGGGAGACCTTCACCGCCAAGCACGGCCGCGAGCCGCAGAGCTGGGACGAGGTGCCCGACCCCGAGACCGGCCAGCGCGGCAACTGGACCGAGCCGCGATCGTTCTCCGGTCTCATGAAGACCTACCTCGGCGTCGTCGATGACGAGTCGGGCCTGCACTTCCTGCGCCCGGAGACGGCGCAGGGCATCTTCGTGAACTTCGCGAACGTGCTGCAGGCGTCGCGGAAGAAGCCGCCGTTCGGCATCGGCCAGGTCGGCAAGGCGTTCCGCAACGAGATCACGCCGGGCAACTTCATCTTCCGCACGCGCGAGTTCGAGCAGATGGAGATCGAGTACTTCACGCCGCCGGCCGAGGCCGGCGAGTGGTTCGAGCACTGGGTCGAGGCGTGCTGGAACTGGTTCATCGATCTCGGGATCGACCCCGACAACATGCGACGCCTCGACGTTCCCGAGGAGGATCGTGCCCACTACTCCGCGGGCACGATCGACGTCGAGTACCGGTTCGGCTTCAGCGGCAAGGAGTGGGGCGAGCTCATGGGCGTCGCCAACCGCACCGACTACGACCTCTCGCGTCACGCCGAGGCGTCGGGCCAGAAGCTCTCGTACTTCGACCAGGCCTCCGGCGAGACCTACATCCCCTACGTGATCGAGCCCTCGTTCGGCCTGACCCGGGCGATGATGGCGTTCCTCATCGACGCCTACCGCGAGGAGGAGGTCCCCAACGCCAAGGGCGGCACCGACACGCGCACGGTGCTCAGGATCGACCCGCGTCTGGCGCCGGTCAAGGTCGCGGTGCTGCCCCTGAGCCGCAACGAGAACCTCTCGCCGCTCGCGCGCGAGGTCGCCTCCGACCTGCGCGGCCGCTGGAACGTCGACTTCGACGACGCCGGTGCGATCGGCCGCCGCTACCGCCGTCAGGACGAGATCGGCACGCCGTTCTGCGTCACGGTGGACTTCGACTCGCTCGAGGACCGCTCCGTCACGGTGCGCGAACGCGACACGATGGCCCAGGAGCGCGTAGCACTCGACCGGCTCGACGCGTATCTCTCCGAGCGACTCCGCGGCGCCTGAGAGCCGGGGGACGGCCTCGCCCGCGGCTCGCTAGCCTCGTGAGAGCGCGACCGTCGTGGTGGGGACGAGCCACGACAGCAGCATCGCCAGGGCGAATGCGATGATCGTGATCAGCGAGACGGCCCAGGCGATCGCTGTCGTGCCACGGTCGGAACCGACCGCCAGGAGCAGGGCGACCCCGATGCCCTCGGCCGCGTACGCATCCGCGCGAGCCCGACCCGCTCGCAGGCTAGAACACCGCGACGGATCACCGCGAGGTTTTCCACAACGGAGCCGACCGCCGAGAACCCGCACGCGACACGGTAACGTCGAGTGACGCCGAGAATCGGAGGAGAAACGTGACCGATGCCGTCGCCCTCGCCGTGCTCGCCGCGGGGATGCTCGTCGTGCTGGCCGTGCTCGCCGCCTGGCACGTCTGGTACGCCCTCGCTCTTTCGCGCGTGTTCAGCACGAGAGAGACCGACCCGTGGCGTGCCTGGGTGCCGGTGATGAACGAGGCCGAGCTGCTGCGGCTCGGCGGCCAGGATCCGGTCAAGGCCGCCCTGTTCCTCGTTCCGCTCGTGAACCTCTATGCCGTCGTGCTCAAGGCCATCGCCGCGCACCGGATCGGTCGGGATGCCGAGCGTGCGGGAGGACTCGTCGCGCTCGCCGTGCTGATCCCGCCCCTCTGGGCCACCCTCCTCGGTTCCCCCGGCCGCACTGTCCAGGCCGCGGGTGCGACCGCCGCGACGACGGATGTCGCCTCCGGCGGAGGCGCCGCATCCGGCGCATGGACCGCCGCCGCGCCGGCAGGCCCTTCGACCGTGCAGCCTGTGGCGCCGTTCGCCGCCCCGCCCGCGCCCTCGTTCCCTGCCTCGGCGCCCGCTCCGGTACCGGCGGCCTTCCCTGCACCGCCGGCCGCGACGCCCGCGCCGGCATCCGCCGTGCCGACACCGGCTCCCGCCGCTTTCACGACGCCCGCGGCGCAAGCGTCCGCCCCTGCCGCGCCGACATCCGCGCCCGCGCCGACCGCTCCGTCGTCCTACGCGGCACCACGCGCCACTCCGGGCGCATCGCCCGCGACGTCCGATGTTCCGCTCACCCGCCGCCAGGCCGCGGGGCTGCGCCGTGACGGCGCGGACGAGTCCACGGCCCTCGTCCGCGCCCCTGCCGGCTGGCAGCTCGTTCTGCCGACGGGCGAGACCGTGTCGCTGTCGGAACGCGTCGTCGTGCTGGGGCGCAATCCTCGCCCTGAGCCGGGCGCGCAGATCGTGGCGATCGAGGATGCGACCAAGACGATGTCGAAGCGCCACGCTCGACTCGAGTGGACCGGCCAGGTGTGGACGATCACCGATCTGGGATCGACCAACGGCGTGACGCTGCGTGACGGCGCCGCCGAGCGACTGATCACCGCCGAGCAGCCGACATCCGCGACCGAGGTCTTCCTGCTCGGCGACGCGGCTCTCTCCCTGCGCCGGATTCCCTGACCCCACGCGGGGACGACGGCGACCCCCTGGAGGGGTCTGCCGTGACTCCCGCGGGGGCCGGTAGCGTCAGGCGGGCGGCTCGCCGTACAGCCCGCGGCCCACGCGCGTGACCGTCGCACGGCCGGCGGCGCGACGCCGCGCCACCAGGACACCGCCGGCGCCCGCGGCGCCGAGCACCACGAGGCCGCCGATCGCGGTGACCAGGCCGAGGGCGATCGCAGCCGCATCCGCCGGCGGGTCGTCGTGCACGACGACGGCTGCCGCCGGGGTCGGCGTGGCGACCGGCTCATCGCCGACATCGAAGGGGCTCGGTGGGCCCGGGATTCCCGGACCGGGAACCAGCATCATCGCCTCGTAGGGCTGCACGATGCCCCACCCCGCGGAGTCGTCACGGGAGCCGGGATCGGGACGCACCGCGGTCGCCTCGAGCCGGTAGGCCCACTGCGCGGGCGTCTCGCGAGGGTGGGCGGCGGCGACGAGCGCGGCGGCCGCCGACACGTACGCGGCGGCATAGCTGGTCGCCGGATCCGTGTCGGCGTAGCTGCAGTCGCCGCCCGCGGCGGACGTGGTGAGGATGCTCTGCCCGAGCGCTGCCACCGACACGTGCGGGCCGTGGATGCTGGTCTCGGTCACGACACCGTTGAGGTCGGTCGCGGCGACGCCCACCGCGGAGGGGTCGCCGGCGGGGTAGCGCGTGCCGTCCTGGTCGCTCTTGCCGAGCGACATGTTCGAGTCGCGATTGCCCGCGCTCGCGATGACGAGCGAGCCGCGCGCCGTCGCCTCGGCGACGGCGGCGCTGACGGCGGGGTCCGGAGCGGTCATGCTCATCGAGACGTTGATGATCTGCGCGCCATGGCTGGCGGCATATCGGATGCCGTCGGCCATTCGGGCCGCAGACGGTCCGAAGCCGGCCTGCACCTGACGGTCGTCCGCGCCCGCGAACACGCGCACGGGCATGATGCGCGCCTCGGGAGCGAGGCCCTCCACACTGGAGCCGTCGATCTTGCGGGCCGCGATCTGGCCCGCGATCGCGGTGCCGTGTCCGTACTGGTCGGTCGTGCCCGCCGCATCCGTGCCGTCGGGTACGAGGTTGACGCCGCCCGAGACCGCCGCGGTCAGATGCGGGTTGTTCGCCGAGACACCCGAGTCGACGACCGCGACTGTCACTCCGGCGCCGCGGGTCACACTCCATGCGAGGTCGCTCTGCAACATGCCCAGCGCCGGAACGGGCTGGTTGAGTCGGAAGTCGGCCGTGCACGGGTCGGAGCCGGCCGCCTGCGCGGGGACCGGCACGGCGATCATGCCCGCCGCGAGCGCGCATCCAGCGGATGCCGCGACCCAGCGCCGCAGCCGGTTCATCAGCCGCCGGCGGCGGGCGTCGTCCCCGCCGCCGCCTCGGTGAGCTCGGGACCGGTGCGGAACAGCGCCGTCCAGCCCTGGCCGACGGCACCGACATCGCTCATGCGGTAGCCGAGCCGGTTGACGGTCTCTTCGTTGGCGCCCGGGAGGGCGTAGGCCGTGCCGGTCGCGTCGACGAGGGTGAGGATGCCGCTGGCCTGGTTACCACGTCCGCCCGCACGCACGAGGGCACCGGAGCCCGGCGCGACCGAGATGCCGGCCTTCGCGTCCGCCGTGGCGCTCTGGGAGGCGAGAACGGTCTCGGCGCCGTCGGCCGTCGCGGTCAGGAGGGCGCAGGGGCGCTGCGACGAGGCAAGCCCGGTGAAGCCGTTCGTCGGCCAGTCATCGCCCCCGGCGGGTGGGGCGGTCGGGAGGTTCGCGGTCTCGGCGGGGCTCACCTCGACGACCTGGTCGGACGTGCTGCCGCTGCCGAGGAGGTACAGCTGCCAGGCGAGCGGCGTGAGCGGCGCGAGGCTGCCGTCGGTCTGCACGACGTATCGCTTGTCGTCAGGGGTGCCGCGCGAGTGCACGACGTCGCCGATGGCGAGGGTCGAGCCCGCGAGGCCCTGGCCGGCACGGTCGACGACGAGCGGCTGCAGCGGCGTTCCCTGGACGAACAGGTTGAGCCAGTCCGCGGAGACCTTGACGGGATCGGCCGCGGTGATGCCCGCGGCGCGCAGGACGGCGTCGGCGCCGTTCGCCGGGACGGCGTAACTGCGGCCGCCCGCGACGACGTAGAGCCTGTTTCCCATCGAGACGACCGCGGCGGCATCGGTGGGGACCGGCCCGGTCTGGCCGACGCGCACGTCGATTCCCGCGTCGGAGACCGCGCAGGCACTCCAGCCGGAGTTGCTCAGCCGGTCGGGCGCGGGCAGTTCATCGGGCGCTCCGACGATGCCGAGGGTCGAACCGACCGCGACGCCGGCGAGATTCTGCTGATCCGTCGTGATGACGCCGAAACCCGACGCGGGAAGCAGCAGTCGAGCGCTCGCCGTGTTGATCACGGGATGCAGGGTCCCCTCGACCGTGACGAAGCGCGCGCCGGTGTCGGAGACGAGCACGAGCTTGCCGTTCTCCCACCCGTTCGGCAGCCCCGGCTTGACGAGTCCGTAGAAGACGCCGACCAGGACGACGCCGAGGGTGAGGGCGATCGCGGCGATGACCGCCCGCAGGGGCGCCGCCGGCTGCAGTTCCTTGCCGCCGGGAGCGCCGCTGACGAACGCGGTCAGCAGACGACGACGGGAGAAGTTCTGCGCCTCGATCAGGTCGCTCTTGGTCGCCATCGGCGATCAGGCCCATCCGGCCGCGATGGCGCCCAGCGGCAGCAGGAGGGCGAGGACGATGAGCTCGGTCGTGTCGGCGAGGCGGGTCACCCGCATCCGGGCTCCCGGCGACAGCAGCGTGAGGGTGATGACGATGACGGTCGCGACGGCGACCGCGATCATGAGCGCGACGCGCAGACCGGGCTGGAACGCGGCGACGGTGAGCCCGGTTGCGGCAAGACCTGCCGCTCCCACGACCATGACGGCCAGCACGCTGCCGCGCGAGTACGCCTGACGGGAGGGGAACATCATCGCGAGCGACGCGAGCAGACACAGGAGCGCGCCGACGAGACCCGAGCCGGCGACCAGCGGGATCGCGGCGAGCACGATGATGCCGCCCGCGATACGCAGGCACACCAGCATCCGTCGCCCGCGTGCCGCGCGGCGCCGCACGTCCTCGGCATCGATGGGCGCGGGGTCGTCGAAGACCTCGGCGTCGCTCTGTGGCGAGATGACCCGGATGCGGGTGGAGCTGAGGACCAGCCATGGGAGCGCACCGCCGAGGGTGCCCACCACGGCGATGGTGAGCGCGTAGACCGCGGTCTCGGAGCCCGGCAGCAGCACCGCGATACCCGAGGAGATGGCGATCGCACCCGCCACGGCGAGGGGGATGAGCTGGATCTCTGCCTGTTCGGGCATCAACGCCATGGCGATGCCAGCGACGACGAGCGCGGCGAATCCGGCGATGGCCAACGGCCAACCCCACAGCGGCAGGCCCGCCGGGGTCGCGAGGTAGCCGGCGAGTCCGGCGAAGACGGCCGCGGCCATGGCGAGTCCGTGACCCGCCTCGCGCTGGCCGAGGCGGGCGATGACGGCCGCCACGACGAGCAGCACGACGGCGCCGCCGCCTGCGACGAGCGCTCCGATACCGAGCGCCGGGCCGGCGGCGAGCAGAAGAACGGCGCAGATCCCGAGAAGCGTGAGGCTCGCGGCCAGGGCGGTTCGGGCGTTGTCTTTCGGGCTCCACGGACGCGACTGCTCGGCGGTCGCGTCGATGACCGCCTCGACGATGTCGTCGTACACCCGCGGCTGGGCCACGAGCCCGCCGCGGGTGAGGGTGAGGACGTCCCCGTCTTCCACCCCCTGCGGGGCAGCCCCCTGCGAGACGTCGAGTCGCGTGCCGTCGGACGTCAGCAGCTCGTAGCCCGCGACGGTCATCGAGGGATCGAGCACGCCGAGACTGCGGGCGAACCCCGGCAGGAACTCGATCAACGGAACCTGCGCGGGCACGCCGATATCGAGGCGGCGCCCCTCGCTCTGCACGGAGAGTCGAAGCAGTGCGCGCGGCGCGGTGGTGGTCTGGGCCACGGTCCGTTCCCCCTCGAGCTCGACTGGGTGCCTGTCGCGCGGCCAGTCTAGTGCGCGGTCCGGACACCCGCCGTGAGCTGTGTACGGGACATATGCTCCGCGAGCCAAGCGCTTCCCGGCGTCTCCTGCGCGGGAGAGGACGGGAGGGGTCCTCTCCGCGACCTCCTTCCGGGGGTCACGGAAGTCCGCGGCCGGACCCCCGGCTCCCGAAGGCGGCCCTCGATCGGGCGAAACACCGCGGACGTCGATATTCCGGCGCGGAAGAGCCAAAGGAGCCCCGCAGAACCATGCATCCGGATGGAATCCGGCCTGATCATGAGAGATATTTAATCCACAGGTTGCGGAATTCTTCTGCGCAGAACCGCTAGCACATCTAGCGTTGAGATCGGTAGACCGGGATACCGTTCGCACTGGGCGTTTAAGATCGGCTGCCATCACGACCATCGAACAGGAATGAAGGGGGTTGACGTGGCAGATGTGATCTCCGCCGAGGAGGGCGCACTCAAGGCCGGCGCCGAGGCAGTGAGCACCGCGAAGGCTGGTATCGACTCGCAGGTCAAGAAGGTGCGCGGTGAGATCGAGCAGGTCGCCGGGTTCTGGACCGGAGCCGCGGCCGGCTCGTACACGCAGCTGATGCAGCGCTGGAACGAAGAGACGACCAAGCTCAACGAGGTGCTCGTCACGCTCGAAGACGCGCTCAAGGGCACCGAGCGTGACCAGGCGGCATCGGAAGAGTCGCACCAGCAGACCATTTCGGGTCTCTCGTCGATGATGGGCTCCTGAGCCCTTCGGCACAGGAAGAGAAAGGGAACTCAGATGCAGTCGATGTCCGTTCGTCCCGAGCAGGTGATCGCGCTGGCCGGTCAGATCCGCAACGGCGCCAACGGGATCAAGTCCGAGCTCGACCAGCTCGAGAGCGCAGTCGGCAAGCTGCGCTCGTCCTGGTCCGGTGAGGCACAGACCTCTTACGACGAGGCGCAGCGCAAGTGGACCCAGTCGCTTCAGAACCTCAACACCCTGCTCGAGCAGATCTCCTCGAAGACCGAGCAGATCGCGCAGGGCTACACCAGCACCGACAAGTCGGCCGCCGGACGCTTCGCGCTCTGACACGACGACACCGGTGCGGGCCGGTTCCGACCAGGGGTCCGGAACCGGCCCGCACCCGCTCCACACTTCAGGGGGAACGACCATGAGCATTCAGAACATCGGGTTCACGCTCGACCAAGTCCTCAAGAACATCACGGCGTTGATGAATCACGCGGATGCTCTTCCCGACAGGTCCACCGTGACGAACATCGTCGGCGGAAACGAGGTCACGTCCGAGCAGAACATCACGAAGAAGCTGGAGTGGGCGACCACGGCGCTCGCCGGTCGCATCGACCGGCTGCGTGAGTTCGTGAGGATCAACGCAGATGCTCTCAACGCGGCGGCGCAGGGGCTGCAGCAGAACGAGGCCGACAACTCGCTTTCGGCCAGCGACGCTTCCGCTTTCATCAACAACACCGCGGCCTCCGCTCCCGCACCCACGTCGTCGTCCTCCAGCACGCACACACCGCCCGCCTCGAACGCGACGAGCAGCGACCCGTCGCAACGCGCCTACTAACCCGACCGTGGGTACATCCTCGCTCCACCCCTCGTGGCGCATATCAGCGGCAGCCGTCGGGCTGACGGTGGCTGTCGTGCTCGGCGGCGGCACGTCGCCGGCCGTGGCCGATGACGGCCAGTGGTGGTACTCCGCCTACAACGTCGACCAAGCACACTCCGAAGGGTGGACCGGCAAAGGCGTCAAGATCGCCGTCATCGGAACCCAGATCAACCCCAACTACGCTGCCCTGAGAGGAACCCATCTGACGGTCGACCCGAAACCGATCTGCACCAACGGAACTGTCATCAGTCAAGACCTCGGGGGAAGTTCCAGTCACGACACCGGAGTCACCGCGTTCCTCGTCGGGAACGGGCAAGGCCCAGCTGAAATTCGTGGAATCGCGCCCGACTCTGATGTGACCTTCATCGGATACGGTGGTGACGCCTGCTCGCCACCGTATGACCCGGCGAACCCGACGATTAGTTCGTTCGGTCTGGCGCTGCAGAGGGCGATGAACGACGGCGTGCAAATCGTCACCACGTCCACCGGGGCCGAGAACGCCACAGATGACGACGGCAAGATGCTCGCGGAGGCGATTGCCCGCGGGATCATCGTCGTCTCCGCGACGCCGAACAGTGTCTCAGAGGTAACGAACGGATCAGCGCCAAACTCATTGCGGGGCGTCGTGTCGGTCAGTGCGACGGATGCAGACGGCAACCTTCAGCAAGATGACGCCACGGGCGCACCGGTAGTCGTGCCGAACGTAACGGTCGCGGCGGCCGGTGTGAAGATCATGGCGCCGAGCAAGACAAACTGGGACTCTGCAGCGCTCAGTACGGGTTCGTCGATTTCCGCGCCGATTGTGGCGGGGATGTTGGCGTTGGCGGCGCAGAAGTACCCGGACGCGACCGGGAACCAGCTGATCCAGTCGCTGATCCACAACACCGGACGAGACGACCACCCTCTGGCGTACAACCCCACCGACGGTCTCGGCTATGGGGCGGCGTCGCTGACACGTCTGCTCAGCGTGGACCCCTCGCAATATCCCGACGAGAACCCTCTGCTCAACAAAGACCCAAGACTCAGCGGCTCGTTGTATCTGCCCACGGACGCGCAACTCGCCGCCGCGCAATCCGCGCTCGGGACCGCGTCGAACTCTCCCGCCGCGAGCGCGCCGGTTTCCGCACCCGCGACCGCGCCCGCGGAAACCGGCGCCGTGGACGCCATCCTGACCGGCGTCATCATCGCCGCGATCATCATCCTCGTCCTCATCATCGCCGCCGCCATCATCACCATCGTGCTCGTCACCCGCCGCGCGAAGAACTCCCCACGGAAGGACACACCATGAGCGCAGAAGAAGACCTGCAAGAAGATCGCCAGCGGTACGTGGTGGAACCTGCCCGCCACGGGGCAGACCGTCGAGGCGCTCCGCAACCTCCAGACCATCCTGGGCAACGTCGCCTCCGACACCGGAATCACCGGAACGGCCGGGATGAGTGCGAGCGAGACCCTCGACCAGACCAAGAAGGACCTCGAAGTCCTCATCGACTACGTCGAGAACACGCTTCCCAACGCCGTCACGTCGGCGAACGAAGCACGCGAGACCGCGAAAGCAGAGCTCAGCAAGCTCGGTGCGGGACAGCTGGATTCTGGACAGGTCGCCGCCATCCGCGGAGCAGAAGCGGGAGCCATCGTCGCTCTCGGCCCGTTCTCGATCATCGCGGGTGAGACGGCCATCGCGATTGCGAACAACATCCTCGGCAATCAACGCAACGAGCAGGCCGAGGCGTCGCTCAACACCGTCAACGGACAACTGCAAGCCGCGCACGAGCAGATCACGCTGCCTCCGCCCGCTGTTCTCGGCGCTTACTACAATCAGCCTTCCGACACGGAGCCGCCGCGGTGGGACGAGACGACGCCGCCGCGTGGTGGGTCAGGTGGCGGCGGGTCGTCGTGGCCGGGCGGCGGCGCTTACGTCCCCGGTCCGGGGTCTTCGGGTGGCTCGGGCGGGTCGGGTGGCTCGGGTGGCTCGGGGCCGAGCGACCCGGGGTGGTCGCCCGGCCCCGACTACATCGTCATGCCTCCGCCGGGAGGTTCTGGCGGTCCGATCATCGTCCCGACGCCGGATGGCCCGATCTCGGGCGGACACGGTTTGCCGGGCGATATCGGGGGCGGAATCCACGTCCCGGGTGGCTCCGGCCCTGGCGGCGGTTCGGGTCTACTGGGCGGCTCGAGCGGCGTCGGTAGCGGCCTGATCGCGGGCGCGGGTGGCGGCGCCGCCCTTGGCGGGCTGGGCAAGCTCGCCGCCGGCGGAGCAGGGTCGCTGGGGCGGCTCGGCGGTGGCGGCGGCCTCGGCGCGGGCGCGGGAAAGCGCGGGCGCGGGTGCCGCGGGCCGTTCCGGAGGGCTCTTGGGTGGCTCGGGCGGAACGGGCAGCGGTGCGGGAGCGGCCGCGGAGGGCGCGGCCGGCCGCGGTGCGGCCGGCATGGCCGGCGGCGGCATGGGCGCGCAGGGCGGCGCTGGCGGCAAGAGCGACAAGCGCAGCCGCGGGCTCGGCGGACCGCTCGCCCCGAAGCTCGAGGACGACGAAGAGATCGGTCCGTGGTCGGAGAACGCCGGCGCCGGCGGACGCGACTGAGACAGGGAGGACGCGACATGGAAAACAAGATCTCCGCGACCGAGGGCGCTTTGATGCGCGGTGCGGAAGCCGTCTCGGGCGCGCACATCGATATCGCCGACAGCACCCGACGGGTGCTCGGAGAGCTCGACCAGATCCAGTCGGTCTGGTCTGGTGACGCCGCGAAGGCGTACACGCAGATGGTGTCGACGTGGACGGCGAACGCACAGCGGATCAACGACACTCTCGTGCATCTCGAGTCTGCACTGCGAGCGACGCACAGCGACCAGGTCGCCGTCGAGCAGTCGCATCAGTCGACGATCCGCGGGCTCGGCTCGCTGATGGGAGGAGAGTGACCATGTCAGATCTTCGTGTCTCCCCGGCAGGGTTGAGTGAGGCATCCGAGGCTCTTCGGGTCGAAAGCCAGCGAATCGAGGGGGCGCTGCTCGGGCTCGAGCAGGAGGCCAACCGGCTCCGCGCGAACTGGGACGGCGCTGCCAAGACGGCGTACGACAACGCACAGCGGCAATGGTCGACCTCGTTCGCCGAGATGAAGCAAGTGCTCGCCTCGATCGCGAACGCGACGCAGCAGATCGCCGAGAACTACGTCGAGACCGACAAGCGTTCCGCCAAGCTCTTCCAGCAGTGAACGCCCGGCGCGCGCTGGCCGCCCTCGGGCTCGCGAGCGCGCTGACACTCGCGGTAGTCGACGCAGCAACACCAGCCACAGCAGACGACGGCCAATGGTGGTACTCCGCCTACAACGTCGACCAAGCACACTCCGTAGGCTGGACCGGCAAAGGCGTCAAGATCGCCGTCATCGGACAGCAGATCAACCCCCAGTACGAAGGACTCACGGGGTCGCACCTTACGGTAGATCCCGACCCCATCTGCGAAGGGGCGACCGTCGTCAACACGGCGCCAAGCGAAGCCTCAACTCACGACACCGACGTGACGTCATTCCTCATCGGCAATGGCCAAGGCGCCGGGATCCGCGGAATCGCACCGGAAGCCGACGTCACCTTCATCGGATACGGAGACGGCGCATGCAGCGTGCCGTACGACCCGGAGAACCTCGGGATCACCTCGTTCGGTCTCGCCCTGAAGCGAGCGATGCAGGACGGCGCACAGATCGTGAGCACCTCGACCGGCGTCGAGCCGGCTAGTGACGACGACGGGAAGGTCTTGGCGGAAGCGATCGCGCGTGGAGTCGTAGTGGTTGCGGCACCCCCGAACAGCGCCTCGGAACAAAAGGAACGGCGAAGCACCGAACTCTCTGCGCGGCGTCGTTTCGGTCAGCGCAATAGACGCTAATGGCGACCCTATGAAGGACTCCAGGACTCGTGAACCGGTCATCGTTCCTAACGTGACCACCGCCGCCGCGGGGATCAACATCATAAGCAATAGCAGTACGAGTTGGGACTCGCCTGTTCTGAGTTCAGGAACATCTCTCGCAACGCCGATTGTGGCGGGGATGTTGGCGTTGGCAGCGCAGAAGTACCCGAACGCGACCGGGAACCAGCTGATCCAGTCACTGATCCACAACACCGGACGAGACGACCACCCTCTGGCGTACAACCCCACCGACGGTCTCGGCTATGGGGCGGCGTCGCTGACACGTCTGCTCAGCGTGGACCCCTCGCAGTATCCCGACGAGAACCCTCTGCTCAACAAGGATCCCCGTCTCAACGGCGCCGACTACCTACCCACCGATGCTCAACTCGCCGCCGCGCAATCCGCACTCGGGACCGCATCGAACTCTCCCGCCGCGAGCGCCCCGGCGCCCGCGCCCGATCCGACGAGTACGAATCCCGTCGACGGCATCCTGACCGGCGTCATCATCGCCGGGATCATCATCCTCGTCCTCATCATCGCCGCCGCCATCATCACCATCGTGCTCGTCACCCGCCGCGCGAAGCGCCCGCCGCGGGCCTGACCGCTCGCGGCGAGAACGATCCTCGTTCACGAACGAACGCGCACACCTACTGCGGGAGGATCGACCGCCTCGCCCCCAACGACGCACGACAGCGCGCCCCGTCCGGGTGGGCTCGCTACGCTAGACGCACCCGGCTGTTCCGGGCGCGAGGAAAGGGCTGACCGATGACGGATGTCGCAGAGCGTCGCCGCGTGGCGATCCTCGACGGCACCGCCCGCCATGACCTCGTGCTCCCGCTCGACGCCACGATCGGCGAAGCACTCGCGCACCTCGGACTCCGACCGCAGGTCGGCCGCGAGGCTCTCCTCGAGCCGAACGGACGCGAGGTGAGCGCGCTCTCCCGCGCCGAGGACCTCCCCGACGGCGCCGTCCTCTCCTACGTCGACCTCACGCGCCCGTCGTCCTCGCGACGTCGGCGTCGCCGCGCTGCCGGCGTCATCGAGGGCGTCGGAAGCCCCTGGTGGCTCGTCTTCACCGTCGGTGGCCTCCTCGCGGCCGTGTCGCTCGCCACCCCGGCCGTGTTGTCTGCCACACCCCGGCTCTGGCTCGCCGCGGTGCTGGTGCTCGCGTCCCTCGTGGCGGGCGGTTTCATCGCGGTGCGCGGCGACCGAGCCGTCGCGGTCGCCGTCGCGGCGGTGCTCGCCCTCGCGTTCGCCGCGGGCGTGGTCGCGGTCCCCGCGCTGCCGGCGGCATCCGGGGTGCTCGCCGTCTTCGCGGGCCTGCTCACGGCCGCCGTCGTCGCCGGCGTCCTCTCTGTCGTGTCCCGTGCACCCGCGCTGCAGGCCGCTCTCGCCGCGAGCGCCGCACTGTTCCTCATCGTCGCCGCGGTCTGGGGGCTGGCGTTGCCGCTCGGACTCGCCGCCGCCTCACCCGCCGCCGTCACCCTCGGCCTCGCGCCGGTCGCGCTGCGAGCCGTGCTCGCGAGCCTCGTCGAGGTCCCGCCGGGACTGTTCATCGACTACGGCCGCTACCAGACCACGCGCTGGAGCGTGCGGCAACAGCTTCCGGAGGAGATCCACTCGATCGGCGCCGCGGACGCTCGCCGTATCGTCGAGCGCTCGACCGGCCGCATGCTCGCGGCGACCCTCCTGCTCAGCGCCGCCGCGGCCACCGCCGCCCCCTTCGCCCTGCCGGGGTTCGACACCTCCGACCCCCTCGTGCTCGCCGGACGCATCGCCCTGGCGGCGACGACCGCGCTCGCCCTCCTCCTCGGCGCCCGCCGATTCTCCGCGCCCCTCCTGCGATGGATGCCGCGCGCCGCCGCCGGGGTCATCGTCATCGTGGTGGCCGCCGCGCTCATCCCGCACGCCGACCCGCTCACGCTGACCGTCGCGGCGGGGGTCCTGCTGGCCGCCGGCGCGCTGACCGCGTTCGCGATCGTGCCGGCCGGCCGCGGCTCCCGCTCCCTCGCCTGGTCACGCACCGGCGATGCCTTCGAGTGGCTCTCCGTCGCGCTCTCCCTGCCTGCGGGCCTCCTCGCCGCCGACGCGGTCGACATCCTGCGCGGTCTCATGGGGGCGTGACCCCCGGAGGTGTGAACAACCCGGGGAGCGTCCGGGCCCTCCCCTAGACTGGGCGGCAGTGCAGGTTTCTCACAGGAAGCCCTGCGTCACGCGGTCGTCGAAGGGAATGTCCTGTCGTGAGTCTGCCCCCCGGGTTCGCCGGCACCGCTGCCGGCGTCGGCGCCCGAGTCGGCGCATTCTCGATCGACGCGGTCATCGTGATCGCCCTCGGCGCCCTTACCGCCGTGCTCACCCGCTCCCTCGGGTTCGGAGCGCTCGTATGCGCCGAGGCCGTGCTCGCGCTCTGGGTCCTCCAGGCCCGCACCGGAAGCAGCCCGGGCAAGGCCATGCTGCGCCTGCGCGTCAGCCGCACCGACGCACCGTACTCCCCCGGGGCCGGCCGCGCCTTCGTGCGCGGTTCCATCGTCGCGATGGGGGCACTGGTCTTCGCCGCCGGCGCGTGGATCGTCGAGGCCTCGGGCGCGTGGAGCCGCTCACGCCGCTCCTGGCACGACCAGGCCGCGGGCACCGTCGTGGTGGTCGTCCCGCCCCGTGTTCGCACCCGTGGCAACGCAGCCGTTCCCACCCCCTACGCCGCACCCGCACCCACCGTCATCGCGCGCCCCTGGGCGCCCGCCGCGGTCGCCCCGACGACCGACCGCGGGCCCGCCGCCGCACCGCCGGCATCCTCCCTCCCCGTCGCCGCGCCCGCATCCGTGCCCCCCGTCGCCCCCTCCTGGGGGTCACCGGTGGCGGTCGCACGAGACGTCGCCGCGCCGCCCGAGCCGCAGGCTGCGACGACGGGAAGCCCGAGCGCCCTCCTGCTCGTGTTCGACACCGGGCAGCGCGAAGAGCTGCGCCTGCCGGCCGCCGTCGTTCTCGGACGCAACCCGTCGCCCGTCGACGACACCGACGCGGTCATCGAGGTCGCCGACCCCGATTCGAGCGTGTCCAAGAACCACGTGCGCCTCGAGCACGACCGCGAGGGCTTGTGGATCACCGACCTCGGCTCCACCAACGGCACCGAGCTCGTCGATGACGAAGGTCGAGCGCGCATGCTCCCCTCCGGCCAGCGCACCGCGCTCGACGACGGGACCCAGGTGCACATCGGCAACCGCGTGTTCACCGTGAGCCGACTGATGGGAACCACCGCATGAGAAGAGGGTCCCGCCTCGCCCCGCCCACGGTGCCGAGCGGCCGCATCGTCGTGCAGGCTCCGCCCGAGCTCGTCCCGAGCGAGGGCGGCAGCGGCCTGCTCACGAGCCTCCTGCCCATGCTGGGCAGCGTCGGCGCGATCGTCATGGTCACCATCTCGAACGCCGGACCGACCGGGTTCATCACGGGCGGCATGTTCCTGCTGTCCTCGCTCGGGTTCGTCGCCGTCAACGGTTGGCGGCAGCGCTCGCAGCGCACCGCCCAGGTGCTCGCGTCGCGCCGCGAGTATCTCGCGTACCTTGCCGAACTGCGCGAGACCGTGCGAACGGCGGCCAAGAAGCAGCGCCGCCACGGAGCCTGGGTCACCCCGGCTCCCGCCGCCCTGCCGTTCATCGCCGAGGAGCGCACGCGCGTGTGGGAGCGCCAGCCCGGCGACGAGAACTTCCTCCTCACCCGCATCGGCCGCTCCGACCAGCCGTTGTGCATCACACTCGAAGCGCCCGAGCTCCCGCCGCTCGCACAGCTCGACCCCGTCGCCGCCTCGGCCGCGCACCGGTTCATGCTCACGCACGAGACGCAGCCCGACCTGCCGCTCGGCGTGCGGCTCACCGACTACGCTCGCGTCGAGCTGGTCGGCCCCGACGAGGAGGCCGTGCGCGGTCTCGCGCGCGCCATGGTCGCCGGCGTCGCCACCCTGCACGACCCTGAGGACGTCGTCGTAGCGGTGCTCGCAGGCGACGCCCAGCTCGCCGCCTGGGACTGGGTCAAGTGGCTGCCGCACGCCCTCTCCGGGCGCGAGGAGGACCGTCTCGGCCCCGCCCGCATGATCGGCTCCTCGCTCGACGACCTCGAAGACCTGCTGCCCGCCGGGCTCCGCGAACGCCCCCGGTTCGCCCGCGGCGGCGGCGTGACCCCCCACGTCATCCTGGTGGTCGACGGCGTGCGCCTGCCGATGGGAGACCCGGTCGTCGGCGGCGACGGGATGCTGGGCGTCACGGTGCTCGAGCTGCCCAGCCGCTGGTCCGAGCTCGAGAACCCCGACGTGCTGCGCATCGCCCTGCCCGCCGCCGACGCCGCCGAGCGCCGCGCCGAGCTGATCGACCTGCAGGACGGCTCCACCCTCTTCACCCCCGACACCGCGACGCCCGCCGAGGCCGAGGCCACGGCCCGCCGGCTCATGCCGCTGCACGCCGGGCCCTCGGCGGCGGCCGAGACGACATCCGCGTCCACCGGTCAACGCGAGCTGGTCGAGCTGCTGGGGCTCCCCGACGTCCGCGAGATCGACTTCGACCAGGCATGGAGTGGCCGCCTGGAACGCGATCGGCTCCGCGTTCCGATCGGTCAGGACACTGAGGGAGCACCCCTCGTGCTCGACCTCAAGGAGTCGGCCCAGCAGGGCATGGGCCCGCACGGCGTCATGATCGGCGCCACCGGCTCGGGCAAGTCCGAGGTGCTGCGCACCCTCGTGCTCGCCCTCGCCCTGACCCACTCCCCCGAGCAGCTGAACTTCGTGCTCGTCGACTTCAAGGGCGGCGCGACCTTCGCCGGAATGGCGGGGATGCCGCACGTCTCGGCCGTGATCACCAACCTGGGCAGCGAGCTGTCGCTCGTCGACCGCTTCCAGGACGCCCTGCAGGGCGAGGTGGTCCGCCGACAGGAGCTGCTGCGCGCCGCGGGCAACTTCGCGAACGTGTCCGACTACGAGAAGGCGCGGCGCGGCGGACGCACCGACCTCGCTCCACTGCCGGCGCTGCTCATCGTCGCCGACGAGTTCTCCGAACTGCTCGCCGCCAAGCCCGAGTTCGTCGAGAGCTTCATCAACATCGGCCGCGTCGGCCGCTCGCTCCAGGTACACCTGTTGCTGGCCTCGCAGCGACTCGAGGAGGGCAAGCTCCGCGGGCTCGACACGTACCTCTCCTACCGGATCGGTCTACGCACCTTCTCGGCTGCCGAGTCGCGCACCATCATCGGCACGCCCGACGCCTACACGCTGCCGCAGGAGCCGGGCGTCGGCTTCCTCAAGGCCGACACCGAGAACCTCGTGCAGTTCCGCGCGGCCTATGTCTCCGGCACCCCGAAGACGCGGATGCGGGGTGCCCGGGCGGGCGGCGACGCCGACCGTGCCGACGCCGCGGCCGAGATCGAGATCTTCACCGCGGCCCCGCAGCCCCTCGAGCGCGTCGAGGAGACCTCGGCGCCGGTGGCCGAGGAGCCGGGCGCGCAGAAGGAGTCGCGCTCGACGTTCCAGATCGCGGTCGAGCGCATGGCAGGTCGCGGACCCGCGGCGCACCAGGTGTGGCTGCCGCCGCTGGCCGACCCCGCCTCGCTCGACGAGCTCATGCCCGACCTCGTGGCCGACTCGCAGCTCGGGCTCGTCTCGCCGTCGTGGCGCGCCGCGGGAACCCTCACGGTCCCGCTCGGCGTCGTCGATGTGCCGCTCGAGCAGCGTCGCGAGCAGCTGGTCGTGTCGCTGGGCGGCGCCGCCGGCCACGTCGCGATCGTCGGCAGCCCGCTCTCGGGCAAGTCGACGATGGCGCGCACGCTCGTCTCCGCACTGGCGCTGACCACGACACCGCTCGAGACGCAGTTCTACGTGCTCGACTTCGGCGGCGGAAGCTTCACGGGTCTGCAGCGGCATCCGCACCTCGCCGGCATCGCCACGCGCACCGAGGCCGAGGCCGTGCGCCGCACGGTCGCCGAGGTGGAGTCGATCCTCGACGCGCGCGAGCTGTACTTCCGGCAGCAAGGCATCGACTCGATCGACACCTATCGGCAGCGCCGCGCCCGGGGTCTGGTCGACGACGGCTACGGCGACGTGTTCCTCGTCGTCGACGGCTGGGCGACGCTGCGCAGCGAGTACGAGGCGCTGGAGAACCGGGTGCAGACGATCGCAGCGCGGGGCCTCAGCTTCGGCGTGCACGTGGTCGTCACGGCCAACCGCTGGCTCGAGATCCGCGCGAGCCTGAAGGACCTCATCCAGACCCGGCTCGAGCTGCGCCTCGGCGACCCCAGCGACTCCGAGATCGATCGCAAGCAGGCCGCGAACGTTCCCGCGAACCAGCCCGGTCGCGGCCTCAGCGCCGCGAAGCTGCAGATGCTCGCCGCGATCCCGCGCATCGACGGGTCGGAGGATGCGTCGACCCTCGTCGACGGCGTCGACGACATGATCGCGCGGGTCACCGCCGCGTGGCAGGGTCCCGCAGGGCCCAAGCTGCGGCTGCTGCCGGAGCTTGTCTCGCTCGCGGACGTGCGCGCACAGGCGGGCGACGCCGACCGCCGGCTGCTGCTCGGCATCGACGAGGCGGCGCTGGCCCCCTTCGGCGTCGACCCCCGCAGCGAGCCCCACCTCTACCTCTACGGCGACGCGGGCATGGGCAAGTCGTCGTTCCTGCGCGGGATCGCCCAGGAGATCACGCGGCTGTACGGGCCGAACGAGGCGAAGATCTTCGTCGTCGACTACCGGCGCGCGCTGCTCGGCGAGATCCCCCGCGAGTATCTCGGGGCCTACCTGACCTCGCACGAGATGGCCAGCGGCGGGATGAACGAGCTGTCAACGTTCTTCTCCGGCCGCATCCCCGGCCCGGACGTGACACCGGAGCAGCTGAGGGACCGCAGCTGGTGGTCGGGGGCCGAGGGCTTCGTCCTCGTCGACGACTACGACCTCGTCGCCACCAGCCAGGGCAACCCGCTCGCCGTGCTGCAGCCGCTGCTCGCTCAGGCGAGCGATGTCGGTCTGCACGTGATCCTCACTCGCCGGACGGGCGGTGCCAGCCGCGCGGCGTACGACCCGATCATCCAGCGCTTCACCGATCTGGGGGTGACCGGCATCCTGCTCGGTGGCAGCCCCGACGAGGGAGCGCTCATCGGGCGCGTCAAGCCCGTGCCGTCGGTGCCCGGTCGTGCGCAGATCGTCAGCCGCGAGAAGGGTCTCGTCACGGCGCAGCTGGCGTTCTCCCCGCCGCTGAACTGACCGCGCTCAGACGCAGAAGAGGGATGCCCCGGTGATCGGGTGCATCCCTCTTCTGCGTGAGGAGCAGTGGGCTCAGTGCTCGTCGTAGTGGTCGCCGTGAGCGGCGTGCTTGTGTCCGTCGTGCACGTAGTCGACGTGGTCGCCATGCTCGACGGCCTCGTGACCGCAGTCGGTGCCGTGGGCGTGGTCGGCCGTGGTGTGCTCGGCGACGGCCTCGTGCTCGTCGTAGTGGTCGCCGTGCAGCGCGTGGTGGTGGGTGCCGTGCACGTAGTCGACGTGGTCGCCGTGCTGAACGGCCTCGTGACCGCAGTCAGTGCCGTGCTCGTGCTCGGCGGTGGTGTGCTCGGCGTGGATCTCGGTCGTGCTCATCGCAACTCCTCGTGTTCGTATGGGTGTTCCTCGTCCGCGGCGTCATCCGCGGCAGGCTCTCGGACATGGGCGAGGGCGTCCTCGACGACATGGCTGACGTGCAGATCGGCCACCCCGTAGGTGACCTCCTTGCCGCTTCGCGTCGCCGTCACCAGCCCCGCCTGCCGCAGCGTCCGAAGGTGCTGCGACACGAGCGGCTGAGAGAGCCCGCTCGCCTCGGCCAGCGCTCCGACGGTCCGCGACTCCTGCCCGACGAGGTGCAGGAGCGCGAGCCGGGACTCGCTCCCGAGGACCTTGAACAGTTGCGCCGCGGCCGCGAGCCCCCGTTCTTCGTCCATGTCCCTACTCCACCACATACATAAACGAATTGCAATATGTCTACGTTACTGGAAACCGTTCTCACGTGCTCGCAGCCGGGCATCGGACACTGCGGCGCGCAGGATCCGATCCTCGATGTCCACATCGAAGCGCTCACAGAACCGTCGGAGCCGCGCCTCGCCCTCCGCCTCCCTGCCGAGGGAGATCTCGAGCAGGCCCCGTGCGATGTCGGTCTGCATGTAATGGTCGAGCCCGAAGCGACGGAACGTCATCTCCGAGCGCCGCACGAAGAGCATCCGCAGATCTTCCGGCGTCACCACCTGCGCGAAATCGTGCTGCGCGCGGCGCCAGGCTTCCGTCGCGACGGTGCGCGCGGCGCGGGGCGTGGTGGCCGACGTGAGAGTGCACCACGACGGGACGTTCCCTTCCTCGTCCACCGGGTCGATCACGAGATCGAAGTCCGCCGACTTCGCGGTCCGTTTCCATGTGGGGCGCGGCGACCAGGACCTTGGGAACGGCATCGAGCCCCCACCCCCACCGCGGGTAGTACCGCGCTCCCTTCACGGCCGCGATGTCGAAGATCTGCCGGATCCCGTTTCGGCTCTCACCCACCCAGCGGCGTTGCCTCACCCGGTCGAACCCGACGGGAGCGGCGTCTGCCAGCACCGCCAGCGTCTCCGCGGCCAGCCCGTAATGAAGGCCGTAGTGAACAGGGGCTTCCTTCCGGCGGCGAAACACACTCACGCCTTCGCCGCAGCCTTGGCCGCCTTCTTGTTCTCTCGGACCTTCGCGAGCGACTCCGGGCTCACGATGTCGGCCACCGAGCGGAACGAACCGTCCTCGCCGTAGGGTGACGATGCCTCGCGCCAGCCCGCGCCGGAGAAGCCGCACTGCTTGCCGAGCAGCGCCAGGAAGATCCTCGCCTTCTGATCCCCGAACCCGGGCAGCGCCTTCAGCCGCCTCAGCACGGTAGCCCCGTCCGGGTCGGCCTCGGTCCAGAGCGCGGCGGCATCCCCGCCCCAGTCGTCGACGATCGCCTGGCACAGCGACTGCACACGCGCCGCCATCGAGCCGGGGTAGCGGTGCACAGCGGGCGACCGCCTGAAGGCATCGACAAGCGCATCCGGGTCGTAACCGGCGAGGGCCTCCGCATCGACCGCACCCGTGCGCTCGGCGATCTTCAGCGGACCCGAGAACGCGGTCTCCATCGCCACCTGCTGGTCCAGCAGCATCCCGATCAGCAGCGCGAGCGGGTTCTCGCTGAGCAGCGCGTCGGCGGCGGGATCGTCCGTGATGTGCAACGTCATCCTCCGAGTGTGTCACCGGACCCCGTCCGCGTGCGACAGCGACCACGTGCGCACGACAGTGACATGACAGCGGGTGTCCCGCGACGGCAGCGGGACGACAGCGGCCCGGTCGCACGATGGGATCACCGCCACAGAAAGGCAACCCATGAACGCTTCCGCCACCCCCGCGGTGCACGCCGAGGGCCTCGTCAAGGTCTTCGGCGACAACCGCGCCGTCGACGGCGTCGACCTGCACGTCGCCGCCGGAACCGTCTACGGCGTGCTCGGACCCAACGGCGCCGGCAAGACCACGACCATCAACATGCTCGCCACTCTGCTGCGCCCCGACGCGGGCCACGCGGAGATCTTCGGCCACGACGTCATGCACTCGCCCCAGATCGTACGGCAGCTCATCGGCGTCACCGGCCAGTTCGCCTCGGTCGACGAGACCCTGTCGGCGACCGAGAACCTCGTGATCTTCGGCCGCCTGCTGGGCTTGTCACGCGCCGAGGCACGAGACAAGGCCGTCGACCTGCTCGAGCGCTTCAGCCTGACGGATGCCGCCAAGCGTCCCCTCAAGAAGTTCTCGGGCGGGATGCGGCGACGCCTCGACCTCGCCGCATCCCTCATCGCCCAGCCGCCGCTCATCTTCCTCGACGAGCCCACGACCGGCCTCGACCCCCGCACCCGCGGTCAGATGTGGGACACCATCCGCGAGCTCGTCGCGAGCGGATCGACGGTCCTCCTCACGACCCAGTACCTCGACGAGGCCGACCAGCTCGCCGACCGGATCGCGGTCATCGATCGCGGCCGCGTCGTCGCCGAGGGCACATCGGACGAGCTGAAGGCCTCGGTCGGCACGTCGAGCCTGCAACTGCGGCTCGCCGACCCCGGCGACAACGACGACGCGCTGCGCGCCATCGAGCGCGTGCTCGGTGTGCACGGGACGCTGTCGCCCGAGGCGTCACGCATCACAGCCCCCATGGCGGATGCCGACAGGGTCGCCGACCTGCTCATCCTCTTCCGGGAGGAGGGCATCCACCTCGCCGAGATGAGCGTGCAGAAGCCGACGCTCGACGAGGTGTTCCTCACCATCACCGGCCACGGCGCCGACCAGACGAGCCGCACCGACCAGGACGCCGACGCGTCCGAGAGCAAAGAAGAGGTGACCGCATGACCATGTCCCACTTCCCGACGGGAGATGTCCCACTTCTGCCCGCTTCTCGCCCCGCTGAGCGGTCCGAAGTGGGACATGGTGAGGGGAGGGATGCGGAATGAGCACTCTCATCGCACCGGTGCCCTCGCGAATCGTGCCTGCCGAGGACCGCCACCTGAAGAACCGAACCAGCGTCGCGCAGACCGTGCAGAACACGTTCACGATGGCGTACCGCGGTCTCGTCAAGATCCGCCGCACCCCCGAGCAGCTCATCGACGTGACGGTGCAGCCGATCATCTTCACGCTGATGTTCGCCTACATCTTCGGCGGCGCGATCGCGGGCGACGTGCAGAGCTACCTGCCCGCTCTCATCCCCGGCATCCTCGTGCAGACAGTCATCACGACCTCGGTCGTGACCGGCACCCAGCTGCGCGAGGACATGGACAAGGGCGTGTTCGACCGCTTCCGCTCGCTGCCGATCGCCCGCATCGCTCCGCTCTCCGGAGCGCTGCTGGCCGACACCGTGCGCTACGCGATCGCGACGACGCTGACCTTCGCGATGGGATACGTCATGGGATATCGACCCGCCGGCGGTCTCGGCGCCGTCATCGGCGCGGGCGTGCTCGTGATCGTCTGCTCGTGGGCGATCAGCTGGATCTTCGCCTTCTTCGGCGTCATCGCCCGCACCGCCTCCAGCGTGCAGGGCATCTCCATGCTGATCCTGTTCCCGCTCACGTTCCTGTCCAACGCCTACGTGCCGGTCGACACGCTGCCCTCGTGGCTGGCCTGGTTCGCGAACATCAACCCGATCTCGCACCTCGTCACCGCCGTCCGCGACCTCGCCAACAACGGCGCTGTGTCCGGGGACCTGTGGATCTCGCTGCTGGGAGCCGCCGTGATCGTGGCGGTCTTCGCGCCCCTCACGGTGCGCGCCTACATGCGGAAGGCCTAGAGCCGGGCGGCGAGCTCTCCGAGGTCGGCGGGACCGGATGCTGCGACATCCGGGTCCGCCGACCTCAGCGCCGCGCGGACCGGCGCCGCAACGGGCTCGCTCAGATCCGGCAGGCCCCGCAGCCGATCGGCCTCGGCGAGCGCCGCCGCCGCGTCGCCGAGGCGTCCGGCGGCGAGGAACCATCGCGCGAACGCGATCGCGACCTCCGACATGACCGGCTGATCGCCCGTGCCGACCGCGATCGGCACCGCGCGGCGCAGCGCCTCGGCCGCCGCGTCCGGGTCGCCCACCAGCAGGAGCGCGAGAGCGCGCTTGCTCTCCTGCCACGCGATGACCTGAGCGGGGAAGCCGGCGAGCTCGTGCTGCGTCTCCAGGGAGATGGTCCGGTCGAGCGCGCGGAGCGCGGCCTCGCCGTTGCCGAGGACGATCTCCAGCGACGCGGCCGTCGTCTCCGCCTGGGCGATCGCCCGCTCGGACCCGTCGGCGTCGGCACGGCGCAGCATCTCGGCCACGCGCCCGCGTGCCTCCGCGTGACGCCCGAGCCGCAGCAGCAGGGCGACGCCGAGCCCCTCCTGCTGAAGCTGATCGGCGACGGGGGTCAACCCCTCCAGCGCCCGCGTGGAGTCGTCGGCCACCCGCAGCGACTCCTCCAGCCGCCCCTGCAGCATGAGCCACTCCGACCGCATCTGGCTCGCGAACGACACGCCCCACGCGTCGCCGACGCGCAGGAACATGTCCAGACCCCGGCCGCTGGCCTCGCCCAGCCGCTCGATGTCGCCGTTGTTCTGGGCGGCGGCCGCATTCATGACGGCGACGAAGGCACGGCTCCACTCCGGCCCGTGCGCGATCTCGCCCTCGTCGAGGCGCAGGTGGCTCGACCAGGGCTCGCCGCCACGCCGCTGCGCCCGTGCGCGCAGGGCCGCGCGCAGCAGCACCGGGAGGACGGCGGCGATCTCGGAGTCATAGTGCGCGGCGGCGTCCGCGAGCGACCTGATCGACGCGTCGGAGAGACGCTCGGTCGAGGGGTCGAGCATCATCTGCATGAGCATCGCCATCCCGGCCACGACGACGTCGGCCTCCGTCCGCAACCCGGCCGCGGCCTCTCCCGTCCGAGCGAGCGCGGAACGCAGCAGATCGATGCGCTCCCGCAGCTGCCATCCCCACACCTGCGCGCGCACCAGGCGCACCGCGATGTCGCCCCGCCCGGCGCTCCACCGCGTCGCGGCAGCGAGGTTCTCCTGATCGGCGTCGAACCAGGCGATCGCGCGGTGCGCGTCCGGCGTGCGCAGCAGGGCGTCCTGCGCGAGCGCGAGGTCGGCCATGACGGCGGCCTGGCGGGCGCGGGCACGCTCGAGCCCGCCGTCGCGCCGCAGCTCGTCGAGCCCGTACTCGCGCACCGTCTCGAGCAGCCGGTAGCGACCGCGCGATCGCTGCACGAGGGACCGATCGACCAGGTCGTCGACCGCCCGCGGCGGGAGCTCGAACTCCGCGGCGACGGCGGGGAGGTCTGCGGCGGCGACCCCGTCGGGGAAGACGGCGAGCATGAGCAGCGCCTCACGCTCGACCTGCGCGAGCAGGCTCCAGCTCCAGTCGATCACCGCCCGGAGCGTCTGATGCCGGGGCTGCGCCGTGCGCGGACCACGGTCCAGGAGCGCGAAGCGATCGGCCAGGCCCGCCTCGATCTCGGCGACGCTGAGCACGCGGGCCTTCGCCCCCGCGAGCTCGAGGGCGAGCGGCAGGCCGTCCAGCCGACGGCAGATCCGGGCCACCGCCTCGATCTCGGTCTCGTCGGGAGGAGTGCCGCGCGCCGCACGGATGCGAGCGGAGAGGAGCGTCATCGCATCCGGCTCCGGCAGGGAGCCCACCGCCACGAACGCCTCGCCCGGGACCGCCAGGGGCTCACGACTCGTGACGAGCAGGCGCAGGGCCGGGGCGACCCGCAAGGCCTGCTCCGCGACATCCGCGGCCTGGGCGACGACGTGCTCGGCGTTGTCGAGCACGAGCAGGAGCGGCCGCCCCGCCAGGGTGCCGAGGGCCCGCTCACGGGAGGTCTGGAGCGACGCCGGCGTGTTCTCGGCGAGCCGGATGCTGCGTCCCAGCGCCGTGGCCACCGCATCCCACACGCCGCTCGCGTCGGCCGGCGCCAGCTCGACGAAGACGGCCGGCGCGTGCCCCCGTGCGGTCTCGAGCGCGAGCGTCGTCTTGCCCGCCCCGCCCGGGCCGAGCAGTGTCACGAGCCGCGCCTCGCGCAGCTGCGCCTCGATGAGAGCGAGCTCGTCCTCGCGGCCGATCAACGGGGTGAGGGATGCGGGGATCGCGGGTGCACCGGGCGCGTGCGGTTCGGGGCTTGCGCCGGGCGCGGGATCTGCGAGCATCGCCCTCGTCGCCGAGCGCGCGGCGGTCTCGGGGCGCGCGCTCGTCGCCGGCGGTCGCGGAGGCTCGGCGACCGACGGGGCTGCCGCGGCGATGCGCTCGGCGTGCGCGCGGTCCTCGAGCAGGTCGCGCACGACCCAGTCGAAGCCGTCGGGCGTCCACGCCTCGCCGCACCACAGCGCGAGAGCGCGGCGCGCGGCGGAGGGATCGGCGTCGCCACGCGCCGCGGCGACCAGGTCCGCGAACGCCACGAGGTCGACATCCGCGCGGTCCGCCTCGAGCCGGTATCCGCCCGGCGTCGCCGACACCGCATCGGCGGGCAGGCTGCGCCGCAGCCGCGAGACGAGCGAGTGGAGCGCCGCGCGCGGATCCTCGGGCACGTCGAGCCCCCACACGTCCTCGGCGAGGGCGCGATAGGTCACGGTGGTGCCCGCGTCCAGCGCGAGCCGGAACAGCAGCGCGCGCTGCCGTGCGCCGGGCACCTCGATCACGGCTCCGACGTCGTCTCGCACGTCGAAGCCGCCGAAGAACCGCAGCCGCACCCCACTTACTGTAGGGCGGGAGCGGCCCGCCGCGGGCTGAGCCGCGCGCGGGACTCCGGGCACCCGAGGGCGGACCGCGCGGTGTCAGCCGTGCACGAGCAGATAGCCCCGCTCGTCGAAGCCGCCGATCACGAGACCGCGCGCGAGCGCATCCGTCAGCTCCGCGCGCACGGTACGGCGCCACCGCGCCGCGGCGGGGCGGGTCCTCCCGGCGGAGCGCCTCGACGTCGTCGGGCACCGCGACGGTCGAGACCACCTGCCCCGTCGCCGGCGGGGCGGCCGGGGATGCGGCGACCGCCCAGTCGACGAGGATGCGGTCGCTCTCGTCGCCCCGGTTGACCCCGTCGTCCATGGGCCCGTAGTGATCGACCAGATACTCCACGGCGCGGGTGCCGAGCACCGCGAGGTTGAGGTGGGCGTTGCGCGCCACCAGCGGATCGTAGGTCCACGTGATGTGCCCGACCCCGCGTTCGAGCGCCCACTCGCGCTGGTGCTGCTTCAGCATCCGTCCGAGACCGCGGCCGCGATACGCGGGCAGGATCCCGGTGATGTGCGAGTGCATCGCGCGGGCGGCGGGCGGCCCGAAGAACGCGACCGATGCGCCGACCATGTCGGAGCCGTCGTAGAGCGCGGCCGCATAGTTGCCGGAGTGCGCGAGCGCGCGAAGCAGGTTCGGGGGCATTCCGGTGCGGTCGCCACCCCACACCTCGCTCAGCACGGCGGATGCGGCGAACACCTGGGTCACGTCGTCGATCGGGCGGATGTCGATTCCCGCGGCGTGCTCGCTCATGGGCCCAGTCTCGCACCCCGACCGCCCTCGTGTCGGTGGGGGCCGATAGCCTGGCGGGATGGGCATCGAGGACGAGGACGCGAGGAAGCGCCTGTCCCGGATGCCTCGTCAGGGGCTCGTGGTGGCTGTCCTGGCGATCGCGGGGCTCGCGTCATCCTTCATGTTCACGCTCGTCGTGCCGATCCAGTCGAAGCTGCCCGAACTGCTGCAGGCGAGCCGCGAGGACACCGCGTGGGTCGTGACCTCGACCCTGCTCGCGGCCGCCGTCATCACGCCCATCGCGGGACGCCTGGGCGACATGTACGGCAAGCGGCGGATCGTGCTCGTGCTGCTGGTGCTGCTGGTGGCCGGGTCGGTGATCGCGGCGCTCTCCCCCGGCATCGTCGGCGTCGTGATCGGCCGGGCCCTTCCAGGGCGCGGTGACGGGCGTCGTGCCGCTCGGCATCTCGATCCTCCGCGACGTCCTGCACGAAGACCGGGTGGATGCGGCGATCGCGCTCATCAGCGCGACGCTCGGCGTCGGCGGCGCCCTCGGGCTGCCGATCAGCGCCCTGCTGACCGAGCGCAGCGACTGGCACATGCTGTTCTGGGTCGCCGCGGGTCTGGGCGCGGTGGTGTTCGTCCTGGTGCTCACGATCGTGCCGGTCAGCGTGCTGCGCACCGCGGGGCGCTTCGACTACCCGGGCGCGTTCGGCCTCGCGATCGGACTCGTCGGCATCCTGCTCGCCATCTCGCGAGGCAACGAGTGGGGCTGGACGTCGCCGCCCGTGCTGATCGCGGGTCTCGGCGGCATCGCCGTCCTGCTGCTGTGGGGCTGGTACGAGCTGCGCATCGCGGAGCCGCTGCTGGATCTGCGGGTCGCGGCGCGGCGGCCCGTGCTGCTCACGAACATCGCCTCGATCGCGATGGGCTTCGCCCTGTTCGGTTCGAACGTGACCTACCCGCAGCTGCTCGAGCTGCCGACGCAGGTCGGCGGGTTCGGGCTGCCGCTGTTGACGGCGAGCCTGGTGGTGATGCCGGCGGGGCTCGTGATGATGGTGCTCTCGCCCTTCTCGGGCAAGCTGGCACGGACGGTCGGGCCGAAGCTGCTCCTCGTGCTCGGGGCGATCTCGCTCATCGCCGCCTACGGCTTCACGCTCCTGCTCTCCGCGGAGGTGTGGCAGATCCTCGTGGCGAACCTCCTGGTCGGCGCCGGGATCGGGTTCGGCTACGCCGCGATGCCGATGCTCATCATGCGCTCGGTGCCGCAGACCGAGACCGGCGCATCCAACGGGCTCAACGCCCTGTTCCGCTCGCTCGGCACGAGCAGCGCCGCCGCGGTCGTCGGGGCGGTGCTCGCGAGCTCGACCGTGATGGACGGCGACACCGCGGTGCCCTCGCCGAACGCGTTCCAGACGGCGTTCGTGCTGGGGGCTCGGCGCCGCCGTGATCGCGATGGCGGTCGCCCTGTGCATCCCGCGCCACGGCGATCCCGCGGAGCGGCATCCCTCGCTGCCCGAGTGAGCGCTCGGGTGCTCCGGGCCGGTCGGACCGGTGCTCTGCGCCGGATCCGGAGATCTCGCTCAGGCAGGCTCGGGAGTCAGGCAAGCGGCCTGATGCGGCGAGACGGCCTGATCCGGCGCGCGGTGCTCACGAGCAGCGAGATCCTTCAGCATGACTTAAGGTAGAGCCATGACGCTCGAGACGTTCCTGCGCCGGCTCGACCGCCTCGCAGGCGGCCGCGCGGCCGACCACCGCGTACCACGCTCCGACGACCCGCGGGTGACGCGGGCGTTCCGGGCGATCACCGTGCTCCTGTCCCTCTGCGCCGTTCTGGGCATCGGGACCGTCGTGACCGCGGTCGCGCTCACCCTCAACGGCGCGGAGGTCGGTTTCGCGGTGTGGATGCGATGCCTCGTCGTGCTCGGGATCACCGCGACCCTGTTCTACTTCCTCGCGCGGGCGCGCGCGGGCTGGTACTGGGCGTTCCGCCGGCTGCAGCTGTTCAGCCGGATCTTCCCCGTCGTCGCCCTCGTGCTCGCCGCGATCCCCGGCCTCTACCCGCTCTGGGTCACGAGCGAGCAGATCGTGTTCGCTCTCCTGCTGATCGGGGTCTCGGACTACCTGCAGGCCGAGTACATGCGCGACGCGTTCCCGAAGCCGCCGCCTCCCTCACCCTCCTGAGCCCGCGAGGCCGGTAGTGCGCTCGGGCGCGGTTGGGGGCGCTGGCTCAGCGCGTGAGGATCAGCGCGTCGCCCTGACCTCCGCCGCCGCAGAGCGCGACCGCGGCGGTCCCCGTCCCCCGGCGCAGCAGCTCGTACACCGCGTGCACGACGAGGCGGTTGCCGCTCGCGCCGATCGGGTGTCCGATCGCGATGCCGCCGCCGTGGATGTTCACGACGTCGTCCGACAGCCCGAGCTCCCGCTGCGACCGAGCGACCACCGCGCCGAACGCCTCGTTGATCTCGACCACGTCGAGATCGGATGCGGCGAGTCCCTGCTTCGCCAGCGCCGCCGCGATCGCGCGCGCCGGCTGCTCGTGCAGCGAGTTGTCCGGCCCGGCGACCTGACCGGACGCGCCGACGACCGCGAGCACGGGCCACCCCTCGGCATCCGCATGCGAGCGTGTCGTCAGCACGAGTGCCGACGCGCCGTCCGAGATCTGCGAGGAGTTGCCGGCGGTGATCGAGCCGCCCTCGGCGAAGGCCGGTCGCAGGCGTCCGAGCGTCTCGAGCGTCGTCTCGGGGCGGATCCCCTCGTCCCGAGACACGACGATCGGCTCGCCCTTGCGCTGCGGCACCTCCACCGTGATGATCTCGTCGTCGAACACCCCGGCCTCGTAGGCCGCGGCGGCCCGTTGGTGCGACCGGGCGGCGACGGCATCCTGGTCCTCGCGCGTCACCTCGAAACGGGAGTTCGCGCGCTCGGTCGACGCCCCCATGCTCTCGTGGTCGTACGCATCGGTCAGCCCGTCGAAGGCCATGTGGTCGAGCACCTCGACCGTGCCGTAGGACCAGCCGTCGCGCGAGCCCATGAGCAGATGCGGGGCCCGAGTCATCGACTCCATCCCGGCCGCGACGACGACGCGCACATCGCCCGACCGGATCATCCGGGCGGCGTCGATCACGGCCGTGAGCCCCGAGAGGCACACCTTGTTGACGGATGCGGCGTGCACATCCCATCCGAGGCCGGCGCCGACCGCGGCCTGCCGGGCGGGGTTCTGGCCGGAGCCGGCGGGCAGCACCTGCCCCACGAGCACCGCGTCGACGGCATCCGCGGGGATGCCACCCTTCGCGAGCGCGCCCGCGATGGCGAGGGAGCCCAGCTGCGGCGCCGTGAACGAGGCGAGCTGGCCCTTCAGCCGGCCCTGCGGAGTGCGGCCTGCGGCCACGATGACGACATCGTCCGTGTTCATGTTTCCACCTTAGGTTCGAGCGGATTGTGGGAGGGGGCGGGTGGGTGCGCATAACTCAGACAGTTCGGGTCCCTGAGGCGTCGACCGGGCCGATCGGCGTGATTCTGCCTGAGTTGTGAACACCTCGAGCGGGTCACGAAGGCGATTCGAGCCGCACGATGAGCTCGGGCTCGGTCGCGGCCACGACGTCGTCGACCGTGACGCCCGGCGCGACCTCCACGAGCACGAGGCCCGCCGCCGTCACGTCGATCACCGCGAGATCCGTGATGATCCGGTCCACGACGCGTCGGCCGGTCAGCGGCAGCGAGCACTCGTGCACGATCTTGGGCGATCCGTCCTTGGCGACGTGCTCCATCAGCACGATCACCCGCCCCGCCCCGTGCACGAGGTCCATCGCCCCGCCGGGGCCCTTGACCATCTTCCCGGGGATCATCCAGTTCGCCAGGTCTCCGGATGCCGACACCTGCATCGCGCCGAGGATCGCGGCGTCGATCTTGCCCGCACGGATCATCCCGAAGCTCGTCGCCGAGTCGAAGAACGACGCGCCCGGCAGGACCGTCACGGTCTCCTTGCCGGCGTTGATGAGGTCGGGGTCGACCGCGTCCTCGGTCGGGTAGGGACCGACCCCGAGAAGCCCGTTCTCGGACTGCAGGACGACCGTGACACCATCCGGTACGACGTTCGGCACGAGCGTCGGCAGACCGATCCCGAGGTTCACGTACGCGCCGTCGGCGAGCTCACGTGCCGCGCGCGCGGCCATCTCGGTGCGGCTGCGTGCCATGTCAGTTCCCTCCCGCGCGCACGGCGCGCTTCTCGATGCGCTTCTCGATGTGGGTGCCGACCTCGACGATCCGGTGCACGAACACACCCGGCAGGTGCACCGCATCCGGATCGATCTCGCCCGGCTCGACCAGCCGCTCGACCTGCGCGATGCAGGTGCGCCCCGCCATCGCCGCGAGCGGGTTGAAGTTGCGCGCGGTCTTGTGGAAGACGAGGTTGCCGTGGCGGTCGCCGACCGCCGCGTGCACGAGGGCGAAGTCGGTGACGATCGCCTCCTCCAGCACGTACTCGCGGGTGATGCCGCCGACCTCGATCGGTCTCACCTCTTTCTCGGGCGATGCGACGGCCACGCTGCCGTCGGCGGCGTAGCGGCGCGGCAGGCCGCCCTCGGCGACCTGCGTGCCGACGCCGGTCTGGGTGAAGAACGCCGCGATGCCCGCTCCTCCGGCACGCAGCTTCTCGGCGAGCGTGCCCTGCGGGGTGAGCTCGAGCTCGAGCTCACCCGAGAGGAACTGTCGCTCGAACTCCTTGTTCTCGCCGACGTAGGACGAGGTCATCTTGCGGATGCGGTGGGCGTTCAGCAGGATGCCGAGGCCCCAGTCGTCGACACCGCAGTTGTTCGAGACGATGCTGAGGTCGCTCGTTCCCTGTGCATGGAGCGCCTCGATGAGCACCATGGGATTGCCGGAGAGGCCGAAGCCGCCGACGGCGATGCTCGCGCCGTCCGGGATGTCGGCGACGGCCGCTGCCGCGGTCGGGATCCGCTTGTCGATCACTCGTGCTCCTTTGCCAGCTGTGCCACCGTCCCTCCGGCATCGTGGGGACCCGACCGGGTCTCCACGCGCCCGGGGTCGCGGAAGTCGTGCGTCTCATGGTCGGGGCGCTGCCCGCGCCATCGCACGTCCGCGCTTGCCATGTGGAACACGGCGTGCGTATTGTCCATATCGTGGACACCGCACACGCGACCACCGGCGCGCAGGCGGTCACGCGCGCCGCGCGCCTGCTGCGGCTCGTGACGGCGGCCGGGACGGCGGGGGCTTCGACCGCGGGTCTGGCCGAGGCGGCCGGGCTCTCCCGTCCGACCGTCCACCGCATCCTCGCCGCGCTGCGCACCGAGGGTCTCGTCGACCAGGACGAGCGCACCTCCCGCTGGGCAGCCGGCCCCGAGCTGTATCTCATGGGAACCGTCGCGGCGGCACGCTACGACATCACCGCGACCGCGCGCGATGTCGTGCGCTCGCTCGCCGTGCGCACGGAGGAGAGCGCGTTCCTCTCGGTGCGCCGCGGCGACGAGACGGTGTGCCTCCTGCGTGAGGAGGGGAGCTTCCCGATCCGGTCGTTCGTGCTGAGCGAGGGGGTCCGCTTCCCGCTCGGGGTCGCATCGGCGGGACTCGCCATCCTCGCGTTCCTGCCGCCCCATGATGTGGACGCCTACTTCGAGCGGCACCCCGAGCTGCCCGAGCGCTGGGGCGCCGCCCACGCCGAGGCGCGGCTGCGCGACCGGCTGGCCGAGACCGCCGCGCGGGGGTACTGCGTCAACCCCGGGCTCATCGTCGAAGGCAGCTTCGGCATGGGCGCCGCCGTGTTCACCCGCGAGGGCGATCCGCAGTGGGCGCTCAGCATCACGGGCGTGCAGTTCCGGTTCGGGCCCGAACGGATCGCCGAGCTCGGCCGCATCCTGCTCGCCCATGCGCACCAGCTGTCGGCCCGCATCGCCTCCCGTCGTTGAGCGTGGGGTGGTCACCCGCCGAGCTCGGCTGAGCGCCGTCACCGGATCGGCGGCAGTGAGCGGACCTCTCAGGCGTGGCAGTCCAGCGGCTGACGCCCGTTGTACTCGTACATGTCCTGCCAGGCGGCCGCGACGTCGAGCGGCCCCCCGTCGAGCTCGGCGAGCTCACGGTGCAGGTTGCCGACGATGCGCTCCTTCTCGGCGAGACCCGCGAAGGGCCCCAGATCCAGGGCGCGGGCGGCCTCCAGCGGAGAGAGTCCCCGCTCGTGCGCGTCGCGCGCCTGGGCGATGAGGAAGCGCAGGTAGTCGGCGACCGGGGCGAACAGCTCCGGGCCGCCGATCTCGCCATGTCCCGGCACGACCGTGACCGGGTCGAGCGCAGCCATCTGCTCGATCGCGCGCAGCCAGCCCGCCGGCGACCCGGAGAGCACGAACGGGGTGCCGCCGTGGAACACGAGGTCGCCGGTGAAGAGGATGCGCTCCTCGGGCAGCCAGACGTATGCGTCGCCGGCGGTGTGCGCCGGCCCTCCCGGATGCCGCACCTCGATGCGGCGACCGTGCGGATCGATCGTGAGGTCGCTGTCGAAGACGATCGTGGGCGTGCGGGCGTGGACCTCGCCCTGCTCGAACGGCGTGAAGATCTCACCGACCGCGGGGTGCACCTGCTGGAGGTCGAGAGCCGTGTTGCGGTGGGCGATGATCTCCGCGTCGGGCACGAGCGACGTGCCGTTGCAGTGGTCGGGGTGCGAATGGGTCAGCACGATCCGCCGGATCGGCGAGGCGACCGCCCGGGCGGCCGCGAGGTAGTCGCGCGTGCGGCGCTCGGTCGAGGTCAGGTCGACGCTCGTCGCACCGCCCTCGCCCTCGATGAGGCCCATGTTGTTGATCATCCAGCCGCCGTCAGGCTGGATGTAGGCCCAGACGCGGTCGGTCAGCGGGTGGAGCGTCGGTTCGCCGGCGGTGTGCGTCATCGCTGTCGGTCCTCTCCTGGCCTCCCTCGTCGGAGGCCAGGGTTTCAGCCTTTCAGCGCCCTCCGCACCGCACAATCGCGACTCGGCTATGCCGGCTATCCGCATTCCGGATGGTGCCTGGCACGGCCTTCCGGTCCGGCCGCCCGCGCGTCCGCTCCCCGCGCCGTCGCCTCCGCGCATCGCGCGCACGCGGCATCCGTCCGGCCGTTCTCCCGAGCACGCCCTCGTCGCGGCCTCGCATCGCGCGCACGCGGCATCCGTCCGGCGTCGGCGCCGAACTCGACACGACCCCTGAGGGGTGGGCCGCCATCGACGTCGACCGTGCGTCGGCGGAGCCGACGACGCACGCCGCGGTCCGTAGCGCCGGGTCGAGGCCGGCCTCGACCGCCGGTGAGGAGCCGCGATATCTCAGTACCGCGGGCGACGAGCGCGGAGCGGTCAGATCAGACGCACATCGGCGTCGATCGCCGCGGCGGTCTGCCGCAGCGGCGGCACGAGTGCGGCACGCACCTGCGCGAGAGTACCGCGGGTCGCGCTCGTCGACACGTTGACCGCCGCGATCACGGATCCGTCCTTGCCGTGCACGGGCGCCGCGATCGATCGGAGCCCCGGCTCGAGCTCGCCGTCCACGAGGGCCCAGCCCTGCGCGCGCACCCGCTCGAGCTCCGCGCGCAGCGCCTCCGGGTCGGTCAGGGTGCGGCCCGTGAAGTGCTCACGGGCAGAGGATGCGAGCACGGCGTCGCGGTCGGCATCCGGGAGTCCGGCGAGCAGGACGCGGCCCATGCTGGTCGCGAACGCCGGGAAGCGGGTCCCGATCGTGATGCGCACGCTCATGATCCGGCGCGTGGGGACGCGCGCGACGTACACGATGTCGGTGCCGTCGAGGACGGCGGCGGATGCCGATTCGTCGACCTCGCGCGACAGCCGCTCCAGGTGCGGCTGCACCAGCTCGGGGAGCGAGAGGGAGGAGAGGTAGCTGAAGCCGAGCTCGAGCACTCGCGGCGTGAGGGCGAACAGCCGGCCGTCGGTGCGCACGTAGCCGAGCGCGGTGAGGGTGTGCAGGAAGCGGCGCGCCGCGGCACGCGTCAGCTCCGCCCGGCGCGCGACGTCGCTGAGGCTCAGCTCCGGGTGCTCCGCGTCGAACGCGCGGATGACGGCGAGCCCGCGCGCGAGCGACTGCACGAACTCGCCCGACGCCGCCGCATCCGTATTCTCCGCAGCCATACTCACCCTCTCTTCCTCGCTGAACCTCTGAACCCCTGGACCTCTGGACCTCTGGACCTCTGGACCTCTGGACCTCTGGACCTCTGCCGCTCTGCCCCGCCTTCATCCCTACGCCTCCCCCTGCATGTCCCAGTTTGGACCGCTGGGCGGGTCGCCCAGCGGTCCAAACTGGGACATCACCAGGAGGAAAGTGGGACATGCTGGGGAGACACTCGCGGATCGGAGCCGAACCGGGCGGGGCCGGGCGGGGCCGTACCGGGAAGGGTCGGGCGGGCAGGGTCGGCCGGGCGGGGCCGTACCGGGAAGGGTCGGGCGGGCAGGGTCGGGCGGGCCGGGCGGAGTCGGGCGGGCCGGGCGGAGCCTAACCGGGCGGGGCCGAGCGGGGCCGAGCCCGCACCGGCACCGGGACGGCGTCTCGGCGGGGCGCTCAGCGCTCCAGCACGACCGCGAGCCCCTGCCCCACGCCGATGCAGATCGCCGCGACCGCGACCCCGCCGCCGCGACGCTTCAGCTCGTGCGCGGCGTGACCCAGGATGCGGCCGCCCGACGCGCCGAGGGGATGCCCGATCGCGAGCGCGCCGCCGTGGATGTTCACCTTCGCGGGGTCGAGGTCGGGCCAGCCCGCGATGCACGCGAGGGACTGCGAGGCGAAGGCCTCGTTGAGCTCGACGACGTCGACATCCGCCCACGTCCTGCCGGCCTTCGCGAGCGCCTTGTTGGCGGCCTCGATCGGCGCGATGGGGAAGTAGTCGGGATCGACGCCGTGCGCGGCGCGACCCGCGATACGGGCGAGGGGCTCCGCGTCCAGTGCGCCCTCGGCGCCGATCAGCAGGGCCGAGGCGCCGTCGTTGATGGGCGAGGAGTTGCCCGCCGTGACCGACCCCTCCCCGTCGGCGGCGAACAGCGCCTTGAGGCCCGCCAGCTTCTCGACGGACGTGTCGTCGCGGATGCCCTCGTCGCGCGCGAGCTCGGCGCCCGGGACCTGCACGATCTCGGGGTCGTAGACGCCCGCGGCCCACGCCTCGGCAGCGAGTCGGTGCGAGCGCACCGCGAACTCGTCCTGGGCCTCGCGGCTGATCCCGAACTCACGGGCGATCTTCTCGGCCGACTCTCCGTTGGAGATGGTCCAGTGCTTCGGCAGCTTCTTGTTGGTCATGCGCCAGCCGATCGCCGTGTTCCACAGCGTCTGGTTTCCGACCGCCGGCCACGGACGCGGCGACTTCTCGACGATGAAGGGGGCGCGGCTCATCGACTCGACGCCGCCGGCGAGCACCAGGTCGGCGTCGCCGGTCTCGACCGCGCGGGCGGCCTGGATCGAGGCCTCGAGCGACGAGGAGCAGAGACGGTTGACGGTCACACCGGTCACGCTCGTGGGGAACCCCGCCAGGAGCGCCCCGAAGCGGGCCACGTCGCGGTTGTCCTCCCCGGCCTGGTTCGCGTCGCCGAAGATGACATCGGAGATCGCGGCGGCATCCAGCCCGGTCCGGTCGACGATCGCCTTCATCACCACGGCCGCGAGATCATCCGGCCGGACCCCGGAGAGCGCGCCGGCGGCACGGCCGAACGGGGTGCGGACGGCGTCGTAGACGAAGGATGCGGTCATGGTTCAGTTCCCTTCCGCGGATGTCGCGGCATCCGCCAGCGCGAGCCCGGTGAGCGCGCGCAGCTCGTCGATCGTGTTGTCGCCGAACAGCTCACGCACGGCGAAACCGGTCTCGGTCACATCGAACACGGCGTAGTCGGTGTAGACGCGGGACACGCACCCGACACCGGTGAGCGGGTAGGAGCAGGACTCGACGAGCTTCGACTCGCCCTGCTTGGTGAGCAGATCGGTCATGACGTAGACGTCCTTCGCGCCGATCGCGAGATCCATGGCCCCGCCCACGGCGGGGATCGCGCCGGGAGCACCGGTGGACCAGTTCGCGAGGTCGCCGGTCTGGCTCACCTGGAACGCTCCCAGCACGCACACGTCGAGATGGCCGCCGCGCATCATGGCGAACGAGTCGGCGTGGTGGAAGTACGCCGCTCCCGGAAGCGCCGTGACCGGCTGCTTGCCCGCGTTGATGAGGTCGGGGTCGATGCGTCCCTTCTCGGGTGCGGGCCCCATGCCGAGCAGGCCGTTCTCGGTGTGGAGGATGATCTCCTCGTCGGCGGGCAGGAAGTTGGCCACGAGCGTCGGCGCGCCGATCCCGAGGTTGACGTAGGAGCCCTCGGGGATGTCGGCGGCGATGCGCCGGGCGAGGTCCTCGCGGGAGATGCGGGTCGTCATCGGGCGTCCTCCTTGGTGTCGTCGTGGATCAGCGGGCGCCCCTCGATGTCGACCCCGCCGACGAACTCGCCGTCGCGCAGCCACGGACGCTCGCCGACCGCGACGACGCGGTCGACGAACAGGCCGGGGGTGACGACCGCCTCGGGGTCGATCGCACCGAGCGGAACGATCTCGTCGACCTGCACGATGGTGGTGCGGGCGGCCGTGGCCATGATGGGGCCGAAGTTGCGGGCCGTCTCGCGGTAGACCAGGTTGCCCCAGCGGTCGCCCAGCCGGGCGCTGATGAGCGCGAAATCGGCGCGGATCGGGTACTCGAGCACGTACTGCCGCCCGTCGATCTCGCGCGCCTCCTTGCCCTCGGCGAGCGTCGTGCCGACGCCTGTCGGCGAGAAGAAGGCCCCGATGCCCGCCCCCGCGGCGCGGATGCGTTCGGCGAGGTTGCCCTGCGGCACGAGCTCCAGCTCGATCTCGTCGGCACGGTAGAGACCGTCGAAGACCCAGGAGTCGCTCTGCCGGGGGAAGGAGCAGATGATCTTGCGCACCCCGCCGGGCGGCGAGGAGCGCGGCGAGGCCCGTGTCGCCGTTGCCGGCGTTGTTGTTCACGATCGTGAGGTCGGCGGCGCCGTGCGCGATGAGCGCGTCGATGAGCTCGACCGGCTGGCCGGCGCGGCCGAAGCCGCCGATCATCACAGTGGCGCCGTCGCCGATGCCCGCGACCGCGGACTCGACGTCGGTGACGGTCTTGTCGATCATCCATCCTCCTTCGGATGTTCGCTCTGCGAACGCATGTTCGTATGCAGAACAGTTTACGCCGCGGCGGGGGTCACGGGCAAGGGCCGCGGGCGAGGGTTTCGACATCCGGAGTCGCCGCATCCACCCGCGCGGTATCAGGACATCTCGCACACGCAGGAGGAAAAGGCGCGGAAGCGGCCTGCGGCGGCGAGATGTCCTGATCCGGCTGCGCGGGCGCGGCGCGTCACACACCGTCAACGACTCCGGCGCCTCCAGCACACCGGGGTAGAGTCGCGGCGCGGGGGACGTCCTCCCCGCCCGAGCCGAGGAGCGCGCGATGACCACGATCGCCACCACCACGTCGGGGAGCCTGCCGAGGTCGCAGGCGCTCATCGACGCCAACGCCGCCCGCACCTTCGAGGACGACGGCTTCACGCTGCAGAGCACGCCGGAGTTCGCGCAGCTCGTCGCGGCAGCGGTCGGCGAGGTCGTGCAGCGGCAGCGGGACGCCGGCATCACGGTGCCGGGCGACGGCGAGTACGGCAAGGCGATGTCGAACCCCATCGACTACGGCGCCTGGTGGTCCTATTCGTTCCAGCGCGTGGGCGGGCTCTCGCTCACCGACACGAACCTGTTCACGCAGCCCATCGCGCGCTCGACGCCCGGGCACATCGAGCTCACCTCCTTCGTCGACCGCCGCGACCGACACCTGTTCTCCGCCGTGTACTCCGATCCCCGCTCGGGCGCCTTCGCGGGCAAGCCCGCGACCGCGTTCCCGACGACGACGGGTCCGCTCGTGTACCGCGGGCAGGAGGCGACGGCATCCGACATCCGCAACCTCACGAGCGCGCTGCGACCGGGCGAGCGGGGCTTCCTCACCGCGATCTCGCCGGGCAGCGGCTCGCGCGTGTGGAACGAGCACTACGAGGACGACGACGCGCACCTCTGGGCCTGGGCCGAGGTGCTGCGCGAGGAGTACCGGGCCATCACGGATGCCGGGCTCGTCCTGCAGATCGACGACCCCTCGCTCGCGGAGAACTGGGACCAGATCAACCCGGAGCCCTCGACCGACGACTACCGCGCGTTCACGCAGAAGCGCGTCGACGCGCTCAACCACGCCATCGCGGGGCTGCCGCGGGAGCGGCTGCGCCTGCACGTGTGCTGGGGATCGTGGCACGGCCCCCACGTGACCGACATCCCGATCGCCGAGATCCTGCCGGTCGTGCTCACCGCGAACGTCGGGCAGATCTCGTTCGAGGCGGGGAACGTTCGCCACGAGCACGAGTGGACGGCATGGCAGGATGCGGCCGACGCCGGCCTCGTGCCCGACGACCTCGTGCTCGTGCCGGGCGTCGTGAGCCACGCGACCAACGTCGTCGAGCATCCCGATCTGGTGGCGCAGCGCATTCGCCGCTTCGTCGACATCGTCGGCCCCGACCGGGTCATCGCCTCGACGGACTGCGGACTCGGCGGCCGCGTGCACGCCGACATCGCGTGGGCCAAGCTCGAGGCGCTCGGAGAGGGCGCGCGCCGGGCCGCCCGCTCGCTCGCCGTCCGGGGGTGAGGCCGTGAGCGGGAGCATGCAGGTGCTCACGTTCGAGGACCGGGCGATCCTCGACTACCCCGCCGTCCGGCGCGCGCTCCTCACCATCTACACGCCTGACGAGGTCTCGGAGGTGATCACCACCCGGCCCCCGCTTCCGATGTCGAGGATCCAGGTCAGCCCGAAGGACGCGCCCCCCTTCAGCGCCATCCTCGCCGCCGACGGGTCGGCCTGCGGCATGGACGGCCTTCCGTGGCAGAACAACCCGGTCGTCGTCGCGCTCCGTGCGCAGATCCCGCCGGACGCCGGGCGGATCTTCGCGATCGATCTCATGCACGTCGAGAACTTCGCCGAGCTCGCTCCGGGCCTCACGCTCGCGCAGCTCGAGTCGAGCTGGCGACCGCTGGCGGAGCTGGAGGACCCGCGCGACCCGCCTCGCTGACCCCACGCGTGCGCCGCGGAGCGAGGCGGGAGGGCTCGAGGCTAGGCCTCGTCGAGGATGGGGGCCGCCAGGCGGAAGGCCGTGTTCGCGGCGGGGACGCCCGCGTAGACCGCCGACTGCAGGATCACCTCACGGATCTCCGCCGCGGACAGCCCGTTGCGCAGGGCCGCGTGCACGTGCATCACGAACTCCTCGTGGTGCCCGAGCGCGATGAGCGAGGACAGCACGGCGACCGACCGCATCCGCCGCTCGAGTCCCGGCCGCGACCACACGTCGCCCCAGGCCACACGGGTGATGAAGTCCTGGAAGTCGGCCGTCGTCGGCGTCGTGTTCGCGATCGCCCGATCGACGTGCGCATCGCTCAGCACCGCCCGCCGCACGGCCATGCCCTGGTCGTAGCGCTCCTCGTCGCTGAGCCCCTCGCCGGCCGGACGCGTCATCGCCGCCCCTCCCCCGCGAAGAAGTCGAGCAGGGCCGTGGCGGTCGCCTCCGGCTGCTCGGCCGGCGGCAGGTGGGCGGCGTCCGCGATCCGCACCGCACGGCCGTCGCGCACGCCGGTCGCGATCTCGACCGACCTGACCTCGGGCGCCACCTGGTCGAACTCGCCCCACAGCGCGAGCACCGGCATCCCGATCTCGCCCAGCCGCTCCCGCACGTCGTAGACCGCGAGCGCCTCACAGCACAGGGCGTACGACTCGTCGTCGGCGTCCTGCAGGGCATGGAACAGCCGGCCGGACAGCACCGGCTCGCGCTCGATCGACCCCGGCGCGAACCACCGCTGCCCCGACGACACGATGAGCGCCGACGTCGATTGCGCGCGCACCTGCGCCGCACGGTCGCGCCAGGCCGCGGGGTCGCCCAGCTGCGCGCCCGACGCGACGATCGCGGCCTGCTCGACCAGCTCGGGATGCCGCAACGCGAGCTCGAGCCCGGTCGCGCCGCCGAGCGAGACACCGGCGTAGCGGATGCGGTCGGAGCCGAGCGCGCGGGCGCCGTCGGCGACCGCGTCGGCCAGCTCGCCGACCGTGAACGCCGCCGCGGTCGGCGCCGACTCGCCATGTCCGGGCAGGTCCCAGGCCGTGACACGGAACTCCTCGCGCAGAGCCGGGACCGCGTTCTCCCAGAGGATCGTCGACGTCCCGAGCGAGGGTCCGAGCACCAGCAGCGGGGCGCCGTCGGGACCCTCCGGCGCCGTGAAGTGGAGAGGGGGGACGGTCATGGGGTCTCCTCGGGGACGGGGGCGGCTGCGGTGTTCATAACTCAGGCAGAATCGCCGTCGGCCGGCCCGCGGGCGCCTCCGCGCCCGGTTCTGCCTGAGTTGTGAACGGGGCGTCGGGGGATGCGGGCCCGGGGGATGCGGGCGCGGGGGCGTCGGCGACGGGGAGGGCGACTCCGGCGGCGTCCGCCGGCGCGTCGGCCACGGCGCGGTCGACGAGGAGCCCCGCGAGGCCCGTGTAGCCGGCGGGGTCCAGGAGCGCCTCGACGTCGTCGGCGGGGTGCGCGGCGCCCGGCGCCCGGTCGACGGCCGCCTCGAGCGACTCGCGCACGAGCGCCGCGAGATCCCCGCCGGCGCCCGCGGCGGCCACGATGCGGGTCACCTCGTCCGTGCCGAGCACGGGCGTCAGCACGATCGAGAGCCGCTCGGACACGATGAGCCCGTCGGTGAGCGCCGCGTCGGAGGCGACGGCGTCGGCATCCACGTGGAGTCCCTCGACGAGCCGGCGGAGCGTGGCGGTCGCGCCGAGTGTGAGCCGCAGGAGCTCGCGCAGCGTCGGCCACTCGGCGTGCCAGGCGCCGTCCGGGCGCTCGTCGACCGCGAAACCCGCCGGCGAGGTGCAGCGTGGCGCCCAGCTGCGGCGCGCGCAGCGCCGCCGAGCGCAGCAGAACGGATGCGGTCGGATTCTGCTTCTGCGGCATCGCACTGGATCCGCCGCCCGCGCCCTCGGCGAGCTCGCCGATCTCGGTACGACTGAGGGTCGCGACATCCGCGGCGACCTTGCCCGCCGCGTCGATCGCCTGCACGAGCGCGTCGCCGAGCTCGGTGACGGGCCATCGGGTGACGTGCCAGGGTGCGGCGGGGGCGGCGAGGCCGAGCTCGGCGGCGTAGGCGACGGGAAGGGATGCCGCGGCCTCGGGGCCGCCGATCTCGACGAACGCCGCGAGCGTGCCGCCCGCCCCGCCGAGCTGGGCGGGGAGCTGGCCGACGGCCTCGGCCAGGCGCACCCGCGCGCGCGTCACGCCGCGCAGCCAGCTCGCGGCCCGCGCGCCGATCGTGGTCGGCACGGCGTGCTGCGTGAGCGTGCGGGCGGCGGCGACCTCGTCGCGGTGCACGACCGCGAAGCCGGCCAGCAGCGACTCGGTCCGACGCAGCGTCTGCAGGGCCTCCCGCCCGGCGCGGCGGGCGACGAGCATGAGGGCCGAGTCGAGCACGTCCTGACTGGTCGCGCCGCGGTGCACCCAGGCGCGGGCCTCGACGGGCACGCGGTCCTTCAGCATGCCCACGAGCGGGATCACCGGATTGCCGCCCGCGACGGATGCCGCCGCCAACCGCGGGACGGACAGCCATGCGGTGTCGCACCCGCTGCCCGGGCCCGCCCAGCCGAGGGCCTCGGAGATCGCGGACACCGCGGCGTCCGGAGCCGCGCCGACCGCCGCCCAGGCGCGGCTGAGCGCGACCTCGGCGGCGACGAGCGCGCTCGCGACAGCGGCGTCGGTCACCTCCGCGTCGGCGTCGGCCGCGACCGGTGTGAGCAGTCCTTCATCGACCGCCGGCATGGTTCCTCCTTCGCGCGGGAACGCTCCCGCCCTCGGCAGGCTACTGGACGCGCGGAGACCCCCGGGCGGTGCGCCGGGGGTCTCTCGCGCTCAGAAGGTCAGGAAGACGGTCTCCGCCTCGCCCTGCAGATGGATGTCGTGGACGAGGTCGCCGTCGGGCGTACGGGTCGCGATCAGCGTGCGACGCTCGGCCTCGTCGAGCGAGGCGAGCAGCGGGTCGGCTGCCAGCAGCTCCTCGTCGTCGGGCAGGTAGATGCGCGTGTGCAGCTTGTTCGGCAGCCCGCGGGCGAACACGATCGCGGCGAAGAACGGCGCCTTGCCGGCCTCGGCACCCGGGTTGCGGGTCCAGAAGTCGTAGCCGCCCTCATCCGTCGTGAACGAGCGGCCGAAGCCCGTGAACGTGTGGTCGTCCCGGCGGCGGGCGCCGCGGGCGCGGGAGATCGTGCCGTCGCTGTCGGCGCCCCAGATCTCGATGCAGGCGTCCGGGATCGGAGCGCCGGCGCCGTCGTAGATCGTGCCGGAGAGCACGATCGCCCCCGTCGTGTGCGGGAAGACGACCTCGTGCATCTTGTCGTACTTCAGTCCGAACGCGAAGAACGGGCCGATCGTCTGACCTGCCGTGGCCTCGTGGGTCGGCGCGCCGGCCGCGGCGATGCGGCGGGTGCGGGTCTCGGTGGTGTCGGACATGTCAGTGCGCTCCCTCGGGCTCGAACCAGGTGGCGTCGGGACCGTCGACGACGATGTCCCAGCGGTAGCCCATGGAGAACTCGGGCACCGTGAGGTCGTGGTCGTAGGTCGAGATGAGCGCATCCCTGTCCTTCTGACGGCGGATGGTGTTGTAGATGGGGTCCAGCGCGAACAGCGGGTCCCCGGGGAAGTACATCTGCGTGATGATCCGCTGGGTGAAGCCGCTGCCGAACAGCGAGAAGTGGATGTGGGCCGGACGCCAGGCGTTGATGTGGTTCTTCCACGGGTACGGGCCGGGCTTGATCGTCGTGAAGAAGTACTCGCCGTTGTCGTTCGTGATCGTGCGGCCGGCGCCCGTGAAGTTCGGGTCGAGGGGTGCCGGATGCTGGTCGCGCTGGTGGATGTAGCGGCCCGCCGCGTTGGCCTGCCAGATCTCGACGAGCTGGTTCGCCAGCGGCCGGCCCCAGCTGTCGAGCACGCGCCCGGTGACCGTGATGCGCTCGCCCTGGGGCTCGCCGGTGTGCTGGAGCGTCAGGTCGGACTCGATCATCGCGACATCCCGCTGCCCGAAGGCGGGCGAGAACAGCTCGATGGTCTCGGGGTCGACAAGACGCGGGTTCTTGGTGGGATGGCGCAGGATGCTCGAGCGGTACGGGGCGAAGTCGTAGAGCGTCCTCGGGACCTCGGCGCCCGCCGCTTCGCGCGCCTCGGCGTCGGCGTGGATCGCCGCCATCTCGTCATTGATCTGCCGCTGCGACGGCATGTCCGCGGAGGCGAGGAGCGTCTCCGGCGCCGCGGCGGTGGGCTGACTATCGGTCATGGGTGTCCCCTTCGACGGACCCTGGGTGGGTAGCCCTCCCAGCGTGGCACCGCGGCGCGGCGGGCCACCGCATCCGCTCTCACCCAGTGGGAATGGCCGCGGAGGAGGAGGGTCGTGGGATGTCGACCGCCGCCGCCCTGCGCCGCAGCACCCGCCAGGTGCGGCGGCCTCAATCCTGACGGAGAGCGCGCGTGAGCTCCTTCGCCGCCTGCACGACGATCGGCGCGAGCCGCCGCTCGAGCGTCTCGTCGGCGTGCGCGACGACGCCGATCGCCGCCCGCGGCAGATCGGACACGAGCCCGAGCGGCGCGGCGACCGACACATTGCCGAGCGTCATCTCGCCGTGCGTCGTGGCGTAGCCGCGCACCCGCACGGTGTCGACCTCGGCGCGCAGCACCGCCGGGTCCGTGATCGAGAGCGTCGTCTCCGGCAGCAGCGGCGCAGCGAGGTAGGCGTCGAGCCAGGCGTCGTCGCAGGTGGCGAGGAGCGCCTTGCCGACACCGGTCGTGTGGAGCGGATGCCGCCCGCCGCCGCGTCCGAGCGTCGGCACCGAGGCGCGGCCGGTCAGGCGCCCCGCGAAGAGCACGGTCGCCGTCCGCGGGGTCGGCGCGTCGAGCACGGCGAGGTGCACGTTCTCGCCCGTGGCCTCGTAGAGCCGGACCATGTGGGGCAGCGCCGTCTCTCGCAGCCGCAGGGCGATGGGCGACAGCTCGCCGATCTCCCACAGCCGCGCCCCGACCGTGTAGCCGTAGCTGCCGGCTCGCCCGACGACCCCCTCCGCGACGAGCTGGGCCAGCAGGCGATGAACGGTCGACAGCGGCAGTCCGCTCCGGGCGGCCAGCTGCGCGGCGGTGAGCTCGGGGGCGTCCTCGTCGAAGGCCGAGAGCAGCCGCATGATGCGCTGCAGCATCCCCTCCACCATGAGCGTCCTCCCGCGTCGAGGCTACCGGGCGCGCCGACGGCGTGCACGGCACGGGCGTGGGACTCGCGGCGTCCATGGCCGGGGCGTGGAGCCCGCGGCGTGAACGGCCGGGCGCGGGGTCCACGATCGACGACGTGCACGGCCGGGCGCCGACGGCGCGTGGGAAGCTGTCGGCATGGCCAACTCGCCGAGCGGCGACTCGATGACCGAGCGCCTCGTCCGCGTGCTCGAGACGTTCACGACCGAGCGAACCGTGCAGACGGCGGCCGAGATCGGGCGACGGGCGCACCTGCCGTCGTCGACGGCGCACCGGATCGTCGGCGAGCTCGTCGACGCCGGGCTCCTCGAACGCGACGAGGACCACCGCATCCGGCTCGGCCTGCGCCTGTGGGAGCTCGCGCTGCGGGGCTCGACCGCGCTGCGGCTGCGGCAGGCCGCGCTGCCGTTCATGGCGAGCGTGCAGTCCGAGATCCGCGAGCACACCCAGCTCGCGGTCCTGGAGCAGGACGAGGCGCTGTTCCTGGAACGTCTCTCGCACCCCGAGGCGGGCGCGAACATCACCCGCATCGCGGGCCGGCTGCCGCTGCACGCCTCTTCCTCCGGCATGGTGCTGCTCGCGCACGCGGAGCCCGCACTGCGCGAGCGCGTGCTCGCCCGACCCCTGGCCCGGGTCGCACCCGAGACGGAGACGGATGCCGACGCCCTCCGCCGGGTGCTCGCGCGCATCCGCCGCGAGGGGTACATCGTGGCTCCCGGGACCGTCGAGGCCGTGTCGACGGGGGTGGCGGCGCCGATCCGCGATGCGGGCGAGGTCGTGGCGGCGCTGTCGGTCGTGCTGCCGCGGGACACGGACCCCGCCGCATCCGTGTCGGCTCTGCGCCGCGCGGCCGCGGGGATCGAGGCCGCGCTGCGCGCCGACCGCCCCTTCTGACGGCCCCCGCCCCACCCTCCGACCCACGACGGGGCGGGAGAGTGCCGTTCAATGGGAAATGGGTGGGGTGAGAGGGCGGGGGCGGGCATGCTGAGGGAGCCCAACCGCATCCGTCGAAGGAGACGCCATGACCGAGACCGTCCGCACCCGGGTCGCCATCGTCGGGGCCGGCCCCGCCGGGCTCCTGCTCAGCCACCTGCTCGACGCCGCGGGCATCGAGTCGGTCGTGATCGACTCCCGCAGCCGCGACGACATCGAGTCGACGATCCGCGCCGGCATCCTCGAGCAGGGCACCGTCGAGGTGCTCACCGAGACCGGCGCGAGCGACCGCGTGCTCCGCGACGGGCACCGCCACGACGGCATCGAGCTGCGCTTCGAGGGCGAAGGGCACCGCATCGACTTCCCCGGACTCGTCGGCCGGCACGTCTGGCTCTACCCGCAGCACGAGGTGCTGAAGGACCTCATCGCGACGCGGCTCGCAGCCGGTCAGGACATCCGCTTCGGCGTGAGCGCCGACCGCGTCGAGGACGCCGAGTCCGACCGGCCCCGGGTGATCGCGACGGATGCGGACGGCCGCGGGCTCGCGATCGAAGCCGATTTCGTGGTCGGCGCCGACGGTTCCCGCTCGGTCGCGCGCGCAGCCGTCACCGGCTCGTCGACCGGCGGCTACTTCCGCGAGTACCCGTTCGCCTGGTTCGGGATCCTCTGCGAGGCTCCGCCGAGCTCGGACGAGCTCATCTACAGCAACTCCCCCGACGGCTTCGCGCTCATCAGCCAGCGCTCGGCGACCGTGCAGCGCATGTACTTCCAGTGCGACCCGGAGACCGACCCGACCGCCGCGACCGAGGCAGAGCTGTGGGAGGCGCTGCAGAAGCGCGTGCCCGGCACCACGCTCAAGGAGGGTCCGATCTTCCAGCGCGACGTGCTCCGATTCCGCAGCTTCGTGGCGCACGAGCTGCGGCGCGGGCGTGTGGCCCTGGTCGGCGACGCCGCCCACACCGTCCCGCCCACGGGCGCGAAGGGGATGAACCTCGCGGTGGCGGATGTCGTCCTCCTCGACCGCGCGCTGCAGGCGCTGCTGCTGCGGGGCGACGAGGGGCCGCTCGACCGGTACGCCGAGGTCGCGTCGCGCCGCATCTGGAAGGCGCAGCACTTCTCCTGGTGGATGACGAGCATGTTGCACGTCGCGCCCGGGGCGAGCGACTTCGATCGCCGCCGTCAGGTCGGGGAGCTCCGCAGCGTCGTGGAGTCGGAGGCCGGACGCACGTACCTCGCGGAGGCCTACACCGGCTGGCCCCTCACGACCGAGCTCTGAGCGGCGGCCGGGGGCGGTGCGCCCGCGTCGACGGCTCCCGGCGCCGGGGCGCCGCCCGGCACGTGGGCACCCGCCCCGGGCTCAGGCGCGGCGCAGGCGCGCGGCCACGCCCACCCCGAGCACGCCGAACAGCAGCACCGCGAGCAGGATGACCAGCAGCGGCAGCGTCCAGTCGCCCGTCCACTCGTGGACGCCGCCGACGATCGTGGGGCCGAGGGCGGCGAGACCGTAGCCGATGCCCTGGACGATCCCGGAGCGGCCGGTGATCTCGCGCGGACCGCCTCCCAGCGCGGCGACCATGATGAAGACGACCGTGAGCCCGCCGCCCTGCGCCGCGCCGCCGATGAGGCACCACAGCCACCACAGCTCGGGGGCCACGAGGAACCCGATCGGCACGGTGAGCCAGCCGAGTCCGACGGCGAGCGCCCCGGACATGATCGACACCCGCGTCGTGAGCACCGGGACGAGCAGACCTCCGGCGATGCCGGCGACCTGGAAGAACGCCGCGATCGCACCGGATGCCTCCGAGCCGAAGCCCCGGTCGGTCAGGAGCGTCGGGAGCCAGGCCGTGACGGCGTAGTACGAGAACGCCTGCCCGGCGAACGCCGCTCCGAGCACCCACGTCGTCCCGGCGCGGAGCACGGACGGCCGCCCGGCCGCAGCATCGGCGGACTCGGATCGCGGCGCCGGCAGGAACGCTCCCCGGAATCCGCGCAGCCCCACCCAGGCAGCGAGCGCCGCGACGCCGAACATGCCCCACACCGCGATGGCCGTGCGCCAGTCGGTCGCCGCCGCGAGCGGGGCCGTGGCCACCGTCACGGTCATCGTGCCGACATTGATCGCAGAGGTGTAGACGCCCGTCATGAGGTGCACACGGCTGGGCGGGAAGTCCCGCGCGATCACGACCGGGACGACGACGTTGCCGATCGTGAGGAAGACGCCGATCAGCGCCGTGCCGATGAGGGCCGTCGGAAGGCCGTCGAGGGAGCGGACGACGCATCCGGCCACCGCGCCGATCATGCTCAGCGTCAGGGCCAGATCGGGACCCCCGCGACGCACGACGGCGATCGCGAGCGGCGAGCAGACCGCGAACGCGAGCACCGGGATGCTGGTGAACAGCCCCACGACGGCGGCCGAGACGCCGAGGTCCGTCCCGATCGTGCGCGCCACCGGCGCGACCGCGACGATCGGCGCTCGCAGCATCATCGCGATCGTCGCGATCGCGATGACGAGGAGGAGGACGCCGGACCGGCGCGGCGTGGGGCTCACCCGTCCACGCTACTCCGCCGCCTCCATCAGCTCGTGCCACGTCGGGTAGAGTCCGGTGCTCATGGGCCATCAAGCGGATGAGGCGGTGCGGGCGCCGCGGCTCGGCCATCTTCATCGCCGTCTGCCTCATCGCGGCGAACATGCGCACGACCATCACGGGCGTGGGCCCGCTGCTCGAGCAGATCGCCGACGACCTCGGCACCACGACGGTCGCCCTCGGCGCGCTCGCCTCCATTCCGCTTGCGGCATGGGCCCTCGTCTCCCCGCTCGCCCACGGGCTGAGCCAGCGGTTCGGGATGTCGCGCACGCTGCTGTGGTCGCTCATCGCCCTGACCGTGGGCACCGTGTGGCGGTCGCTGCCGGGCCCGAGCGCGAACCTCTGGCTCGGCACGGCCATCATCGGAGCCTCGCTGGCCATCGCGAACGTCCTGATGCCCGCCGTGATCAAGCGCGACTTCCGCGAGCGGGTGCCGGCGACCATGGGCGTGTACACGGCGCTGCTCGCGGGCGTGGGAGCGGTCGCCTCCGGGATCGTCGTCCCGGTGTCGCAGCTCGGCGCTCCCGCCGCGCCGCTCGGCTGGCGCGGCGCGCTCGCGACCACCGGCATCCTTCTTCCGATCGCGGTCGTCTCGTGGGTGCTCGCGATGCGGCGGCTGCCGCGCGAGACACCCGTGCGGCACGTGCGCGGTCAGGCGCGCACCGGGATCTGGACGGACCCGGTCGCCTGGCAGGTCGCGGGCTACATGGGCCTGCAGTCGGCCGCGTTCTATGTGCAGCTGACGTGGCTGGCCCCGTATGCCACGGCGCACGGTCGGGACCCCGTCGCGGCGGGCCTGGACGTCATGATCTACCAGGTGCTCGGCATCGTCGGCTCTCTCGCGCTCCCCGCGTTCCTCCGCAGCCGGGCCCGCCGCTGGGCGCCGGCGGCGATCCCGGTGTTCTCGATCGTGGCGGTCGTCGGGATGCTGGCCGCACCCGATCTGCTCACGCTCTGGGCGCTGCCGTCCGGCCTGTCAGCCGGCGCCTCGCTCGGCATGTCGCTGACGCTCATGGCCGAACGCGCCCGCGACAACGCCGCATCCACCGCGCTGTCGGGGATGTCGCAGTCGGTCGGCTATCTGCTGGCGGCCGCGGGCCCCGTCGCGTTCGGGCTGCTGCACGCTCTGGACGGCGGATGGCTCCTGCCGTTCGGGCTCGTGCTGACGATCATGCTCGCGCAGCTCGTCGTCGGCATCGCGGTCGGACGCGACCGGTACGTGCTCGATCGGGGCTGAGCCCCGACATCCGCACCTGCGGGGATCGTGGTCGACACGCCGCGAAACCCGGGTCCAGCCCGGCGCGCCGCGAACAATCCCCGCAGGACGGCCGCGGGCACGCACCCACGGCACGGCACTGCACGGCCGCACGTACGGCACGGCACGGCCGCAGGCAAGCACGGCACGGCCGCAGGCAAGCACGGCACGGCCGCAGGCAAGCACGGCACGGCCGCAGGCAAGCACGGCACGGCCGCAGGCAAGCACGGCACGGCCGCAGCCGAGACTCCGTCAGGGCCGGGACGGGCGATCGGCGCCGTCGAGCCCGGGGTCGGCCGCGAGGTGGCGCAGGCCCGTCACGACCGCGTCGAGCACGGCGGAGTCGATGCCCTCGAAGAGCTCGCTCTCGGCGAGCGCGACGGCGGCCTGGGCCTCGGCATGCAGCACCCGCCCGGCATCCGTGCACATCAGGATGTTGGCCCGGCGGTCGTTGGGGTCGGGCTCGCGGGTGACGAGTCCGCGGGTCTCGAGCGCGTCGATCAGCGCGACGATCTGGCTGGGGTCGAGCTGGAGGAACTCGGAGAGCTCGCGCTGGGTCGGCCGGACGTCGGCGGCGGCCAGCGCCAGCACGGAGTAGGAGCGCACCTTCAGGTCCCACGGCGCGAGCGTGCGCGTGATCCGCTGCAGCGACAGCGCGTTGGCGCGGGCGAGGAGGAAGCTCGTGTCGCTGCCGACCGTCGAGGCCCACAGCCGCGCGGGCCCCGCCGCGACGGGGCGGGCGGCGGGCTCGGACATCTGCTCAGTATAGGCATCGATACCCCGCAGACCACATTATTGACATTCTCAACGATCTGCGTTTTCCTGGAACCCTCAACGAAGGAGTCATCGCATGAGCCTGGACGGCAAAGTCGCCATCGTCACCGGGTCCGGACGCGGCCTCGGCCTCGCCTACGCCCAGGAGCTCGCCCGCCAGGGCGCATCCGTCGTCATCAACGACGTCGACGCCGCCACGGCCGACGCCGCGGTGAAGACCATCACGGATGCCGGCGGCACTGCGACCGCGGTCGTCGCCCCCGTGGGTCCCACCGAGACCGCGAAGGAGCTCGTCCGCACGGCCGTAGAGACCTACGGGCGCCTCGACATCCTCGTGACCAACGCGGGCGTGCTCCGCGACACCGTGCTCTGGAAGATGAGCGACGACGACTTCGACACCGTGATCAACGTGCACCTGCGCGGCACGTTCACGTGCGTGCGCGAGGCCGCGACCTACATGCGCGAGAACCAGATCCCCGGTCGCATCATCGCCATCGGCTCCCCCACGGGCCAGCGCGGCAACTTCGGCCAGACCAACTACGCCGCCGCGAAGGCCGGCATCGTCGGCATGGTGCGCACCTGGGCCCTCGAGCTCAAGCGCGCGGGCATCACCGCCAACGCGGTCATCCCGGTGGCGGCGACCGCCATGACGGCGACCCTCCCCTACTTCGCCGCGGCCGTCGAGGCCGAGGCGAAGGGCGAGCCGATGCCCGCCTTCTTCCGTCACGACCTCGGCTTCGGCACCTCGGCCGACGTCGCCGGACTCATCGCCTACCTCGCCGGCGACGACGCGGCATCCATCACCGGCCAGGCCATCGGCATCGGCGGCGACCGGCTGCAGCTGTGGTCGCACCCCGAGGCGGTCGTCACCGCGTACCACGAGGGCGGATGGTCGGTCGAGGCACTCGAGGCGGAGTTCCCCGGCCTCTACCAGGAGCAGTCCGTCGGCGAGACCTTCCCGCCGCTGCCCGACGAGCTGCAGCGGTGACCACCCGCTACGAGCCGGCAATCGACCTCGCCTCGATCACGGCGATCGACGTGCACGTGCACATCGAGGTCGACGCCCACGGGCACTCCTCGCTCCCCGCCGACCTGGCGGCCGCCGCGTCGGCGTACTTCAGCGCCGACGTCGAGCGACCCGACCTCGACGGCGTCGCCGCCTACTACCGCGAGCGCCACATGGCGGCGGTCGTGTTCACGGTCGACTCCGAGACGACGCTCGGTCACCCGCCGATCTCGAACGAGGAGATCGCCGAGGGCGCGTCCCGCAACAACGACGTGCTGATCCCCTTCGGCTCCGTCGACCCGAACCGCGCCGACGCCGTCGACCGCGTCCGGCGCCTCATCGAGACGCACGGCGTGCGCGGGTTCAAGTTCCACCCGACGGTGCAGGGCTTCGACCCGAGCGAGGAACGCTTCTTCCCGCTCTACGCCGCGCTGCAGGAGGCGGGCGTGACGGCGCTGTTCCACACCGGTCAGACCGGCATCGGGGCGGGGATGCCGGGCGGCCGCGGGTTCCGGCTGTCACTGTCGAACCCCATGCTGCTGGACACCGTCGCCGCCGAGTTCGGTGAGCTGCAGATCATCATGGCCCACCCCTCCGTGCCCTGGCAGGACGAGGCGCTGAGCGTCGCGACCCACAAGCACAACACCTGGATCGACCTGTCCGGCTGGAGCCCGAAGTACTTCCCGGAGTCGCTCGTGCGAGCCGCCAACTCCTACCTCAAGAGCCGGATCCTCTTCGGCTCGGACTTCCCCCTGCTGACCCCCGACCGATGGCTGCGGGACGTCGAGCGGACGGCGCTCAAGCCCGAGGTCATGCCGGGCATCCTCAAGGACAACGCCGCGCGTCTGCTCGGCCTCGGCTGAGGACCGCCCGATGTTCACGAACGACACCGCCGTCGGCTTCGACCCCTACGGCTTCGCCACGGCGGGGCTGAGCGAGGCTGCGCTCGCCGCGCTCGAAGGTCTGCAGCGCACCCTCGACGCCGAGGTCCGGCCGACGCTGGCCGCCTCCTGGGAGTCCGCGACGATGCCGGACACGGTGCTCGCGGCCCTCGCGCCGCTCGATCTCATGCAGCCGGAGGGCGTGACGCCCGAGGAGGCCGACTCCAGCACGTTCTCCGGATGGCGCAACTACGTGCTCGCGCGCACCGACGCCTCCGTGGCGACCCTCTACAACGCGCAGTCCGGGCTCTTCCGCACGGCCGTCCGACTCGGCGGGTCGCCGGAGCAGGCGGAAGCCCTGGACCCCGGCATCCGCACGTTCCGCACGACCGGCGTGTTCGCCCTCACCGAGCCCGACCACGGCTCGGACGTCGCCGGGGGCCTCGCCACGACGGCACGCCGCGAGGGCGACACATGGGTGCTCGAGGGCGCGAAGCGCTGGATCGGCGGCGCCGGCACGGCGGAGCTCATCACCGTGTTCGCCCGCGACACCGCCGACGGCCAGGTCAAGGCCTTCCTCGTGCCCCGCGAGACGACCGGGCTCTCCCTCGCCCTCATCGAGGGCAAGGTCGCCCTGCGGCCCATGCAGAACTTCGACATCCGACTCGACGGCGTGCGCGTGCCCGAGTCGGCACGGCTGCAGCGGGTCGACTCGTGGCGGGATGTCGCACGGCTGCTCCGCGCGATGCGCTCGGATGTCGCGTGGATCGCGACCGGGGTGCAGGCCGGCGCCCTGGACGCCGCCGTCCGGTACACCCGCGAACGGGAGCAGTTCGGCCGCCCGATCGGCGGCTTCCAGCTCGTGCAGGAGAAGCTCGCGCGCATGCTCGGAAACCTCACGTCCTCGCTCGGGCTCGTCGCCCGGCTCTCGGCCCGCCAGGACGCCGGCGACTGGAGCGACGAGAGCTCGGCGCTCGCGAAGATGACGACATCCCTGCGCGCCCGCGAGACCGTGGCGCTCGGACGAGAGGTGCTCGGCGGCAACGGGATCCTCCTCGCGCACGATGCGGCCCGCTTCTTCGCCGACGCCGAGGCCGTCTACTCCTACGAGGGCACCCACGAGATCAACGCGCTGATCGTGGGCCGCGCCCTCACCCGACCGCTCCGCTTTCGTCTGACCCACCGCATCCATCGAAGGAGAAACCATGACCGCTGTGAAGCTCGACTACGCCGACCTCGCCGGCGCCGCCGGCACCGAGTTCGGCCCGTCCGAGTGGCTCGAGGTCACGCAGGACCGCATCGACACGTTCGCCGACGCGACCGACGACCACCAGTGGATCCACGTGGACCCGGAGCGCGCCGCCGAGGGCCCCTTCGGCGCGCCGATCGCCCACGGCTTCCTCACGCTGTCGCTGCTCATCCCGCTGCAGAGCTCGGTGTTCGACGTCGACGGCGTGGGCACCAAGGTCAACTACGGGCTCGACAAGGTGCGTTTCGTGTCGCCCGTGAAGGTGGGCTCGCGCATCCGCCTGAGCGGCACCGTCGCCGACGTGACCGAGGTGCCCGGCGGCTACCAGCTCGTGGTCGACGTGACGATCGAGATCGAGGGCGGCACGAAGCCCGCGGTCGTGGCCCGCAGCCTGTCGCGCTTCTACGCCTGACCCTTATCCTTCGTCTGACACTGCCTCGACGGAGAGGACCGCAACGATGCACAACCATGGACTCGGCTCCTGGATGGCCAAGCGCCGGCTGAAGACCCCCGACAAGACGGCGCTCGTCTTCCAGGAGGCCTCCCTCACCTATCGTGAGCTCGCCGACACGGTCGACCGCGTTTCGGCCGTGCTCGCCCACCGCGGGATCGGCAAGGGGGATGCCGTCGCCTACCTCGGCGAGAACAGCCCGCAGTTCCTCCAGGTGCTGTTCGCCTGCGCGCAGCTCGGCGCGGTCTTCGTCCCCGTCAACACCCGGCTCGCGCCTCCCGAGATCCAGCACGTCCTCACCGACTCGGGGGCGCGCGCGCTCGTGCACGACCCCGAGTTCGCCGAGCGGGTCACCCCCGCGATCGAGGCCGCGCGGATCGCGCACGTGATCGTCACGGGCGAGGGGGTGACCGGGTTCCCCGGGCTCACCCGCCTCATCGAGCAGGCCACGGCCGGGCACCGGGATGCGGCGGTCTCGCTGGACGACCCCGTCGCGATCGTGTACACCTCCGGCACCACCGGCAAGCCCAAGGGAGCCGTGCTCAGCCACGGCAACCTGACGTGGTGCGCCATGAACTGCATCGTCGACTACGACGTGTCGACCGCCGACACCGCGCTGCTGATCTCCCCGTTGTTCCACGTCGCCTCGCTCGGCATGGGCGCGATGCCCGTCCTCCTCATGGGCGGCACCATCGTGCTGGAGAAGGGCTTCGAGGCGGGCCGCGCGCTCGAGCTGATCCAGAGGCACGGCATCACGATGCTCTCGGGCGTGCCCACGACCTACCAGCTCATGGCCGAGCACCCGAGCTGGGAGAGCACGGACGTGTCGTCGCTGACCAAGCTGACCTGCGGCGGCTCGGCCGTGCCCACGCGCATCCTCAACGCCTACGAGGAGCGCGGCCTGCGCTTCTCCCAGGGCTACGGCATGACCGAGACCTCGCCGGGGGCGACCTCGCTCGCCGCCGACATGACCCGCGTCAAGCAGGGCAGCGTCGGCCTCCCGCACTTCTTCACGGACGTGCGCATCGCGGACGAGCACGGCGACATGGTCCCGCGCGGGACCGTGGGCGAGATCGAGATCTCCGGCCCCAACGTGTTCCTCGGCTACCACGGACTCCCCGAGGCGACGGCCGCGGCCTTCACGGACGACGGCTGGTTCCGCTCCGGCGACCTCGGCTACCTCGACGCGGACGGCTACCTGTTCATCGCCGACCGGCTGAAGGACATGATCATCTCCGGCGGCGAGAACATCTATCCCGCCGAGGTCGAGAACCTCATCAGCGACATCCAGGGGATCTCCGGGGTCGCCGTCATCGGGGTGCCGGACGAGCGCTGGGGCGAGGTGCCCTGGGCGGTCGTGACGGTGCGCGAAGGCGATGCCGAGGTCACGACCGAGTCCGTGCGCACGCAGCTGGACGGCGTGCTGGCGCGGTACAAGCTGCCCAAGAACGTCGTCGTGGTCGAGGACCTGCCCCGCACCGCGAGCGGCAAGGTCCGCAAGGCGGACCTCCGGGCGCGGTTCGGGAAGAAGGGCTGATCGGGATGTCGATCCTCGCCGAGC